>JAEEYO010000065.1 GCA_016288205.1 Treponema sp. | reverse complement strand
TGGCATTCAGCTTGGAATCCTTAACCTTTCAAAGAACGGACTTCTTGAATTCGGTTCTTCTTTTTCGACAGACGGTGCTCTTAAGGCTGTGTTGAATTCAGGTCAGAAGAGACTTTACTCAGTCTGTTATCTGGGTGGCACGACGTTTACGGATAAAACCTATGCTTTGGCAGGACTTGGCCTGGGAACTCGTCTTGAATGGAGGAAATTCAACTTAGACTGCGAGGTTCTGGCGAACTGGTTTTATTATACTGATGAAGTTGAAATAAAAATTGGCGAAGATGATGAAGTTGAAATGGAATTTTTCCCGTCTTGCCGGCTTTCGGTCGGATATGCCATTGTGAAGCACCTGAGGCTTTTTGCGGGAGCTTCGGCTTCTCTGGAGTACAGGGACAACGCCGAGGCTTTTGAAAAGCAGAAAAAGAACATAAAGATTGATTTGAAAGATGATGTCAAGCTTTACCCGGAATTCGATTTCGGCCTGAAGTTCTCTCTGAATTAAGTAAATGCTGATTTATTACTGTTTTTTTTGGGGGGCGGATTTTTCCGCCTCTTTTTTTATCTTTGAGTGACAGATTTTGATAACCCGTGTGTCTTATAATCAGCGAGGTTATTAAATGAAAAAGTTTTTAGGCTTATTTTTGATTTTTTCTTCTGCCGCTCTTTTTGCGGACGGTTTAAAAATATCAGTCAAAGACAAGGATCTGGATTTCCCGCTCGAAGGTGTCAGAGTATATCTGGTTTCAAAAACTCCTGTCTCTGCGCAGACCGACGAGAACGGTGAGGCTGTCCTTGAGCTTCCTGATTCCGTAAAATCTGGCACAATCAGGGCGGCTCTTCCGGGCTATTCCGATAGCTCTGTAAAATTTTCCGGCACTGAAAAAGCCCTTTCAATCGAAATGAGTATTGCCGGCGTAATCGAAGGAAAGGAACTGGTCGTAAACAGGGCAGTTCCGGAGTCAAAGGAAGAGAAGACAGGTGTTTCAAAAGTTCTTTCAAAGGAGCAGATGCACACCACTTCAAACATCGGTCTTGTAGAAGACTGTATGGCTTCGGTAAAGACCCTTCCTGGCGTCTCGGCTTCATGGGGAAGCGAGCCTTCTATTCGTGGTGGCGAGCCTCGGGAGACTGCTACAATCATCGACGGAATGTACACGGTTTATCCTTACCAGTGGGGAGCTTTTTCGATTTTGTTCCCTTCAGTCATCGATTCGGTCAAGCTTTCGAACGGTGTTTTTTCGGCAAAATACGGAAAGGCGAGCGCTGGCATAATCGAGGCCAACACGCTCAAACCTGATTTCGAGAATCTTCATGTCGATTTGTCGCTCGGAACGACTACGGCGGACGCTTTCGTTCAGGTTCCGTTCGGAAAAAATGTTGGCGGAATGATTGTGGGAACTCACCTTACTTTCCTTGATCCGATTTTCTGGGCTTACAAAAAATCCGGAAATGATGATGCGGCTCAGTTCAGCCGCGCGCCGTACATCAGAGACTTTTTCCTGAAGACGAATTTCACTCCTTCTTCGGAGCTTGATGTTTCTTTAATAGGATTTTTCTGTTCGGACGGAGCTTCAATTGAGCAGACAGACACGGATGACGGCGTAAAAAGCGAGGCTAAGTTCGATTATGACACTTATCAGGCTTTGGGCGGTGTAAATGTTAAGTGGCTTGCTTCGGAAAAAGTCCTCTTGCACGGTCTTGTTTCTTACAATGGAATCTACGATAATGCTGAAGCTCAGCTGACTGACACGGGTTATGTTCGCTATAACGATAAGTTCATGCAAAAATACGGCGACCCGTCTTCACCAGATTATATTCCGGAGCTTTCTGGAAAAACTGGCTATTTCATCCCGAACCTCACAAGCAAGCAAAAGGAAAAGATAAAGAACCATCTTTTTACCGGCCGCTTCGAGAGCGAAATTGAGCTTAACGAAAAGAACCATCTCTGCGCAGGAATCGATGAGTATTTTTCAATGGCGAAAACAAGGGAATTTACTGATGCCTGGGTCGATATTAATGAAGTTAACCCTCCGATTTTCAAAAATATTAAACAGGATCAGAATTTGAACGGAAACTGTATTTTGAACAATGCGGCTTTCGTGACCTGGACTTTTGGGGCTGACAAGGATTTGATTCAGTCTGAAATCGGTGTGCGCGGAGAATTCATGCAGCTTTGGAACCGCGAAGAGAATTTCAGCGTTAATTTTATCCCGGATGTTTGTCCGAGGGCTACTTTCACGCTCACTCCCTGGCATGACATCGGAAAACTCGACAAGGCTTCCTTCACTTTTGGTGCAGGCTTGTTCGCTTCTGTTCCTCGCGACATAATGATTTTTGACAAGAGTATGGGGCTTGAAGATTTTGAATCGCACACAAACCGGGCTATTTTCGGTGTTCTGGGTGCTGACGCTGTTCTTACTGACGGCTGGAAATTCAAGGTCGAAAGTTATTACCGCCATTACCTGAACCGAATTTATACTTATAAGGTTACTGATGCATTGAATCCGTATGATTCAACTCTTGATTCAAAGATCGGTACGGACGGAAAAGGCCATGTCTTCGGAGTTGACGCTATGATTGAAAACAAAATCAACGAGAAATGGGACGGATACATTTCTTATTCTTTCGTCAATTCAAGGATGAAAAACCCTGCCGGAATAAAGAGCGGCGAAAGCACTTCAAGCAACGAGCCTCTGGACGAATGGTATTATCCAAGCTTCCACCGCTTCCACACAATGAACCTTGTGTCGAACTGGCACTTCGGAAGTGGCTATACTTTCACGCTCAAGGGAACTTTGGCTTCTGGAGCACCTAAAGACAGGCTCGGGGATGTAACCTGCTTTGCGGCTAAAACTGAGGACGGAACTGTCGTTCAGCGATACACACAGAGTTCGGTTTACAGCGACACTTTGCGAACTTCTATCTCTTTCCCGATTGATGTAAGGCTTTCAAAACAGTGGAAGAGCAATAACGGAAAGACAAGCTATGAGTGGTATGTTGGAATTCAGGATTTGTTATCGATGTTCTACAGACCGAAAGGAGACAAGTCTTTCAACAGCTACACAGGAAAAATGAGCGACAATGATGCCAAGAGCGACTACTCGCTCGGATTCCCGCTACCGTCAGTCGGATTCAAAGTTAAGTTCTAGAATTTTTCAAACTTTTTTCGATGCAAAGGGGCT
>JAEEYO010000064.1 GCA_016288205.1 Treponema sp. | reverse complement strand
TCCACAGTTCTAAAATCGCGCGGTTCTTCCACGCGGATTGTAAAATTTGAGTTCATGTTTATCTCCAAGAAAATTTTTTATGAGCGGGGAAGATTTCCCGCAAACAGCACCTTGAAAGACCGCCCAAAAGATTTCCATCTTTCAAGGCGTTAAACAATGAACCAAGTTTTGCCAGATGTAGGCATCCAGCCTCCTTAAAATGATTTATTGATTTATTTTATCAGGAAACAAGAGTTATTGCAGTGTTCTAAGCGGAAATCTCTGATATAATGAAAAAACATGGAAACAGAAAGATTAATTCTTCGTCGATGGAATGAAGACGATGCAGAAGATTTATATAAATATGCAAAAGATCCGGATGTTGGACCGATTGCTGGATGGCCTGCTCACAAAAATATTGAAGAAAGCCGTGATGTCATAAAAAATGTTTTTAACGGCAAGGAATGCTATGCAATCTGTCTGAAAGAAGATGAAAAGGCTATCGGAGCCATTGAATTAAAGCTTAATAGTCACACTGATATGACTGACCGTGATGATGAGTGTGAAATGGGCTATTGGCTTGGTAAGCCGTTCTGGGGGCGTGGCATCATGCCGGAAGCAGTCCGTGAAATGCTTCGTCATGCGTTTGAAGATTGTGGAATGCAGAAAGTCTGGATTGGCTATTATGAAGGAAACGAAAAATCTAAGCGTGTTCAGGAAAAATGCGGATTTAAGTTTCAGTGGAAATCAGAAGATGTAGACGTTCCTCTTATGCATGAAAAACGCAACGGATATGTTAGTGTAATGACAAGGGAAGATTGGAAATGGTAAGGAGAAAGCTGAAAGGGGAGTGAACATGGCATCAACAAAAGAATATCTTGATTTCATATTAGAACAGCTTTCTCTTCTGGACGACATCACTTACAAAGCAATGATGGGCGAGTTTATCATCTACTATCGCGGAAAGATTGTCGGCGGTGTTTACGATAACCGTTTTCTTGTGAAGAATGTAAAATCTGCCCGGGAGAAAATGCCGGAAGCAGCGCTGGAACTTCCATATGAAGGCGCAAAGGAAATGCTTCTGGTAGATGATGTTGAAAACAAAGAGTTCTTACGCGAACTTTTTGATGTGATGTTTGAAGATCTTCCTGAACCAAAGCCGAAGAAAAGATAGAAAAAAGTTATGATAAAAGGAATAAGAGGGAATAAAGTTATGGAAGAAATTGTCAGACAGATTAAGAACCAGCAGGAAATTAATTTTATTAATGTGAGGGACCAGATTGAAATGGCAGATTTGGAAAAGAAGTTTGACGGTGAAAATAATTCCCGATATATTTTTCATTATCTTAATTCGCTGGACAGATTTTTTATCAATCCTTGTGATTATGTTTATGAAGGAGAAAAGCTTTTTGGGATTCCGGAAGGATTAAGTGCAATTGACCCTACGCGACCAGGTTACATAAATGATTCTTCAGTTGTGATTTCTAGAAAGCAGCTTTTGAATTATTTAGATTACATTCATGCAAAAGTTAACGCCTATTTTGAAACGCTTACACTCGGCGCGCTTCTTGAAACTCCAGAAGGCTGCGATTATTCCCGTTTTGAACTGATTCTTGCACAGTTTCGTCATTTGATGTGGCATGTGGGGCTTTCAAGTGGAATTACATTTTCTACAAAACATGAATGGAATAAATTTACAGGCCTGACTAAATTGAATTTGAAACTATTTTGTAAAGAAAATTAAGAACCAATCTCAATTATCGCAACAAAAGCTTGAACGATGACGTACCGCAGGGGGAATAGAAATGGTAAGAGAAGTAACAAAAGATGACTTATACGCACTGCTTGAAATGTACGTCCGTATGCCTTTGTGGAAAATGTCGTGACACATGCTGACTATCGGAAAAAAGGTTATGCCAGAGAATGTCTGGATTATGCAAAGAAAATCGCGCAGCAGGAGAATTGTTATAAGATAATGCTTCTTACCGGTTCAAAAAAAGCAGAAACTCTGCATTTTTACGAAGAGGCCGGATACAATAGTAGTGATAAAACAGCATTTATTCAGTGGTTGTAAAAATTTGAGGAAGTGGAGAAAAGAATATGCTCAGATTACAGCTGGTTGAAAAAAAAGACAAAGATCTTCTTTGGAATATTAATCAAAAGTATCTATATGAGATGACAAACTTTTATGATGATTCAATGGATGAAAAAGGTAATTATCATTATGGCCATTTTGATGATTATTTTACTGATTCCAGAAGAACGGCATATTTAATTTATAATGACCTTACTCTGGTAGGATTTGCAATGCTATGCCCGTATTCGAATATCAATCAGAATCCAGATTATACGATGGCAGAATTCACAATCTTCCCGTCATTTCGTAGAAACCATTTTGCATTTGCTGCGGTAAAAATGATTCTGGAAAGACATCGTGGAAAGTGGGAAATTAAATATAACGAAAAGAATGCCGGTGCAAAAAAGCTATGGAATACTATAGCTGAGCAATTTAATCCGACAGTACATCATCTGAATAATGAAGAAACTGTTCTTTCTTTTGAGGCGTAAAAAATGATTAAAGGAATCCACCATATTTCAATGAAATGCGGAACAGCAGAAGAGCTGACAAAAGTCCGGGAATTTTATATTGAGCTTCTTGGTCTAAGAATCATTCGGGAATGGGCAGAAGGTTTGATGATTGATACGGGAAACGGTCTGCTTGAGATTTTTACAAATGCTGAAGGAACTCATTCCCCCGGGGCGATTCGTCACATGGCCCTTCTTACTGATGATGTTGATGAAATTAC
>JAEEYO010000063.1 GCA_016288205.1 Treponema sp. | reverse complement strand
TGCAACACTGAACATCTATCTTTTGGAAACCAACACGTTAAAGGAAGTGTTCTACTGGAACATGCGCAAGTTCGCAGGATATCCGATAAGCATTTTCCACAAGGCAATTCAATTCTGCATGACTTTTGTCGTACCCTTTGCCTTTGTAAATTATTTTCCCGCACAATTCCTGCTAAGAAAAGATGACATGTCTTGCTATCCGATTTTCTTCATGTACATCACTCCTCTTGTGGGACTAGTCATGTACATCCTTGCCTATCTCTTTTGGAATTTCAGCATCAAGTACTACAAGAGTTCGGGAAATTAAAACGCAAGTTGCGGAACATTCAAAAGCGGATGATTGAAAATCTTCACTCCGGCACCGAAAGCCTTTGACAAAACATCTTCGTCAAAAATTTCCTGTCTTTTGCCCCGGATGATTTTTCCGTCACAAAGCAGAAGAAAATCCTCCGCAAAAATTGAGGCCGTGTTGATGTCGTGGATTGAAAAAAGAATCGTCTTATCCAGCTCCTTTGTCTCACGCAAAAATGACTGCTGGAATGAATAATCAAGCCTGTCGGAAGGCTCGTCAAAAAGCATCAGCGGACTTCCCTGAACGAAACTCCGTGCCAATCTGCACTTTTGGAATTCCCCTCCGGAGATAGCAAAAATCTTTTTGTCGGAAAAATCTGCGATCCCGATTTTGCTCAGGGCAGCATCAACAATTTTGTCGCATTGATTTTTCGGCATTTCCCCGAACGAATAAAGCCCGGTCTCCACAAACTGCCTCACGCTCATGTTCCACACGGGATTCTCCTCCTGGAGCAAAAGGGAGATTTTCTGCGCCACGTCTTTTCTCTTCATTTTAAAAACACTCTCGCCCTCAAACAAAACGTCGCCTTCAAAAGAAAGCCCGCTTGGAACTATCCCCGAAATTAAATTCAAAAGAGTGCTTTTCCCCGAGCCGTTTTTTCCGCAGAGTGCCGTAAAACTTCCAGTCTCCAGACAAAAGGAGAGATTTTCAAAAATGATTTTTTTCCCATAACCCGCGCTAAGATTTTTTACCTCAAGCATAATCATCCTCTCTCCCTGCCCATTTTAAAAAGCACGGCGATAAAACACGGAACGCCCACAAGCGAAGTGATGATTCCGACCGGTAGCTCAGACGGAGAAACGACTGTCCTTGCCAAAGTGTCCGCGATGAGCATAAGACCTGCGCCATAAATCATGCTTTCAAAAATCAAAGTCCTGTGCAGGGGACCATAGATTTTCCGTGCGATGTGCGGTGCAATCAGTCCGACAAAAGAGATTATGCCGCCGGAACAGACCGCGCAGCTTGTCGCAAGGGAGCCTGAAATCAAAACGTAATTTCTGACAAAACCGTAATTCAGTCCCAAAGTCCGTGCTGAATTTTCTCCGCACACAAGCACATCCAGATGCCTTGAGGAAAGCTCCAGCAAAACCAATGACAAAAGCGACGGAATTATGAACGTGGAAAATTCCTTCCATCCCTTCGCGTTAAAACTTCCTGTCGTCCACACGTAAAAAGAATGCAAATCGCTTTCGTGAGTCAGCAAAATGATTGAGGCAAGCGCAGAAAAAAAAGTGCCGACCGCCGTACCTGAAAGCAACAGAGTAACGCTGGATGTCTCTTTGAAAAATTTTGAAAAAAGAAAAACGCATAGGGCCGAAAGCAAGGCACCCGCAAAGGCAAAAAAAGTTGTGTGGCTCAAAAAGGAAAATGCGGACAGTGGAATCAGGCCGGACAAGACAGCACCGAAAGTCGCACCAGAACACACTCCCATAATTCCGGGATCCGCAAGTGGATTTCTGAAAAAGCCTTGGAAAACAGCTCCGGTTCCCCCCAAAAGCGCGCCGCAAATCACACTGAGTAAAATTCTTGGAAGACGGATTTTTACCAAAATGACAAAATCAGTTTTTGAAATTGTCTCGGAAAAAATGGAAAAAGGTGAAATCAATTTGGTGCCGAATCCGAGGGCTGCGACACAAAGAATCAAAAGAAAAAAACACGGCGACCATTTCAAAAAAAATGAGAAAAACTTTTCCTTTTTTGATTTTCTATTTTCAGCTTTCACTTTTCTTCCCAAATGATTTTCGCAAGCTTTAAAACCGCATCGGCGGCCCTTGGTGAAGAACGGACAAAACCGTCATCATCACCCATAAAGAAAATCCCTTTCGGAGCGCTCAGATTTTCAGAAGGCTTTCCTCCTCCCATTCCGTTCCCGGTGTAAAAAATAAAATCGGGAGCGGCATAAAGAACTGCTTCCTCACTCACCATCGGATAGGCATATTCCTCATCGGCAAAAATATTCTTACCGCCCGCCCTTTGGATAATATCATTGATAAAAGAATCCCTTCCAACGCTCATCATCGGCTCATGCCATATTTCCCAATACACCTTCGGAAACTTTTCGCTTTTACCCCCGGATTTTTTTTCGGTGATTTTTTTAGCCTCGTCAAGTTTTTTATCCATTTCATTTATGACGCTCTGAGCCTGTTTTTCATGTCCCGTGATTTTTCCCATGTCGAGGATTTCCGTTTTGACCGCATCAATGGAATTCGCATTTGAGACATAAACCTGAATGCCGGCAGCCTCCAGCGGCTCAATTAAAAAATCATGCATGCCCGCGAATAGATAAACCAAAGTCGGCTCAAAAGAAAGAATTGACTCAAGGCTGATTGTGTTCCCGGAAAAACCGCCGACGGAAGATATGTCCTTAGCCTCCTCAGGATAATCGCACAAATCAGTTCTGGCGACAAGCTCATCATTAGCACCGATGGCAAAAAGAATTTCCGTTGCGGACGGCCCCAAAGAAACAATCCTGATATCCGCTTTCTTTTCCGATTTTACATTCGATTTGCCGCATGAAATCAGCGAGGCAGCCACAAAAAAGAAAACAAACACTGCGACATATTTTTTCAAATTTTTCATAAACATAGTATAATCAAAACAAAAGTTTATTGCAACAAAAGCGCGAATGTAATATAGTAGACCTATGAAAGTAATAGATGTCTTAAAATCACCGCACCCGACTTTATCAGTTGAGGTCTTTCCTCCGAAAACGGATGCTTCATATAAAACCGTGGAAGAGGCGGTTGAAAAAATAGCGGATTTGAATCCGTCCTACATGAGCGTCACCTATGGAGCAGGAGGCGGAACAAGCCAGCACACAGTCTCGATCGCAAAGCACATCCAGTGCGACAAAAATGTTACGGCCATCGCGCATCTTACATGCATCTCATCGACAAAGGAACTCGTACGGGAGCAGCTCAAAAAACTGAGGGAAGCCGGCATTGAAAACATCCTTGCCCTCCGCGGCGACATTCCCGAGGGATTTGAGATGGGCAATCTCCAGTATCATCATGCGAGCGACCTTGCCAAGGACATTTCCGATTTCGGAGGATTCTGCATCGGCGGCGCTTGCTATCCTGAGGGACATCCTGAGTCTGCGAATTCAAACGAGGACATTGACAACCTAAAAAAGAAAATCGACGCGGGCTGTCAGTACCTTACGACGCAGATGTTTTTTGACAACAACATCCATTATAAATTTTTGTACAGGGTCCGAGAAAAAGGAATCACCGCACCAATCATCCCTGGAATCATGCCCATAACAAACGCAAAGCAGGTTGAGCGCGCGATAAAACTTTCAGGTGCAATCATGCCGCCACGTTTTCTTTCCATCGTGGACAGATTTGGGAATGATGCGGACGCAATGCTACAGGCAGGAATTGCCTATGCCACGGATCAGATAATCGATCTTTTTGCGAACGGAATAAATCACATCCACATTTACTCAATGAACAAACCGATTGTCGCGCAGAAAATTCTTGAGAATCTTTCTTCAATTATAAAGTGGCAAATATGACTGTCTTTCGGCACCGATTGACTTCCAGAGAGATTCAGCCCGATTTTCCCGAGCTTTTCAGATACGCAGGATTTTCAAAAGAAATCTTGCAGGGAGAAAAAATCACGGACTCACAGATGGAAGAGCTTGCAAAGTCCGCCGCCAAAGATATTGCGGAGAAAATGAACTGCCGCTCGGTCTACGCAAAATTCCCTCTTGAGCTTGATTCGGAAGAAAAAATCAGATTCGCGGGAAAGGAAATCCAGAGCCACCATCTTTTTTTGAATTTAAAAAACTGCCACAGCGTAATTCTCTTTGCGGCGACCCTGGGACCGGAAGTGGACAGGCTCATTCAAAAAAATTCAAAGATAAATCCGGCGAAATCGGTGATGCTTCAGGCAGCCGGCGCGATGTTCATTGAAAGCTACGTTGAAAAGCTGCAGGATTTTTTTCAAAGCGAGGAAGCAAAAAATAAAAACGCAATCCGTCCGAGGTTCAGTCCCGGTTATGGAGACGTGAGCCTTGAGGTACAGCGGATATTTTTTGAGCTTTTGGACTGCCAGAAAAATCTTGCGCTCACATTGAACGACTCTTTGATTATGTCCCCGGAAAAATCCGTAACGGCTTTTGTTGGAATTTACGAGGACTTAGCAAAAATCAAATAAGGTAATCGGCATGAAAACTCTTAGCGAATGTTTGGAAAATCAGATTTTATTTTTTGACGGCGGAACAGGATCCGTTTTACAGGCACAGGGCTTGCGTCCCGGAGAACTTCCCGAAAACTGGAACATCGAGCATCCTGAAAAAATCGTGGACCTTGAGTACGGCTATTATCTTGCGGGCTCCAATATAATCAACACAAACACCTTCGGAGCTTTCATCACAAAGTTCGACGGAGAAAACGGAAGATATCCCCTTGAAAAAATCATTGCGGCGGCCTTTGAAAATGCGAACAAAGCACGAAAGATGATTTTCGAAAAAGAAAAGGAAAACAAAAATGAGTCGCCCGAAAAAAATCCAGTCCCACGCTTCATCGCTTTTGACATAGGCTCATGCGGAAAACTTTTAAAGCCTCTCGGAGACTTGGAATTTGAGGATGCCGTAACTCTTTTCAAAACCAGCTTTGACATCGCGCTAAGGCACAAGCCCGACCTGATTCTAATAGAAACCATGAACGACCTTTACGAGGCAAAGGCAGCAATCATCGCAGCAAAGGAAGCAATGGAGGAAGCGGATTTTACCATCCCCATCATCGCATCTATGGTCTATGACGAGGGACAAAAAACCTTGACAGGAAGCTCGCCTGAAATCTGTGCCGCCGTTTTGGAAAGTCTCGGAGTCTCCGCTCTCGGATTGAACTGCAGCCTTGGTCCTGAGCAGATGAAGCCGATCGTGACACGTCTTTTGAATTCCACGAATCTCCCGGTACTTGTAAAACCGAACGCGGGCTTGCCGAAAAGTGAAAACGGAAGGACCGTTTACGATGTTGGCGCGGAGGAATTTTCTGACATAGTAAGCTCATTCTGCCGCGAAGGTGCGTCCATTGCCGGCGGATGCTGCGGATCGGATCCTTTTTTCATAAAGCGGCTCGTGCAGAAATGCGAAGTAATCCCGGTAAGGAAAATTGACACAGACAACCAGGTTCCCGCATTAAAAAAATCGACCATAACATCGGGAACAAAAATCGTTGAGTTCGGAAGGGAACCGATTCTGATTGGCGAAAGAATCAATCCCACGGGAAAGAAAAAACTCAAGCAGGCACTCAAGGACAATGACATTTCCTACATCCTGAACGAGGCTATCACGCAGGAGGAAAAGGGCGCGCAGGTTTTGGACGTAAACGTGGGACTTCCTGAAATTGATGAGTGCAAGATGATGCAGGCCGTCATCAAGGAGATTCAGAGCGTCACTGACCTTCCCCTCCAGATTGACACGTCGGATCCAGTTACGATGGAAAAAGCCCTTCGTCTTTACAACGGAAAGCCACTCATAAATTCCGTGAACGGCAAGCAGGAAGTCATGGAGCAAATCTTCCCGCTCGTAAAAAAATACGGTGGCATGGTTGTAGCCCTCGCACTTGATGAAGCCGGAATCGCGGAAAATGCGGATGACAGAATCGCCGTCGTTGAGAAAATATATGCAAAGGCAAAAGAGTACGGAATCAGCGAAAAGGACATCATCATTGATCCGCTCGCAATGACGGTAAGCGCAAATGACCAGGCGGCGATCGCAACTCTTGCCACGGTAAAATATGTGAAGGAGAAAAAGCACGGGCTCACAATCCTCGGTGTCTCAAACGTCTCTTTCGGACTTCCCCTGCGCGAGCACATCACGTCAATCTTTTTCACGATGGCAATGCAAAACGGACTGAGCGCGGCAATCATGAATCCGAACGCCGTGGAGATGATGAAAGCGTGGACCTGTTTTAAAACCTTGAGCGGCATGGATCCCCAGTGTCTTTCATACATCGGTTTCGCGGAAAAATACTCCGCACAGATCGCACTTGCACAGTCCCAGGCAAATCCCCAGGCACAGGGCGACCCGTCAGCACAAAAATCAGAGTCGCAGGACAATCTTCATCCGCTTACAAAGGCAATCATCAAGGGACTAAAGGAAGTCTCAAAATCTGAGACACACAAACTTCTTGAGGGAAGTCCCAATCAGGAAGCGATGAGCGCGATGGATGTAATCAACACGAAGATAATCCCGGCCCTTGATATAATCGGAAAGGATTTTGAAAACAAAAAAGCCTATCTTCCACAGCTTTTGATGGCGGCAGACGCGGCAAAAGAGGCCTTTGCGGTGATAAAGGATGACCTTGAGAAAAAGGGTGTGAGCGGAGAGAAAAAAGGACCCATTGTGATTGCGACTGTAAAAGGAGACATCCACGACATCGGCAAAAACATAGTCAAAGTCCTTTTGGAAAACTACTCATTCCGCGTAATCGACATGGGAAAGGACGTTCCCCCGGAAGCGATTGTGGAGGCCGTTATAAAAGAACACGCCCCGCTTGCAGGACTCTCCGCATTGATGACAACGACGGTCGGAGCAATGGAAGAGACCATAAAGCAGCTGCATGAAAAGGCCCCGTGGTGCAAGGTCTTTGTCGGAGGAGCCGTCTTAAATCAGGACTACGCGGATAAAATCCATGCCGACGCATACACGAAGGACGCGATGGAAAGCGTAAAATACGCACAGAGCATCTGCGGATAAAATCATCCCGGAGAGTCAGATTTTTAGCGTGCGTAAATATTCTTTGTGCTCGTCTGAGACCCTGAAACTTTCCAGTGCTTTTTGAATTGCCTTGTTGTGAGTCCAGGTCTCAAGCTTTTTCCGCTCGATGAAGGGAACCGTCGCGTCATATTGTTTGGCGAGGGCAGTTGCAAAATACCATGCCACCATCATCTTGAGGTAATAGTCAGCGTCCTGATTTGAGGGAGGCATTTTTGAGGCGACCCATTTCAAATACTCGCTCTTAAAATCCTCGTCCAAAAATTCATTCATCAATATCCTCATTCCAAAACGCGATGTGTAGACATGGTCGGAGGAAATCCATTTTTTTATGAGAGGCAAAATCCTCTCATGATTTTTCTTGAACACCTTCGGGCTAGACTGATCGCACACGGGCCAGCAATCAATATAAGGAAGAAATTTCTCAACTTCCCGGACGCACTCATCAAAATCCTTTATCAGAGAAACGACGAAAAAGTGTATGATGTTTTCCTCGTAATATTTGTGCGGAAGACTCTCAAGAAATTCCTTTGCCTCACCGCTCTTCGCAATCTCTTTTGCAATCGCCCTCATCTGGGGAGTCCTCACGCCGATCATCGTGTCCGGTGAAATATTCGGAACAAGCTTGCTCTGAAAATCCCTGTATTCCAAGTCCTGCACTTCAAGAAGTCTTTCGTAAATGGTCATCTTTCCTCCTCACGGCAAATGCAAGCCGAGTTTCTTTTCTATTAAAGCCATCGTTCCCTCAAGCCCAAGCTCATCGTCGCGGATGTTCACCTCAAAGCCGCAGTTCAAAAAACTATCATAGCTTTCCTGTGAGCAAATCAGTTCAAGTCCCTTGCGGTAATTGTCCAACGCCGCCTGAGGATCGGGCTCTTCCATCATAAGCTGATAGAGAAACTGTTTTTCCTTATCGGGCCGGTCAAAAAATCTACGCACCGCCATATCGGGTGGAGAGAGCATTATCATAACGTGCTTTCTGTCGGTAATTTTGTGGAGCGTCTCAGGGCAGATATTAGTGTCAACAAACACTTTGCGTCCGTTCGCCTCCATCTTCTCAATCATCCTGAGCTCAATTATCTCTCACTCCTTTTTCGCAGCCGCAATCCATCGCGCATATTCCTCCGGGGTGCGACGGATAAAATCATGCCAGTCCTTCAAGTCGCGCGTATAACACAGGGCGGGAAATTCCTTCGGATCCAGCTCACCCTCATAATTGTCGTGGTAATTTTCACCGCACTCAATGCCGCCATATTTTTGAGCGAGAAGATGCACCATCGTGGATTTTCCCGCGTAGGATGTTCCGTTGAAAAAATAAAAATCCTCAAGATTCATATTGCGTCTCCCTTCAACAAATGCATCTCTGGGATTTCAGTCTGCATCACTAACCCATTTAGACATTCCGCAGCCGTGGGTCTCATCCGGGCGTGTAATAAATCCAAACTTCTTGTAAAAATCTTCCTTTCCCTGGGCCGCCATCAAGCTCACCATCATTTTATAGCCGGGCTTAAGAAGACTTTTGATGTAATCCATTGCGTTGTCCATCAAGGCACGACCAAGTCCCTGCCCCTGATATTCCGGACGCACAATTACATCCGCGATATACACGACATACCCCTGGTCAGAAAGAACTCTGTTCAGTGCAATTACTTTTCCATCCTTTCTGAAACAGCAGAGATGCGCCGTATTTTTGATTCCTTCCGCAGCCTGTTCAAGCGGAAATTCCGGCCAAGCAACAAGCCTCCTCATTTCCATATATTCTTCCGGCGTAATGTAATCTGTTATCTCGTATTCCATTTCTCAATCCTCCAAAAATTTATTATCCTGTTTTATTTCCGATTTTTTTTGAGCCGCAAGATTCACAAGCCACTTTTCTTTTTTGAGCCAGAAATGGGCGATTGCGATTTTCGGAATCTCGACGGACTTTATAATCGCATACATCATCACGGGGCCCATGTCCGTAAGCTTTGCCATTATAAAAATCCCGGGAATCACAAAGCCGAGGTTCCCGATTCCGTCAACAAGTATTCCCATCATCGTGTCCCCGCCCGCACGGCTCACAGAAAACTGTCCGTTGATGTAAACCCACACCGGCATGTAAAGGGCCATGACCAAAACCATGCGACGACAGATTGACTGTGCATGCGCGCTCAGATTTCTGAACACCACGGGAACCAGAAACATGCACAAAAGACCTACCGCCGTAAAAAAGAGTCCGAAGATTTTCGCGCCGTTCAAAATCCAGACCTTTTCCTGCCTCGCCCTGTCCAGCTCCCCGCGTCCCAGATTTTTTCCGATGATAACCGCAGTCGCCGTAATGATTCCGCTGAATGCGACAAAAAAAAGATTGGAGATTGCAAAGCTCGCCGACATGCCAGAGACAACATCCGCGCCTCCCCGCCCGTTGTACAAAGCCGTCGTAATAGTCTCCGCAATCGCCCATACCATTTCGGAAAACATAATCATCCATGCCTTTTTGAAAATCTCTCCGAAGAGTCTCAGATTCACGCGGAACAGATTCAAAATCCTGATTGTAAAAGGCGGCTTCTTTTTTAACATGTAGATTATGAAAATCAGGGCCTCAACGCTCCGGGCAATCACGGTAGCAATGGCGGCACCCTGCACCTCAAGTCTTGGGGCACCAAGGTTTCCGTAAATCAAAATCCAGTTGAAGAAGGTATTCACAAGAGTCGCGACAATCGAAATTACGAGGGGCACTTTTACCTCTCCAATTTCACGAAGCGACGAGGAAATCATTGCGGAAAGCACCCAGGGAATTCCCATGAAGCCGATAAGCCTCATGTATTTTTCTCCCTCGTCCAGAATCGCACCCGCCTGAGAATTTCCTCTTACCATGAGTCCCAGAATCTGCCGGGGAATCATCATGCAGGCAAGAGAGAAAGCGATGACGACAAAAAATCCAGCCCATAGCTTAAAGCAAAATGACTGCCGCATTCCCTCCTTGTCCTCAGCCCCGGAAAACTGAGTCATAAAAATACCGCCCGCCATGCAGATTGTGTTCATAAAAACCATGAAGGTAAAAATGATTTGACCCGTGATGTTCACGCCCGACATCTTTATGTCACCCAAGCCCGCGACCATAAAATTGTCAATCAGAGAGACAAGATTTTGAATGAGCATCTGCGCCATTACAGGCACCGCAATTTTCAAGGCCCGGACATAAAATTCCATCGGACCGAATTGTTTGTTCGTTTGTATCCTAGCAGTCATTTTTTGTTCCAGCACATCCTTCCGCTTATCTTTCGGCGGTACAGATTCTCATGGTTCCGTTTACGGTCAGAACACCCTGAGTTTTCCTTACCGCAGGTGATGCAGGCGGGATAAAATAAGCGTCCTCAAGACTCTCACTTTCTATCTTCCCGAGATTTGTAATGCTGTAGCCATTTGCCTTGCCATAGTTGAAAAACATCGTGCCTATAAACTTCGCTGCCTTGCTCTCAAATCCTCCGCGGCTGGAAATCAACGAAGCGTCAAGAAGTCCGCCCTCAAGCGACGCATAGCACTGGAGCACAAGATACAAATCCCTCGGCGAATTGAGTTTTTTCCGCACGATGGAATGAACACGCTTTGCACTCTCAAAAACATCGCCGCATGATTTTTTCAGTCCCACGCTGAACGCCGTGGAGTAGTTTCCCAAGGCCCCCGGATTGTAGCACGCAAGTTTGTCCCGGAGGTCACAGGCAATTATGACTCTCTCTGTCTTGTCCTCCAAAAACATCTTTGCCAGAAGATAGTCGTTTATGGAAACTCCCTGACTTTTACACCGCGAATGAAGAGCCGAAAGCTCATCCTGATTTACCGAAACAAGAGTGTGGTTTACAGAATCCGTCTTTAGAAAATCATCCGCAAAAGCATGATAATCCTGATACGAAATCCCGTGGTTTTCCTTCCTCCATTTTTTATTCGCACTGTTCACAAGACTGCGGCTCAAAAAAGGAAGCTCCGAATCCTCCGGCAAATCGTTTTTTGTAATCAGACGCTCCACGGCCTCCTTCGGCTCTTTGCCATGCACATAAAAATCTGCGAGCTCCTGGGCAAGTCCCAAGGCACCCCGTCCGTCCGCCAGAAGATGATGGAACACAAGTAAAAATGCGCTCTTGTCCCCGGCATCCCACGCAACGATTTTTAAAAGGCCACCGTCAAAAAGATTCCAGTCTGATGCGACGAGGCTCTTGTATTTTGAGATGATTTCATTTGACTCAACACAGGAAGTCCCTACGCCGAGCTTACCCGCAAAAATCACCTCCACCTTTGACTCATCCGTCACGTCATAAAAATACGCGCTGGCCTTTTCATCACAGGCAATCAAAGCCCTCAAAAAGGGATGGGCTGCGGAAAGTTTTTCAACCGTCTTTTCAAGCAGATTTCTGTCAAAACTTTTGTTTACGCTCGCAACAATCCCAAAGCACATGTTCGGACACATCAGATGCGCGCGCTCAGTAAAAATATATTCCATATTAAAATATTATAAGTCTATATATCACAATTTTCAAGACTCGCCCACTTTTCAAGAAACTCCGCGACACTGTCATCGTCATTGCGTCCGATTATTTTCGTAGCCGCCGCCTTTGCCTCAGGAACCGCATTTTCCACCGCACAGGCCTCATCCGCAATCTCAAACATGGGAAGGTCATTGATTGAGTCCCCGAAAACAACCAGACGCCCGGCACCGATTTTTTTCTTCAGCGCAAGGATCGCCTTTGCCTTCGTGCAGTTCTCGGGACAAATCTCAAGCCAGAATTCATCGCCGTAAGTATCCTTTTGAAAAACACATTCCCAGCCCTCATGTTTTCTCATGCGCTCATAGGCAGGCCGGAGCTTTTCCTCATCGTCAATCAAAGTGACATAACCTGCCTCGCCCTCAAACAGCGCGTCCAGATTTTCCAGATGTCTCATGCGCGAATCATTTTTATGCTCGTCAATATACTTTTGAAACCCGGCCACAGGATTTTTTGAGCAATAGAGCTTCATCATCTCTTCCCCAAAATAAGAGGAGACAAATCCGCTTTCCACAAGCTCAGGAAGTTCGGTCTTTAGGAGCCTTATCTCGTCAGCGGAAAACACTGCCTTTTGAATCATCCGTCCGCTTTCGTTGTCGGCAAGCACAGTTCCGTTTCTCGTAATCACGGGAAGCCTCATTTTCAATCCCCCGGTAATTTCCATCGCACTTTGAATTGAGCGTGCCGTGGCATAAGTAAACAGGACACCGTTTTCAATCAGCCGATTCAAAGTCCGCACGGTTTTTTCCGACAGTTTTTTGTCACTGCGCATCAAGGTTCCGTCCAAATCAGAAACAAACAAGGTTTTCATTTTTCATCCCCACATTTATAAAATCCCAAGACTCTCCAGGGCCGTCTCAACTTCCTTCCAATTATCTACGCGGATCATGCCGTTTTTCTCCGCATCAAAATCAAGATTGTAAGGCGCGGACATGAGAATCTTTTTGTAAGGAGCCCCCACCAGATTGTGAAGTCCGTCGTCAATCAGAACGTCCCCGCGTATCAGTTTTTTGTTCGATGTGATGATAAAATTCTTCCATGTCAAAAACGGATAATACTTGAAAAGCACATTGTCCATCTTCGGCTTCAAAATCTGATACGGCGTGTCGGTCACAACATAAAGCTCGTGTCCCTTCGAGATGATTTTCTGGAGACACTCAGCGGCGCCATCCTTCGGTTTCATCCGTCCGTAGATTCTCTCATCCATCTCCATGCCATAAACCTGCCCGCGTGTAAGCCCCGGAAAAGCCGAGCACATATCCCATTCCCTGATGTCGCCGAAACTCACGTGGGTTCCGTAAGTCTCATTCAAAAGTTCCACCCAAACCTCACCTAGGTTCTCCAGCACTTCATCCGCATCCGTCAGTACAATCATCTTCTCTCTCCCAATTCACAGCCTCAACTTCAATTTTACACGATGAGAAAACCCGCGTCAACCAAAGAGCTTCTTTAATGACAATCAAAACGCTTGACAAGAGCCGGCATACACAATATATTGCCTTTTAGGGAGATGTGATAAAAATGAAGGCAATTTTAATTTACAACAGCCAGACAGGATTTACAAAACGCTATGCGGAATGGATCAGCGAGGCAAGCGGCTGCGAGTGCTATGATTTCAAGCATGGTTCCAAAAAAAATCTTTCCGATTACGACACAATCATTTTCGGCGGGTGGTACATGGCGGGAAGCGTCACAAAAATAGCATGGCTGAAAAAGCAGCTTTCATCTTTAATTTCCAATGGTAAAAAAGTGATTGTCTATGCAGTCGGTGCAAGTCCTGCGGATGGTCCTGATGTAAAAACCGCAATGGAAAGAAATTTCTCCGGCAGCGAATGGTCAGGGGTAAAGAGCTTTTATTGTCCCGGCGGACTGAATTACGAAAAGATGAACGGACCTTCAAAACTCGGCATGAAAATGTTCGTCAAAATGCTGAGCTCAAAAAAGGACGCAAGCGAAACGGAAAAACAGATGGCCGAAATGATTTCACACTCCTACGACATCTCCGATAAAAAATACATCGAGCCGATTCTTGCCGAAATTCAGGCGTAAGCGTTTTTTAACCTGGAGAAAAGACTATGAGGTATTTCAGAGTCCATACAGCGGACATCGCATACATCACCCAGCAGCCCCGGGGAATTTTTACGACCGTGGGAAAACTCGTGGACGCAAAGACCCTGAGCGAGGAAGAAACCGCCGAATACTGGAAAAACAGGGAGTATTTTGAGAAAGTCCTGCCTGTCCCTCCCTTCTACGAAAGCGGAAACAAGGAGCGCGCGACAACATGGTTCAAGGACACTCCGCAGGGAACGGACATCTGGAGGCAGATGGATTTTTACCGCTCGATGTGCAGAAAATACGGAGTCAGGCTCTACCGCTCGGACACTGACGAGATTCCGGGAGAAATAATTTACGAAGATGATTTCCAGATTGCGGTCATAAACACACGCGAAGACCTGAAAGTCGAAACCAAGGAAATTTGATTTGACAAAAAATCCATAAACCAAAGGGGTAAAATATGAAGAAATTAATTCTTGCAGGCTGCGTCCTGCTTACGGCAACTTTGCTTGCAACATCATGCGGAAAAAAATCAGGGGCAATGACATACCAAAGAGCCGGTGGAGAAATGAACTCCTCAATGGCGTTTGACTCTGCGGACATGGCATTTGAGGATTCTAAATCCTTTTCGTCATCCCAGGAAACCCCGGCGGAAACCGAACGCAAGCTGATTAAAAGGGGATCCATAAGCCTTGAGGTGCAATCCCTTGCCGAAGCCGAAGCCGGTATAAAAAAATGGTGCGCGTCCCTCGGCGGGTACGTAGAGTCCAGCAACACCGGCTTAAACGACGGCTCTTTTTCAGTCCGCATCCCGAGCAATAATTTTGAGAGGGCCATGGACAGCGCGGGTGACCTCGGAAAAATAAAATCAAAGAACAGCAACAGCGAGGATGTGACCGAGACTTTCTATGACCTGCAATCACGCCTGGACACCAAGAAAATCCTCCGCGACAGACTCCAGAATTATCTGAAGGAGGCCCAGAACATTGAGGACATGCTCAAAATTGAGCGCGAGCTGAATTCCGTCATCTCCGACATTGAGTCCATGGAGACAAGGATGAAGCATCTCTCCGGCCAGATTGACTACTCCCAGATTCAGATCTACTACGACCTGCCCTACCGCGCGTCCGAGGGACAGTCCTTCACCATGCCAGACTTCGGACGAGGATTCCGGCGCTTCATCTACAACGTGCTCGACTTCCTCATCAACTTCCTGCAAGTGATTCTCTACGTGATTGTCTTCGGAGCCCCGATTATCAGCGCCATCGCATTCTTCTACTGGCTTCTCTTCGGCAAGCTCGGTCTTTTGAAACGGCTCTTCCGTCGTCTGAGCGGTAAAAACAAATAATCAAAAAATGCCCGGGAGGATTGCATGAAAAAACTTACACTGATTGCCGCATTTTTCCTCACAGCGTCGCTCGCATTCTGTGAAAAGATAACAATCCTCTCGTACAACATCGCACACAACAGCTCGTACAAAAAGGAGCATTACGAGGAATGGATGGCAGGGATCGAAGAAATTGTCAGGCAGAACGAGGCTGACATAGTCCTCCTGCAGGAAGTTCCCATCACAATGAAAAAGGGCTTCGTCACACGGTTCTATGGAGATGTGGAGCTGCACTTCAAGCTCCCCCAGAAAAAGACCATCCTTGACGACATCGCATGGGAGCTGGGTCCTGAATGGAAATCCATATCCACGGCGACCTATCTTCTCCACGACGGAGTGACCATTGACGGCACGGCATTTTCAGGCGGCGACATGTCCCAGAACAACGCGATTTTCTACAACTCCCAGAAGGTCTCCGCGGAGGATTTGTCGGATCCCCTCGGCTTTACGATTTTCCCCGAATGCGACTACCGCTTCAACAAAAACAATGTTCAGGCCGCAAGATTCACATCCGGTGAAAGCACATTCATCCTTGTAAACGTCCATCTGCAGTCCAAGAATTCCATGGAAAAAAGGGACCGCGATCTTCTGACCCTCGCCGACATGCTGCTCAATGAATTCGGAGGAGAAATCAGCGACGAGCCCGTTATTGCAGGGGGAGATTTCAACACCCGCAGAAAGGAATTCGCATCCCTGGATTTCGAGTCCTACGTCATAGACGGCAAAAGCAGCCCGAAGACCACCCTCTCCATAAGAGACAGCGGTTTCGCCTACGCCAACGACTACGACCATTTCATCTACAACCCCGCCATGGCCGAAAAAGTCAAGACTCCCACCGTCAGGGCACGCATAGGAAACGCAGGAAGGAACCTGGAGAAAGAGAGCTCCATCATCATAGCAGGAGTGGAATGCACCTCGTCAAAGGAACTCAGGAACCGCCTCTCCGACCACGTCCCGATCATGATTGTGGTGGAGTTCTGATTTTTCCCTGTATTGAATTATTGAGTGAAAAATGCTAAAATATCCCCATGGCAGACAAAATAGCGCTTATCACCGGAATTACCGGACAGGACGGGTCTTTTCTTGCTGAATTTTTGCTTGAAAAGGGCTATGAGATACATGGAATCATTCGACGCTCATCCAGCTTCAACACTGGACGAATAGAACATCTTTATCTTGAGAGTGCAATTGAGGATATGCACAAGGAACGCCGCGTACACCTGCATTACGGCGACCTTACCGACAGCGAGAGCCTCATCCGTCTTATCCGCGAAGTGAAGCCGACGGAAATCTACAATCTTGGCGCACAGAGCCATGTCCAGGTTTCATTCGAAGTCCCCGAATATACCGCCGACTGTGACGCAACCGGAGTCCTCCGCATTCTTGAGGCAGTCCATTTTTTGGGCATGGAAAAGACCTGCCGCATTTACCAGGCATCAACGTCTGAGCTTTTCGGGCTCGTACAGGAAGTTCCCCAGAAAGAGACGACGCCTTTCTATCCCCGCTCACCCTATGCCGTCGCAAAAATGTACGGATTCTGGATTATGAAAAATTACCGCGAGAGCTACGGAATGTTCTGCTCCAACGGAATCCTTTTCAACCATGAGTCTGAGCGCCGTGGTGAGACCTTCGTGACAAGAAAAATCACTCTGGCCGCATCCCGCATTGCACAGGGACTCCAGAAAAAGCTCTACCTCGGTAATCTGAACGCACTCCGCGACTGGGGATATGCGAAGGACTATGTTGAGTGCATGTGGCTCATCCTCCAGCAGGACAAGCCCGATGATTTTGTAGTCGCAACCGGCGAGCAGCATTCCGTCCGCGAATTCTGTCTCTACGCTTTCCGGGAGGCAGGAATCGAGATAGAGTTCAAGGGCGAGGGCGTAAACGAGAAGGGTTACAACAAGGCTACCGGAGAAATCCTGATTGAGGTGGATCCGAAGTACTTCCGTCCCGCCGAAGTTGAGACCCTGCTTGGCGACCCGACTAAGGCAAAATCAGTTCTGGGCTGGAATCCCACAAAGACTCCGTTCCCGGAGCTCGTGAAAATCATGATGAAGCATGACATGGAATATGTGAGGGCAGAAAAAATCCTGCACCAGAGATGATTATGGAAAAGAATGCGAAGATTTATGTGGCAGGACACCGGGGTCTTGTCGGAGGCGCGATACTCAGATGCCTTCAGGAAAAGGGATACGGCAATATCATCACAAGGACACACAAGGAGCTTGATCTTCTGAATCAGGCTGCCGTAAATGATTTTTTCAAGACGGAAAAACCGGAGTATGTCTTTTTGGCCGCTGCACACGTCGGTGGAATAGGGGCGAACTCAACTTACCCCGCGGATTTCATCTATCAGAACATGGTCATCGGATTCAATGTGGTCGAAGCTGCCAGAGTCAACGGCGTAAAAAAACTGATGAACCTGGGCTCAACATGCATCTATCCCAAAATGGCCGAGCAGCCGATCCGCGAGGAGTCTCTTCTTACGGGACCTCTTGAGCCGACGAACGATGCCTACGCGCTTGCAAAGATCAGCGTCATAAAGCTCTGCACCGCATACAACAAGCAGTACGGAACCAATTTTCTAAGCGTCATGCCCACAAACCTCTATGGCCTTGGCGACAATTACGAGCTTCAGGGAAGCCACGTCTTTCCTGCGATGATCCGAAAATTTCACGAGGCCAAGGAAAGCGGCGAGGACGTGGTGCATCTTTGGGGAGACGGTTCTCCACTCAGGGAATTCCTTTACGCGGGAGACCTTGCTGATGCCGTGGTTTATCTGATGGAAAACAAAAATGCCGCAGACCTCCGCACGCCCACCGGAGATTTCGTAAACGTGGGAACCGGAAAGGAATGCACAATAAAGCAGCTCGCGGAGACAGTCAGGGACGTGGTATATGCTGATGTTGCCTCAAGCGGCAGGACATGCAGGATGGAATGGGACGCCACCAAACCGAACGGCACGCCCCGGAAACTGTGCGACGTAACACGTTTAAATGCCCTCGGCTGGAAATCAAAGGTCGATGTCCGTGAGGGCGTTGAAATCAGCTACCAGGATTTCCTCCATGGGGATGTCAGGAAGTAGGGAAATGGGGGAGCCTTAATTTTTCGTACAAAAGCCTTGCCGCATTCTCATAAGTATAAAACTTTAAGATTTCGTCCGCAGGCTCAACCTCTTTTGAAAGAAGTTCGCTCAAAGAGATGTCCGTTTTTTCAGGATCAATATAATACGCAGATTTTTTATAAATCTCCGGCAGGCTCGCCGCATTTCCCACTACAATTTTCGCGCCGACAGAAAGCGCCTCCAGCGGGGGAATTCCGAATCCCTCGTAGTAGCTTGGAAAGATGAACGCCTTGCAGTTCTGCATGAGAGACTTAACATTTTCATCTGACACGTAACCCAAAAAGATTACGTTTGGAAGCTCCTTCAAAGCCGACAGCTCATCACTCTGCATTCCGTTAATGACTTTACCGGAAATTGCAAACTTCTCGGACGGATTTTTCATTGCATATTCCAAAATCCATTTCAGATTCTTACGCTTTTGAAGGCTCCCAAGAGTAAAATAATACTCTCCTTTCTTAAGCTGCGGGAAACTTTCAAATATAGAAGGATCAGAATTAACTGATTCAAAATGTTCCCAGCCATTTGGAATTACTGAAATTCTATCGGAGGAAATCCCATAGGTCTCTGTTATCTGTCTTTTGCTGAAGTCTGAAACTGTAAAAATTTTTTTCGCTCTTCTTGCCGCGTGGCTATACATCCAGCACATGTAAAATCGCCTGAGCTTGTCTTTAAAGCCCACAAAATCTCTTGGATAAAGCTTCGCATATATATCATGTATAAAGACATAGCCGGGATTAAATAAAGACGTGATGTTAGCAAAATCCAGAGAAACTCCGTGATTTTTTTTCACGAATCCAGAAAAAATAAGATGATCCCAGACAGGAAAACTTGTGAGTTCTTTCTTAGAAACTATGATCTTTATGTTTTTATATTCAGGAATGCTTTTTGCATTGCGAGGAACATACATCCAGATTTCATCTTTCTGGATAAGCAAATCCAGTCTCCTGCAAATCTCAAAAGCGAACCTCTCTATTCCCGTTAAGTTTCTGCATAAAAACGAAGCGTTAATAATGATCATAAAATCTATTCCCTTAATTCCACATAAAAAATTTGTCTGTCAGGAGAAGCATAAATGGCATGTAGTTTTGAATCCTTCAATTTCATAAAATCAGATGGAACTTCAGAAAGATAGGCGTCATCAAAAATGAAATTGAACTTATATGCGCAGTCCTTGTCCCACATATTTGACCCAGGAAATCTCATAATTAGAGAGTCTATAATCGGATATTGTCTGCGGGCATTGTCATAGGACTTACAGTAACCGGCGGAACCATTGAGCGTTACTTTTATTTCTCCAGAATCGGTACTCACATATTCACTCAAATCATAAATCAATGCATGCATCCGAAAATCAGCATAATCCTTCTGCTGCGTAAGACAATTTCCATAAGTATACAAAAAGGCAACGGATAAATAAAGGCAAAGAACAGCCGGTATGAACAAAAGTTTCCTGCGTTTTTGAACTTTCTCAGAAATCATAAGCAATGAATCAAAAACTATCAAAGCGGCGAAACAATTGAAGCCCATAAGGACACGAGGTGCAATCATTGAAGCTTCAAAAACAAGATATGCCCCAAGTGAAAGAATAAAACCCGCAACGATGAAAATGGCAAGAACAAAAAATGAGGCTAATTTGCTAACCTTTGATTTTACAATGTTCAAAACAACAAAGAGCAGAAGAGTTATTATGAAACAAAGTTTGAATATATATCCTCCGAAATTTTCCAGAACAAAAGATGTGTAAATTTTTAAGTTTGGAATTACCCTTGAAACAGAAAATCCTGTAGAAGCCAGTCCCATATTTTCTGGCTTAGGAAACTTCGGATTCCCAGAACAGTTAAATAAGAGCTGATATATCACAAGAGCCAGTGCAAAAGAAATAACAGAAATGATTATAAAGCTGGCAAGATTTTCCTTTTTCCCATTAATGATTTTTTTAAGCACAAGATACATACAGACAACTATGTAAACACTAGTTCCGGCCTGGTATGACATGCAAGAAAGAATAAGGAATATAATTGATGTATATATGAACGATTTCTTATCTTCACAAAAAAGAAATGGAAGAATCGCAAACAGAATGGAAAGCGTCATGTATGGATTATCATAGCGATAAGAAAAACACTGGCTGAAGAAAGGAGAAATAAAAATTAAGGACAATCCAAGAGTCGGAAGCATCCTTATCTCATTTCCGCATATAACATAAGACAAGGTAAAAACCGTAAATGCAAAAATGACAATCGAAATGATTTGGGAAAGCGGGCCAATGTCTGTTAAAGGAAACGATCCGTGAACAAGCACAGAGCCAAATTCAGAAATATATCGTCCATAGGCCATCCAGCCAGAGTCATCAGCACCCATATTTCTGGCCATATCATCCATATAATAAAAATCCGCATTAATAATCTTATAATAAGCAATAAAGAAAAATAAAACGAGAAATGCAGTAAAAATGATATTCCTCTTCTGAATAAAAAAATCTGCGAAATTCTTATATGCTTTCGCCTTAGCCGAAGAAATGGAATTTCCACTGGAAGTAAACTTCAAAAATAAAAGTACGATGGAAATAAACAGCGGGATATGTACGCAGTTGTAGACCGCACAGGACCATTTATAAGGATTGCGGAGAGTCTTCCCAGTTATGTTTTGGACTGTTTCTATGGCAAAAACATTGAACCACCCAGTAGACATAATCAAACTTAGCACAAAACAAGCCAAAAGGAAAATAAAGAGAAAAAAAGTTTTTTTTGTCGGCTTAATAAAAAACATATACAGAACTCCTGTTTACTATAAAATTCAACTACACAAAGAAATAAATCTGTCACATACTTCTTTCCACTCACGACCGCTCAGGTCATAGCTATAATCGCATGAGGATTTTTCCATTGCTTTCCGCACTTCCCTTGTGAAATCGTCATAGTCATACGTCACTACAACACCGGCATCTTTCAGCTTCGGCGTGTCACAATAGGCAACAATGGGCTTATGGGCCGCCATGGCCTGATAGTATTTTGCGGTAATGCCAAGAGGTCTGTCCTTATAGAAATCCGTCACATAGGGAACCATCACTACGTTGCAGTTTGTAATCCACGAAGGAACCTCAGAAGGTTTAATGCCGGGAACATAATGCAGGTTATTGTATTCCTTTATCCTTTTTTGAATCTCCTGGGAAGGATAATTCGGACAAACCACAATGTAATTTAAGTCAGGATCAGAGTCACAGGCTTTGAACAAAAGCGGCCATTCAACTTCCCAGGCACCTACATACAAGACGGATTTTTTATCCCGCAAAAGCTCTGGGCAATCATATTTTTTCGTGTAGGAATCAATGTCTATTCCATTTGAAAGAATTGTGTACTTCACTTTGGAATCAAACTCCGGAATTGATTTTCTATATGCCTCTAAACCTTCTTGATTTACAATAATGCTTAAATCTGCCTTATAAAGGATGTTCCTTTCCAATTTTTTTACGCGTTCTGGAACAGAGTCATAGACCATCGGATCGCTCGGACGGTAAATCATTTTTGCTTCAGGAAAAAGCTTTTTAAGAGGTTCTATAAAAGCAACTCCCTCGCAGGATTCAAAAACAAAACAATCAGTTTCTGAGAGATATTTCTTGCAAAAGCGCTTGAATCCTATAAAAGAATGCGTCAGGAGCCAATTCATAAATTTCTCAGGCAAAAAACGTCCCATGCCGTCAGGAACCCTGAACGTCGGAAATGTCACGTTTAACAGTTCTGGTGAATCTTTTTTTCCTGAGGCAGGATACTTTTTTCCTTTTGACAAAGTTCTTATTACGGACCTATTTATCTGCTCGCGATGCATAATCAATCCATAATAAGGGCGGGGGAAACTGAAAAAAACTGTTTGTATTCCTGAAAGGCAGGCAGCTTCCGCGAATTTATGAAAGCCCCCCTGTCTTTTAGTATCCCAGTTATGTGCCGTAATAAAAACAATCTTATGCATACTAATCCCGCGAATACAAATCCCGTGTATAAACCTTGTCCTGTACTTCCTTCAACTCATCGGCCATCCGGTTCGCAAGAATTATGTCGCACTCAGACGTAAATGACTTAATATCATTGTTTACAGGATACTTTTCAAAATCATTCGACTTTAAGGTTGGTTCATAAATCACAACCCTGATTCCCTCCCCACGGAGAATCTTCATGATGTCCTGTATGGAACTCTGGCGGAAATTGTCGCTGTTTGCCTTCATCGTAAGGCGGTAGATTCCGACCGTATTCGGTCTCTTTGAAAGAATCTGTGCGGCGACGAATTCCTTGCGGGTTCGGTTAGAGTCAACGATTGCCTGAATAAGATTCTGCGGAACGGAATTGAAATTTGCAAGAAGCTGCTTTGTGTCCTTCGGAAGACAGTATCCGCCATAGCCGAATGAAGGGTTATTGTAGAAATCCCCAATGCGAGGATCCAGGCTTATCCCTTCGATTATCTGCCTTGTATTCAGTCCCCTGACCTCCGCATAGGTATCAAGCTCGTTAAAATATGCCACACGAAGGGCCAGATATGTATTCGCAAAGAGTTTTATGGCCTCCGCCTCGGTACAGTTCGGAGTAAGAATCTGCACATCCTTTTTGATCGCGCCATTTTTCAGGAGTCCAGCAAACTCCTCCGCTTTTTGTTTCAAAGCAGGAACCGATTTCGGATAGCTGACAACGATGCGGCTGGGATAGAGATTGTCATAAAGCGCGTGCCCCTCGCGAAGAAACTCCGGGCTGAAAAGCATGTTCTTGATTTTATACTGTCCGTAAATCTTTTCGGTGTATCCTACGGGGATTGTGGATTTAATCACGACCGTCGTGTCCGGGCATTTCTTTTCCACTATGGAGAGCACGGCCTCTATGGAAGAAGTGTCAAAAAAATTCTTTTCGGAATCGTAATTGGTGGGTGTCGCTATGACAACATAATCCGGGGAATTATACGCCTCATCGGCATCCACCGTCGCCTTCAGATGCAAAGGCTTCTGCTCAAGATATTCAATTATCTCCTTGTCAACAATCGGAGATTTCTTGTTGTTGATCAAATCAACCTTTGACTGAATGATGTCACATGCAGTCACATCATTGTTCTGCGCCAAAAGAATTGAAACTGAAAGGCCCACATAGCCTGTTCCTGCTACAGTTATTTTCATAGCCCATATTCTAATACTTTTGGCAGAGATTATCTAGTGGGGCAGGGGGAAGTCCGGCCAGGCCTTATTTCAGTCTGTTTATAGCCTTATCCAAATATTCATAGCGTAAATTCAGCCAGTTTATGAGATAATCAACCTCGCTTTGATAGGTCTTTCTCTCAGAAAATCCAAACTCATTGGGCCAAACATAGTTCCCGAGGATTTGCCATTTCTTAAAGTTATGTTCCGCAGACGCCTCCAGCAGCGCCGCCTGTTCAGGAATCCAAGTATTTATGGAATCATAAAGTTCCTGTTTCGTTGAATTCCATCTCTGTTTAAGTTTGGCAACAAATTCAGGATCCGAAAACAACCTTCTTACCCAGACAGATTTTTCCTTCACAAAAAGTCCGGTATATTTATCTCCGCCATCATAATACACATTGCCACAGGAAATATCAAAATCCCAACTGGGACCCATGTGAAACAAACCATCTTTTGGTTCAAAGTAAAAATATATTGATCCCCAATATGCAGCATCTATATTTTTTGTAATCTCGTTCGTAAGGTACCAATCAATTACAGATTTTTCATCGAAATACTTTCTCCAGCCGTTCTCAGGATCCTCTGGATGCTTTCCAAAAAGCACGTCCTCGGCCGTCTGAATCATTGCCTGGACTTTTTGCTGAACTTCAGAATCTACGTCATCCGGATCCTTTAAGCTTATGCAAACACCCTTTTTTGTCTTAAAATTAAATTTCTCGTCAAGGCGCTCATTGATTTCAAAAATAAAACCACCCTCATCATCCTTGCTTTTGCCTATGCTCTTTATGTTCACCCGATTTTTATCTATCTTTATCTGCTCGCCAAAAAGATATACACCCCTGTAAGTGTCGTTGAGAATAAGATGGACCGATTTAAATGAAGGATTCCAACACGCGTCATACAGGCTGTTTCCCAGATAGGATGCATAGTCATTCCGCAAAAGTGCCTTATCGCTGTAATTTGCTATTAGGACCCATCTTTTGCTTTTTTTCATCCCAAGAATTTCTGATTTTGAATCCAGCTTTATTGAGTAAGGTCTCTTCGGTAATCCCCAGGTAGTGTTTCCCCTGCCCTTTATTTTCATGGTCTCAATTGATACATTCTCAAACCCACAGTGATTTCCTATTACCTCAATGAGCGCAGCTTTCCATTCTGATTTTGATTCTATTTCTTGTCCGTCATCCGTAACAATCTTAATGACCGGGATGCCAGTTCTCTCAAGCTCAGCTGCAGAAGGATTATACGAAACGTCCTCATAATCACGCTCTGCTGGCGGCCTGTGAGCACATGACGCAAAGATAATCGCCATTATAAGAAAACAAAGGATACTATATTTTTGTCTCATGCGGATTTACTCCTTTTTGGAAAGATTTATGTTACCTCTAAGTTTAACTTGGATAAATTTACAAAAACTAATAGGACAGTCTATCATTTTGGATTTTTTTTGATTTTTCCAAAATTCCTGGCGCTTGAGCATTATAAAATTTCTTCTTTATTTCTGCAAGCCCTTTCCCTATCATACAAAAAAACTCTTCCCCATATTTTCAAAAAAATATATATCTGCTATAATATGCAAGCTATGAATCTACTTGTAATCCCATCCTGGTACGATACGCCGGATAATCCTGTCAGGGGGCTTTTTTTCAAGGAACAGGCCCATGCGCTTCTTGATTATTTTAAGAAGAATGAAATCGATGCCACCGTCACTATAATAGCCCTTCAGCAATACAACATAAAAGAAATAGGTATGTATTCCGGCATAAAAAAAATATACATCTCAGAAGAAGACGGAATAACTACAGTAAGAGCCAGGATGTTTCATTTTCCAAAGCTGGAAGAAATCAATTTCAGGCGAGGAGCAGTTTTTTTGAAGAAACTGATTCTGCAGGCTCAAAAGCTCCTTGGAATCAAATTCGACCTTATCCATATACATTCCACACAATTTTCAGGCATCTGGTATGCCATTAGCAAAATGAAAATTCCCTATGTAATTACGGAGCATTCATCCACCTATTTTAGAAACAGAATTGGAGCGACCGAAAAAAAGTATTTGCCGGCTGTTTTTGATAATGCAAAATCTGTAATTGCGGTTGGAAATGGTTTGGCTAAGAAAATACAGGTATATTCACAAAAAGATGTCAAAGTCGTTTTCAACATCGTAAAGGAAGTTCCGCGTTCCACATTTGAGGGAATCAAGCAAAATGAGGTATTCACTTTCTTTTCGTTAGGATATGACATAAAGGTAAAGGGATTTGACGTCCTTTTAAATGCGTTTGCAAGGTTTTTGGAAAAACGCCGTGGAGTCTTAGTAATCGGAGGCCTTACGGAAGATGGACAAAATGCGCTGAAAGAGCAGGCAAAGATGTTAGGAATAAACAATAGTCTGGAGCTTTTAGGCAGGATTCCCCATGATGAGGTATACAAATACATGGCCCGGAGCTCTTGTTTCGTTCTTCCGAGCCGATTCGAGACTTTCGGCATAGTTCTGGCGGAATCCATGTACGTAGGGCGCCCCGTTATTGCATCCAGAACCGGAGGACCAGATTCCTTTGTCAATGAAAGCAACGGTATCCTGGTCGAGCCAGGAAATGAGGACGAGCTTTTCAATGCCCTAGTAAGCATGAAGGAGAATTACACATCGTATAATTCTTCAGAAATGCAAGAATATGCGGAGAGGGTCTTTTCCGCCGATGCAATTTGTGAAAGGATATACAATATCTATAAAGATGTTTTAGTGGATTCTGCAAGATAATCGTGTCAATTCCAATTGATCTTATACAATCCTGTCTTCCAGACATCAGCATAGATATTACTTGAAAAATATATGTACAGAATACTATTTCTTACGAATCCACTTGAGCGATAACAATTTTTAATAACCGGAGTTTCTTGGAATTTCCAGTCAATTAGATTACTGCTCGTTCCTATAAAAAGGCTATATTCTTTTTGTTCACAAGAATATGGTGAAACCATACACAAAAGCATTACATAACCGTCCTTGCCATCTTTAAAAACATCAACATGCCAAGGCTGCAAATCGTTTGGAATTGTACTCAGCTCAATTTTATTTTCGAAGTTTATTGAATGAATATCATTCCCCTTGACAGCGTAAAGCGTATTACCGTTTGTTAAATCTTTATGCACGGCAAATAAAAAACACTCACGGTCATTGTATACAACAGCAGGGGAAAGCATAAAGCCATCATTTCTACCATTTAATTCTTCATGCCTAAGGATCTCCTTTTCCCAATTCAGTCTGTCCGAGCTTGTGAGCAACATCAAATTCTGATAATCTGGACGAACTGTCTCCAAATAAAGAATCTGGTACATTCCGTTATGAAAAGATATGTCGGGATCATCATTGTGGTCTTTTTCAGGAGCGGAAACCAGCGGATTAATCCCCTTCTTTTCCTCCACAAAATGAATACCGTCATCAGAAACCGCAATGGAAGGATTTTCATATTTGTCATTTGTATTTGGATAAGGGGTAAAAGCGAGAACATATTTGGGAGATTCGTCGCGCAAAAGAATATCCGGATGAACTATTTGATTGCTGTTGTCATACGTTGGAATATAAAGCTTAATCTTTTTATTGAGCGGGAGTTCTTCCAGAGTCTTTTTCCCGGTCGATTTAAAACTTGCCCCAATACAATGCGCTATACATCTTTTGATTTTAGTTTTTATTCCGAACACAACTAACATCTCCTTTAGTGTCTCTGTTATATAAGCATCATCTTTTCAAGCAATTCTTTTATGTGTAATGTAAATTTATCTAAATAGAATTCGCTAGCCCTCTTCTTGCAATTTTCTACATATTTATTGTGCAAGTTCTCATTTTTTGCAAGATATTCTGTTTTTTGTGTCAATTCTTCAAGTGTCAACCATTTTTCCCCACAATCAGATATAACAATTTCTTTCTGACCAGCCTTGTTTATAACAACTGGTATGCACCCTACACTCATGGCTTCTACAGTCGTTATTCCGAAGTGCTCACATTTATACGGTTCTATATTTTCATCAACACCATATCCTTTACTGTGCCAGAAAAATTTTGATTCATTATATAATTTCGATATTCCTGCGAATGGTTCATTTGCAAGAATATGAATATTTCCCCCTTTTGCATATTCAATCAATTCAGTAAGATAAATACTACCATTGTCTGCTCCCCCCGCAATAACAAGAGTATAGTTTCGGGAAAGAAATTCAGAACTCTTAAAAGCATCTATCAAAGATTCCAGATTCTTATCTTCTTCAAGCCTAGAGCAAATAAAAATTTGATTCTTTTTTTGACAGTCAGATCCAGAAATTTGAATCACAGGTGGATAAATAAGTTTTATCTTTTCTTCAGGAATTTCTGGCCACCATTTTTGTAAAAAAGATTTTGTAAAATTCGAGTTAGGCATAAAAAAATCATATCCGTTTGCATATAAAGAATCCTTATATGCCATTATCTTTCGTGATATGAAATTTGTTCTCCTACTGCTCTCCAATCTTTCCATTGGAAAATGGATTATTGCAATATTTTTCCTAGCTTTAAAAACATAATGTCCCCTACTACAATAAAAAAACAAGTCAAATAGCTTAGAGGCATTTACAAGTCGTTTTCTTAGTAATACAGAAAAAAATTTATTTTTGTTTGACCCATGAATCCATTCAAAATAAATACCTTTTTTAGGTAATCTCGTTCCATACCTTAAATTCAGGGTTTCTACAAATGATTCACTATCTATTTCAGATTTTGCCTCATAGCATTCAGACACAAAGCAAATATCTGAATCAGGATAAATCGTCAGAAGAGCCTGCGCCATGCGAACGGTATAGCTTTCTGTTCCGCCTGTTGCGTATAAAATATCCTTTATATACAATCCTATTTTCATAAAGGAAAAATCTCCATACCATCTATAGTATTTACATATTTATCTAATTTAGTATATATTCAAAGTATATAAAAATCAATACATATGCTTTTCTTTTATATTTAGTTGTGCTATAATAAACAGTATGATAGATTCTTCTGGACCACTTATAAGCATTATTATTCCTGTCTATAATGTTGAACAGTATTTTGAGCGCTGTGTACAAAGTCTTTTTGACCAATCTTTTTCAAATTTCGAGGCAATCTTAATTGATGACGGCTCAACTGACGGCAGTGCCGAACTTTGTGATAAAATTGCAAAAAAAGACAAACGAATAAAAACTATTCACAAACAAAACGAAGGAGTTGCCGTTGCAAGAAGTGTTGGCATAAAAGAATCTTGTGGCCAATACATAATGTTTTTGGATAGCGACGATTTTTACGACATAAACCTATTAAAGCTGGCGGAACAAAAGATTAAAGATACTGAGGCGGATATAGTTGTTTTTGGATATAAAAAAATAACAAAAGATGGACAAATAAAAAAATTGTCTGTACCAACTAAAAAGCATACACTTGCCAAATTATATAGTGAAAATGTAGATTTAACTTTCCTACTCGTAAACAAAATATACAAGCGAAATCTTTTTGATTTTGTAGATATGGATGTGATACGAGGTATTACCTTTTGTGAAGACAGTTATCTTGCATTATCCCTTCAGAAAAATGCAAAAAAAATAGAATTCCTTGATCTGCCAGGGTATTCTTATTTTATTCGGGATACATCTGTAACACAAAATATGACCATAAAAAATCATATGGACAGGATGAAAGCTGTAACCTTAATGGACGGCTTATACAAACAAGATTTAGATAAACCCTATGTTTTAAAAAAGTTAAAATTTGACACAAAATTCTTTTATATAGATCCAAAGCAAAATTTTAGTGTTGAATTTAAAGACTTTTTAAAAAATTGCAAGAACTGGCGAAAAACTTTTCCAGAAGCTACTAACTGCCTTACAGAAGAAGTTGGAACAAAAAAAATGCTATTATACGTAAAATTAATATCATACCATATAGACTTTTTTGCATACATCCTGTTAAAGTTTCAAAGCATAAAAATGAGGAAAATACAGAATGGATAAGAAACTTTTTCTTTCTATAATTACAGTAAACTTTAACAACTCAAATGGACTAAAAAAAACAATTGAATCCGTTATGTCCCAAAGTTCAAATGATTACGAACACATAATAATAGATGGTGGAAGTAATGATGATAGCGTAGAAGTGATACAAAACGCATTGCAAGATTCAAATTACTCAAAGCAGCTTTCTTATTGGCATAGCAAAAAAGACAAGGGCATTTATGACGGAATGAATAAAGGCATTGAAAAAGCCAACGGCGAATTTTGTCTTTTTTTGAACAGTGGAGATTTCCTTGCGGACAATTATGTAATACAAAGATTTTCTAAAATGAATTTTTCTACAGACGAAATTGTTTATACAGATGCCATTTTTTTTAATTCCCAAAAAGAGTGGAGAGTTTCATATCCTTCAAAAATTACATTGGACTTTTTTTATCAAACAAAATCTCTAAGCCATCAAAACATGCTTTTCCCCACTGCCTATATAAAGAACAACCATTATGACTTAAAATGGAAAATAGGCGCTGATGTTGCTTTATATTTTAAGGCCTTTGTAAATAATAACGTTCAGTTTAAATATGTAAAAGATGTGATTTCTAAATTTGAAGCAGAAGAAGGCCTTAGCTCCAATACCAGCTGGCAAAAACGTCATGAAGAACGACTAGAGCAAATAAGAGAATTTTTGCCTGACTATGTGATTGATGTTTTGGAACGATTGGATACTTATGAGAATAAATACCATGGCATATTGCAGAAAATGAAAAATCTGTTAGGATTGTATTCTAAAATCAAACACTGATTTTTTGGAGATTAAAATGAACGGAAATGAAACACGAACTTCTAATTTTGAACTTCTAAGAATATTTACTATGCTTATGATTGTTTCTTCTCATGCGGTTTGTTACGTCGGAGAACTTACTCCTGTAACTAACAGCTAGCATGCGAACGGCATCATACCTCACATCATCTATTGAAGCAAATCAAACCTATGGGTACATTGATTCATAAAGGTTCCTCCGTCTTGTTCCCATATTCTTCGCCAAGCTACCTCAGCGTAGTATGACTCGTTCAATTTTTGATTTCTTTATACAAGCCTTCCTTAATTTTTTTACATCAAAATTCTTTCTGTTTCTGAAACTTATAATCCTTTTATCATTATTATAGTATATACTTGAACATATATATCTGCTCAAGTATATAGAAAATTTAGTTGTTTATATATTATATTGTACAGAATGATTATATTCTTTTAAGAAATATTTTTTAAACCTGCAATATTTACTAAATACACGGCCAAAAATTTTATTCTTTCTTTTTAATTTTTTTTGATAGTTTATTAAACTTTTTTCTTTTTGAGGAAAAGAATAATTTGAAAAGAAATCATTTAAATATTGGTTTTTCTTAATCCATTTTCTTGCAACAGTATCATTTTCGTCTGGTGAAATATTAAATATATTTATTTTTTCGGATATAATCCCATCATTACCAATAAACATGATTTCATTATTTTGATTGTAACTTTTTATTACATCCTGAATATAATTAAAATTCTCTTCTATCCACAATAACTCTTTGGACTTCCCATTCTCACTTTTTATTTCATCCGAAATATATCGTATAAATAATGTTTCGGATTTTATAGTTTTTAGAAATCGATCGGAACGTCTTTTATATTTTTCTGTAACTTTTTTTAATTGTTTTGCAATGGTATATATTTATTAAAGTCATGAAAAAAATAAAAATTGTACTTTGTATTTAAATAATGACTTCTATCTGTAAAGTCTTGTGAGAGAAAAGTAGGATTTAAAAAATCTTCAAATTCAGTTTTAATACAATTAATAACACCTTCGAAATCTGAAATTATCCAATCAAAAGGAAAAGAAGCATTTCTCAATCCATATTTTTCCAATTCTTCTGCGACACCATAGAAGTACCCCAATGAAATAAAATTCTTATAATTCGTTTCCATTTTTTTATTTCCCAAATTAATGTGATAAGCTTCTTAGTCCTTCAGCAAAGAAGTTTATAAGTGTATAAAATCTTCTCCCCAAGTTTTACGTATTAAGGCAAATTCATCGATTATCTGCTTTATACAAGAAAAATAATTTATTTTGTCAAACTCCCTAGCAAGTACTTTTTCTTTTTCTATAATATGATCCCTCGTATCTTTTTCAGTCAAAAGAGTCCTTATATGCTCTGAGAGTTCATCTGGCTTGTAACCGTTAAAATATAAAGCCGTATCTTGTAACTGTTCTTTATGCCCATCCAAGTCTGTAATAATTACAGGGCAGTTCAAATATGTTGCCTCTACAGGAGGCATGTTGTTTGGACCCATTAGCGAGGCAAAAATCATAGCCGTTGCATGTGTATACAACCATTTAAGCTCTTCATCTTTCAGGAATCCTGTAAAATGCACCTGATTTTCAAGGCCAAATTCTATTATCTTTGATTCTATATATTTTTTGTTTCCTTTGTCAGAACCTGTAAAAAAGACTGTTGGTTTCAACCCATATTTTTCACGGAGAATAACCAAGGATTCCAGAATGCAGATGTGATTTTTATGAGGCCAGAACTGAGCAGGATAGAAGAAAAACTGTTCGGGTATATCGAAAGAAGGTTTCCGTTCCTCGCCACGACAGAATGAAGCAACCGGAAATGACGATATCCTGATTTTACCAGATGGGACCGAATAGTTTTCAAGAATTTCTTTCTTACCCTCTTCGTTTCCTGTAAGTATAAAGCTTGCCTTATAAAGCATATTTTGATAAGTACTTTCACGGTTTTGCCAAGACCATCCGCTTCTTGAGACCTCTGGAAAATAAGGTGTGCGACGATGCCCCAAATCCCATACAGTATAAATATATGGGAACGATACATCGTATGTTCCAGGAGCTGTAAACCAAAATAAATCTAGGCCAATGTCTTTTGCTGCCGCGTCAAATTTGCTAAAAGGTTGAGAATTCACCCCAAGTTTCTGCTTAATCTTGTTTTTTAGCCGTTGTTTTAAAGATAAAGAATTTTTATAATAATTGAGGTTTACATATTTAAATCCATCCAGCTCCTCTAGCAAATCACGACTGCTCTGCCCATAGTACAAAAAAAGATACTCATTCAAGGGATCGTGGGATTCCTCAATTTCTTTTTGAACAGTTTTTAACAGAGAACTTGCACCACCAGCTTGAGGCGTAACATCAGGAATGTAAATGCCGATTTTCATTTCTTCGCAAAATCCTTTATAACATCGCAAATATAAACAATCTGCTCTTCCCTTAGACTAGAGGCACTTGGGAGATAAAAACCATTTTGTGAAAGCCAATCTGTTACAGGATATTCACCAGAACAATTGCATCCAAAATTTTCAAGAGACTTTTGTCGATGCATACTGGTGAACAAGAGTCTTGTATCAATATTATTTGATTTTAAATGGGAAATCAATTCGTCTTTATTATGTCCATACAGTTTGGGTTCAACAATTATAGCATTCATCCAGTGAACGTTCAATGAATCCTTCTCATCTTTTTGGAAAACAATACCTGGGCAGTCTGAAAGATATTGCTTATACAGCATTGCATTCCTTATTCGCATATCACGATAGTCATCGGCTTTCTCTACTTGAGCAAGTCCTATCGCAGCATGAAGATTGCTCATCCTGTAATTAAAACCAATATCATCATGACTATATACACGAGGTGCATCAACGGGAAAACACATATTTTTAAAATAACGGCATTTCTTGTAATAGTCCTCACTATCAGTAATAACCATGCCTCCCTCGCCAGTCGTCAGGTTTTTATTCGCAAAAAAACTGAAGGATGCTATGTCTGAAAAACTTCCAGTCTTTTTTCCCCTGTACTCTGCCCCATGGGCCTCTGCCGCATCTTCCAGAATATAAAGATTATATTTTTTTGCTATCTTTTCTATCGCATCCATATTACATGGATTCCCAAAAATATGTACAGGAATGATTGCTTTTGTATTCTGGGTAATTTTTTCTTCTATCTTTGTTACATCAATATTCCATGTATCCTTATCTGCATCAACAAAAACAGGTTTTGCTCCAGTATAACAGACGGCAAATGCTGTTGCAATCATGGTGAAGGATGGAATTATTACCTCATCACCTTTTCCTATTCCAAGAGCAGACAATGCAAGGTGAATCGCAACTGTACCATTGCATACAGCTACTGCATATTTTACGCCGCAATATTTTGCAAAGGACTCTTCAAACTGATTAACATATTTACCGCTGGAACTAATCCATCCTGTTTCAACGGCTCCCGTAACATATTTTAATTCATTTCCTCCCAAAAGAGGCTCACATACTGGAATAAAGTCTGCCATAATCTACAATCCTATCTTATATACTTTATCACATAATTTTACAGCATCATACAAATTATCAAGACATCTGTAATATCTGGATTTTATTTTTCCAACAGGGACATCATGTCCACCAGTTTTTACACGATTTTGCACTCTCTCTAAATTAATCACTGGATCTTTTGTTGCTATGAAATAAAAATAAATTTTAAATCCGTTTTTCTTAGCTTCTTTAATAAAATCTATTTTTGAGGGATGGGATAACACTGTTTCGCATGAAAAAGATGAATCTGCCTTTAAAAATTTATTACGCAAATAATCGGCTATAACAGCTGAAATATATGTAAGATTTTTGCTCTTTCCCTTCCATGTAAATACAGAATCTGAGATTGTCAAATTCATTTTTAAGTCTTTTAGATTAATTATCTTATTAAAGGTTGACTTTTCTACATAATTACAAAAGTCATCAAAAGAAATATTTACAGGCCAATTTGAAAAACTATAGCCATTAACAAGCCCCTTACATATTTCATCTACATTAATATAAAAATATTTATTAAAATAATGTTGCGAAATTAAATATTTATACAATACTGATTTTGCAGAGCCATTAGGGCCCGCGAAAATTCTTAACCGTTTAGTTTTCATCATTTAATGGTAAATTTTTTGAGGATTTTTTGTGAATAATCTGATAATGTTGCCAAAATTTGCTTACGACCGTCAGGATATTCTTTTATAACTTTATTTTCATAAGCATATGTTAAGGGAAGATTATTATTCTGAGTTGTTCTTACAGCTATCATCCCTGCTTGTGAAAATAATTTTTGTTTCTCTTTTCTTGAACCATAGCTTTCTGTTATTTTTCTCATGTTAATCCACCTATGTAATAAGTATACAAGGTATTAAAAGAAAAATCAATCGAATTTGTGCGGCTCAAATCTGACTTTATCGTTTTCCCCTGCGTAGGGACCTTGTTTTACCTCAAACATCTCCGTCTCTTCAAGACATTCGAAACCATGTCCGCCAGAGACCAAAAGGATTACATCGCCTGTTTCTATAACGACTGACTCAAGATACACTTTTTCCTGTGAATAAAAATCGCAACGAAGTTTTCCCTTCTTTATGATGAGAACTTCTTTGGTATAAAGCACTTCCCTTTTTACCTCATTATGAATATGAGGAAGAATTACATGCCCTGCAGGATGATGCATATATGCAAGCTGCTGGGAATAATCATCCGGGGTCACAAAGGAAATACCCGGCTTGTCGTAATTAGCCTTTACGATAATTGCAAGAACGTTGTCATTTTGGTCTTTGATGGTGTTAATCATACTCGTATTTTAACATAAAATTGATGAAAAAAACAACTAGGCATTTTATATCTAACAAAACGATTATTTCCAATAACAATTGTTCTCAACATTATTTGAGTTAGGTGGAGTATCAGATTCCAATGGATAAATCCAATGCTCGTTGAATACTGTTTCTCCATAATTATACTCTGTTTCCCACCTGCGCCCTTTTATACCAAAAAGCAATTGCAATGCGCCACCTATATGAATTGCAGTTTTTCCCAAGGACTTTATATAAGCACCAAGAGGAAGACCATATGCTCCGCATCCCAAAAGAGCAATATCAAAATTGCACTCAGCTATTTTTTTCTTTGTATCCTCAAGTGCTTCAAACCATGATTCATAGCCATCTGTATTACCGGCAATTGTCTGAGGTGCTTTTATAAGATTAATCTTACATTCTGGCAATACATTTGGATTAGAAAACAATTTAGTTCTATTGTTAGCCAACTGATACTGGATAGAATTTACAAAAGGATGAATGACTAAAACATTTTTATTTCGCAATATTTGCGTATATGGATTGTCATATAAAAAAGAATTCAAGCAAGACAACTCTACAAGCAATGCTGACGGAACATTATCTTTTAAAATTTTACCCTCTCCATCGTTGTACCATACACCACAGCAATCAATATTTTTTATGGATTCAAAATAGAGTTTTGAAAAACCATCAAGGGATTCTTGTGTTATAGGGAAAAAGCCCGCATTATTCCGCATTGAAGCAAACGTACTTTCCGAATAGTTTTTTCCCTTCGTGAACTCATTCAACGTATTTAACTCTACAGATCCAAAACGAGTTATGAAAACAGGCTTCTCTCCTGATAGCAACTCTAATAACTTATCATTTCCTTCTTGACTAAAATATACTTTTGAAGCATACTTTTTTACGCTTCTTTTTATTTTATCCTGATATGACTCTTTCTTTTTTGGGAACACCTTCCTAAATATCTTTCCAGGTATTTTATAAAAGGGGGTATGTAACAAATTTGAAATTCTAGTTTTGACTTTGCAGAGTTTCGCATCTTTTGTATATTTATTTATCTTATTTTTGTAATCTTTTCCAAACAATTCAACAAGATTATCTTCATATTTTTTTATTATTTGATTTTGTTCCTTAAGAATCTCGAAATCAACATTATCTTTTGCATTAGAGAAACATAGTGCCATCATCCTTTTGTACTGTTTTTTCCCATGTGCTTTTATAATTTCATCTTTAAATTTATTATATATATAACAGCGACCAATAAAATCTTTATCTATACTTTTAGAAATCGCATCGTTTGCACCTACATAGTAGTCAAATAATGGCTCTTTTATATGAACAAAGCGCCCCTTTTCCGCCAGCCTAATCGATGTGTCCCACTCCTGATAACTTGGAACAGATTCATCCAAATATCCTATTTCTGCAAGGTGTTTTTTGGAGCACAAAAGACTTTGGAACATAGGTCCCGATTGAATGAGCAAGTCCTTATAAGAATTACTTTCCGCAATATGCGGTAATGCCCAATATTTCTTTTCATTTGTATTTACATTTATTGTATTACAGTCACTGTAGATAACTATTTTTTCATCAAAATTATATTTTTCTAGTACCTCTAACTCTTTCTGTATCTTATTTTGAGCCCAAATATCATCGCTATCGTTAAACATTATCCAGTCATGCTTTGCATTTGTTATGCCAGTATTGCGAGCGGATTGCGCACCATGCTTTTCGTCAGACTGGCTAAAAACTTTTACTCTTGAATCATTAGAGGCGTATTCATTACATATTTGCAATGAAGAATCTGTAGAATGGTCATCAACAAGAATCAAGTCAAAGTCTTTATAGGTTTGAGAAAGAATAGAATCAAGACATTTTTTTAATGTATGCGTCCTATTATGAATAGGGATGACTATTGACACAGAAAGCTTCATGCAACAGCCTCCTGTATATTATATCTGTAAAATATGTAGAAGCAAGCAAAAAGTTCTTTTTTACTATGTATAACACTACTAACCATGATTTCTCCCATAAAAGATTAATTAAACATCTTTTTTGATTCTAACTCTTTAAAATGTTCGATATCCCTATATTTTATTAACTTTGCAGGATTTCCACCAACAATTGCATAATCAGGAACATCTTTTACGACAACACTACCTGCTCCAATAATTGCACCTTTACCAATTTTTACATTTCCAACAATAGTGACTCTATTGCCTAACCAAACGAAGTCTCCTATTTCAACTTTCTTTTGGATATAAGTATCATCATAAGGAATTCTAGTACCCTCATAGTTATGATTCTCAGCAATAATCATACATTCAACACCAGAATGAAAATAGTCGCCTATCTCACATACCCCCCCCCCGTATCTGCATTCCATTAAAATTACAATAATTTCCAACTTTTATCTTTGCAAGCCATGTACAATGGGCATTAACTTTTAATCCAATACCGTATGATTCAAAAGATTGTTGTGCAATTTCGGTATATGATAATTTACGACATCCTTTTATTATTTTCTTGATCTTTCTAAATATTTTTCTTATTAATTCTATCATCTTTCGATACCCCATCTAAATTTTTATTTATACTCGTAGTAACCTTTTGTATTAAATTTAAAAATGGAATCAATATATTCTTTTTCAGTCCCATCCCTAAGATTTTTTATAAAATTGAAAATAACATCTGAAACTTTACCATCATATTTTGTCCCATATGCAGCATTCCATTCTTTTATAATCTCAGGTGAAACATTATGGGGAGAAATACATTCTTTCAATACTTTCTCATAATTCTCACAAAGAGGAACAACACCTTTCTTTACAAATGAATAAACATCCTTGAAGGAGTCTTTCGAAAAATTGTATTGAACAGAAGGAATCTTCATTAATAATGCATCCAAATGTATCGACGACTCATTAGAAATAAGAAGCTTCAACTTAGCAATAAATGAAAATGAATTTTCAACTTTTGCATCTGAAAATAATATTCCTAAATTATTAAATCTCTCCATATCTTCTTTTTGCAATTCCAATCTTGGATGAGGCCTCAAAATTACATCAGTTATGCCATTATCAATGAGGAATTCGCATAAATCAAATACTTTAGAAAAATCATCCAATTCATTTATTGCAATACCAATATATTCTGATACACATAACTGTTTTTTTAGTGCATCAAAACGACTGCTACCAGATAGAATTGCAGTTCCTGAAACTTTCTTTTTTGACGCATACTTTTTATAAGTATCAAGACCATCTAAAAATGAATATGTAAATCGAACTGGTGGGAATTCTTCATCAATACTTGCATGTTGAACATACATAGTTTTTATGTTATGTTTTATACAGTTTTCTATAATACACTGGTTTACTGGTGAATGATCATTAGCTAAAACCAAGAGTTTTATTTTATTTCTATTTTTCTTGAGAAATTTATCAATGACTTTATAATAACCGTAAACATTCATAAACCAATAATTATATTCACGTACAACCAATCTATCTTCAACAGGTAATTGTTCATACATTCGAAAAAAAGATGGTAAATGCAAAAAAGAATAAATCGCAATTTTAGTTTCTGAAAAAATATTTTCACATTCCCATACTGAATACTCTTGCGGTTTTAATTTTGTCCAGATTGGCCTCAAAGCATTATTATTATTTACAGAAGTTGAAAAGAAAATTAAATCCTTAATACAAGGTTCGCGAAAATCTGGATATCGTATAAAATGGAACAATCGGTGTATAAAGATTTTAATACATCCCAAAAACCTTGGAGGTTTTTTTATTTTCACTATCCAAGAATAATCAAAAAATTCATAACATAATCTTGTAATGAAATTATTTTTATATCTACAATAATTCATAATTATACTCGATTTTTAATCAGTAGCCTATATTATTCAAAGAATCTAAAAGTATTTCTGCAAGCTTCCAATCAAGGATGGTATCTATATCAACAGAATTTTCTTCTGTCATTAGACATTTTTTGATTTTTGTAAATCCTCCAAGCCCCTTCTCTTTTACAGCTTTTGCATTGATTACATATACCGCACCATTATACTCGTATAATTTTTCCGCATCCTGGCGGCGTACATTATTTCCACCAATAACCTGCTCTAAATATCCTTCAGGATTCTCATAACAAAGAACCGCACTTACACTCGATTCTTTTACAGTTGCAACCATGTCATATTCAGGTGTATAAAGTGCAAGACAATCTTTTACATTTTGAACTGTACGCAATGGCGAAGTCGGCTGCAAAAGAACGACTGCATCATATTGTTTCCCATGCTGTGAATAAAAATCAAGAGCATGAACAATTACATCACTTGTTCCCGCAGTATCGCTGGCAAGGTAATCTGGTCGCAAGAACGGAACTTTTAGGCCAAGTTGTTCTGCAACAAGTTTAATTTGCGGGTCGTCAGTTGACAAGCAAATGTCAGCATCGTCAGCAAGTTCACGTGCAACCTTTATAGAATACTGAATTAAAGGCTTTCCATTTAATAGTTTTATATTTTTATGTGGAATTCCCTTACTACCACCTCGAGCAGGAATCAAATACAATGAGTTCATTTATAATTTCCTTATGTTACGTGCAAATTCCTGAACATTTTTAAAATCCTCAGGTTTGCCAATATCAATCCAATATCCTGCTATAGGGAAGCGGATAACTTTTTTATTATTTTTTATAAGCTTATTCATAAAATCAGTTGCATCAAAGAATTCATCATCTGGAATGAAATCAAGCAAACTTCGTTTTATTAAATATATTCCAGCATTAGCATAATAATGATAACTTGGCTTTTCTGTTATTCCCTTAATTTCGCGTGTATTTTCAAGTTCAAAAATTCCATAAGGAATATTCACATTATAAGGAACGCCAGCAACGCTCATATCGGCACCGTGTTTTAAGAAATGCAGGTAGAAAGCTTCAATATCTATGTTTGTAAATAAATCGGAATTCATTAATAGAATAGTGTCGTTCTGCCACTCTTTTACAAACTTAATTGATCCTATTGTTCCTAAAAATTTTGGTTCTCGAACTGTTTTTATCTGAACATCCATTACAGGATTTTCAAAATGTTTTTCTATCTGCTCGCCTAAATAATTGACAGTAACATTGATATTCTTAATTCCACAATTTAGAAGATTATCAATGTTGTAATCTATGATTGGTTTATCTGCTACTTTCAAAAGAGGCTTAGGTGTTTCCAATGTTAATGGTCTAAGTCGTTCTCCTTTTCCACCAGCCATAAGAACAGCATCTACAGGTACAAATGATTTATTATTTGTAAAATCTCGAATTTCATATAGAGAGTCATCTTCGTTTAATTCTGGTACATATTTCAATCCAAGAGTTCTAATCTTCTTTATTGTATCTACATCATATAAACCTTTTGCAAGTGATGTAAATTCTTTATTCATTATTTCAGTAATTGAAGATGCTAGATTCTTACCATTTATCAAACCTCTGCGGCAATCTCCATCAGAAACCGAGCCACATATCTTTCCATCTTTACTTTCAACAAAAAGTATTCTTGTTCCAAATGATGAATGTGCATCAATTTTTTTTAATGCATCAAGGACTGTCTCATTATCCTTAATTATAAAATCTTTTATATTCATAATTCCACAGCCTCATCCATTTCATAATCTTTTGTAGCTTTTCTTCCAATAAGTAAATCCCAATATTTTGAAGGAAGCCCTTTATCATTTCGCTTCACAGCGAGATTCTTTTCATTGAATATTTCGCCATTCTTTATTTGCTTAGATGCAACACATCTTTTTAAGACTACCTTTGAAATATCAATTTCACTTTTTGTTGGAAGTTTTTCACCTGTTCCAAGTGCTTTTTCAATATTTCGTATTGAATCAACCATTTTTTTGAATTCTTCAGGCCCTGTACTTGCAAGATGATCAGGCCCTTCCATTTTTCTATCTAAAGTAAAATGTTTTTCTATTACTTTTGCTCCCATAGCAACTGCTGCAACAGGTACTTCTATTCCTTCTGTGTGATCTGAATATCCAATAGGTATTTTGAAGGCATATTTCAAAGTAAGCATTGCATTTAGATTTACATCTTTCATAGGACATGGATAGTTTGTAGTACAATGGAGTAACGTAATATCAGTTGCTCCAGATTTTCTAAGTTCCGTAAGCGCCACATCAACTTCTGAAAGTGTAGACATTCCTGAACTAATAATAACAGGAAGCTTTTTGCTACCCATAATTCTTAAATATGGGATATTAGTTATTTCTCCAGAACCAATTTTTATGAAAGGAATACCAAGTGAAATTAAAAAATCAAGACTTTCTTCTTCATCTGCTGTAGATGCAAATTGGATTCCAATTTTGTCACAATGTTCTTTGATTACTCTAAAATCGTCATAAGAAAGCTCAAGACGTTTTAGCATATCAAACTGACTTTCAGTCTTACCAGTATTCTCAGTTTGATATTCAGCCTGGGCAACTGTATGTGTAATTATTTTCTCTGTTTTCCAAGTCTGGAATTTTACAACATCCGCGCCAGCTTCTTTTGCTGCATCACAAAGTTTCAATGCTAAATTTAGCTTTCCATTGTGATTTACTCCAGCTTCTGCAATTATTAAAGTATGTGACATATTCTATTCCATCAAATTCAATTATAGTTTTATTGCATTTGTTTCAAATTCTTTAAAATTTCTTTTTTCAACTGCCTTATTATGAATTGGAATAGGATCTGGTAGATGATTATAAATTTCCATAAAGCTATCAGCATTACTATTTGGAGTCGCCTTTACACAACCTTTTGCCGATAAAAAACAAACCCTTTCTTTAAAATCATTTTGTAACTTATCATTAATCTCATTTTGAGAACATAATAACAAAACTGTATTTAATAGTTGTTTTCGTCCATCAGTATGTTTATTAGAAATATCACCACTTGATAATTCATGTATTATGAAATATTGTTTTTCAGCACCAGAATCATAGGCAATATAATCAGGTCTGCTCCACCCCTTTGTCCAGTCTTTTTCTATTTGACCTCTATCATTATAAGTTCTAAACTGATTTATAAAATCTTCATACCTTATAAAACATAGCGAAAGATTACTTGCATTAAAATAAGTTGCTTCACCTGTCCCTTGTGAACATTTTATAGAACCTTGTTTACTTCGTAAGTCTACAATGTCAAAAATTCTATCCGAAATTGTTTCAGTCTGAATTTCAGTTTTCTTATTCCATTCCTCAAGAATTTCTGAGCGATGTATATTTATATATTTAACTATTTCAGATTTTAGTAGATCTTTCATATTGCTATAACCCGAAAGCATTATACTCTTCATAAATTTCTGAAATAGGTTCTGATAATAAACGAGTATCAACAATTTCTTTATCAACATCTAATTTTAGTGAAGTCGCATATCCATCAGATATTTCATAAACATCTATGTCAGAAAAATTCATCTTATAAGGGGTGTCAATTTTCTTTTCAGCACGACCTACAAGTAAATTCAGATAGTTAACTATATAAGGACTGTGTGTTGCAATCATTAATGTCATATTATAATCATGAACATCATGAAAGCATGATTTAACCAGATAATCTATCAATGATTTTTGACTTTCTGGATATAAGCTTAATTCAGGTTCTTCCACCATAATATGAACAGAGCGTTTTTTAATCTCCCCGACATTTTTTGCAGCATTAAAATTTTTCAACATATCCATATCTGTCATATATCTAAATAGAGCGGAATTCATGGACTCAACAGCGTTGTATTTTGTTGCATAATACTCAACAATCATTGATAATGGAGTAACCGTTTGAATTCCAGAAGACGCATTCTTCATTTCAATAGAATAGTCAGAATTTAACCCCCGTATTTTTAGTTTTTCTGGTGAGGTTCCTTGTTTATCAAGTTTAAATTCGACTCCTAAATAATCAAGTGAAAATTGTTTTAATTCTTTATATGCCTGGATAAAATTGTCAATTGTATCCTGTAAATAATAATTTGCAACTTTTCGTTCCATTTTATTATCTATAAAATCTGCAATCATTGCTCTCTTATCACTTATATAGCAGATTTTATCCAGACATAAATCTTCAGGAGCTATTGTAAATCGAGTGTTTACAGATTTATTTTTCATTTCAATTACATATTTATCTCTTCGATATATGATAACAGAATCATCATGCAAATATTCAAGAATCCCAGAAATGCCTAATAGTGTTTTTATTTTAAAACTAATACCAGTTTTTGAAATGTTTGCCTGCTGCAAGTAGGATTTTAAATTTACTCTCTTATAAATCCAACGAAATAAACTAAGTACTTTTAGGATAGTACTTTTTCCACTACCTGATTCACCAATAAACACAGATAGAGGCTTTATATCTTCCAATTCAACTTCTCTAATTGGACCAAAATTTTCAATTAATAAATATTCTTTCATGTATAATCCTAATATTAATAAAACAAATATATGTTGTCAATTAACATTTAGTTTTATTAAAAGATATAATTTTTAATACCTATATTTAAGTAAATGATGTTTATATTTTTCTGCCTTTTCTGGATATTTTTTAGCCCATTCCGAACAGATTTCCTCATAGGCTTCATTATTAAATATAATCTTTCCTATAGAAAATTGTTTTTCATTTGGACTAAAAGAACGCTTAAATTTAAACAAGCTATTTTCTTCATCTCCATTTGTTCCGCCACCAAGATGAAATTCCTTTACACCTTCTTTATGCATTTCACAAGCAACTTTCCACAAAAGTAAATTATTCGCTCCGAGGGATGAATAATCTCTATTGCTCCCTGCAAGATGATAATGTCCCCAACAGTTTTCATACATAAATAAGGCAGCACTTATAATTTCATTATCTTTTTTAATACAGCCTAAAAAACCTTTACCTTTAAAGATTTCAATAAATTTCTTATAATACTCATCATCAAAGAAATAAAAATCATCTGCATCTAAACGACTCATCGTAGAATTATATAGTTTCTTAAACTCTTCTATATGGTCGAATTCATTATCTCTTTCAAAAGTAAGGCCGTTCTTTTCAGCTTTACGAATCATATTGCGATTCTTTGAAGAAATTTGATTCATCCACATTTCTTCTTCTGATACGGCTGTATCAATAGCAATAGTTTTTCTGTCATCTATTACTGTAAATGTATTTCTACAAAATTCAGAATTATTTAATAACGGATGAAAGCGCAAAAAACCAGCAAGATAATTTTGTGAATTAAAATATTTAACTATTTCTTTTACGGCCTTTTCATTCCATTTTTCATCAGTACTATTTGAAATAGGACCACCATATCCATATGGAGTTTCAAAATCAAAGAAATCCTTAAATTCACTCCTCAAAAAAGGTAAAAGCATTATGTTTTCGTCTTCAGTACAAACGATACAAAGCGGTGTCTCATTTTTTCCTGTTGCAAGTTTTACATAAGATTCAGAAAAATATATATCTTTCTGAGTTTTTGAAAAATGCAAAAGTTTATCATTCCATTTGTCTGTAATTTCTATAAACATTTTTTAAAACTTCTATCTGTTTTTTCATATCATTCAGAGAATATCTCTGGTCACATATAAGCGAAAGCTCTGTTTTATAGAGCTGATTTTTTAAGGTTCCATTTAATTTATCTGATTCATACGGCCAGTGTATTGGTGTAAAAATGTTATTTGAAAACATTTTTTTTCTGACTTCTGATCTATTTTCTAGAAAAACAGGAATAAAAAGTGGCACACTTTCTGGATTATAAGTATGCTTTATTCCAAGTTTTTTTAATTCATCATGTAAGAAAGACGCATTTTCCATTCTTTTAGATTTTATTTCCTCAAACGAAATCTCTGGTATCAAATGCCTACTGATTTTTGAACATTCACAATTGTAATCTGTATCCAGAATTTCTTCACCTTTTCCAATTAAATCAAGGCACAAACTATCTTCTACCCATTCCGAAAAATTCTTAAGCACATTGCCAGAAAACTTGTACTGTGCAAATGTATTTTTCGCATGTGGTAAATCAATAGAACCAGACTTACAAAACACCTCCGCCCCATCAGGGACAGCAAACCATTTTCTATATGAATTAAAACGATAATCCCAAAAAGTGCTTTCAAAATATTGTGAATAATAATTCTGCACATCGTCCAAAATTATAACTACATTTGGATTCTGTTTTTTTATTCTATTTGCAACATTCTCAACATCAATCATACCAAAGTATGAAATCAAAAGTACAACAGAATTATCGTCTAACTTTGGCATCAATTGTTCTTCATCAGGGAGTAAATCATCTTTTATATGATAAAATTGATATGATATTTTCTCATCAATACAAACTTGCGTTATTGACGAACATAAGTAGTCAGGCAGCATTACCCCCCCCAGCTTATGTATAGTATTATTATTAGCAATAATTCTTTTTAATATTGCAGCAAATGCCCCCCTTCCAGAAGCAAAAAAAATGCCATTATCAAATTCTTTTGTTTCTATGTCTAGCAGAGGAATCTTGAATTCACCACCAATTACAGTTTCCATAAGCTAGTTCTTGAAAATATTTTCCTTAAGAATCGTAAGAATACTTTCTGAAGCGTGTCCATTACCCCAGAAATTGCAGTCACTATTATCAAGTTTTTTTTCAAAACAAGAATTTACTGCACTCGTAATCGCAACTGAATCATTCTTACATTGGATAATATTTTTACACTGGTAGCGACCTTTCTGTCGTTCACCAATATTTACTACAGATACTCCAAGAAAAGGTGCTTCAACAATTCCACTGCTTGAATTTCCAATAACAAGGGAAACCTGTTTCATAAAGCTAAGATATCTTAATTGACCAAGAGAAGGTACTACCTTAAATTGAGAAGGATTAGACTCAGCCACTTTCTCTAATTGTTCATTAATCTTTTTTCCGCCAAAATCAGCATTTGCATAGGTCATTACAACCTGCAAATCTTTATGTATTGATAAAGCATCAAAACAGTTCTGAACAGCCGAAAGATTATATTCAAGAGTTTCTCGCGTCTCTGAATGATAAGTCATAAGACACCATTTTTTATTTACATCAAGTTCAAGATTATCTGCAAGTTGATTTCGACTCATGAGTTCAATGCGATTAAAAGCATCAAGGCCTGGCTCCCCAACAGGCCAGATATTTTTGTTATTTCCACGCATTCTTTCAATATTTTTTGCAGAATCTATCGGTCCTGGGAAATGGTAATCTGCAAGCATTGTAACAGTATTTCGAACCCCATCATCAATAGCCCCTTCTGTTACATCGCCGCCTGAAAGATGAGCAATAGGGATTCTCATAACAAATGCTGTATTACAAATAGGAAGTAATTCATAACGATCACCCAAAACAAAAAGCAAATCAGGTTGTAATTCTAAAAAGACAGGAGCAAATTTCTCCGCCATTCTTCCCATTGATGAAGCAATTTTTTCTGTAGATGAAGTATCAAGATTAGCATCTACAGTAGCATCTATCTTAAATCCATCTGCGATTATGGCATCAATAGTATGCCCTTGTTCTTTTAATAAATGCCCACCAGTTACAATCAATTGAAGCTGGAAATTAGCATCAGCATCAATATCATGCATGAGCCATTTTAAGAGCCCATATTCAGAACGTGCCGCGGTTACAACACAGATTTTTTTCATTTATCTGCTTGCCCCATATCCGCTAGGAATATTCACAACTCTATCAGCAAACATTTCTGCTGTAGACAAATCACCTTTTTGGCAATTCTTGAACATTTCCAGTCTGTTCATCAGTTCCCAAATAGGACGAGTCTGAACACCATTATCATTTGTTTCTTCAAGGAATTTAATCTGCTCTTTCTTATTAGAAAGCATAACCGCATTAAGCCAGAAGTTTGATTTACAGTCTTTTGGTTCATCAAAGAAGTGAATATCGCTTCCTGCAAAGAAGTCTTTATAAGACATTGCAGTTTTGCGTTTATTTTCAAGAATCTTTTGGATATTTTCCATCTGAGCACAACCGAGGGCTGCATTTATGTTCGGCATTCTGTAGTTATAGCCGATTGCATCATGCTTGAATTCCCAGCGATGAGGAATTTTTGCCTGAGTTGTAAGATGCTTTGCCTTTTCACCAAGCTCGCTATCGGTAAAAAGAAGCATACCGCCGCCGCCTGTTGTAACAGTCTTGTTGCCGTTAAAACTGAGAGCTGCAACTTTTCCAAAAAGACCAGTATGTTTTCCTTTATAAAAACTTCCTATACTTTCCGCGGCATCTTCTACAAGTGCCAATTTCCATTCGTCACACAACTTTACAAATTCGTCAAGATGTACTGGATGACCAAATGTATGCATTGGAGCAACTGCGCTGATTTTTCGACCAGTATTTTTATTTACACACTTTTCACCCTTTACTTCAGCATTTTCCTCAAGCCACTTGCGAACTGCAACAGGGGAAAGCCCCATTGTATCCTCATCAACATCACAGAATACAGGAAAAGCGTTCAAATAACTGATTGCGTTTGCAGTTGCAATAAAAGTCAGGGGCTGAGTTATAACTTCATCGCCCTGCTCTACTCCCGAAAGCAAAAGACTCATATACAAAGCATTTGTACCATTTACACAAACAACCGCGCGGGCAGCCCCTGTGTATTCAGCAACCATCTGCTCCATGCGGTCTACATACTGCCCAACACTAGAAACGAATGTTGTATCTATACAATCATTCAGATATTTTTTTTCATTTCCTAAAAAAACTGGGGCATGAAGAGGAATATGATCGCCATATTCTGGATAAAGTGATTTTATAAATTGAATTGCATCTTGATTTGACATATATAGCTCCAATCAGTTTATTGTTTTTCAAGAAAAGAACTTTTTGCCCAAGCATTAATAAAAGAAGTTATGTAAATAATTAAAACAATAATGAATATTAATAAACATATAACTAAATGAAAACAAGGACATTCTCCATTTATTTTTGAATTCTTAATCCATATAATTTCAAATACTAAATGAATTATATAAATTGTATTCCAAATGATAAGAAATAAGCGACCTATTATTATGTTTAATTTTGAAGGTGAATAACAACCTGCATTATTTGTAAAAATGTTATTATCTATAGGGCGTTCGCCATAAATATTTCCCATTTTATAACTTTCTGGTATATCAATAGTTTTTTCTCGCTCAATAGAACATATAGCATTTTCATATAATTCATACCAAGCTTTCGAGCCTTTTGCCATCATTATCCATATTAAAGATAGAACAATTCCAATTATACACAAAGCAGAACAAATCTCATGAAATACTATTCTCATCTTCTATATTTTCAAATAATTTTGTAACAACATTTGCATAGATAGTAAAATCAAGTACAAAAAAAGCTGTTAATAATATAGATTTTTGCCATAAATTGTTTATTTCAAAATCTCTACATTTGTAAAAACTTTCTCTTAGTTTCCAGTAATCAGCTTTTGTACTCATAACTTCACTTCCTACATTTTGCTATCAAGCGATTTACCTTTTTCTTCATGTTCAAAGTTAGGTAAGAAATCCTTCAAAATTGTTACTACTTCTGCCTTAGTTGTATTTGGCTTTGCAAAAGCATTTTCGAGTTTTGTAAACAAATCCTGAATCTCACTTACTGAACGGGCAGTTCTATTGGTTACGACCCCCAATGACTCAAACTGGTTCATATCAGTCTGTTCTGTATCGGTAAAGAATTCTTCATATGCTTTTTCCCCAGTTGTATCTGAACCTGAAAAATGGACCGGATATTTCTTAGAACCTTTCTTCAAGTCTTCAGCCTTATCAATGGCTTCCTGGTCAGAACTGCATTCCAAAACTTCATATCCATTTTCGTGAAGGAAGTCTGTTGCAATAGAAGAAAAAGTTTTCATCTTTTTTTCTTCAAGTTTTGGAAAGTAAATCTCACGGTTCTTTCCAAGCATACAGGCAAGCATACAAATCTGACCGCTTTCCTGCGGACTTACAAAGTAACGCTTTACATCACTGGGAGCGGAAATTGGCTGCAATTTTGAAATACGGTCTATAAATCCAGCTGGCAGCGAACCGTTAGAAAAAGCTACATTTGCAAAGCGGGCAGTCTTTACAGGAAACTTATCGGAATATGCAAAGATTACATCTTCCATAATCCTTTTACTTGCACCCATGATGTTTACAGGATTTGCAGCCTTGTCTGTCGAAACACAGAAATATTCTTCTGGCGGAAACTCTGAAAGTAAATCCAAAAGTTTTTTTGCATTCAAAACATTATTCTGCAAAAGGGCTTCTACAGAATAAATGTCTTTTTCACTGCGAACATGTTTATGCGCAGAAAAGTTTGCAACAACATCAAAACCGCCACGAGCTCGAAACATCTTTTCAAAAACAGGCTGAGCGTAGTTTATCGGATATGGTACATAGTCGTCTGGTACATACATTCCCTTTGTACTACGCAAGTCTCGGGTAAGTTCTGCCAGACCGTTTTCGTTTACATCAACTACTACAAGAGCTTTTGGATGAAACTGCAAGCAGGCTTTTATAAATGAACTGCCTATACTTCCAGCACCGCCAATTACAAGCATAGACTTATCTTTGATTGCTTTTGTTAATGCTGCAGAATTGTTCTGAATGTCTTTTGCAAAAAGACTTGAGTTACGCTCTGTGACATATTCCGAAATAAATTGTTCTATATTAATCATATAGATTTAACCCTCAACGAGTTTCATTGATGGAACAACACTTGTAATAGATCCCCTCTTCGCTCCTCTTTCTGTAAGGGTATCAACAACTGTGAAAGTACAGCATTCCAAAGGTGAATCTACATTAAAACCAGATTCATTAAATTTACTAGTAAAATTAGCTGTAAAAAAATATTTCCCAGGCTTTAGCACTCCTTTAGGAATAGTTATATCCCATGTATACTTTCCTTTGGGTAAATCTGCCTCATTTGATGATTCTTGCTCTGTCGAATCGAAAACTATGACCCAATCGTGAGATTCATTTTGAACACCGAACCATCCATACAGACCTGGAAGAGGCTTACGAGAAACACAATTCAACCTTATTGTTATCTCTGTTTGACTTTCAAAACTTGAAACATTATTTTCATACAAATCTAAGACATAAACAGACAATAGTTGGAATGCTTTGCTATCATCACTATCAAAAACCCTATATGAGGTTAAATCACTATTTCTTGAATCTGACAAATACGACTGTATACACTCCTCAATCTCCCCACTCTTTACTACCCTTCCCTTCTCCAGCACAATCCCCTTGTTGCACAAATTCTTCACTTGCGCCATATTATGACTCACAAACAAAACCGTCCGTCCCTCGCCTGCAGAAAGCTCATTCATCTTCCCAAGTGCTTTCTTCTGGAACGCAGCGTCTCCAACAGCAAGCACTTCATCGGCAATCAAAATGTCGCTGTCCAAATGCGCCGCAACAGCAAAAGCCAACCGCACGTACATTCCGCTGGAGTACCTTTTTACAGGAGTGTCGATATGTTCGCCTATTTCAGAGAACTCAATTATGTCGTTTACCTTCTTGTCAATCTCATCGTGCTTCATTCCAAGGATGGCGCCGTTCATGTAGATGTTCTCGCGCCCCGTCATCTCAGGGTGGAAGCCGGTTCCAACCTCAAGCAAGCTCGCGATTTTTCCGTTGATCTTTATGCTTCCTTCCGTCGGAATCGTTATCTGGCTCAAAAGCTTTAGTAGCGTTGACTTTCCGGCTCCGTTATGGCCGATGATTCCAACCCTGTCACCCTTTTTAATCTCAAAGTTCAGGTCCTTGAGTGCCCAGAACCCCTCAGCCGTGGAGTCATAGTTTGAACCGATTTTTGCGTGGGGATCTTCCTTGCCACGGACTCTAGCCCACCAGCTCTGTATGTCACGGAAGAGCGTCCCGTTGTTTATTACGCCGAGCTTGTAGTACTTTGAGAGGTTTTCTACTTTAATTGCGATGTCGTTTACCATAACCTTAATTATTATCCTATATCCTCAAGAAAACTTAAATAGCTGTTTTCAAAAACGCCTTCTCAAAATCAGATTGCCAAATAGCCACATTTTTTGGGGAATTCAAATTCCTCCTTGTCCAACGATTTCGAATTTGCTCAAAGTTTTTTTCATTGAAAACAAAGTAAGCAGAATCATGACAGCGGACATTCGAATCTAAAGTGCAGAATCAAAATTTGTTGACGTCTTTACAAAGCCATATAAAAGCTTGGATAATGTCGTTTTGCCACAGCCATTTTCACCTGTGAGTACAGTTATCCCGTTTAATTCAATTTTCGATTCTTACTTTACCCCACAAATTCTTTTCTGGGTATTATCACCCTGAACTGCTCGGCTTCCTTGTCATCTATCAGCCTCAAGCAAGGCTCTTCCTTCAATGCACGGCGGATTCCGGATCCGAGCCCGCGGTATTTCATAACCTTGGAGCTAAACGAGACAATCAGGCTGTTGCGGACAACCGCATTCCCGTACTTTATGTTCTCCACGGTAAGGCTGTTCGGAAGGGAGCCGGGACTCACAATCTCTATCCGGTCATCAAAAATCAGCAGGTTTATCGAGGCGTTTTTGGTGTAGTCCCTGTGGGTCAAGGCGTTCTGCAGCAGCTCCTCAAGTGCAATTTTTGACACCTCAAGAATTCCCGTCGAGTTGAAATTCTGGCCGGCCTGCACATGATGCAGGTTCCTCGTCAAAAAGCTCATTCCCCCCTCAAACTGCTGGGGAATGGTTCCGAAAATGTCCTCGCTGTCCCTGTAATCCACCCCGGCAATATCGTTTCCGAAAAAACTCACCGCCTTTATGCAGAATGTGGGACGGTACCTCTCCGGCTTCCTTGCAAAAAAGAGCAGTCCCCCCAGAGTCAGCCGCCCGTCATTTACTATGTTCAAATTCCTGTAGAGAGTCTCCGGCGGAAGGTCATTCTCCGAGTCCCCTATTTTCTCAAGGTACGCCCGGATCTTCGCCTCATCAATGTCCTCGACGGAAGTATTCGGCACAATCATCTCGTCGGCAAAAAGCAATCCGTTCTGCTGAAAAAGCCGTATCTGCTCGCTGTTCTCCGTCAGTTTTCTCTTATCGCTTCCTTGCTTTACCCATATAGTACCGTTCTTGTCCTTGTATGGCTTTGCGGTTCCCTCGTCCACATAAACGACAAGCACAGTCTTTTCACCCGCACTGACCGCCTCCGTAGTTATGAAAATCTGAGGCTTCACCAAATCATTCGCAATCGTGGACAAAGCGTTGCCGGTCTCCTGCAATGAGGCATAATCAAGCCCGATTACAGAACCGGTCTTATCCTCCACACCGAACAGAATCATGCCGCCCTTGGAGTTCGCGAACGCTATCATCTCGTCGGCTATGCTATCTTTGTTGGACAGGCAGCCCTTGAACTGCACGCGGCTGGTCTCACCGCACGCAATGATTTTCAGAAGCTCGGATTCCGTCATCAAAGTCCCGCCTAAATCACGTCCACGAAGTTGCGCTCGTTCCTTGAGAACAACACGAGCCCGAAGAAGGTCAGGGCAGCGGTAATGCCCAGGCTTGTAAAAAGCATTGACGGCTCCAGATGGCCCGCCCCGTAAAACGCCATCCTGAAAAACTCTATGGGAGCGCACATCGGATTTGCATACGCAAGCCAGCTGAACTTTTCCGGAATCTCCGAAAGGGGATAAACCACCGGGGTCGCATACATGGCGAGCTGGATTCCGAAACCCAAAAGGATGTTCAGGTCACGGTATTTGGTCGTGAGCGAGCTGATTATGAGCCCCAGACTTCCGCCGAGAAGCCCTATCCAAAGGACAATAAGCGGAAACGTAAGGGCAAGAAGCGTAATATGGACGGCAATTTTTTGCACAAGAACGGTGTACAGAAAGATAGCCGCAAGCAGCATGAACTGAATCGCAAGGGTTATGATATGGAAGCCGCAGCTCGCTATGGGAGAGGTGAGCCTTGGGAAATAAACCTTGCCGAAAATATTCTGGTTCGCGGAAAATGTTCCCGAGCAGCTGTTCAGGCAGTTCGTAAAATATGTCCAGAGCATGGTTCCCGCAAAATAGAAAAGTATGTAGGGAACGCCGTCAGTACCAAGATTGGCCATCTTTCCAAAGACAAACATGTGCATGATTGAAGAGACCAGGGGCTGAACCAAATACCATATAGGTCCCAGCACGGTCTGCTTGTATTTGACGACGAAATCGCGCTTGATGAACATCTTTATGAGATAGCGGTAATCCCACACATCACGGAGATGCAAGTCCATGAGCCGCTTTTTCGCTGTGATTACTTTAGTCCACTGAGTGTTGTCATCTTGCCTGGCAATTCTATTTTTATCCATCATATTCCTAATCAGTCTTGAAGATTGAGCCATTCAGCCAAAATTTTAAAGACACCTCCGTCCTTCCATACTGGGCCTTGAAAAAAACCGTTCTGTAAAACTGCGCTTCGCCCGTGCAGTAAGGGACTAATGATCGAGGCACTTCGCCGCGCACCTATCGTGCATCACAGCCAGTTACAACTGAATGTTCTGAAATAAGATTATAACCGAAAAGGAGCTTGTTTTCAAGTGTATTTTCCCCCATAGATGTATACTTTGGACTACTTGAAAGAAAAGTTTATAAGAGGTAAAATCTCATCAAGTTGAGGTTTTATGGAATATTACTGCATCATGGTGAAGGCAGGGGCTGAAGAGGCGTTTAAAACTGATTTTGAGAAATCACTGAGGAAATTTGATGACTCTGCTCAGGTCATGTTTTTTAAAAAGAAGATGCGTACTTCCAAAAAAGTTGAATATGAGCAGGCCCTTTTTCCGGGTTATGTGTTCATCTCCCTCCAAAAGATGAGCCCCTCCGTCCTAAGCGAGGCAAAGCTCAACCGAAACTTCTATCATTTTCTTCCGTCCAACAAGGAAATTCACCCTTTGAAGGGCGAGGACCTCGAATACCTTGCAAAGCTGAAAAAATTCGGTGAGGTGCAGGGATTCTCCAAGGCCTATTTCAACGAGGACATGCGCATAGTGATTACGGACGGGCCTCTTACGGGACTTTCCGGCAACATAATCAAGGTGAACCGCAAACGGCAGAGAGTCACCGTAAAACTTGACATTTGCAGCAACACCATGAAATTCGACCTCGCATACGACGACATAAGCCCGGAGAAAAAATAAGCGCCTCCCTCACCGTCCCTGGTCGCCGTAGTTTTTCTGAATCCATTCCTTGTAGGAGCCGCTTTTTATGTGCTCAATCCATTCCTCATGGCTCAGGTACCATCTGATTGTGGAAAGGAGCCCCTGCTCAAAGGTCATCTTGCGCTCCCATCCCAGCTTTGTCTTCGCCTTCGTGCAGTCAATGGCATAACGGCGGTCGTGTCCGGGTCTGTCCTTCACGTAGGTGATTGTCTTTCTCACGTCCTCAGGATTTTTTCCAAGCTCGGCGGCCTCCAAATCAATCACGGTGCTCAGAAGACGGATGTTCTCCCACTCGTTCTCACCACCAAGGTTCCATTTTTCCCCGGCAGGAGACTGATTCACAATCTGCCACACTCCGCGGTTGTGGTCCTCAACATAAATCCAGTCGCGGATGTTCTTTCCGTCGCCGTAAACCGGAAGATTTTTTCCGTCCTTGATGTTTGAAATCATGAGCGGCAGAAGTTTTTCCGGGAACTGGAAGGGACCGTAGTTGTTCGTGCAGTTGGACAAGGTGATTGGAAGTCCGTAAGTGTGGTAGTATGCCATCACGATGTGGTCGCTCGACGCCTTGCTTGATGAATAAGGGGATCGCGGGTCGTAGGGTGTGGTCTCAAGAAAATATCCCGTCTCACCCAGAGTTCCGTAAACCTCGTCCGTTGAGATATGGTGGAAAAGAACGTCGTCACGGGGGTTCTCAAGGCTCACGTTCCAGTAATTGCGTGCCACGTCAAGCAGGGTGAAGATTCCCATCACATTGGTGCGCATGAAGGTCTCGGGCCCCAGGATTGAGCGGTCCACATGACTTTCCGCCGCAAAGTGAATCACGGTGTCTATGTCGTACTGCTTGAAGATGCGTTCTATCTGCGGCCTGTCACAGATGTCAACTTTCTCAAAGAAATACCGTCTCTCAGACTCTTTCGCTCCGCAGCCATATTTCGCATCAATGTCCTTCAGGCTATCGGCATTTCCCGCATAAGTCAGGCAGTCCACGTTGACGATGCGTCCCTTGAATCCTGAGTCGGTGAACGCAGCCCCTCCCGCTGTGCTCTCGCCAAGGAGATAGTGGATGAAATTGCATCCGATAAATCCGCATCCGCCCGTCACAAGAATGTTCGTCAGTTTTCTCTTTGCCATGTCAGTCTCCAATCCAGTTTCCATTCAAATCAAAATAATTTGCGTTTTTGTCGAAAGCCGGCTGCCTCCCGTCCTTTTCGGAAAGAAGCGGCTCCATCCCCGGCACGAGCAATTTCCAGTCTATGCCCAGAGCGGGATCATTCCACATTAGCCCCCCCTCATCATTCGGGTCATAAAAATCCGTGCATTTGTAGGCAAAAACAGCTGATTCGGAAAGAACATAAAATCCATGCGCAAATCCTTCCGGTATGTAAAATTGATTCTGTTTCTCTGAGTCCAAGATGACTCCATAGTATTTTCCAAAGCTTGGGGATCTGCTCCTCAGATCCACGGCGACATCATAGACTTTTCCGAATACGGCACGGACAAGCTTTCCCTGAGGATGCTTGGTCTGAAAATGAAGTCCGCGAAGAACACCTTTTGAGGAAGCACTCTGATTGTCCTGAACGAATTTCATGGTAAGACCCTCGTCAAAAAAATCCCTCTCAGAATAGACCTCAAAAAAATAACCGCGCTTATCACCGAAGACCTTGGGCTGTATTTCATAAAGTCCGGGGATTTCAATATCGCCCGCCTTACATTTCCTAAACTCAAATACCATAATATACTCCAAGCCGATTATTTTTCCGCAATATATCTCAAATATTCACCGTAGTCGGTCTTATATCCGGCGGCCAGTTCCAGCATCTGCTCCTTTGAAATCCATCCGTTGTAAAAGGCGATTTCCTCGATGCAGGAAACATAGAGTCCCTGTCTCTTCTCAATCGTGGCGATAAAATTGCTCGCCTCAAGAAGTCCGTCGTAAGTCCCGGTGTCAAGCCATGCCATGCCGCGTCCAAGAAGCTCCACGGAAAGGGTCCCCCTCTCAAGATAGGCATTGTTCACGGCCGTAATCTCAATCTCACCGCGTGCGCTCGGCTTTACGTCCCGCGCGATTCTCACGACCTCGTTATTGTAGAAATAAAGTCCCGGAACCGCATAGTCCGATTTCGGCACCCTGGGTTTCTCCTCTATACCCAGAACCTTGCCCTCGGCGTTGAATTCCACGACTCCATAGGCTGTGGGATTCTTCACCCTGTAACCGAAGATGACGGCCTCCGAAGACTTCGACTTTATCCTTGAAACAGCGTCCTTGAGAGTCTGTGAGAACGCCTGACCGAAAAAGATATTGTCACCAAGAACCAGGGCCACGTCATCTCTGCCGATAAAATCCTTTCCCACAATGAAAGCGTCCGCAAGTCCCCTGGGTTTGTCCTGAACCGCATAGGTAAAACTCATACCCAGCCACTTGCCGTCACCGAAAAGCTCCTCGAAAAGGCTTATGTCCCTCGGAGTTGAGATAATCAGAACGTCACGGATTCCTGCCAGCATGAGACAGCTCAGCGGATAGTAAATCATCGGTTTGTCATAAAGGGGCAGAATCTGCTTGGACACAGCCTTGGTAATCGGATAGAACCTGGTGCCAGAACCGCCGGCAAGAATAATTCCTTTCATCATTATACCTCTCATGTATGTAACGTATTCCATTATATCCGATTTTTTCGGATAAGCAATTCCTTAAAATAAAATCCCCCATGACAAAATCCCGCGTTCATGCTATAATAGTCCGGTCAGGAGAAATCAATATGAAATACTTCCAGAAAGAAATGGAATGCATGGGAGCAGAAGAGCTCAAGAAGCTGCAGGGAAAGCGATTGGCTGAGAATTTCCGGCATGTATACGAAAACGTACCCTATTACAGGGAAAGGTGCAAGGAAGCTGGAGTCAGCCCGGACGACATCAAGGGACTTGACGACATAGCGAAGATTCCCTTCACTTGCAAGGATGACTTGAGACAGACCTACCCCTACGGACTCTTTGCCGTCCCAATGAAGGATGTAGTTCGCATCCAGTCATCATCAGGAACCACAGGTAAGCAGATTGTGGTTGGCTACACTAAGGAAGATTTGGACATTTGGGACGACTGTACCGCAAGACAGCTTGTAGCCGCCGGAGCCGATGAAAACGATACCGTTCAGGTCGCATACGGATACGGTCTTTTTACCGGCGGATTCGGACTTCATGGCGGAGCGACAAAACTTGGTGCCACTGTTATTCCAATTTCATCTGGAAACACGCAGAGACAGATTGCGTTCATGCACGACCTTAAGGCAACCGTCCTTTGTTGTACTCCATCCTACGCCGCATACCTGGGAGAGACCCTGCACGACATGGGTTACGGTCCCGACTATCTGAACCTGAAGGCTGGAATCTTCGGAGCCGAGCCATGGACTGAGGAGATGAGACACAACATTGAGGATCTTCTCGGACTCAAGGCCTACGACATCTACGGACTTACTGAGGTCATGGGACCCGGAGTTGCCTTTGAATGCAGCGAGCAGAAGGGAATGCACGTAAACGAGGACCACTTCATCATTGAGACGATCAATCCGGAGACAGGCGAAAAACTCCCCGACGGAGAAAAGGGCGAGCTTGTCTTCACCGCAATCACCAAAAAGGCCTTCCCCCTCATGCGCTTCAGGACAAAGGACATCGGTGTGCTCAACCGCGCTCCCTGCCCCTGCGGAAGAACCTTCGTGCGCATGTCCAAGCCGATGGGACGCACGGACGACATGCTGATCATCCGCGGAGTGAACGTGTTCCCGAGCCAGATTGAGGGAGTCCTCCTGCAGAACAACTATCCGCCGAACTATCAGATTATCGTTGGACGCGAAAACAATACCGACACCTTTGAAATCAAAGTGGAAATGACTCCTGAAAAATTCAGCGACGTCATCGCGGAAAACCACAAGCAGGAAAAGGCACTGGAAGCGGCATTGCTCTCCGTGCTCCAGATAAAGGCAAAGGTCACGCTTGTCGCCCCGAAAACCATCGAGCGTTCAGAGGGAAAGGCAAAGCGCGTCATCGACACACGCAAACTGCATGACTAGGAGGAAGTTATGACCATAAAGCAGATTTCAATTTTCATAGAAAACCGCCCCGAATCCCTGCTTGAGCTCACCGAGGTTCTTGCAAAGCACAAGATCAACATGAGGGCCCTCAGCCTTGCGGACACAAATGATTTCGGAATCGCACGCATCATCGTGGACTCACCCGACTCAGTTGCGGAAATGCTTACGAAAGAGGGCTACATCGTAAAGGCGACAAACGTAATCGCGCTGGAGATACCGGATGAGACCGGAAGCCTGAACTCAATCCTCCGCATCCTCGGCGAGAACGGACGGAACGTTGAGTACATGTACGGATTCACGGGACGCAAATCAAACAGCGCGTTCATGATTCTCCGCAGCACCGATGTTCCCACCACCGAAAAAGTCCTGGAGAACAACGGAATCCGCATGGTTTCTGCCGAGGGACTCAAGGAAATCTAATCCAGAAGAGATAGGCAAGAATAAAAAAGGGACGCATCGAATCATCTTCGGCATCCCTTTTTTTTTATTTCCTGCGGCGTGAATTACTCGTGGTTCAAGCGCCAGTCGATTGTCTTCTTAAGGTAATCGACATACTCTCCGTCCTTGCACATGGTCTTTCCGAGGTCATTCGAAAGCTTTGCCACAGGCCGGCCGTTGCACTCAGTCACCTTCATCACAATGTTGAGCGGGGGAACGTCCGTGTCATTCGCTATATATGTTCCGATTCCGAAAGCCACCTTCGCCCTGTCCTTGAAATGTGAGTAAAGCGCGCTCGCCCTCTCGAAATCAAGGCTGTCACTGAAAAGCAGGGTCTTTGTCTTGGGATTCACCCTCTCGTCCTTGTATTTCTCGTAGAACTTGCTGAAATGTTCCACCCAGGCCTCTCCCCACGCGTAGGGATCCCCTGAGTCATGCCGCACGCCGGAAAAACAGATTGAGTAAGTGTATCCCATGTCCAGCATGGTCGCCTTGTCCCCGATGGTGTCAGTGAGATAGGTTCCGTTCAAAACACCGTATTCCTTTGTCCAAGCCTCCATCGCAAGCTTGTTGGAGTACGCGGGATTGTACATCGGATTTCCCTGTCCCACGCACATCACGAACTCATGCGCCATGGTTCCGACCGGGGTCACGCCGTATTTCATCGCGAGGTAGACATTTGACGTACCCACGCACTTTGAGTCCTTGTACTTGCCGTTGTTCTCGCAGAGACTCCTTACCGCAAGCTCCTGGGCCTCGGCGCTCAAGCGTCTCCTCAGTCCGAACTCAGAGAAAATCCCTATGTTGTACTTGCCCGTAAGAAGCCAGTCAACCTTCTGGGAAAGCTTGGTCTTGTACTGACTGAAAAGCTCGTCGTAATTATATGCCATCCTGAAATAGACCTCATTTACGATGGCAAGAAGCGGAATCTCGTACATGGAGGTGTTGAGCCAGGTACCGTAAGCCTCAATGGAAAGACCGCAGTCCGCATTCTCCGAAATGGTGATGTCCTCGAAACGCGGCCTCCAGATCTGCAGGTGGTCTATGTAATCCTCGTGGAGCCAGTCGATGGACCCGAGATAAGAGAGTTCCTCGTCGGTAAAGCGGAGGGAACAGTAGTGCTTTACCTGCTCACGGATTTCCTCGACCATGGCCGGAGAAAACGCTATCCCCGGATTCCTGCACTTGAAAGTCCAGTTTGTCTTATAAGACGGATACTGATGGTAGATTGCCTGTCCCATCGAAAATTTGTAAAGGTCTGTTTCAAGCAGACTTGAGATGATTGGATTAAGTTTCATAAGCTCCTCATGGCCCCTGCGGGAAATTTCTTACTTTAAACGGTAGCACGGCGGCGGATAACTGTCAAGATCCTAATTCCTAATATGAAAAGCCCTGCATTCCGAAAATATCAATTGAGGGCGGTAAATTTCAAGTCATGCCGCTTTTCGGGGAGGCACTATCATGGATTTACATGAGGAAACCGGTATTGCAGGAGCCGGAAACGTAATGTATGCGGAATCCTGTTCTGCACACAAATTCCTGCAGATGAGAATTTTCTCAAGTGATGACGGCACTCCGGTTCAGGGCAAGATCCTCAGAATAGAGGACTCCGAGGCGATTGCACAGGGACAGCCCGGATTCGATGTATTCAGCGCAAGGCCGGTAATCTACAGGTTCAGAAACGGAATGCTCCAGTCCACGGGTACAGAGCCCGCCATTGAGTACGCAGGCCACAGGGAATGGTGGAACCTCGGTCTCATTGAGCGCGTGGAGGATGATGATCTCGGCGTGGTCGAAACATGGAGGCGCGGAATCCCCGTCAGCATAGCATCAGCCTAAATTAAAACTTACTCAACACCGTTCCAGCAATAGGTACAGAGCTTGCATCTGTCAAGTCCGGTCGAATCAAGCATATCATCCAGGCGGTGGAAGCGGAGCGTCGTAAAGTGAAGCTGCTTTCTTATCTCCTCCTGCATTTTCTCATACTCGGGGGTATTGGGGTCACAATACTTCGCCAGAACCTCAGGACTCACATTCTCGCCCTCAAACTGCTTGACAACGCGGCGCGCAATCAGATCCATCTCGCTCTTTGACCGGCTGAAATTCAGATACTTGCATCCGAACATGATCGGGGGACATGCGGGACGGACATGGACTTCCTTTGCCCCGGACTGATAGAGAAAATCCGTAGTCTCACGGAGCTGGGTACCGCGGACGATGGAGTCGTCAATCAGCAGGATGCGGCGGTCTTTTATGAGCTGCTTTACCGGAATCAGTTTCATGTGCGCAATCAGATTCCTCTGCTCCTGGCTTGTTGGCATGAAGGACCTGGGCCAAGTCGGCGTATATTTAATGAAGGGTCTTGTAAACGGAATGCCAGCCTCGTTTGCATATCCCACGGCATGGGCTGTACCTGAGTCGGGAACACCGGCCGCGCAGTCGGGATGTATGTTTGAGTCCCTGTCCCTCTTTGCAAGGTATTTGCCGCAGTTGTATCTCATGGCCTCCACGTTCACTCCCTCGTAGCAGGAGGTCGGGTATCCGTAGTAAATCCACAGGAAGGTACAGATTTTCATTTCCTTTCTCGGCTGCTGCACCACGCGGTAGGAATCGGAGGTGACAAAAACAATCTCTCCGGGTCCAAGCTCGTGCTCGTCCTCATAACCGAGGTTCAGATAGGCAAAGCTCTCGAACGAAAGGCACATCGCACCCTCTTTTTTTCCAATCTGCAATGGAGTTCGTCCCATCTTGTCCCTCGCGCCGTAGATTCCCTCAGGGGTAGCCACAAGCATGGTGACAGATCCCTTGACGACATCCTGCACGTAGCGGATTCCCTCCTCAATGGTGGGTCGCGTGTTCAAGAGCTCCAGAATCAGCTCAGTCTGGTTGACTTCTCCGCCTGACATCTCAAGGAAAGATTTTCCGTCCTTCATCAGCATGTCCACCAGCTCGTCCTTGTTCGACACGAGTCCCACGGTCGTCACCGCAAGTCTTCCAAGATGAGAGCGCGCGAGCAGAGGCTGTGGCTCATAATCCGAAATACATCCTATGCCGACGGGTCCGCGAAGGGTCCCTATGTCATTCTCGAACTTCGTGCGGAAAGGAGAGTTCTGTATGTTGTGGATTGACCGCTGGAAAGTTCCGTCCGCTCCGAAAACAGCAAGTCCTCCGCGTCTGGTCCCAAGGTGCGAATGATAATCCACACCGAAAAAAAGATCCAAAGAACAGTCTCCGCCAGACACGACACCGAAAACGCCACCCATAGAAAGCCTCCAAAGGGAAATATAAAGTAGTATAGAAGAAACGGGGGATTTTTTCAATACAGGCTTCCCTGATTAATACAGATTTCACGTCAAGAAATCCGTTTGATTTTTTTAGGTATTTTCGGTATTTTAAAAGGCATGAAAGTCAAGATGATTCTCCCCTCGCTGGAGGAAGCAAAAAGCCCTTTCTGGAGGCCCATAAAATATTCGCTTTTTCCCCCTCTCGGACTTGCGACTCTCGCAGGATATTTTTCCGCCGACGATGAGGTGGAGCTTGTTGACCAGCACGTGGAAAAACTTCACACCGACGACTCACCCGACCTTGTCTGTATGCAGGTCTACATAACAAACGCATATCGCGCCTATCAGATTGCGGACACATACAGAAGCCGCGGAATCCATGTGGTGATGGGAGGGCTCCATGTTACGTCCCTTCCTGATGAGGCACTTGAGCATGCTGACACGGTAATCCTCGGCCCCGGAGAAGAAGCCTTTCCCAGATTCATAAGCGATTTCAGAAATCACAAGGCCGAAAAAATCTATGCCGCAAAAGAAAGGTCGATTGAAAACATTCCGCCGGTACGACGCGACCTCATAAAAAGAAGCAAATACTTCGTGCCGAATTCTCTCGTCGTCTCAAGGGGTTGCCCGCACCACTGCGACTTCTGCTACAAGGATGCCTTTTACGGAAGCGGAAAATCTTTCTACACATGCCGTGTCGACTCAGCACTCAAGGAAATAGAGAGTCTCCCTGGCCGGCATCTTTATTTTCTGGACGACCATCTTTTGGGAAACAAACAATTCGCGCGCGAATTGTTTGACGGAATGAAGGGCATGAACCGTGTGTTTCAGGGAGCCGCCACAGTGTCCTCAATCCTTGACGGGGATTTAATCGAAAAAGCGGCGGAGGCAGGTCTCAGGAGCATATTCGTCGGATTTGAGACCTTCTCGCCAAAAAATCTTGCGCAGAGCAACAAGGCACAGAATCTTTCGCGCGATTATTCGGCCGCCGTAAAAAGACTGCATGAGCTCGGCATAATGATAAACGGAAGCTTTGTGTTCGGACTGGACGACGATGACAAAGACGTGTTTTCCCGTACCGTTGACTGGGCAGTGGAGCACGCAATCACCACGGCGACATTCCACATACTCACCCCCTATCCCGGCACAAGACTGTTCAGCAAAATGGAAAGCGAGGGACGCATAATGACCCGCGACTGGAGTCTATACGACACACGCCACGCCGTATACAAACCAGCACTTCTCACGCCCGCGGAACTTGAGTCCGGCTACAAAAGAGCATACCGCGACTTCTACTCATGGAAAAACATCTTCGCTTCCTGTTCCCACGACGCCACATTAAAAAACAAGCTCTCACATTTCGCATACACCGGCGGCTGGAAAAAAATGGAGCCCTTCTGGAACCTGCTGATAAAATGCGGCCTCCTGAACAAAATGCTCCCCATGCTGGAGTTCCTCCTCTCACACACGAAGTAAATCTGTCCAAACATAACAACCCCAGGAGACTATATGAGTACATCATTCTACCGCTACAAATCCGTGGAGGAGCTTACCTTCACGACAAAATGCCATGAGCTTGACTGGCTGAATTTCGGTGACAAAACTACGAAAATGATTTATAATGCAAGTGCGTGCGAAAGGGAAAAGGACGGGAAAGTGAGGGATTTCCTCAGGTTCGTCCGAACGAATGACGCGGGCGATGATGATTTTTCGAACCGGCTAAAAAGCAGGGTCGCTAAGTTGAAGGAAGACGAGCAGTTCAAGGAGGTTTATGCCGCTATGAATTTACGTGAAATGGACATACGCAGGGAAGAGAGGCAGGCGGCTCTTGCGGAAGGAATGCAGCTGGGACTCAGCAGGGGCAAAATACAGGGGGCGGAGGAGAAATCCGTTGATGATGCCGTGATTGCCATCAGAGATTTTAATATAGATCCTAAGCTTGCCGCAGAGAAAATGAATGCACCGCTTGAGAAAGTGATGGAGAAAATCGGAGTAAAAAGGAGTATGATATGAAAAAAATTTTTAGAACGGGCTTTGTCTCGCTTATCATTCTGGCCACAATGCTGCTCACATCCTGCTTTGATTATGTGCAGAGCATTTCCTACAAAAATGGGCAATACGAAATCTACTACAAGCTGACATTCTCCAAAATCATCATGGCACTGGCCGGAGAGGAAGCGACCGAGGATGACCTTATCGGTGAGTTTGCCGAGGGAGGCCCCTTTGACGAAAGCGAAATCACGGAAGTGGATACGGATATTGAGAAGGGATTTGAAGCCCGGATTTCCATTGACCCGAAGACAAAAGACGCAGACGAGAAATCCCTTTTGCCGAAAAAATCAGGAAACAAATGCTACATTCCGTTTACCTTTGCCAAGGATTTTTCATCGGATGAGCTGGGAATGGATGATGACGAGAGCGGAATGGCCTATGTGATGTTGTCTTCCGTAAAATGCAGGGTTCTTGTCAGCAAGAAAATCATCCAGTTTGTTTCAAGAGCCTATTTTGAGGGTACAGATGGAGCATACTGTTCTGTCCCATTCTATGATTATGGTGACAGTTTCTGCATAGAAGTTCCCCTGCCCCTGCTTATGACAAGCCCAAGTTATCGTCTGGACAGAATCGTGCTTGAGACCGCGGGAGAAATATAAAAATTGACGGAGCTTGAAAAATACTACAACAAATTTGACGAGGACCACAGGCTCACGACACGGCACGGTCAGGTAGAATTCACCACGTCCATGAAGTATATCCATGAATACATACCGAAGGGTACAGTTTTAAAAATACTGGACATCGGAGCGGGAACAGGACGTTATTCTGTACCCCTTTCTGAGGAAGGACATTCAGTTACGGCCGTGGAGCTCGTTCCCCATAATCTCAAGGTCCTTGAGTCCAAACATGCGAACGTCAACTGCTGGCCGGGAGACGCGCGTGACCTGCATTTTCTTTCCGACGAAAGCTTTGACATCACCCTGCTTTTCGGTCCCATGTATCACCTGCACACAATGGAAGACCAGATCCAGGCCCTGAACGAAGCACGTCGGGTCACAAAAAAAGACGGCCTTATTTTCGTAGCTTATGTGATGAACGAGTACAGCATCCTCCAGTACTGCTTCAAGAAGAACACAATCCGGGAATGTCTGGAAAATGGATCTGTCACCCAGGATTTTCATACTGTACCCTCCCCAGACCAACTGTACACATACATGCGTATAGAAGATATAGACGAAATCAACAGGCTGACCGGAAGCACACGACTTAAGTTGATTGCGGCGGACGGACCCGCAGACTATATGCGCCGTGAGCTAAACGCGATGGATGAGGAGACTTTCGGCCTTTTCATAAAATATCATCTTGCCACATGCGAGAGATCCGAGCTTTTAGGTGCGAGCTCACATCTCGTGGACATTTTGAAACGCTAGTTATAATAGAAGAAAAACGGAGGAAAAAATGGTTCAGATTTTCGGCACAAACAAATCCTTTGACTGCAAGGCCGCACAGAGATTTTTCAAGGAGCGGAGGATTCCATTCCAATTCATTGATTTAAAGGAAAAGGAGATGAGCGCGGGTGAGTTTGACTCCGTAGTCTCAGCCATCGCACAAAGGGAAGGAAGCACGGACGCAGCCATTGAGTCCATGATTGACAAAAAATCCAAGGACTATGCCCTGATCTCCTATCTTGATGACAGCGAAAAAAAGGAAAAGTTGTTTGAGAACCAGCTCAAATTCCTCCGTCAGCCGGTATGCAGAAACGGAAGGAATGCCGCCACCTGCGGAATGGAGCAAAAAATCTGGGAGGAATGGAAATAAAGCCAGGAAAAAATCACAATCAGCTTCCAGAAATTTAACGATTTCCAAAAATCCTCCTATATTATTTATGTTATAGGAGAATAAAATGATTGGAAGATACAAAAGAAGATTGCGCCGCGTACTGGGGAACGTCGAAACAAAAATAACGAAAATGCGTATCTCGGATTGCAGGACACTGGCTTATTTCTTATACTCAATCGCGGATAAAATCTATCCGGACTGCGACTTCCTCACTTCATCTGTACTTCTTTTCAATGAGCTCGTGGAGAGATTCGACCGCAATCAGCTGACCGACAGAATCCTTGACAAAAAGATTGAGTGGCTCGTGGAAAACAATAAGCTGACTCCTGCGGAATGCTCAGACCTCATGTTCGATTACTCCACCGTGCCATACAGCTTCGAGCAGGATAAAACGGTTGACCGCCAGATACCCGCCGCAGGACCCGTTGACTTGCGCATGATAAATCTTTTCCGCTGCATACTCTATTGCGAGGAGGGATTTTTCCCCCTGCTGATTGCAAATGTCCTGCTCAAAAAAAATCCGTCAGAAGACATGGAGGCACTAAAACACATTCCGGCCCATATAAGGCAGAGCATAAGCGACACTTCCCAGGTGGATTTCGTCAGAAAGGCAGTCGGTCTCTCGGAAAACGAATGCAAGCTCCTCATCACTCTGTACAGGCTCGACAGCAACAAACATGTCCACAAAATCATCGAGGACCTTCCCAAAAGCACAAATGAGTCCATAATACAGAACATGCTGGAAATACCATCTAGCGAATACAAATCCATACGCCGCTTCGACAGCAAACTGAGGTCGCTTGGTTTTATAGACGACGACATGAGCATAGACTCCACAATGATTGAATGTATTATGGAAGGAAGCCTGGAACCCCAGTTCACGGACTTGCTCAAGACGATTGACTGCAGCACTTCCTATCCGCTGGACTCATTTTCCGTAAAAGACGATTCCATGATCATCATGCGCCGTATGCTCTCCGGGGAAGGCGGTGTGTCCCTCCTGCTCTATGGGAAACCAGGCAGCGGAAAAACCGAGTTCGCAAAATCCCTCGCAAAGGACTCCGGACTTAAACCGATGATTTTCAAAAATGAAATGGAGCTGGAATCCAACGGTGACTCAAAACCGAACTTACTTTCCCGCCTCAATCTCCTGCTTTCCATAGCACAGGAAGATGTCGTCCTGATTATAGATGAGGCTGACACCCTGCTCAGAACAAAATCAAGGCTGTCACTCTTTTCCGATGACACGCCCGTAAAGCAGAAGGGTACAATCAACAAGATGCTTGAGAACGTCCGCTGCAAGGTAATTTGGATCGTAAACTTCACTTCGGAAATGGATGAGTCCACTTTGCGCCGTTTCAATTACTCATGCAGATTTGATTCCATGACGCAAAAGCAGCTCCACGGAATAGCCGAGCAAAAACTCAGCGGCATAAAATTGGAGTCAGAGACACGCAATCAGATTCTGTCCCTGCTGGACCATTACAAGGTGACAGGCGCGTCCGTGGACAATATGGTACGCACAATCAAATGCCTGGGCTCATCAGTAAGCGGCAACGACCCGCAGGCCGGGGATAAAATTTTGGTTGACTGCATACGCTCCGTTCTTAAGGAAAATTCCGCTCTGCTAAACGGAAGGGCAAAGACAAGGGAAAGTGTGAGCGATTCCTATGACCTGAGCGTTCTGAACTCAAGCATGGATGCCGGAAAGATTGTGCAGATAGTAAAAAATGCCGGAGAATATGCTCTTGCAAACCCGGATGCGAACAACGGAATCAGAATGCTTTTTTACGGATTAAGCGGTACCGGAAAGACAGAGTTTGCGCGTTACATTTCGGAGCAGCTTGGAAAGGGGCTCTTGTTGAAGCGTGCCTCGGACATTCTGGACAAATATGTCGGCGGGACGGAACAGAACATACAGGAAGCCTTCGAGGAGGCCTCCAGCACAGGACAGATACTGCTCTTTGATGAGGCGGACTCTTTTTTCGCGGACAGAAATGCGGCGGAACACAGCTGGGAGCGCACCCAGGTAAACGAGCTTCTGACGCAGATGGAAGAATTCAACGGCATACTGATATGCACGACGAACCTCCGCTCCATCATGGACTCTGCATTGAACCGGCGTTTTCATATCATAGTGGAATTCAAGCCGCTTACACAGGACGGAATCAGATGCATGATGGGAAAATATTTTTCACAGATTGAGTATTCAGAAAACCAGGTAGAAAAACTGCTGAGCTTTCAGAGCATTACGCCGGGTGATTTTGGGACCCTTTCCTCAAAAGTCAGATTCATGCCGCAGGATGAGATAGCCGCGGATTACATAATTGACGAGCTGTGCCGTATGCAGGATGAAAAGTCAGCTCAGGAATCGTCACGTCGCAAAATCGGCTTCAGATGTGATGACTAAAGCAAATCTGAATCACTGTACTGTGTAGGAAATCGTGTGGCTCTCGTCACCGGACACTACGGTCAGAGTATGCGCGCCCCTCGTCAGGGGAACATCCCAGGTCAATGAATCTGAGGAACCGTAAAAATGGTCGCCGTCCACGAAGAGCTGTGCCCCCCCATGTTGTCCTCCGAGTGCCATGACATGAATCTTCTGCACTTCGGCCGGCATGAGAGGGTCCAAAACGAAGACAGAGTTATTTTTTGGTGTCATTATCTGCAATCTGTCACCTTCCGAGGAAATTGTACCATGAAAATTCTTGTTGCTGGCCCAATGGCGGTACAGTTCAGGGTACAGAATGACAACTGTCCCATTCTTCACTCTGTGCCACGAGCAAGTCTTTTCAAAATCCGCATTCTCGCCGCTGATTTTCGGAACGAACTCTTTTATCACGGCAGGACAAGATGGTCCAGGTTTCATTCCCGAGAGAGCGCATATCTCCCTCTTCTCGTATTTCTCAGGCTGAAGGAATTCCTTCGCGTCTGTTTCCTTCGTCAAAGTATCCAGAAGATTCCGGACCACACGGGCGGGAATGCTGCTTCCGGTCTGTTTGACGACAGTTTCTCCCTCATGATTTCCCATCCATACTCCGGCGGTATACTCGCTGGTCGCCCCCAATGCAATTATGTTCTGGAACTGATTGGATGTTCCTGTCTTAAAAATGCTCGGATAAGGCGTGTCAAAAACCTTTGCGTTGCCGAATCCCAATGCACGCGCCGACTTGTCACTCAACATATCGCAGATGACCCTTGTAGTATCAGGGTCAAAAATCCTCTTCTTTTTTTGCATAGGCTCAGGATTCTTTTCCTGCTTCTCAAAAAACACGCTGGTCAGTCTTCCGTCGTTCGGGAAAACCGAGAATGCACGGACCATCTCATAAAGCGACACCTCACCCGCTCCCAAAGCAAGGGACAAGCCTAAACTCTCGCGGGATTTAGAAAGCGACTCGTACCCCAAATCCATGAGCCTTGAAAAATATGTGTCAATTCCGACCTCATGGAGCAGATAAACGGCAGGCACATTCAAACTCGACGCAAGACTGTAACGCATGGAAACAGGACCGTTGAAGCGGTTGTTAAAATTATTCGGGATATAGACACCGCTCGCTCCAAAATCCATCTGTATGTCCGGGAGAATTGCCGAGGGATAAAATCCATTTTCCAGCGCATGGGCATACAGAAGAGGTTTCATGGAGCTGCCGGGCTGATTCAGGGCAAGCACGCCGTCAATCTGACCCGCATGTTCATTTTTAAAAGACGCGTCCCCGCACCAGACGATTATTTCCCCGGTCTTATTGTTGATCACAAAAGCCGCACCGTTGTGAATTCGCGCGCTCTGATGCTCGGAAAGCTGCAGTTGCACAAGACTCTCGCTTTTTTCCGTAAGCTCGCAGTCAATGGAAAGATATATCTCCGGGGGAATTACTCCGTATGTCTCCTTGAGATTTTTTATCGCATACAAAATGAAATGATTGCATCTCGTGTTGTAGTCACATGATTTTGGAGGAGCATATTCAGAAGGCCGTCTCGGGATTTTCGCAAGAACGTCAATCTCGTCGTTGGTCAGCTGATCCGGTGTCTTTTCATAAAATGTCCTCGCCGCAGATGCCACTCCATCCGCCAGGTTTCCGAAAGGGATATTGTTCAAATAAAGTTCAAGAATCTGTTTTTTGGAAAGCTTCGCCTCTATTTTAAACGCAAGGAACATCTCGTCAATCTTTGTCCGCATTGAAACGTCCCCGGTACGCGGAAAGATGAGCCTTACCAGCTGCATTGTGATTGTGGACGCGCCGCTTACGACTTTTCCGGCATCCTTGTTTTGCTTTGCCGCCCTTATTACGGACAGGAAGTTCACACCGGGATGAAAATAAAAGTGAGAGTCTTCTTCCTCTATGAATTTCTTCTTTAAATATTCAGGGTATTCATCAAGGGTCCGGTATTCCTTCCTCACACCACCCTCCAGAGGCATAATGTGAAGAAGGATTCCTTTTCTGTCATAAAAACGCGTGCTGTACTGCTGGTTCAAAAACGCATCCAATTCAGGCATTGGCGAAAGATAGAAAAACAGGTGCGTTCCCGCAATCAGCAGCACAACGACAAGCAAAAAGATTAAAATACGTGGGAAATGCCGGCGAGATTTTTTCCCACCGGCACGTTTTTTTTCACTCATTCAATGGTCCATTTCTTTCCATTGCTGCGTCCGAAGATTTCTTCCTCATACATACATTCGGCTGTAGCAGACGGCGTGCTGAAATCTCCCTTGCGTGTGGCACGGAAAGTGAACTCTACGGTCTGATTTCCTCTCGGGAACTTATCCCAGAAGTACTGGACCTCAGTATCGTAAATTCCCTCGTAAGACAACCACCAGTTTGAATTCTCGTAGTAGTAATCGTAATAATCATAATAGTAGTCATCGTCGTAATCCCTTTCCTGTTCCGCAGCGTTTTCGGGGAGAGTTCCGGTTGTCGCAAACGCGGCGTTCAAAATCTCCGCACCAGCGGGAATGGGAGCACGCACCGCCACAAAGTTTCTGTTGTGATTTGAGGACACGTAGACTTTCTCGCGGTAAATCTTTCCGGACTCCAGTTTGTCTCCCTTCACTACCTCTCCGGTCTTTGCGTCCATAATCTCCGTGAAGATACAGATTCCCTCGTCGCGAGCCGTCTGCTCCTCCAGAGGAATGGCATACTTCAACGATGTTGTATAGAAGAGAGTTCCCTTTCCGTCCTTGTTGAATTTCAGTGAAATCTCCTTATCCTTGGAAAGAGACTTCAACGGATCAGCTCCAAAAGGTACGGTCGTCTCAACCGCCTCCGCATTCACTCCCTTGAAATTTCCGGACAGAACCTTATTTCCGCCCAAAAGAACCTCGGCAGTGAAATCCAGCTTCGTCAGCTTGTTCGCACGGATATACTCATCAAAGGCTGTGAGTACGCGTGCCGTTCCTGCTGTAGAGAACCAGTATCCTCGGTTTGCCCTCTGCTGTTTGAGCAACTCAAAGACCACATGCTGACAGAGACTGTCCCCCGGATCCGTATCACAAAGGAGCTGCAGGAGAAGCGCGTACTTTTCTGCACTGTTCCAGTAGAATGACCAGTAACCGTCGAATCCGCCCGCATTGATGTCCGCTCCCTGGCTTGTGACGGAAACATATTTCTTCGCCTTCTTCAGCGCATCCTTAGCCCTGTTCTTATAACCGGCCTTTGCATAAATCATTCCGCAGAGACAGAGAGTTGAGAAATCAACATCATCCGCAGTAAGGAAATCGGCAAGTTTTGTCACATCAACTTCCGCACCAAGCAGAACCGCAGCATAAAGCTCATGCACGGCATCGTAGGCATAATACGAATATGTAGTTCTCTTGTCCAAATGCTCATATCCCTTGCCCAGCAGATAGTTCGCGAGCTTGCCCACGTCTATGGTGTCAGGAATCTTCATTTCCTTTGCCATGGCTATTCCGAGTATCTCACCGATTCTTGTGGAAACATACTCGCTGTCATAAGTTCCGCTCGGCCAGTACGGGAATCCTCCGTTGGAAAGCTGTGAGTCACCCCACTTCTTGATTTCAGCAAGGGCCACCTTCTTCGGATTCTTGACCTCATTGTTCAGACCGAACGCCTTGATGTAATCACCAAACGCAATCAAAGGAAGAACTGCGGAAGATCTCTGCTCAAGACATCCGTACGGATAATGGAATGTATAATCAACCGCCTCCCTGAGCACACCAAGACGAGTCGGATCAAGCTGCACATAGAACTCACCCTTTCCGTCCTCACAATTGCCCGGTATTATGATTTTCTCTTCCAGGCTCGCTTTTTCCTCGTCGCGTCCTACCTCACCGACAGTCGTCACCTTCTCCCAAAGATAGGGCTTTTCAATTTCAAGCGGCACGACAATCCTTTCGTTCACAACATTGGAGCGTACCGTATATTCAACTGTAATCCATCCCTGTCTTACAGCCTTTATGTTGAACATTGCCGCCTGAGTTGATTTTGCCTGCACCCTTACGTTCTGTTTGTCCGAACCGATGAGCTCCGCCTTTCCAACAAGCTTTGAGACGCTTTCCTCATTTCCGTCATCCTCAACACCCTCGATGATTTTCATGGAAATCTCAACATCGTGGCCTTTGTCCTCAAGGTTCGTAATTGTCGCGCCAATTTCGCTCTTGTCATCAATACGAAGTTTCCTTGGAAGAACCTGACGCACTGACACAGGATTTGCAACCGACATCTCGCTTTCTTTTATGGAGAAATTGTCCCTGTCCACACCGACCGCAGTAATCCTGTAAGCCGTGAGGGTATCAGGGAGCTTGAAAGTACATGTCGCGTCACCGTTCGCATCCGTCGTAATGGCAGGAAGGAAGAGTGCCGTGGGATCAAAATTCTTTCTTTCATCCAGCTTGTCAGAGTCTCCACCGACAAGATTGCTGCTCGTATATGTGACCGGAGCCATAAGCAGGGAGCGGCTGTCACCACCAGAGACACACTCAGGGAATCTGTAGGCGGCATAGAAATAATCAAGAGGATTCTGCACATGGTAGCCGATCAAATCAATCACTCCGCGGTCTACGGCCATCAGGTTGATTTCCGCATCCTTCACGGGTCCTGATTTTGTCGATGCATGGAGCTTGATTGTGGCAGTCTCGCCCGGCTTGTAAACGGACTTGTCTGTCTTCACATCAATCTCAAAGCGGCGAGTCTTTGTGCTTACGTTCAGGGGAGCGACACCGAAATATCCCTTTGGCTTACCGACATCGGGAGTCTTGAAATCCTTCGGCGGATTCTCAGTGCGCGTTGAATAAGAAGAAATCGCCACATACATGACAGGCACATAGCTTTCCTTGATTGGGAACTCAAGCACAGTGGAAGCTTCCTTGATCTCACGGACTTCCTCAGACAAAATTCCGTCGCGCTCAACAGTAATCAGATAGCGACCCTTTGGAAGAGGACTCTGCATAAGAAGCTGGGCAGTCTCACCGACTTCGTAAACATCCTTGTCCGTTGTCAGCTTGATCTCATCGGCATCGTCGCGGGAGAACCAGTACCAGTCGCTGCTTGTAACATAGAAATATCTTTCGGTAACTACCTCGTTGTCCTTTGAGTCCTTTGTGGAGATACGAAGCAGATATTCACCGCCGTTCTGTGGAGTTACGGACAGCTCGGTTTCCTTGTCGCTTCCTGAGAGATTAATTTCCTTTGTGCTCTCCGTCACCATCTCGCGAGTATACCGTGTGGTCAGCCTTCCGTCCCATGACATTTGCTGGACTTCCTTCCATTCCTCACGGAGCAGCTCGACCGTCATCTTTTTATTTGAAGGCAGCTCGCTTGCGGCAGGGGATTTTCCATCCGGAGTGACGCACACATAATCAAACTTAAGGGTCGTGCCTTTTTTCGGGAATCCCTTGTTGTTTTTGATTCCGCCCAAACCGAGGTAGAAATATGCCGGATGCACGATTGCGGATGCGCTCGTCGAAATGCTCTGGTTTCCGGAATCGGCGATGCTTGCATGCATACTATATCTGTATGCCTTTCCCTTGAGCTTGGTAGCGTCCGTTTTCTGGGACAGGGAAATTTTTCCCTCGGCATTAAGCTTTCCGTCGTCCTTGGTCAAAGTTGAGGTTCCGTCATACCCCTGTGTGGGGCCAAAACGCATACTGTCAAACTTGGAGCCCTCCGGCGCGAATCCACACGGAGAACGGGACCACCACGCGTCATAGGAACAGTTACTCAGGCTTCCACCGCCAAGATAAGATGCGGAAACACTTGCGGTAAGGGTGTCTCCCACAAAGTAGTCCATTGTCGGAATGGATGCGCTCGCCTCAAAACGAAGACGCTCGAAGAACTGTACCTCAAAGTAAATTGAGTCAACTGTCTTGTCACCATGCTTATAGGCAAGGCAATAGGTTCCGGGTTTCATGTCATTCGGAATTTTGAAAGTACCCCATGCCGTTCCATTTTTCGTTGTGGTACCCTCGTTCGTCGCGAACACCTTTGGATCCCAGTATCCTTCCTGGAGACAGATTTTATAGTTTCCGTTGTACACGGAATAATTTCCCTTTTCAAGAAGACGGTCAATAATCTTGTAGCTCAGAGTCTCACCGGGCTTGTAGAGTCCGCGATCCGTGTAGATGAACGCAACGTTCTTTACTTCCTCGGCACTATACGGATTTGAAATTTCCTCAACAGCCGATGACCACATATTGTGACTGTCGGGACGGAAGATCGCGTGGTCGTCAGAAGTTTTTGCTTCTATATAAAGACGCGCGGAACTCTTTGACAACTCCGTGAAAGTCTTTGCGGGAATAGAAACAACGGCAAGTCCCTGTGCATTGGTGGTTGCCTTTGCTATCGTGGTGACAGGCTTTTTGAAAATATCTGAATATCCGTAGTCGTAGGGAATTCTGACCGCACTGACCTCAGCATTCGCCACAGGGGCACCCGTCTTCAGGCTGCTTACAAGAACCACGGCTTTGTTATATCCATAGCGAACCGTAAGACCCAAATCTGTCACCTGAATTATCTGATTGTTGGTCCTTGAGCTTTCCTCGTACTCATACTGCTTCGTCTGCCAGTTCCTGTATCGGTACTCATAGTTGATGCTCGCATTAAATTCAACCGTTCCATGATACTCACCCGAAGACGTTGCCTCAAGCTGAGGAGCCAGATCCAATGCCTTGATGATTTCAGTATCCGCCGGGAATCCGGAATCAAGCTTTTCTGAAATTGAATCCTTATTTACAGGATTTCCCCTTGCATCCGTAAGCGCGGACAAGTAATATTCCGATCCTTTTTTCAGGTTCTGGAAAGCAAACGCAAGCCTCGGATTATACTGAGCCTCAAGCATGAGGAATCCGTAATCCTTGAAAGACGCATAAGACGGAGCCCTGGCAACTTCTATGGTTTCAGTCCGTGAGCCGGTCGATGTCCTGTCAAAACGGTCTTTTACGCCGGGATTAATTGTTATCTTATATTTTGAGTCGTATTTTACGGGGAGACTGTGCACGATAAGGTCTCTTCCCTCAATGGCGATATTGTCCTTTGTCACCGTGGCACCAAAATCAACGGAAATCAACTTGGCGACATCAGCTTCCTGTCCTTCTTTCAATGTCTCGGAAAATTCGAACACAACTCTGTTGGGATAACTGGAATAATCATATCCGGTGGAATCAACTTCTTTCAGCGTAAAAGGCTTCAAAGTATGGAAGGTCAGGGTCTGAGCTTTTGAGGTCTGTATGCAGTCCTTGTCAGCGGATGAGCCCTGAGGCAGGGTAATCGTGATACTTGTATCGATCGAAATATTTCCGTTCAGGGTAAGACGTATGAAATTAGGAATCTCAACGGAATCCTTGCCCTTGCCCTTTGTCTTTTCTGTTTTGGCGGTAAAAGGAATCTCCTCGTTGGTCGCCGCGTTCATAACCTTGAGCTGTGTCTTGATAAAATCAACATTCACAGGAGCATTAAAACTAAGTCCCACATCCTTGGATGCATCCAGGGGAACGCTGTCCTTGTCGATATACTCTCCATTCTGCACGGCTCCGTATCCGGGAATCAGATCCGTCATGCGGAGTTCAGGAGTGTGGAAAGTAAATTCCGTCTGACCGGTAATCACCTTTCCGGAAACCGATGTCAAATCCGGGGAAACCTTTACCTTGTAGATTTTCTGAGGAATGACTTTATCGGATGACTCAAAGCTGAGCAAACTCGTACCATACCAGCGGAAAACACCTTTAAGAGGCGGCTCTATCGTAATATACGGAGATTTATCAGACGGCTCACCAAGTTTCTGCAAGGATATGACAGGCTCGGAAAACTGTATCTGCACCGAGGGATAACTTATACTGTTACTCAAAGTTCCGTCGGGAGAAAAATCAACGACCTCGAAGGTATCTGACAGCGAGTGATTGCTGATTACGGCAGCGTCCCTCTCCAGGGCACCCGTTTTCGCAGCCTCTCCAGAACCGCAAGCGATGTTCAAAAACAATGAAACCACAAGCAGGACAAGCCCTGTTAAACCAAAGCATAATTTCCTTTTCATAAATTCTCCTCTATATTATTGCGATTATTCTCGAATCTCCATTCCCTGTTTCGGGAAAACACATTTCTGAAATTTATCCATTAAAAATATACAATTTATCAAAAAAACAATCAACAAAATTCCAGGAAAAAACTAAAATAATTGACCCGACCTGCCGATAATGCACCCCAACTTTAAGTCCGGGCATAAAAACTTGACAAGTTATCCGGATGGGTCTAAACTGAAAAGAGTGCGTGGCGAAGTAGAATCAGAGCCATAACCACAGTTTAAGAAATATATGGAGGTATCTCATAATGGGTATTATCAGTGCAATTTTTGGAGAAAAGGGACCTGTGGCTCCTGCTGCGGTTCCGGCGGATCCAAAAACTCTTCCTGCAGACGGCAATTATCCGAATGTCTTTGCGGTTGAAAAGGTTTTTTCTATTGCTCCCAAACCACTGGATGTAGGTCTCAAGCGCTCTAAGCAGTTAAAGGACCGCAGCGTAGTTTACGGTTCCGTCACATCCGGCTCTTTTACAAAGGGCGACAATGTGATTGCAACTATTGATGGCACGGCAATGCAGATTCCAATCCTCGACATCATTCCAGAAGGAGGATCTGACTTTGCGACCGAACTTGGATCAAATTTGCACAAGAAAAGTGTGGATGCGGGAAAGTATGGCTGGATGATTCTTGACGTAACGTCGCTTCCGGCTGAGAATTCAAAAATCGGCAAGCTCTAATCCATAAATTCAAAGGGACGATTTTTCGCGAAAAAAGCGGGTACCCATTTTAGGATGCCCGCCTATTTTTTTAGTTGAGTGCCTTCTTAAGCACCTCAAGGTTTTTCTTCATCGCGGAAAGATAATTTCTTCCACTCTTAATGTCATCATTAGTCACGGACTGCAGGGAATCCATCTCCAGAACGGTCTGATTTTTACCGCTTGTGTTTGAGATGATTGTCTTCGCAATCTTCTTGTCGCTCTTTTCAATGGTGAGAACTGATTTAAGACCAAGCTCGTCAACCTTCTTCGAAAGGAACCTGATAGTCTCAAAGCTCGCCTCTGACTCCGCGCTGCACCCAACGAATGCGGCGTAATAAGAAAGTCCGTAATCCTCGGTCAAGTAGCGGAATGGAAAACGGTCACCAAAGAGCACGGTTTTTCTGGATGCCGTGGCAACGGTCTTTGCATATTCCCTGTCCAAATCGGAGAGCTGCTTCACATAGGATGCGGTGTTTGTTTTGTAAGCAGCGGCGTTTGCAGAATCAAGAGTCTGTATCTTTTCGGAAAGATGGTTCACAATCATCACGGCATTTTTGAGTGAAAGCCAGACATGCTCGTCATATTCAATTTCCTCATCCTCATCATGATGGTGGTGGTGAGCATGATGATCACTGTGACCTGCTGCGGAACTGTGCGCCATCGGATTATATCCTGCGAAAGCCTTGCTCACTTCGTCCTTTGAATAATTCTTCGGGAAATAGGTCGGCCAGTTGTCGGACTCACCGCACATATCGTCAATGCTTTTGTTTGAGCTGTAGAAATGGTAGTGCTCCGGTTTGGTCGGCGCGATCATGTGATCATTAAATCCGATGTATTTCGGGCAACCGTTGGCCTTTCCCTGTACTTCGAAGAAATATCTTACACCCCTGTTTCCGGCAGCGTAGGATACAATCCTGTAACCGGCGTATGCGTATTTTGCCTCCTTTGTTTTTCCCTTGATTTTGAAAGAGACATTTGATCCGTTTATATTTATGTAATCAATGTCAGTCTTGAGTCCCTTGTCATAGCAGGCACGCAACAAGGCCAAATCAGTTTTCGGTTCCTGTGCGGCGGTAAAGGCGATGGCTGAGTCAAGGGAGCCTTCCTTATAATAAACGTATGCCGATGTCCATTCTCCGTTGAATTCAGAGAGCGAGCGGTTCTTTACATCGCTGTCCTTGAATGCTACAGAATGATGATGTGATGCAGCATCCTCATGGTGGTGCTCGTCTCCGTCATGGTGGTGCTCCATTCCCTCAACGATTTCCTCTTCCTTAACGCGGTCTCCAAGCACTTCCATCATGTTCACCACAATCATGTTTTTATTCTTCGCATTTGAAAGAGCCTTCTCCACCCACTCATCGCTTTCTCCGCCGACATATACCAGCATGTCGCATGTTGAAATGGAAGCGATGTCCTTGACCGACGGCTGGTAGCTGTGCAGATCCGTTCCGTTTTTCTGAAGCAATGACACATTGAACTTGGAAGCCTTGTCTCCAAGGATGTTCATCACCCAGTCATACTCGGGATAAGTCACGCATACGATTGATTTTTTTGCCGCAAACGCACTGGCTCCGGCAATCATAAAAAGAGCGCACAAAAACGCCTTAAATATCTTTTTCATTTTTTCCTCCATTAAGCAAGACACTGTTCCAATCTGGAAATGATTTTTTTCTTGTCGTAATTTTTTCCAATGAACACAATCTGATTCATCCTGTCTCCGTATTCAGAATCCCATGTGTTTCTCAGCTCCTCGTCCTCCGCAAGACACTCCTTTTGGGTCTTCTCATCCAATGCGGCCACCCAATAAGCGATGGGCATTACGGATGAATTTCTTCCCGCCTGCTCGAACAAAAGAACATCCTGCGGACGTCCCTTGAACCAGATGTATCCCTTCGCCCGGATAACTTCCTTCGGAAAATCATCGTTGATGAAATCCAGGAATTTCTCCTCGTCAAAGGGCTTCTTGTATTCGTAGGAAAAACTTGAGATGCCGTACTCATCGGTCTCGCCCCTTTTCTCATCAGAAAGAGAGTTGATTGCCTTCTGTATCGCCGAAGAGGAGTCCACCATCTCATAGTCAAACTTCTGGTCCGAGATAATTTTGTCAATCTCAACCTTGCCATGACTTGCCTTGATGATATCTGCTTTCGGCTGGAAGTCGCGGATGATTTTTATCACCTGCTCAATCTGTCCCTCATCAAGCAAATCGGTTTTGTTCAAAATGATTGTGTTGCAGAATTCAATCTGGTCCACAACCAGCGTGGTGATGTCATTTGATGAAAGATTGTTCTCGTCCTTTTCATCGTAATTCTGCAAGTCGATCATAAACTCGCGGTAAATGCGGTCCGCATCCACGACAGTAACGATGTTTGAAAGATAGACGTTCGTGTCCGGATTGTCATCCTCGAAAGCAAGGAAAGACGCGGCGATCGCCCCCGGGTCACTGATTCCCGATGCCTCGACAAAAACAGTCTCTATTGAGTCAATCTCTGAAATCTTCTCCACCTGCCTGATGAACTCCTCGCGCAAAGTACAGCAAATGCATCCGTTCTGCATCTCGTACATCTCGCTCTGAGCCACGGCGGAACCATTCTTCTTTATAATAGAAGCGTCTATGTTAATGCTTCCCATATCGTTCACAATAAGGGCGACCCGTCTTTTTTCCTGACGCAGAATTTCGTTCAGCAAGGTCGTCTTACCGGAACCCAAATATCCTGTAATGAGAGTAACTGGTTTCTTTTTCATTTTATTTCCTGTCTTCTATTTATTTTTTCGTGAGACAGAAAATCTAGTCGTTCAGGCGGATTTTTTGTGAGATCAATGTGTTGGGCTTAAAAACAGACTTTACAATTATTGAGTCGTTATGATTTTTTACATTTTTAAAATTCAGGGCAATAAATACGGTCGCAAGCGCAAAAGTCAAAAGATTTAAACTCTGCACGGAAATTTGAATCACGCGGCAGATCGGGCAGTCCTCGTGCGACGAACCCTCATGCGAGCAGACATGGTGCATTTCATCGGCCGTATAAAAAAGCGTGGAGACTGTGAAGATGATAAGAAGAACCGAAAGCAGGTTCCTGATTTTTCTTACTTTTGCGTCCGACATTTCTGGCAAATCCCGTTCAGCGAGGACAGATTCAGATTGATTTGCAGTCCCAAATCCTCTGAAATTGATTTCAAATACTCCGATGTCTTTTCGTCCGAAAGGTGGATTACGGAGCCGCATTTGCAGCACTGGAAATGGATATGCTCGGCACAGTGATTTTCTTCCTCCGCCGCCTGATAGACAAAACCGTCCGCAATCAAAGACTTGTGTTTCATAAGACGGCCGTTTTCCGTCATCTTGTCCAGATTTCTGTAAACCGTCGTTTTGTTCACGCTCACACCGTGGGATGACAAAAACTCAGAAAGCTCTCCCGCAGTAAAACCGCAGTCCATTTTCGTCTGAATAAACTGAGAAATTAAATCCGTTGTTTTAGTGTGATATGATTTTTGCAACATAGTTGCAATTTAAAGCAAATTCGTTTTTTTGTCAATAGGGTTTGTAATCAAATTTCACGATGCGGACCACGCACTTTCCACATAAAAAAAATCCCACCCTGCCAAGTGACAAGATGGGATTTATTCAAATCAATTCATGCAAGTAAAGAATTACTCTTCATCCTGCAGAGCGTCGTAGCCGGACTCACCTGTGCGGACCTTGACAACTTCCTCAACAGGATATACGAAAATCTTTCCGTCTCCGTAGTGTCCTGTGTAAAGGGCCTTTTTCGCCGTGTCGATTACAGTCTGCACCGGAACCTTCGCAACGACGATTTCGACCTTGACCTTTGGAAGCAGGTTGACCGTCTTGACTGGAGCACCGCGGTAATACTCGTCCTTACCCTTCTGCATTCCGCAACCCATCGCGTTGATTACAGTCATACCCGTAACTCCGATGTCGTTCATTGCGTTTTTCAGGGTCTCGAACTTGTTCTGTCTTGTTACGATGACAACCTTGTGTGCCGTGACATTCTTTGAGGATGCCTTGATCTCAGGAGCAATCTTGACGGGAATCGTCTCCGACTCGGGCAGGGCGACACCAGCGACAATCGCCTCCTCCACCTCTTCCTCTGTATACTGCATGGCAAATCCAGCGTAGCTTGAATCAAGTCCGTGCTCAAGCTTGTCAAGACCGACGATTTCTTCCTCAGCAGAAACACGCAGACCGATTGTCTTTTTCAGGATGATAAATGTAATCGTAATTGTTATGACAGTCCATGCGATTATGATTCCCATACCGCCGAGCTGTTTTCCAAGCTGAGCGAATCCACCGCCGTAGAAGACACCCTCGGTGATTCCTGCAAGCTCAAATCCAGGAGCGGATGCTGTGGCGAAAAGACCAACCGCGATCGTACCCCAGATACCGTTCATCATGTGAACCGCAACGGCACCAACCGGGTCATCAACGTGCAGCTTGTAATCAAGAAGCCATACTCCGAAGATTACCAAGAGACCTGCCACCACACCGATGATTGCGGCACCGGCACAGTCGGTAACATCACAAGGAGCGGTAATTGCAACCAGACCCGCAAGCGATGCGTTCAAGCACATTGAAACATCAGGCTTACCATATTTAATCCAAGTGAACAACATGGCAACGACAGTAGCAACAGCAGGAGCAACCGTAGTCGTAAGGAACACGGAGCCGAGTGTCGGAATGTCTGTGGCAGCGGCACCGTTGAATCCGTACCAACCCAACCAAAGGATGAACACACCGAGTGCGCCCATGGCAATGTTGTGTCCGGGGAAACCGTGGACTCCAGTTACCTTGCCTTTCTTATCTTTTGTGAACTTGCCCAGACGAGGACCAAGCATAGCGGCACCAATCAGAGCACAGATACCACCGACCATGTGGATACATGCGGAACCAGCGTAATCATGGAATCCCCATTCTGCGAGGAATCCGCCGCCCCATGTCCAGTGGGCCTCAATCGGGTAAATGATTCCAGAGATGATCGCCGAGTAAACACAATATGTGCTGAACTTTGTTCTCTCGGCCATTGCACCTGAAACAATCGTCGCTGTTGTAGCGCAGAATACCAGGTTGAACACAAAGCCGGAAAAGTCAAAAGTGGCATACTGTGTGAAAACAGAGAATCCCGGTTTACCAAGGAAGCTCCAGATACCCTTGCTCACCTCTCCTGTAACCGGATCCGTATATGAAAGCATGAAGGACGCACCGATAATGAACCACATCACGGTTCCGATGCAGAAGTCCATCAGGTTTTTCATAATGATATTGCCTGTGTTTTTTGCACGGGTAAATCCCGCCTCAACCATGGCAAATCCCGCCTGCATCCAGAAGACGAGCGCCGCGCCCGCCAGGAACCAGACTCCCCAAATATCCGCATTCAGGGCCTCAACAACTTTAGTCACATCCATTTCGTACCTCCTACTCTTTGGACATTTTTAGTCATTCAAGAATAAAAAAAGCGTGCGCCAGAAATCCCGACAAGGACACTGACACACGCCTTCGTGTAAAAAAAAGTTTGAACCAAACAAAAAAGGCGACGTGAACTCTCCTCTTCCCTCGCGAAAAAAGAAGCCTTCACATCGCCCTTGATGATTCTAGTATATTTATACAAAATTACAAAAGTTTTGTCAATAAATTTTCATTATTTTTTTAAAAAAAAGACCGGCCAACACAAACGCATTGACCGGCCGGATTTCTTATGAAAAATCAAATCTCAGATAGCGCCTTATTACTTCTTATCTTTTTTATCAAACACAGAAAGCATAGGCTCCACATCTTTTCCCTTAAGCTCACGGTCAACGTAATTTTTTGTAATGCGCGACACGAGCGGACAAAGCGCCAGAACGCCGATAAGGTTCGGAATCATCATAAGGCCGTTGAATGTGTCAGACAGATCCCAAGCCAAATTGAGGCTCATCGTACATCCGAAGTAAATCATCACAACGAAGATGACCTTATAAAGAACCTGTGTTTTCTCACCAAAGAGATACTGCCATGCGGTGGTTCCATAGTGGCTCCATCCGAGCACGGTTGAGAACGCAAACAGCAGGATTGCGATGGCGATGAACTTTCCTCCCAATCCTCCGAAGACAGTACCGAAAGCCTCACCGACCAAGCTTGCGCCCGCATTTTCTGAAATCACTTTTCCGGTTTCCAAATCAACAAGTCCGGAAGAAAGGACAACGAGAGCCGTAAGAGTACAAACGATGATTGTATCAACAAAGACCTCGAAGATTCCCCACATTCCCTGACGCACAGGCTCCTTTACGTTTGAGCTTGAGTGAACCATGACGGAAGAACCGAGACCCGCCTCATTGGAGAAAGCTCCTCGCTTGAATCCCCAGGTGATGGCCTTTTGCAATCCGTATCCCACGGCACCAGCAGCCCCGGCCTTAAAGCAGAACGCACCCCTGAAGATTGCGACAAACACAGCCGGAACATTTGTGACATGAACGAAAATCACCACGAGAGCACCGATTATATAGAGAATCGCCATGAAAGGAACCAGTTTCTCCGCAATTGATGCGACCCTTTTCAATCCGCCAAGAATTATCAGGGCACCGAGAATTACAAGTGCGATTCCCGTCACATAAGGAGGAATGCTGAACGCGCTCTCCATGTTTCCGGCAATTGAGTTCACCTGTCCCATGTTACCGATTCCGAAACTTGCCAGAAGACAGAAGATGCTGAAAAGAACCGCGAGAACAATTCCAACCCACTTCATGCCCTTGTATCCGCCAAGACCATCCTTGAGGTAGTACATCGCACCGCCGCGCCATTCACCGCTCTTTCCCTTCCTTCGGTAGTAGATTCCAAGCACGTTCTCAGAATAGTTCGTCATCATTCCGAAGATTGCCATAATCCACATCCAGAAGATTGCGCCGGGTCCACCAAGAATGATGGCGGTCGCAACACCGACAATGTTTCCAGTACCGATTGTAGCAGCCATAGCCGTACAGAGACTCTGGAACTGGGAAATTGCCTTGTTCTCTTTTTCGGTATGCGCAGTAACGTGACGATCCTTGAAAATCGCACCTATGGTCCGCTTCATCCAGTGAGCGAAATGGGTAAACTGGAACCCCTTGTTGACAATGGTCATCACAATTCCTGCTATGAGCAGAAGTGCAATACCAAATGTACCCCACACAACACCGTTAACGGCATTGTTCACATTTGTAACAGCCTCTGTAAATTCTTTCACCTCGGCATCCTCCTGTTTTTTAACAAAAAAAGACGCAGCAACCCCCGTCACTGCGTCCTCGCATAGTAAGTTTTTGAAATTTAGCATTTATCCGTGTCCTTTGTCAAGCCCCCCAAATCAAGGGCACTGGCTGATTCAGAACTCACGCCGCACAATCTTCCTCGCCGATTTCTTTCCTTATATATGCAAGACACTTAGCCTTTACCTGTGAAACCCATGCCTTAGTCTTTCCAAATATCTCGCCGATCTCCGTACCGCTCATCTGTCTGTAACCGTTCAGCCCATAAAGCATGGACATTATCCTGCGGTCATCTTTTTTCGGAAGCCGGTTTATTTCTTTCAGAACCAGCTCAAAATCCATGTTCCGCTCGGCAAGATCCTCAGGCGAAATCAGAGTCGTGTCCTTAACCCAGCCGTCGTCCTCGGAATCCTCAAGGCCAGAATCTATCGACAGGACGGAAGTGCATCCAGCCTTGTGCAGTTTTCTCACGCGCTCTTCGTCCCAATCATTCTGCCGGATAAAATTTTCTATGACCCCGTTGATTTTAGATTCAGGACATTTTTCCAATTCCTGATTCAGCATCTTCACAATCTTTTTGTCCTCCTGACTCATACTCACCGAATGACAGTATAAGCTCATCTCCTTGATTACGGCCTGTGTAATCGCCCTCGACGCATACACAACAAAGCGGGTCTCCATGTTCGGTCTGTAATAGACTGACGCAACAAGAAGTCCGAAACATGCGGCGGAAAACAGCTCCTCAAAGTTCGTCTTTTTGTTCCTGTATTTCCCGGCGATTTTTTTTGCATAACGAAGATTCATTTCCACCAGAAGATTTCTCGCCTCAAGATCTCCGTCCATAGCACGCACGGCAAGATCATACTCCTGATCAACATCAAGAAGCTTTTGTGAAGCGAAGACAGTTTTTTTGCTCATAGACAGACCTCCCCAGGTCAAAACAGCCAGATGCCCACGGAATCCCGCCGGGGACATTTGGAAAAGAGAAAAAACAATTGCAAATGGAAAACTCGGAAAAATCATTGGACATGAATTTTTCGAGACGACAATTCCCAGAATTACCTTTTGATTTGGTTTAAGCAGATTTTTGGCGCCATGCGGATTTTTACAGTCAATACACTCACATTATAAAATATAGTGCGGGTTTCGTCTATCGTCAAGTAAAAAGTGAAAAAATTTGAAAAAAATTTCCGGCCGGATTTTTTCCACCTTTTTCCTCTTGATAAATTAATCATAAACCTATAAACTCCACGTAATGAATAGCGAATCAAAATCTTTTTATAAATCCCTCCTGTTTGTCGTAGGCCCGCTTGCACTTCAAAATCTCATCTCCGCCCTCGTAAATTCCGTGGACATTTTCATGCTCGGATCTGTAGGTCAGACGGCCATCGCATCATCATCCCTCGCAAACCAGGTGACATTCATTCTTTTCATGGTAACGACAGGCCTCTCCTCAGGACTCGTCATGCTCGCGGCACAGTATTGGGGAAAGCAGGACATAGTTTCAATACAGACACTCTCCGGCATAGCATTCAGGATTTCCGCATCCGTTGGTCTCGTAGTCGCATTTGCTTCATTTTTCATCCCCTCACAGATAATGCGCTTTTTTACCGATGACCCGAACATGATAAGAGTCGGAGCCTCCTATCTGCGGGCGGTAAGTTTTTCCTTCCTATTTATGTCCGTCTCCCAGATTTTCCATGCCGCGTTCAAGAGCGTTGAAAAAGTCCTTTTCGTCACCGTGCTGACCTTCGTTTCCCTGGGCACCAACGTAATCCTCAACGGATGCTTCTTGTACGGATGGCTCGGTTTTCCGAAGATGGGAATTGTCGGAGTCGGAATCGCAACGTCCATCGCAAGATTCATCGAAATGCAGATCTGCATAATCTACGGAATCCTGCAGAAAAAATTCGGAATCGGCCTTCACCTTGTTTTCAGAAAAAATCCGCTCCTTACGAAAGACTTCTTCAAATATTCCCTGCCGGCTGTCGGAAACGAGCTTGTTTGGGGACTCGCATTTTCCATGTACTCGGTGATTCTTGGTCGGCTCGGCGAAGACATAGTTGCCGCAGATTCTGTAGTGAACGTCGTGCGCAGACTGGGAACCGTGCTCGTATTCGGAACTGCCTACGGAGGAGCCATTGTCCTCGGAAAATACATGGGAGCCGGAAATCTGGATGTGGCCGAAAGAAATTCATCCCGGCTTGCGAAAGTAACTTTGGCGACAGGTATCTTCGGTGCGATTTTGGTCCTCTGTCTGAATCCAGTCCTGCCGATGATTGCGGACCTGAACGAAACGGCATCCCGCTACCGGACTCTCCTTCTCCTGATCAACTCGTATTCAATTATCGGATGCGCGGTAAACACAGGTCTCATCTGCGGAATCTTCCGTGCTGGAGGAGACTCAAAGTTCGGATTCATCACTGACGCAATCAGCATGTGGCTCGTGTCTCTTCCCCTGGGATTGCTCGCCGCTTTCGTTTTCAAACTCTCCCCGGTCTGGGTCTATTTCGTACTCTACCTTGATGAGTTTGAGAAAATGCCAATTGTGATTGTGCACTACTTCCGAAAGACATGGCTCAAGAACATCACCAGGGACAAAAATCAGCTTGAAGAAAAAATGTCCTGACACTGATTTTTCATCCTCCAAAATCCTACTTGACCCTAACAAAAAAATGCTATATCCTTTTTTACATGAAAGCAAACATTTTTTTGAAATCAATTTTTATGCTGATTTTTACGCTGCTTGTTTTTTCATGCGCTCCAAAAAATCAGGAAGGAAAAACAGACGCGGCTTCTCAGAACACGCAGCAGACCAGCGAAGAGGAAAAGAAAAATCCCAACCGTGAAAAAATTGACGAATATTTCAAGGGACTGACAAAAATCGTCATCCGCGCAGAGAACAACAACAATCCGGATTCAGTGGAAAAACTGACGACCGATTTCAATGCATTCACGGATTCATATCCCAACATTTCCGACCTGCCTGAATGGACTGACGAAGACACAGACAAACAGCTTGAGCTTATCGACCGCTTCGTTGACTCAACAATGCCTCCAACAATCTATGATGAGAATGAGGATGATTTGGACGTTGACTCAGATGATTTCGATCCCTTTGCCGAAAACAATGATGATCTCGGTCTGGACGACGAGCTGAATTATGGAAACACCACTCTTTTGGACAAAGATGATTTCTAATCACCAGTAAAAATCACAAAACCAACTAAGGCTGCCTAATTTGATTTAGACAGCTTTTTTTATGCCCTTTGCACGGAAAAAAATCGACTTACGACCGTTAGTTAGTTTTACAATTCTACTACCGAACGGTAGTTTTCTGTTACGCCTAAAAACGGCCTATAAAATCTCCAAAAAGTCCATATACCGATCCCTTAAACCATGACACAGGCTTTAAAAGGTGCGAAAATGAATTCTGAAAAAAATTTCATTTTTTTTCGCCAAAAGTCAAAATAATACTTGCTAAATATTTCCTTTAGCTTTATTATATAAATATCCTTATTGAACTACCGACTGTTCGTTCATCACCTCCTATAACAATCGCGGACAGTTGGTGGTTTTTTTTCACGAGGAACTTTCCGAGCAAATTCTTCCGGGTCTCTGCCTGAAAAAAATCACTTTCCCTACGAAGTATGTGAATTTATCTTAAAAAAACATACAATCAATCGCTTCCTTTTTTTATTCGAATTTCCTATACTTTGCAAATACTGCAAGGCAATCTATTCAGACTTGAACAGACCGTCCAGACCAAACGGATGTTGCTTTGCAGCTTTTTTTTTGCCCTTTCCATGCACTTGACACTTTTTTTCTACTTCGCAATACTGAATCCATGAACAAAGAAACTATAATCCACGAAAAGGCGGACAGAATCCGCGACGTCATCCGCTACATCCGGCGTTTCAAAAATGCCCTGGTAATAATTTATATTGATGACAAGCTGATTGACTCCCCCATCTTTCTGAGCCACATCAAGGACATCTGCTATATCCATGAGTCAGGGCTGAAAGTTATTCTTGTCCCAGGAGCAAGCAAAAGAATCAGCGAGATTTTGACAAGCTCCAACATTCCGTGGTCCTTTTACAACAACTGCCGCATAACCGGCCCCGAAGCAATGCCCCTAATAAAAATGGCCGCCTTTGATGTGTCCAACCAGATTATGACCGCTTTTGCAGGAGAAAAAAAGACAGCCGTTATCGGTAACTGGGTTCGGGCAAGGGGAAAGGGTGTCATCAACGGATTTGATTACAGCACGGCAGGAGAGATTGACAAGCTGCAAATTGATTCCATACAGACAGTCCTGGATAATGGTTTCATCCCGATTTTTCCATGCATAGGATGGAGCGTCGCGGGAAAACCATACAACATTTCTTCCATACAGCTGGCCGAACAGATTGCCATTCGATTAAAGGCGGACAAACTTTTTTATCTGGTTCCCGGAGCCGACATAAATAACAGCAATTTCTCTGTACCCAAAAGCATAGGACTTTCACCAGAGGGTACAGTTCCGGCTATGAACCTTGAGGAGCTGGATTCTTTTATCGAAGCGAATTTAACTACCAACCATTCGGAAGTTTTGCCGAATTCTGGTGATTTAACTTCCGACCGTTCGGTAGTTACTGACTCAGATATCAAAGCAAAGATTTTCTTCTTGCTTCAAGTTGCCAAGGAAGCGTGTAAAGAAGGAGTTACCCGCGTTCATATCTTAAACGGTTCATTTGACGGCAGCGTTCCATGTGAAATATTCAGCGACCTGGGATCAGGCACAATGATTTATGCGAACAATTACGGACACATCCGCCCCATGATCCGCGAGGATATAGCAGCCGTTCTCACACTGATGAAACCTTTCGTTGACGAGGGAATCCTTTTGCCCAGAACAAAGCAAATGTTACACGAGCAACTTTCTTCATATATAGTGTACGAAATTGATGGGGCAATCCGGGCAACCGCAGCATTGATTCCCTACCCCGATGGACAGATGGAGATTGCAGGAGTCGCCGTGGACAAATCTTTCTCGCACATAGGGCTGGGGCCTAAGCTGATTGAATATCTTCTGCAAAAAGCGAAAGAAAACAATGCTTCAAGGGTATTTCTTCTGACAACACAAACCGCTGACTGGTTCGAGCATCTGGGATTTGTACAAGGGTCCGTGGATGAGTTGCCGGCTCAAAGAAAAGAAAAATGGACTCCAAACCGAGGTTCAAAAGTTTTATTCTACGGCGACAAAATCTAAGGAATGTTTCACGTGGAACATTTTTTCTACACTCTTCTATATGGATTCACTAACAGACCTGTTCAGAAAAAGACTTTCAGAGCAGGTCTTTTTTTTATACCAACAATGCAAGCTGGTTTTTGAAACAATCCAAATGGCAAAAACTAGTTTCTCGCCCTCATAAATGAACTTAACAATCACCACCCCTATCGCAGAGCAATTCCCCACTTTGTGCCACGGTATTAAGCCTTATGCACTATTTCAAACAAAAAAGAGACAAATCTGTGGAAAACTTTTGGAAAATTCAAGTAACTTGTAAACTCTTCAAAAGTGAATTTATAAATTCATTCTATATAAGAATTTACGAATTTCAAATCCAAAACAGAGTTTTTCACCCCTGTGGATAACTTGGGGACAATGTTTCACATGGAACAACAGCTTTTTCTTGCATAATATATGTCAACTCTACAGATTTAATATCCATCTTGCTCTATACTCCATAATCATAAATGAGTTGAATGTGTTTTAGATGCAATCACCAACTCCGCTGCAGAGCAGTACGTCACCTTGTGGCACGGTATTAAACCCTCCGCACGAATCAATATCTCTCTGAAAGTACATTTCTCTGAAAATGTTTCACGTGGAACATCTGTATTTTTTCACTCAAATATACGGGAATCTCAATGACTTAAAATTCGACAAAAACATTGAAAACGAATTTTTAGATGTTGCCATATGTTAAAATCTACGGAGTTAGTTTAATCCATAAGTGATCGCTTTTCCATTGTCCTTCTACGAAAGAGACATAAGTATTTCTAAAATCCAAAACCAAGTTTGCATTAAAACATCTTTTGAATTGGTCAGTCTTTTCTTAACAAATCACCATTCCCGCCGCAGAGCAGTACGTCGGCTTGTGGCACGGTATTAAACCCTCCGCACGAATCAATTTTATGAGAATGTTTCACGTGGAACAATTCAGGATTTTTTCCGATGTTTACAAATCTTTTTGATTTTCTGCATTTATTATCCTGAACCTCTATAAAACTCTTCATGACAAGCATCAAGAAAAATATAGACTCAATTTATCAATTAATCCGAAGAGCCTAGCTTATTAAAAGTATTATGAGTTTCTCCTAATTTCACCAATTACCAAGTCCACCACAGAAGAATGATTCACCAAAAAAGCCCGTGAAAATGATGTTTGGAAGTTGCCAAACTTTTATGTTCCACGTGGAACATCTCCCAAAACCATCAACCACACCGCAGAACAATGGGGAATGCCATCATCTTATGGAAAGCGATTAATAGTGTTCATTTAATCAAATTTACAAAACAGACGCTATATATAGAGTGTATCTTATAGACATTGGCACAAATGCAAAAAAAACCGGACAAACTATTCATTTGCCCGGAGCCTGATGGATATTGATTTACCGGAGAGGTAAACCTCTATAAGTTGAATACATTCTACAATAATAAATGAAAATTGTCTACAGAAAAATATATTAAATTAAACTTAAAATACATATCGCATAAAAAATCGGCTGCCTGATTAACCAATTTGGAATTAACCGGACAGCCGACAATGAAAAACATGTTTTATTATGAGTCCAGATTGTCATCCTCGGAGCGTGCGATTCTGTCAATGCCGACCACATAATCAGGTTCGGTTATATCGACCACACGGACACCGCTGCTTCCCCTTCCCTGCTGAGAAATCTGGGACGCCTCAACGCGGAGGGAAGTTCCCTGGCTTGTGATGCACATTATGCTGTCATCATCCTGAACAGTAAGAGCTCCGATGATCTCACCCTTGTCATCCACATTTCCGAAAATCCTCTGTCCGCCGGTTCCACGACCGTGAGCATTGAACTCGGAAAAATCAACTCTCTTACCTACACCCTTTTCTGTGACGACGGCAATCTTAGCATTTTCATCCACATGGATCGCAGCACAAAGCTCATCACCGTCACTCAGTTTCATTCCGTTTACGCCGCGACCCGCACGACCCATGGCACGAACTTCTTCCTCACTGATTCTGAGAGCCTGACCGCGACGGCTCACAAGCAAGAGCTCATCCTTTCCGCCGGAGAGAATCGCGCTGACCAAAGTGTCACCGTCATCAAGACGAGCCGCCTGCATACCGCGGGACTTTGCGTTTCTGAATTCGAAGGTCGGTGTTTTCTTTACAATGCCGTTTGCGGTTGCCATGAAGAGGAACTGATCCTCCACAAATTCCTTAAGGCTTACGGTTGTCGTAATCTCCTCGTTCGCGCTGACCTGGAGCAGACTCTTGATGTGTGAGCCACGGCTTGTCTTTGACGCCTCGGGAATCTCGTGAACCTTAATCCAGTATGCCTTGCCCTCGTTGGTTATGAACATCAGGTAATCGTGGGTTGAGGCGACGAACATCTGGTTGATGTAATCCTCCTCAACAAGCTTGGCGGAAATTGTTCCCTTGCCTCCCCTTCCCTGACTGCGGTAGAGACTTACCGGAACACGCTTGATGTAACCCAACTTTGAAATGAGAACCACCATGTCCTCTTCCTTAATCAGGTCCTCCACGTTGATTTCCTCAACCTCACCCGCGACAATATCAGTACGGCGGTCATCGCCATATTTGTCTGAAAGCTCGTTTGTCTCTGTCTTGATAAGGGCAAGAATCTTCTCGTTGTGAGCAAGCAGATCCTCCAAGTGAGCAATCAGGACTTTGATTTCCTCCATCTCTTTGCGGAGTTCCTCAATGCGCAATCCTGTGAGACGACCGAGACGCATGTCAACTATGGCCTGTGCCTGCTCCTCGTCAAATCCGAATCGCTTCATCAATTCCGCTTTTGCCTCATTTTCGTCGCGGCTTCCACGGATGATTTTTATTACCTCGTCAATCGCATCAACGGCAACGATGAGAGCCTCAAGGATATGCTCACGTTTCTTCGCTTCCTTAAGCTCAAACTGGGTGCGACGTACAATCACGTTGTTGCGGTGATCCACGAAACATTTAATCAGCTGCTTGAGATTGAGGATTTCAGGACGACCGTTCACAAGCGCAAGATTGATTACGCCGAAACTTGACTGCAGGGCTGTCTTCGCAAAAAGCTGATTCACCACAACCTTTGTCATGGCCCCTCGCTTAAGCTCAATCACTATGCGGACATCATCACCTGCGGAACTGTCATTCACACGCTCAATTCCATCAATCACTTTCTCACGGGCAAGCTCACCGATTCTCTTGCAAAGATCGTCAGTGCGCACCTGATACGGAACCTCAGTAAAAACGATGGACTCTTTTCCGTGCTTGTCCACTTCAATCGTAAAGCGACCACGAACAATCAGTTTGCCGCGTCCGGTCTTATACGCATCCCTGATTCCTTTTTTTCCGAAGATGATTCCACCGGTCGGAAAGTCGGGCCCCTTGATGCAAGAGCAAAGCTCGTCTATGCTGATCTCAGGATTGTCGATGTATGCGCTGATTGCCGCCGCCACCTCGCGGAGATTATGAGGGGGCATGTTCGTTGCCATACCGACGGCGATTCCGTTTGAACCGTTGCACAGAAGGAATGGAAATTTCGCGGGAAGAACAACCGGCTCCTGTCTTGTGTCATCAAAGTTGGGAAGAAAATCCACCGTGTCTTTTTTGATGTCGGAAACCATTTCCTCAGCAATGTTCGACATCTTTGCCTCGGTGTAACGGTATGCAGCGGCAGGGCTTCCGTCAATGCCTCCGAAGTTTCCCTGTTTCTGAACCGGCATGTAGCGCATGGAAAAATGCTGTCCCAAACGGACCATCGCATCATAAACCGAAGCGTCTCCGTGAGGATGATAGCGTCCGAGAACGTCTCCAACCACGGTCGCACACTTACGGGTTTTTCCGCTCATGTGAAGACCCTCTTCGTTCATCGCGTAGAGGATTCTTCGGTGAACCGGCTTAAGACCATCACGCACATCGGGAAGGGCACGGGCAACAATAACCGACATTGAGTAGTCGATGTATGCCTTTTTCATTTCTGTTTCAATGGCGACCGGAATCAGTGTACCGCCTTCCGGAGTTTTTATTTCTTCCATTCTCTTTTTCCTTTTTTCCTATTAGACATCCAGAGTCGCATAAACGGCGTTTTCTTCTATAAACTTTCGCCGCGGCTCAACTTCCTCACCCATGAGGATATTGAACACTTTGTCCGCTTCCTCTGCATCGGTCAAATGAACCTGCTTCATCTTGCGGTTGGCGGGATTCATGGTCGTCTCCTTGAGCTCCTGCCATTCCATCTCACCAAGACCTTTGTAACGCTGAACGTCCAGCTTTATGTCCCCGGGATTTTCGTTCCTGAGTTTTGCGATGACTGAATCTCTCTCCTCGTCGGTGAACGTGAAGTAATCCTTTTTCTTGTAGCTCACACGGTAAAGAGGAGGCATGGCTATGTAGACATAACCGTTCTCAATCAGCTGGGGCATATAGCGAAAGAAGAAGGTGAGAAGCAGAGTGGAGATGTGGCTTCCGTCAACGTCGGCATCCGCCATGATTATGATCTTGTGATAGCGCAGTTTCTCTATGTCAAAATCCTTTCCGATTCCCGTACCTAAAGACGCGATGACCGGCTGGAGCTTGTCATTGTTGATTACCTTGTCCGCGTGGGATTTCTCTACGTTGAGCATTTTACCCCACAGAGGAAGTATGGCCTGAATCTTCGGATCGCGGCCCTGTTTTGCGGAACCACCTGCAGAGTCTCCCTCGACTATGTACACCTCACATTCCTCGGGTTTCTTCGAAGTACAGTCGGCAAGTTTTCCCGGAAGACCAAAGCTGTCCAGTCCAGATTTACGACGGCTCGCCTCCTTTGCTTTTCGTGCCGCTATCCTTGCGACGGCCTCACTTACCGCCTTCTCAAGAATCATGTCCACCTGCTGAGGATTCTGCTCGCACCAGATTGTAAGTTTCTGCTTCACAAGCTCATCCACATAGGAGCGGACCTCGCTGTTACCGAGCTTTGTCTTTGTCTGTCCCTCGAACTGGGGCTCAGGAACTTTTACCGAAAGAACCGCCGTAAGTCCCGCGCGCACGTCATCTCCTGAAAGCTTCTCAGGATTTTTCGGATTTGCGCTGACGAGCTTTTTGCGGATTTTGTCGCGGGAGTTATTCTCAACCTCAAGCTGCTTGTTCAGGACAATCGTAAGGGCAAGCTTGAATCCGTCAAGATGGGTTCCTCCCTCGTGGGTGTTGATGTCGTTTACATAAGAATGGATGTTCTCGCTGTAGCTGTCTCGGACATACTGCATAGCGACTTCCATCATCACGCCGTTTTCCTCGCCGGAAATATAAAGGGGCTCGTCTGGGATTATCTTTTTTCCCTCATTCAGGACTGTGACGTAATGCTTGATTCCGCCCTCAAATTTATAAACGACCTCTTTCGGAGTCTCAAGTCTTTCGTCACGGAATTTGATTGTGATTCCGGGGTTCAAAAAAGCAAGCTCGCGGAGTCTCTGGGCAAGGACGTCGAAATTGTAGGTCGTAGTCTCGGTAAAAATCGTCTTGTCGGCTTTCCAGCGGATAATGGTTCCATGCAGGCTAGTCTCACCAAGGCACTCAACCTTTGTCTTCGGCTTTCCCTCGGCATACTTCTGCTCGTATCTTTTTCCATCACGGTGGACGAAGGCTTCCATCCACACTGAAAGGGCATTCACGCAGCTTACACCGACACCGTGCAATCCTCCTGAAACCTTGTAGTTGGACTTGTCGAATTTTCCTCCGGCATGCAGTCTTGTGAGAACCAGCTCCAGAGCTGAGACATGCTCGGTGGGATGTATGTCAACCGGAATTCCACGTCCATTATCCTCAACGCGGCAGATGTCATCCTTCTCGAGAGCGACGGTAATCGTGTCGCAGTAACCGGCCATGGCCTCATCAATACTGTTGTCCACTACCTCGTACACAAGATGTTGCAACCCATTCGGTCCGGTGGAACCAATATACATACCCGGACGCTTTCGGACAGCCTCAAGCCCCTTAAGAACCTGAATGCTGCTTGCGGAATATTTCTTATCTTCTTCGTCAGACATTTTTTCACCCACTAGAACCGCCCGATTTCACCAGAGCGTTCTATCCCAATAATAGAATATTTTTAGGAATTTAGTATACCCATATTGAAGAAAAAAGTAAAGAAGGGTTATAATAACAAACTATGAATGAACAAAATTATCAGGCATTTTGGAACGAGGCAATGAATCTTCTGAGGGAAGAATACCGTCAGAACGGCAACGAGGATCAGTTTACGCTTTGGTTCAAGATGGAATACATAAAGGACACCCTTACAGAAATCACTGTCTCAGTCCCCTCAAAATTCATGTGGGACTCAATGGTCAGCCGTGGAAGCGTAAAGGCAGTTCAGGACAAAATTGAGGAACTTACCGGACAGACCGTCTCAATCACATATATAACCAAAAACTCATTCGTCACTCCCTCCGTGCCCAGAGAAATACCTGAGGAAAAGGAGTCCTATCATAGCGATGAAAATTCCTCATCCGACAAAGAAAACTATGACAATCCTGTAAAACCCCTGAAAAAGCATCCACAGCTCAAAGAAGAGTTTACCTTCGACACCTTTGTTCCCGGAGAAAATTCCGATTTCGCATATAAGGCATCCTACGCTGCGGCCCAAAATCCCGGCTCAAAATTCAACCCCCTGCTGATTTACGGCGGAGTCGGTCTTGGAAAAACCCATCTCATGCAGTCCATCGGAAACTATATCTACAACAAAAACAAGGGCAACATCAAAATCTGCTATATAACCGCGGAAGATTTTACCAATGAGTTTACAAATTCACTGGGCGACAAGGTTATGGGAAAATTTAAGGATAAATACAGAAAACTTGACGTGCTTTTGATTGATGACATCCATTTTCTCATTGGCAAGGAGATGACCCAGGAAGAGCTTTTCCATACTTTTGAGGCCCTTCATCAGAAAAATGCCCAGATGGTATTCACATGCGACCGCCCGATTACGGAATTAAAGGGAATTGAGGACAGACTTCGCTCCAGATTTTCCAGCGGAATGTCAATCGATCTGCAGCCCCCTAACTTTGAGACAAGAAAGGCAATCCTTCAGAAAGAAATCCAGCTGATGAACAAAAACGAGGACATTCCTTCCGAAGTAGTTGATTACATTGCGAAAAATGTACAGTCAAACGTGCGTGAGTTAAAATCATGCCTCACGACCATGCTCAACTATGCTGACCTCATGGGAAAACCCCTTACCATAGAGATTGCCCAAAAAGAACTCAGAAATACAATCAGCCAGGCATCCGAGGGATCAATTACCATTGACACAATCCAAAAGGTTGTGGCCGACCACTACAATCTTTCCATAGCCGACTTGAAAAGCAGGAAGAGGACCAAAAAGATAGTGGTTCCCCGGCAGATCGCAATCTACATAGCCCGTGAGCTCTGCGACTATTCCTATCCTGACTTGGGAAATGAATTCGGCGGAAAGGACCATACTACGATTCTTCACAGCTACGAAAAGATTGTAGACCAGCTCAAGACTGACTCTGTTCTGGACTCCACAATCCAGATGCTCGTGAGAAAAATAAAGGACTTCAAGAAATGAGCTATTTATAGAAAAAAAATTTTTCTTTTGAGCTTAAAATACATAAAAAGATAAAGACAACTTGTTATTTATTTGATACAATGTTGTGGAAAACTTGGGGTAAAGTCAAATCCTTGTGGAAATGTGTAAAATCTGTGAATTCAAGTCACTGACTTTTCCACAGACCAAGTTTCGGTAAAATAATGACTTAAAGTGAATTTTCAAGAATTCACAGGCTTTATTATTACTACTACTAAAATTTATAAATTTATAAAATTTAGAACTTGTGAACAAAACAGGAGTATATATGAAATTTACATTCGATAGAGACGCAATGATAAGGGAAATTTCCATTGCCCAGGAAATCATTTCGGCAAAGCAGGCAGCGGATATACGCTCAAATGTGGCTCTGTATGCCTCAAATAACACTCTTACCTTGAAAGCTACTGACAGCAAGGTAAATTTTGAGAGCCAGATTCCAATCCAGATTATGGAAGAGGGATCCACGACAATTTTCTGTGACAAATTCATGGGCATCCTAACCGCACTTCCTGAGGGAGAAATTGAATTCAACCAGGAGACTGACTCATCTTCGGAAACCGCAATCAACGTGGTGATCAGACCGGTGGGAAAGAAAATCAAATTCCAGATAAAAAGCATCTCAGCTGAAAAATTCCCGAATTTCAGTTCTGCAGACGAGGTTCCATACTTCGACGTTCCTGCCCATGAATTCAAGGAGATGATTACCCAGACTGTTTTTGCAGTAAGCGACGACATAACGCGTCTTTTCATGAACGGAGTCTTCTTTGAAAAGAAAGAGGATAATCTTATTCTGGTGGCAACCGACGGAAAGCGTCTCAGCTATGACTCAAAACAAGTTTTGGCAGGTGTGTCTGATTTTCCGTCCGTAATCATTCCGCCGAAAATTCTGAACATAATCGCAAAGCGAGCTCCTGATGAGGGAAACATCGCAATAGCCGTCGTGGACAAGATGATTTTCTTCCGTTTCGGCACATACAAATTCGGTTCCGTACTGATTGAGGGACAGATTCCGAATTATGAACGCGTAATTCCGGAAAAGCAGGATCACAATTTCCGAGTGACAAAATCCGACTTGAACAATGCACTCAAGCGTGTGGCCCTGATGGTGGACAAAAAGGCGGGAAGACTCTACTTTAACATATCATCCGGTGTTCTCAAGATCACCTCTCAGAACATGGAGATGGGAAACGCGGATGAGGAGATTCCGTGCGAGTATGACGGAGACAATTATGTCATTGCCCTGAACTACCGCTACGTGGACGAGCCCCTTAAAGTCATGGAAGCCGAGAAAATCACCTTTGAGTTTACTGAGGAAATGAAACCCGTCACCATGCGACCTGAGCCTGCGGGTGACTTCTTCCACGTGATTATGCCGATGCAAAAAGAATAGTGCCTTTTCTTTCTCTTTCGCCGGTACATTTTAGAAATCTCAGAGACTGCACCATAGATCTTCTTGCGAAGGAAGTCTATTTTACGGGTGAAAACGGACAGGGAAAAAGCAATCTTCTCGAGGCCCTTTATTACAGCTCATACGGATCGTCTTTTCGGACGCGGGTTGAGACCGAGCTGATTCGAAAGGGTGAGGTCAATATGAGTCTCCGCACCATGTATAGGGAAGAGAATGGAGTCACTCACTCAACTTTTATATGCCTGGACAAAGGAAAAAAAAGGATCGAAAAAGACGGAAAGACCCTGCATGACAGAAAGGAACTGATAAACACCATGCCATGCGTTCTCTACAATCATGACGACCTTGACTTTGCCGTGGGAGAGCCGGAGAGAAGAAGATTTTTCATTGACCAGTCACTGAGCATGTATGATGTCCTTTATATAGACGTGATGAGAAGATATAAAAAAATTCTCAAGAGCCGCAATCTCTGTCTGAAAGAACACAATTATAGTCTGTTCGGAAGCTATGACATACAGCTTGTGATGAACGGACTTGAGATCCAGAAAAAAAGAAGGGATGCCGTTTTTCAGTTCAACCAGATTTTCGGAAGGATGTATGAGGAGATAAGCGGCATAGAAGGAGTCTCCATCAGGTACAGTCCATCATGGAAAAAAACTCCGTCGGATGAGGCAGAGGAAAGCTATGATCAGAATTTTCTCCCCCAGATTGACGAGGTGCTGGACATGATGAAGTCGAAGCTTGAAAGTGAGAAAGTGACGGGAACGACATTGACGGGACCTCACCGTGACAGAATCATCTTTATGAAGGACAATCATCCTTTTGTTCCGACCGCATCCACAGGTCAGAGGCGGTTGATTGCCCTTGTGCTCAGGACGGCTCAGGCTGTTTTTTACACTCAGGTCACTCAGAAAAAACCGGTTCTGCTGATGGATGACGTGATGCTGGAGCTGGATCCTGCCAAGAGACAGAAACTTACGTCCATGCTGCCTCCTTATGACCAGCTTTTTTGTACCTTCTTGCCCGGAGAGCCGTATCAGTCCTATATGCATGAGGGAACAAGGGTCTATAAAATCACTGACGGAACATGGGAGGAAGAAAAAAGATGACGTCCGAGATAATGAACATAAATGAGCTGATTCACAAAACTTTTTCCTCCATCAGCGTGGGAGAGTCAAAGAAGGCAATGGATATTTTTGCCGCGTGGGAGAATGTTCTTTCAAAAATCCGGGCCACGAATCATGAGGCGAATCCCAACGAGGGGCAGAATCTGATTGACCACACGCGCATTGTTGACCTGAAAAACGGAGTGCTTTTGGTGGAGGCAGACCATCCCGGATGGATTTCCCTTTTGCAGATGCACAAGAAATTCATATTGAAGGGAATGGAGATGGAGATTCCCGGCGCGGATATTTCTACCCTCGCATTCAGACTGAAGGGCAAGCGTGGAGATTTGTACGGGGGAGATGAGAATGCGACTTCTCCTGATAAAGTCCGCGCTGAGATAGAAAAAAGGATTGATGAGGAGGAGAAAAAACTCTCAAATCAGTCATTTCAAGCAAAAAATTCAGATGAAATTCAGAAAACGAGAGAATTACCCCCAGAACTTGCATCAATTTTTGAGGATTTGCACAAAACCATGTTGACCAATTCCGAAAAATAATGTTATTATCTTTCTGCTATAATTTGGGAAAATTATTTTTGGAAAAAATTTTTATATATATAGGAGTCGTTCATTATGTTACGTACATATCAACCCAGCAAAGTAAAGCGCAACAGAAAATTTGGTTTCCGTGCCCGCATGGCTACTCGTGGTGGCCGCATGGTTCTTTCACGCCGCCGTGCAAAGGGTCGTTGGAAGCTGACAGTTTCCGATGAGAAGAAGCCATATCAGAATGGTCGCAACCAGACAGCAAAGATGTAATTTTTGCGGAAAAGAGGGATGGAAGCAAACTTGTTAAAGACAGGGGGTTTTAAACGCGACGAGCATATAAAGCGCCCTGCTGACATCCATAGACTTTTTAAGACAGGGAAGAAGGTCAGCGTTGCCGGAGCCAAGCTCTTCTATATGCTGAATGACCGAAACATAAATCGAATCGGGTTTCCTCTTCCCCGCGGATATGGAAATGCTGTGGAAAGAAATCGTTCCAAGCGTTACAGCCGTGAAACATATCGCTTTTTTAAGACACACCTGAACACCGGGTACGACATGCTGTTTTTAGTATATCCCGGAAATGATTCGTTCCACTCGCGGTGTGCACAATTTAGGACATTATGCCAAAAGGCTGGTTTATTAAGGGACTGAGGAATTTCATTTCGAAATTCTTCTGTCTTTTGATACGCTTTTATCAAGTTTGCATCTCTCCTCTTTTTCCACGGTCCTGCAGGTATACTCCGACTTGTTCCCAGTATGCCTTGGAGGCCATCAAAAAACATGGTCCCTGGAAAGGCCTTTATCTTGCCGTCAAAAGAATTTTGCGTTGCAATCCCTTTCATGAAGGGGGTTATGACCCTGTTCCCGACTGAAAAAATTTAGATCTTCCCAGGACCAAGCTGCCGGTTTAATCATTGAATTTTTGGAATGTCTTCGGCTTCTACGGAGATATTTTTTTAAGGATAATAATATGGAAAAAAATACAATATGGGCCATTGTCCTGAGCGCGCTCGTAATCATTGGTTCCGTAGTCGTCGAGGTTGTGTTCCTTCTGCCAAAGCAACGTGAGGCAATGGAGAGACAGCAGGCGGAGATGGAGCTCACCAAAAAGCAGCAGGAAGAAATGGCAAGCGCGGTTAAGGAGCAGATTTCGACCGCGGATTCAAGCGAGTTCGATTCGGAAGTTCAGGAATCAGTTCCGGAGCAGCAGTATACAATCAGGACTGATCTGGTTGAGGCTGTCTTTACAAACCGTGGCGGAGATTTGATCAGCTACAAATTTCTGAAGCACAACGACAAGGACACCGGAACCGGAGTTCAGATGGTGGACAATGTGACGGCGACAAACCGTGCTTTCGGACTTTCGTTCGGCGGTCCCGACAATGCAATCATCAACGAGACCTTCAATGTAAAAATGGAAGGTGACAGTACAATCATCTTCACTAGGGATTTTTTCAACAAAGATGCCCTTGGAACTATCCACAAGTTTACCCTTCTTAAAAGATATGAGTTTTTGCCAGGAGATTATGCGTTCAAGCTCGGCATAGGAGTAAAAACCTACGACTCCAACGGTCTGAACATCAACGACGCGGCATACTCTCTCAGGACTTCCCCGCAGATCGGACCCCATTACGACATCAAGAAGAACCGCTATGAGGTGCGACAGTTCCTTTCTCTGAGGGACAAAAAGCGCAAGAGAAAGCCCATGTCCGACAAGATTTATTCTGAAAACTATGATTGGGCCGGTATCGGTGGAAAATACTTTGCCATCCTGATTAAGCCTGAGGATTGCTCTAAGATGGTCTCAAGCGTAAAGACCTCCACAAAATCCGAGAGCGACTACATCAACTCACAGATTTTCCTTACGCGAAGTGCAGTGGCATCAGGAGCGCCTGAAACCGTGCAGGACGTGTATTATGTTTACATAGGACCCAGAAGCGAAAACGAGCTGAAAAAATACAACAATGCGGCGGACAACGGATGGGGACTCACAAACATCCGCTTCAACCAGGCCTTGCAGACAACCGGTCTTTTCTCCCCGATTGAGAGGGCCCTGAAATGGTCTCTGGAAACAATCTTCAAGCTGGTGAAAAACTGGGGTGTCGCAATCATCGTTCTTACCATCATATTGAAGATTTTGCTCTTCCCGCTGAACAAGAGCAGCTCAATGGGTTCTCTCAAGATGCAGCAGATTCAGCCGAGAATGAGGGAAATCCAGGAGAAATACAAGGACGACCAGCAGAAAATGAGCCAGGAGCTTTCAATCCTTTACAAGGAGGCGGGCTATAATCCCGCGAGCGGATGTCTTCCGATGATTTTGCAGATGCTGATTTTGTTGTCCCTTTACAATGTTTTCAACAACTACTTCGAATTCCGTGGAGCGGCTTTCATCAAGGGATGGATCGACGATCTTTCTGTTGGTGACAGTGTCTGGACATGGGAAAGACAGATTCCGTTTATTTCCGGATTTACCCAGAACAGCATAAGGCTTCTGCCGATTATCTATACCCTGTCACAGCTTTTGAACGGAAAAATCACTCAGTACGGCGGTGCTGCCGCGGGAGGAAAGAACAAGGGTCAGATGGCGTTTATGATGTACGGTCTTCCCATAATCTTCTTCTTCCTTTTCTACAACGTGCCGAGCGGACTCCTTCTCTACTGGGCGGTCAGCAATATTTTGCAGATTGGCCAGCAGATTATTATCAACAAGATGATGAAGAAAAAGCGGGCCGAGATGGAAAGCAACAAGCCTGCCGTCAACAAAAACGTAATCAAATTCAAGGGCGGAAAGAAAAAGACACGCTGAGTGAGGAATACAGTTTTCCTTTGTGGAACAAACGCCCTGTAAAAACAAATTATTAAGAGGTTTTAACTATGGTTTACGAATACGAAGCAGAGACAGAAAAAGAGGCCATTGAGAAAGCGGCTCAGGAACTGGGACTTGAGAGGGACCAGTTTGATGTGGAGACACTTGAATTGCAGAAAAAATCCCTTTTCAAGAAGGGATATGCAAAAATCCGCGTGATTCCGGTGGACACTCCTGATCATGTGCAGCCCGAATTTGACGGAAAGGTTCCGAACGCGACCGTGCGTGCGAACAATCCGAAGATTGTGGCCAATCCCCTTCCTCAGGATGAATTTGAGGAAAAGCTTCTTGATTTCGTGTCCCAGACTATTTTGAAGATGGGTTATGAGGTCAGCGTGGAAGTCATGTTCAGGGAAGACAAGAAAATCGGTCTCAAGCTCACAAGCCCCAGCTCTTCAATTTTGATCGGAAGGAAGGGAAAAAATCTGGACGCAATGCAGCTTTTGGCGAATGTCTATGCCGGACATCTTGGAAAAGAGGATGTGAGGGTCATTTTGGACAGCGAGAATTACCGCATCAGACGCGAGGAAAGCTTGGTTCGCCTGGCCTATGTTACCGCGGACAAGGTTCGTGCCACAAGAAATTCCGTCCTGCTTGAGCCGATGAACCCATTTGAGCGCCGTCTGATTCACACAACTTTAAATGATATCCCGGATGTTGAAACCAAAAGCGAGGGAGATGGTTTATATAAGCAGGTGCGCGTGATTTATAAAGGAGTGCGCTAAGGAAACCGCGTTTTCCTAAATCTGACCGGGAGCTCCGAAAAATTGATTTTTTGGAGATTCCCATAAACCATTAAGGAGTGTGGCTATGAAACTTCATATTAACAATCGCTTTGGCATTCGCGTTTTTATCTTCGGTATTGTTTTCGCAGCTTGTACGGCATTCTCAGCAGCAGCTTATGATGCGTCGGCTTTGGTTGATTCCGCTACCTATTCAAAATTGAAGAAGGACGGACAGATAACCTATAGTTATTATAAGAAGACCAATGTTAAACTGACCCTTACTCCGAATACTACTTTGGCAAAGGCTTCCACCAAAAATTGGACGAATTCTGAGGATCCTGTTTTCATAGTGGAAAATCTCTATCTCATGCCCAAGTCAAAATTGGGATCGGGAAATCCGTCAAAGACGAACATAGAGTATGCCTCCAAGGTGATTCGCTCTGTCAGCAAGATGCAGGGAATGAAGTATTACAGCGACGGAAAGCTTGAGACCCTTTACAAAGAGGCTTATACAATCAAGGGACCCAAGGACAGAACCAAGGTGGCGGATGACACTGCCGGAAGTGCGGACGGAAAGGTCCTTTACTGCATGCAGAACGACAACTCATTCGGAAAGACAAATTACAGGATGGATTACCGCCAGACGGCTTCTGAAGTGAGCTCATGCTTTACCAACACAACTCCGCTTTATGTAGGACCGATTAAGGGAATCAACAACGGAAACCTGAAAATAAATTTGGTCATAATCGATTGTGGAGAGGACATCATGGTCTACATGCTGGTTCAGGCGAAATTCCCTGCCCTGGCAATCCTTGAGAATTCCATGAACAGCTCATTCACGTCTCGTCTGGACGCAATTTACAAGTGGTTCATAAGTCAGTTTTAAGGAAGAGGTATAAAATGAAAAAATCAATTATGGCGTTGCTTTTGGGTGGCGTTTTATTATCTTTTGGAGGATGCAAACCTGCTATGAATAAGGCTTTTGAAGGAAAGGACGGTCTGTTTGCCGTTATTGAGACTGCAAACGGAAACATTTCGCTGGAGTTGTTTTATAAGGAAACACCGCTGACCGTAACGAATTTCGTGGGACTCGCCGAGGGTACTCTGGATGCGGCAAAGGGAAAGCCCTTTTACAACGGACTGAAATTCCACCGCGTCATCAGCAAGGCAAACGGTGATGATCAGGATTTTATGATTCAGGGTGGAGATCCCAAAGGAAACGGATCAGGAGGTCCCGGATATAAATTCCCAGATGAGATTGTTGACAGCCTTAAGTTTGACAAACCCGGATATCTTGCCATGGCAAATGCGGGTGCCGGAACAAACGGAAGCCAGTTCTTCATCACCATCGTGCCGACTCCATGGCTGACCGGACATCATACAATCTTCGGAAAGGTCGTTGACGCTGAGAGCCAGAAAGTTGTTAACACACTCAAGGCGAACACGATTATGAAATCCGTGACCATTTACCGCCAGGGTGCGGACGCCCAGAAATTTAAGGCCACTCAGGCTGATTTCAACCGCATTCTCAAGGAAATGACAGAAAAAGAAGAGGCTGAGATTGCAGCTTACGTAGAGGCCCAGCTTGACGCAATAAAGAAGAATTTCTCTGATTTTACCAAGGATGGAAAGACGGGCATTTACTACAAGATTACCAAAGAAGGTGCCGGAGCAAAGACAGGCTCATTCAAGAAGGTCTCAATGCACTACAAGGGCTCTTTCCTTAACGGAGAGGTTTTTGATCAGTCAAGGGGACGCGGACCGCTTGAGTTTACGACTTCGGACGGAAGAATGATAAAGGGCTTCGATGTTACTGTTCAGGACATGAAGGTCGGGGAAAAGAGAACCGTGATTCTTCCTCCGGAATATGCTTACGGAGACAGAGGTGCGGGAGATGTGATTCCTCCGAAGACATATCTTGTCTTTGAGATCGAGCTTCTTGACGCAAAATAATTTTTCAGAATAGAAGATTCAAGAGGAAGTGCTGGTTGCAGAAATGTGACCGGCACTCTTTTTTACAATCGTGGAAGAAAAAAAATCCAGGACGGAAATGACGGACGAGCTTGCCTTTTTCGGAGGGCTTTGTCTTTTTTTATCCGCCGTCGAATATGCTATACCAAAACCGCTGCCTTTTTTGAGACTTGGACTTGCAAATCTCCCTGTCCTGATTTCATTGAAAAAATTCCCCGCCGGAAAAATCTTTCTGCTGCTTCTGATAAAAATCCTTTCCCAGGCACTGATTGGAGGAACTCTTTTCAGCTATGTGTTTGTCTTTAGTCTGAGCGGAACTCTCTCGAGCGGTATCCTGATGCTGACGGCACATCGGCTCCTGTTCAAGAAAAATCTGATTTCCAATGTCGGGCTTTCAATGATTGGTGCTCTCGGCAACGCTTTTTCCCAGATTGTCTGCGCGCGTTTTTTGCTTTTCGGAGATAACGCGTTTTATATTGCTCCCCTGCTAATATTCTCTTCCACAGTCACTGGGTTTTTGCTCGGGCTGTTTGCGAATCTCTTTGAAAAAAAATCCCGGTGGTTTAAGCTTTTTATGGAGGATTCCTGTTGTAAAAAAAATCAGTGGGAAAAAATCTCCGGGGAAGAAAGCGAAAAAAAATCCGGGCGCATTTTCAATATGGTTTCCAATATTGTTGCGGCGTGCCTTCTGCTTGCCATCCTGCTCATTCCCAACCGGCTGCTTTTAAAATGGCTGTCGCTTGCTCTGATGCTTGTCCTGCTTGAAATCAAAAAACGCGGAAAAGTGCGGATTCTGCCTCCCTTTTTTATTGTGGCTTCCATCATTTTGTCCAATCTATTTTTGCCCCTCGGAAAAGTTTTGTTCAGCATCGGAAAATTGGAAATTACTCAGGGTGCGATTTTCAACGGATTGGAGCGGAGCGTCGTTTTGTGCGGATTTTTATTTTTCTCCCAGCTGATAATTGACAAAAGGATGAGACTTCCCGGCAAGCTGGGTCGGTTTTTCAAAAAGATTTTGGCCGTGTTCGACATGCTTTCTGGAGAAAAAATTCGGGTGGAAAAAGCAGGAAGAATTTCTGGACTCATGGCAAGGATTGATGAGAGGCTGCTCTTTCTGCATGGAACTGAGGGTACGGAATCCGGGGAGGAAAAGTGACAGATAACGACGGACGGAACATTGAGGGGCTCCCGATATACGGGCATCTGGATGCGATTTGTGATGAGCTGAAAAAATCAAGGAGCCGGTTTTTGGTGCTGACTGCGGAAACTGGAGCCGGAAAATCAACTGCGCTGCCTCTTGCACTTTTGAAAAATTTCCCGGGAAAAATCCTGATGCTGGAGCCACGCCGGATTGCGGTCCTGAATATTGCGTACAGAGTCTCGGAGCTGCTTGGAGAAAATCCGGGGGAAAGCTGCGGCTACGTCATGCACATGGATTCATGTGTTTCGGAAAAAACACGTTTTACTCTTATGACCGAAGCCGTTTTGACAAGAAAAATCCAGCAGGATCCGTCGCTTGCCGGAGTTTCCGTGGTGGTAATCGATGAGTTCCACGAGCGGTCTTTGAATGCGGATTTGGACCTCGCTTTTTTAAAGGAAAGCATGGCTCTTCGGGATGATTTGTATGTGGTGGTCATGTCCGCTACAATCAACGCGAAAAAAATCAGCTCTTATCTGGGAGAGGATGAGAATAATCCCTGCCCCGTTTATTCGGTTCCCGGAAGGCTCTTTCCTGTGAGGGTGGAATATCAAGACGGAACTTCGGTTTCCAAGGCTGTAATCCGTGAGCTGGAGCAAAAGGAAGCGGATGCGGGATCCATTTTGGTCTTTCTGCCGGGGATCCGTGAAATACGCGAGGTGCAGGAGTCTCTTTCCGAGGTGGATGCGGAAATCTGTATTTTGCACAGCTCGGTGCCGATGGATGAGCAGAAAAAGGTTTTGCGTAAAAATGAGTCGGACCGCCGCCGGGTGATTTTAAGTTCTGCGATTGCGGAAACTTCGCTTACGGTTCCTGATGTGACTGTGGTGATAGACAGCGGATGGGCAAGACGAAATGTTTTCAATCAGTCGCTGGGCATGGAAAAATTGGTGACGCAGAGAATTTCGGCTTTCAGTGCCGGGCAGAGGATGGGTCGAGCCGGTCGCGTGAGGGAAGGAAAATGCGTCCGTCTGTGGAACGAGCATGAGAGATTGGCGCAGGAGGTGGAGCCGGAAATTCTTCGCTCAGATTTGGCACAGCTTGTTCTTGAGTGTGTGGTTTGGGGAAATGCGGAATGGGAAAGCCTCAGATTTTTGGACAATCCTTCGGAGGGAGCATGGAAATCTGCCGTGGCTCTTTTGGAGATGCTTGGCTGCATGAGGGACGGAGATGTGACGGAGCTTGGAAAAATCTGCCTGGGGACGGGACTTCATCCAAGACTTGCCTGTGTGGCTTTGAGCGGTGCGGCGGAAAATCAGCTTGAGTTTTCCACAGGGATTGCCCTCGATTTTATGTCACAGGGACTTCAATCCCCGCAAATCAAGGAAAGATATAGAAAAAAATTGCTTTCCAGAGTGCAGGGACTGTTGAAAACTCACCGTCTGGACACTGTTTTTCCACAAAAATTCGCAAAGTTTTCCACAGCTTGTGCACTACTCTGTGGATATCCTGACCGATTGGGAATTCAGCAGGCGGATGATGCGGCAAAATATCAGTTTCCGTCGGGCCGCATGGCTCGGATTGTGGAAAAGCTGCCGGATTACCCGAAATACATTGTGGCTCCTGATGTGGATGCCGGAGAGACCCAGGGAAAGATTTTTTCTTATGAGAGTCTGGAAGCGGATGCTGCGGAGGATTTTATCAGGGCACATTCAAGGACATTTACGCTCAGCGAGTTTGAAGAAAACGGAACCGGCCTTAGAAAGACTGAGTACACGGCTTTCGGAAAGATAATTTTGGCTCAGCGTCGTTTGCCTTTGGATGACGGGGATTACGGGCAGGCTGTCTGCAATAAGATTCGTAGTGAGGGACTTTCGTTTTTGCCTTTGGGGGAAGCGTCGAAGGGATTTTTGATGCGCGTGGAATTTTTCCTTGAAAATGTTTCCGGGGAAAATGATGTCGGACGCAGGCTCAGGGAGAAATACAAGAGCTTGGAGACGAGCGCGGAGGAGTGGCTTTTACCCTTTTTGCCGGGCAAGCAGAAGGTGAGCGAGGACGTGGTGTTTCATGCGCTGGAGTATTATTTGGAAAGCGAGGTGATAAACCGCAATGTTCCCAGGGATTTTGTTTTGCCGAGCGGTAGAAAAAGAAAGCTGCTTTATGAAAAACATGGCGGGAAAATCATTCCGACTCTGGAAATCATCATACAGCAGATTTTCGGCTGCCTTGAGACTCCGAAGATTATGGGTGTGCCCCTTCTGTTCAAAATGCTCTCCCCTGCCCGCCGACCCTTGCAGATAACGAGCGACCTGGAGAATTTCTGGAAGAACACATGGCCGGAACTTTGCTCGGAGATGAAAGGAAGATATCCCAAGCACAATTGGGATTACCGTGTGGTTTCGGAAGAAAACTAAAAGTTCGCTATAAAAAATGTAATGCGGTGGTGGAGGGGAGGGAATAATTATATGGGCGTTCCGGCTGAAGCCGTAAGTTAGACGTATTAAAGTGTTGTTAAAAATAGCTTAATATGATATAAGATAAAAAGAACAGTTTTTTGCAAGTGATTTAAATGCCGCCGTTTGTGCTAGAAGAATTATAGGAGAATCTATGACTGTCATCTGTAAGGATATTTTTCGTGCTGTTCATGAAGGAAAGTGGCTTTATATTGAATACAAGAATAGGGAATCGCAAAAAACAAAATATTGGATTGCGGTTCACAACATAAATCTTGAATATAATTCTCTTGAGGTTACGGGACTACATATAGGCGATTTTTATACAAAAGAACTGACTATCTACATAGAAAAAATTCTTTCATCTTCTGTCATGGAATCTACTTACTATAAGACAAATAAGGAATTACTTGAAGATATTGATTTATATCCGCAAAAATACAGTGCGCTTTTTTCCAATGTGGCAAATCTGAAAACTCTTAGCTATCTTTCTGATTGTAATAAACTTGCAGATCTTCCAAAACTCAATACGGAATACGAACTGATAAAAAGTCTTGATTCTTCAAAAATTACGAACAGATTATATTCCCTAAATGACGAACAGTTTCGTTATATGGTGAACAGTTTTAAAAAGCGGGCAGAAGTTAAGATTCAAAATAATAATTCTTTACTTTTTCAACTTGCGCTAAATGTTCTTTCCGTTCACATGCCCAAAGGCCTTTATGTCTTAGCTTACAGAGAAGTGCGACTTGATGTTGCAAAGAAAACTTTAATTGCTGGAAACAAAGTAAAAATCTGTACGGAATTCTGTATTTCAAAAGATGATAAAGACAAGAATTCTCATTACAACATTCAGAATTTTTTAGATAATGATGATATGGTTCTTCTTGAAAATTTTGACGAGAATGCTGAAAATATCAAAGATTTAATTACCCACAATATTCAGAAGCGAAAAGGTTGTTCTGTTGATGATTTGCCTTATTTCCTTTGTCTTGAGCGGAATATAAATGTGAATCTTGAAAAAGAATATGAAGCGATAGTTGAAATGTATTCTAAAAAAGAGATAACTGTTCCTATTCAAGCTTTTTTTGGAGAATTACGTTCTATAAAACCAAATGATGAAATCCTTCCAATAGCTTTAATTGATAAAAATGTGAATCTTGATCAACTTCTTGCAATTCATAATGCAATAAATTATCCTGTTGCGTATATACAGGGGCCTCCAGGAACAGGTAAAACGACAACAATCATCAATACAATAATTACGGCTTTTTTCAATTCAAAAACAGTTTTATTTTCTTCCTATAACAATCATCCGATTGATGGCGTGTTCGAAAAACTCTCATCGTTAAAATATAGGGGATACACAATTCCTTTTCCGATTTTGAGAGTTGGAAGCAACAAAAAGATTCCTGAGACTTGCGCTTATATAAAAAAACTTCTTGCTACTATAGAACGGTTGAATGTTTTTGATGATGTTTTGAAGCAAAATAAACAGGAGCAGATTGAACGGACCAAAAAACTTACGGAGCTTCTTCAAAAGCATGAGAGGCAGATAGATTTAAAAGATCGAGAAGAGTTAATCGAAGCATTGCTTTCCAAGAATGAAAATATGGCTTTAAGATTAAATCTTGAAGGACAGCAAAAAAGTGCAATTCAAAAAGAACTGCGCGAGATTGGAAACATTACTGACGAAGATGCATTTTCTCTTTTGAATTTTAATAGCGAAAAACTTTTGCAATTTATAAATTTTACTTCCGTAAAATACCTGAAAAAACTTTTTACTCCAGAATATAAGGATTTTATGGAACTACTTGATATTTGTGATGAACAAAAATTGGCAACTGCTTTTAACAAGTATTTTTCGAATCCTGAAAATGTAGAAAAGATGCAGAAAGTATTTCCAATATTCTGTGCGACATGTATTTCATCCCAAAAGATTGGCGCTGCAAAAACTTATTTTGATATGACAATAATTGATGAGGCTAGTCAATGTAATACAGCGGTTTCTCTTGTTCCAATAATTCGTGGAAAATCTCTTATGTTGGTAGGAGATCCCCAGCAACTTAATCCTGTTATTACGCTTGACAAAAATATTAACGAGGAATTAAAGATAAAATACAATGTAAGTGAAAATTATGATTACATAAAAAATTCAATTTACAAGGCATTTCTTGCAAGTGATTCTGTAAGTCAAGAAACACTTCTGCACAATCATTATCGATGTGCAAAGGAGATAATCGAATTCAATAATAAAAAATATTACAATAATCAGCTTAATATAAAATCAAAGGCTTATTATGAGCGGTCACTTGAATTCTTAGATATTCAAGAAAATTACTCTTCAGATAAAAATACTTCAGTCCCAGAGGCAGATAAGGTTGTTGAATATGTCATAAATCATTCGGACAGAAAAATCGGAATCATAACACCGTTTAAAAATCAAAAAGATTTAATAGAATATAAGCTTAAGGAAAAACACCTTGAGGACAAAGCTAGTTGTGGAACTGTCCATGCTTTTCAAGGTGATGAAAAAGACGAGATTTTGTTTTCTCTTGCACTTACCGATAAAACATATTCCAAGACTTACGATTGGCTTAAAAATAATAGGGAACTTTTGAATGTAGCGGTTTCTAGAGCAAAAGAAAAACTTATACTTCTTTCAAGTTCAAGTGAATTAGAACGACTTCACAAAAATGGAGAAGATGACGATTTATATGAACTTGCAGAATATGTTCAGAAAAACGGTTCGTGTAAAATTACTTCCAGAGAAACATCTTCTCGTGCACTTGGAATCAAACCGTATAGTACAGAAACAGAGGATGCTTTTTTGACAACTCTAAATCATGCTCTTTCGAACCTTTTGAATGAAACTGCAAAATACAGTGTAAAACGAGAAGTTCAACTTTCTCATTTGTTTGAGAAAAATAAAGCTGATTGTGATTTTTTCTACAAAGGTAGTCTTGATTTTGTTATTTATAAAAAGGGTTTTAGAGGAAAAGAGGAACCTGTTCTTGCAATTGAGCTTGACGGTTCTGAACACCGAAAAAATCCAAAAGTGATAGAACGTGATCAAAAGAAAAAGCAAATCTGCAAAAATCACGGCTTTGATTTAATTCATGTAGAGAATTCTTATGCCCGAAGATATAATTTTATAAAGGACATATTGGAAGGATTTTTGATGGAATGAAAGATGTATTCTCGCTAATAGTGCCTCTTACGGAGCAGACAAATCTATTGGAATATGAAGAAAAGTTTGAATGGTTGAAGGATGTACCTGTGCTATACTTTTTTACAGGGTGTAACAAAAAATCCTGTGTTTTATTCAATTTTGAGGTATTTTTAGCAAAGAATAGCAAAATCATGGTATAATATTCTTTATGAGTAACACTAATTGGAATTCAAAATGCAACAGCACACCTTTTATCTCATTGACAGAATCTGACGTAATTGCACTGGTAAATAAAGCGTTGTCATGTGGTTCTGCTCACACAACTTCTTATAAATATGCATTTTTCAAGGCAATTCTGGACAATGTATTCAACGTAGATTTAGATTCAATGTATTTGCCTTATGAACAGATTGCACTCAGGTTTACGGAAATTTACTGGAATCTTGTATTGAAGTATCACCTGAGGCAGCAGATAAAGACAAGTCAGCATGAGTGGACAAGTGTTGAGAAAGAATTGTTTGATTTTTGTGATAAATATGCTTTCAATTATACAGAAAAGAATTCTATCTTTCCTTTCGAAAGCTTAAAGTCAGATTTACAACTAGAAATTACTCGGAAGATAAAAAGCCAGATGATGAAATATGTTGTCGGTGCTTTTTGTGGAGATACTGATGACCAGTTCTATCATTTTAATAAAACGGACAAAAGTGAAGGTATTACATTGAATCATGATGTTTATACAGCTTTGGTAAAATATAAATCTGTTTTTGAAAAGCAGAACTATTACGAATGGATTAAATATCTGGAAAAAGCTAATTTGGAAGAGGATTCGTATGCACTTGCAAATAAACTTGATGCATCAACGGAAAGGCAGAATCTTTCTTGTTATAGGGAAGCATTAGTTAATTTTCAACAGACACGATGTTTTTATTGTGGTCGTGAATTAAAAAATAGCTCTGAATCAGCTAGTCCTGTGGATCATTTTATTCCGTGGAGTTTTGTAAAGGATGATAAACTCTGGAATTTTGTTTTGGCATGTCCTCATTGCAATAGCTCAAAAAGTAATATTCTTCCAGATAAGCAATATTTTGTGGAGATTAAAGAAAGAAACAATAAACTTTCTAATATGGACCTTCCAATTGTAAAACAAGATTTTAAAAACTATTCATATTTCAAACTTGAAGAGATGTGGCACTCTGCTGTTTTTAATGGATTTGAGGAAGGGTGGAGGGCATAGTACTGAAATCGGCGATAAACTATAAAAATAGGATTTGCGAATATTTGTCTTCGGGTTTAGAATCTAGGACTCAGGATATTGCATTATTTATAGAGCTTAAAGTTTCCCGAACAAAAGATTACTTAGCAGAACTTGTTGAAGAGGGTAAAATCATTTCTAATGGAGCAAACAAGAATAGAACTTATTCTTTGAAAAAAGAAAAATAAAAGAAGATTCAGTTATTCGAAATTTTCGAATAAGTGCCCCCAGAAAAAGAAATCAAACTAAACAGCAGTCGCGGAGGAATGTTGATATGAGCGAAAACGATACAAACTTGATAATGTACACGACCGAAGACGGAATAACACGGATTCAGGCGACTTTTGACAATGATACAGTCTGGCTTTCTATTGACCAGATGGCAGAACTGTTTCAGAGGGATAAATCGACGATTTCGCGTCATATCAAGAATATTTTTGAAGAAGGTGAACTTGAGCAAAATCGAACTGTTGCAAAATTTGCAACAGTTCAAAATGAAGGCGGTCGGAAAGTAGAACGGAGCATAGAATATTACAACCTCGATGTCATTATCTCCGTAGGCTACCGTGTAAAGTCTCTAAGAGGAACACAGTTCAGAATTTGGGCAATGCAAATTCTAAAAGAATACATGAAGAAAGGCTTTGCTCTTGACGACAGGCGGCTTAAAGAACTTGGCGGTGGAAATTATTTTGATGAACTTTTGGCTCGAATCCGAGACATTCGTTCAAGTGAAAAAGTCTTCTGGCGAAAGGTACTTGATATTTACGCTACGAGCATTGATTATAACCCGAGCGCAGAAAGTTCAATCGCTTTCTTTAAACAAGTTCAAAACAAAATGCACTGGGCGGCACACAAACATACTGCTGCAGAAATTATTTTTCAGCGGGCGGACAGCGAAAAACAGAATATGGGATTGACTTCTTGGACTGGAAAGGAAATTAAAAAGTCCGATGTCGAAATAGCGAAAAACTATCTTTCTGATACAGAACTTGACGCACTGAACAAAATCGTTACTGCATACCTTGACATTGCCGAAGTTCGGGCATTAGACCATGAGCCAATGTACATGAAGGACTGGCTTGAAACAATAGACGACTATCTCAAAATGACACGTAGAGAAATTCTTACGACGGCAGGCCGAGTTTCCCATCAGCAGGCATTGGATAAAGCTCATGATGAATACAAGAAATACAAGGCAAAAGAAGCAGACAAACTTTCGTTGGTTGAAAAACATTTTTTAGAAAGCATTGGCGAGTTAGATAAAATAGGAGGAAGTTGCAAATAAATGCGTAAGAAGTAAGTATGTCGGAATTCCTGACACACTGGTATGACCAGAATAAAACAACTGACGATTTGGAAGTAATTCCCTGGTCATACAAAACAGATATTCCACATGAAAGTTTTTATGCAAAATACAGTGGGGAGCCTTGTTGTGATGGTTTTGTTTTTAGAATAGAAGATTTCAAGAATTATGATGAAGGCAAAAATCTATGCTCCTACAGGAAAAAATCCAGAACGGAGAAAGCCGAACAAAAGATTACTTAGAGAACTTGTTGAAGAGGATAAAATCATTGCTAATGGAGCAAACAAGAATAAAGCCTATCGCAATTTATAACCACCTCCCAACATCATGTTTGTGCTTTATATTTTGCAATAAGAGGTCTTAAACCTCAAAAAATTGCTTGAAAATCCCTTACCTTAACATCCCCCCAAAACTTTTAAACTACTAGCTTAATGCATTTTCGTAGAAACAAATAGTATCAATTATCACATAAAAAAGATTTTTGAAGATTCAGAGCTTGAAGAAGATTCAGTTATTCGAAATTTTAGAATAACTGCCTCGGATGGAAAATCTTATGATACAAAGCATTACAATCTTCAAATGATTATTGCGGTTGGATTCAAAGTTAATTCTGAACGCGCCGTTCAATCTTTTTCTTCCCGTCCATACTTCCTTCGACAGCGATTCTGATACTACCGGGGCAATCAAAAATGCCATAGCACAAAATCTGCGCGAATACGTTGATGCAGTTCTTGAAGAAATGAGTTGTCCTGCAACGCTCCGAAAAACCTCCGTCCTCCGAAGCGTCTTTTGTTTGGGAAAGCTCAGTTTTTCAAGCTGCCTTATTTTTTGCCGCGCACGTAGGACATGACATCAGACCAAGTGTCAATGTAGCTCAGGTCTGGATTTTCAGAATCCCTTGTGTAATCGGCATAGATGAACGGTGTTCCGCTGTAGAAAAAAGATTCCACATTTCTGATTCCAGATTCAGCTTGGAAACGTTCTTCCTTTGTGTTGAGCGGAGGAATCATCGGATAACTTGAAGCCAGCTTTTCTTCCGGGAGCTTGTCCTTAAAATCCGCGATGACCACCGATCTTTCAGTGATAAAAGCGTAGCGGTACTTCGCACTTTGCGCAAAGCAGATTGAACACAAACTCATCAATGCAAACAAAACCAAAAATTTCTTCTTCATAAAAATCCTCCTAAAGATTTTATTTTGAAATAATGCTATCACACCACATTATCATATTCTGATGTTGCGGAATTTTTTTATGGATTTTTTTTCAAATTCCCAAATTTATTCCTGCCGCTTCAGCACTGTGTCCGAATTATTATCATCAGTACCAAAAGTCAGATTGATTTCCGCAAAGTTGATGTCCGATTCTCCGCAGGTTGCATCCCTATCAGTTTCTTTTTGATGACGGCATGATTTTTATCTACGGCCATTCCGAGGAACGAAATGAAGTGCGGATTTTTAATCTGAACAGGATTCGAAATCTTAAGCTGACGGAAGAACGCTTTGATCTCCCCGATGATTTTGATTTTTCGTCCCGATGTGGAGGCGGCAAGTTCGGTGCCTTCATAAGCGAGGATTACATGGATTTCACGATCGATTTTTACGGTGAGGCCCGCGGATTGGTAAAGGACAGAGTTTGGGCGGACGACCAGCGCATCACGGATTACGATGATGAAGAAAAGACCTGGATTCAATTTTCCACGACCCAATTCATCAAAGTCATGGAGTGGGTTTTGTCGCAGGGAGAAAATGCCGTGCCTGTGGAACCAGAGTGGTTTGTTGACAAGTGGAAGGAGCGTGTCAAAAGTATGGCTAAGCTAGTTTAGTCCAAAAGCTAAAAAATCTCCAAAAACTAAGCCTTTATATGGTGATTTTGGCTTGATTTTCCGTTTCTAAAATTCTGCTTGCCCGATACGGATTTTTAATGTATAATAGAATCTGAGGTATTTCTGAAAAATCGAATTTTAGGAGTCGGTTTTGGGAAGTGCCGGTAGAATACCTAAATTAGAGAAGAAAAATATAAAAGAGGGGTTTTTGGATGAGAAATACGATAAAAATCTTGGTCGCTTGTAGTCTTGTTGCTGGATTGTTGGTTTCGTGTAAATCGGTGGATCCGCAAGTCATTAATTCCTCGAATCCGAATGTAGATTACAATCCCGTGAAGCTGGTTGATAAAACTCAGTCCTCAAAGACGGTCGTGCTTAATGTTCCGAGGCTTGGAATATCAAACGGAAGCACAGATTCCGAGAATGCCTCTGACGCGGAAGATTCTGCCGGAAAAGAGACGGAATCCATTGCGGGTCCGTCAAAAAATCAGGCTCCAAAGGGAACTGCGGGAAGCGAAGCTGATTCCACCGGAAAAAATGCGGCCGACTCAAAGGGAGACACAAAGTCTTCTGACTCCGGTTCTGCCGTTGCAGGTCCTTCTGCCAATACCGCTCCAAAGTCAAATGCCGATTCTTCAAAATCAAGCGCAGGAACGTCTGCGAGGGACAAGACTCTTGCTCAGGCGGAAAAATATATAGATGAAGGAAAATATCCTCAGGCGATCACTTTGCTCAACGGGCTCCTCAAGACAAATCCCGATGACGAGGAAGCCAAGGCTCTCTTAGAGGAGGCTCAGTCTAAAAAATCCGCCGCAGATGCAGAAGCTGCTGAAAAGGCCCGTCAGGACAAACTTGACCAGGCTCGGAAAAATATTGACGACGGAAAATACACACAGGCAATCTCGATTCTGAGCGGACTTCTGAAAGCTGATCCCGATGATGAGGAAGCCAAGGCACTTTTGGAGGAGGCAAAGTCAAAGCAGGCCGCCGATGCAGATGAAGCCGCAGCAAAAGCCCGCCAGCAGAAACTTGATCAGGCACAGAAATACATTGATGAGGGAAAATACACACAGGCAAACGCAATCCTGAACGGACTTCTGAAAAGCGATCCTGATGATGAGGACGCAAAGGCTCTCCAGAAGGAAATAGAAGAAAAGAAAAAGGCCGACGCTGACTCAAAATCCTCTGGAACAACAAGCTCAACGACAAAGCCCAGCACAAACACAGCCGCAAAGACATCAACTACAACAAGCACACCGAGCAAGAACACTGCGTCCACAGCATCCTCAGCAACGGATGCCGCCGAAAAGGCCCGCCAGCAGAAACTTGACCAGGCCCGTAAATATATTGATGACGGAAAATACACACAGGCCATTAGTCTCATGAACGGTCTCCTTAAGACAAATCCGAACGATGCGGAAGCAAACGCGCTTTTGAAAGAAGCCCAGGACAAAAAAGCAGCAGCAGATGCCGCCGCAGCCGAAAAGGCACGTCAGCAGAAGCTCGATCAGGCCCGCAAGGCAATAGACGAGGGAAAATATCCTCAGGCAATCACGACTCTGAATGCTCTTCTCAAGGCAGACCCGAATGATGCGGAAGCCAAGGCTCTTTTGGAGGAAGCTCAGTCTAAAAAAGCAGCAGCAGATGCCGCCGCAGCAGAAAAGGCCCGTCAGCAGAAACTCGATCAGGCCCGCAAGGCAATAGATGACGGAAAGTATGCTCAGGCAATCACGACTCTGAACGGACTTCTCAAGACGGATCCGAATGATAAGGAAGCAAGCGCACTTTTGAAGGAAGCGAAGGATAAGCAGGCCGCCGCAAATTCCGCCTCAAAGCCAGCATCTTCAAGCACAAGCAAGCCCAGCACGAGCACAGCCGCAAAGACATCAACTACAACAAGCACACCGAGCAAGAACACTGCGTCCACAGCATCCTCAACAACGGATGCCGCAGCAAAGGCCCGCCAGCAGAAACTTG
>JAEEYO010000062.1 GCA_016288205.1 Treponema sp. | reverse complement strand
GCGGAATCAAACTTGATGACGATGGAGTGATTCACGAAGAAATCCTGCAGAATCTTTTTTCCGGTAAGCCGATTACAAAGGTTGAGTATGCCCAGATGGGAGACCTGCCCTTTGATGACCTTAAGCTTGTAAACTCACTTTGCGAAAAGCTTACAATAACTGTCTGGCGTAATGGAAAAATATACGAGCAGGATTACATCCGCGGAGTTCCACAGCATTCCGTCACAAGCAAACCTAATGATTCTAAAATCCCGCACGGAACCCAGATTATCCTTAAGCCCGATACATCGATTTTTGAAGACACCAGGTTCAGTAAAGAAAACCTTCAAATCTGGATCTCCGAAAATTATTGTGACCTGAAAGGGAATGTGGTGATAAATGAAAGCTTATCATAGTGGTCGCATTCAAAGCGACAAATTCATCCATTGACATCATTCTTTTTCTTCTTCATAATATATTTAGAGAATAAAATATGCAAATAAAAACCGAACGCCTTACAATCACAACTTTCACACCAAACATGGCACAGAGCGTCTACGAAAACTCGCAGGATGATGACACCAGACGATTTGTTCCCGATGAAGTTTATGATTCTGCAGAAGAAGCGCGCGAAGCAATTGAGTTTTTGATATCGCGATATGACAGCGTGGACGGTCCTTTTGTTTATCCCGCAATCACAAATGACGGTGGCAAAAACATCGGTTATGTTCAGCTTTGTCAGATTGATGATGGCGCTTGGGAAATCGGCTATCACATTGCAAAACAATTTACCGGGAATGGTTATGCGACGGAAGCGGTAAAAGCCTTTCTTCCTGCAATGGCCGAAAAGCTTAATGTCAACGAAGTGTATGGAATCTGCCTTGCGGAAAATGTAGCCTCTGAGTGCGTCTTGAAAAAATGTGGTTTTACCCAGGTCTACCGGGGCATTGGGAACTATCAGGGAAAAGATGCTGAGATTATAAAAACTGTATGGAGATGAAAATGTTATATCTAAAGGCCGCAAATCTTGAAGACATAGAAAAAGAACACGCATTTGTTGCTGCAGAGCCGGCGGACGAAAACGGATTTATAAATGATTATCACGGGATTTCGTTTGAGGATTTTAAGTCTACAGCCTTGCCGTCTATGATGGATTTTTCAGTCGGAAAAAATCTGCCTGAAGGATATGTCCCTGAGACTTTTTATTTTCTCTGGAGCGACGAGGGAAATCCCGATGACCGTACAAATCACGTAATCGTCGGAGAACTCAGGCTGCGTCATCATCTGAATGCCTCACTCGAAAATGGAAGCGGACACGTTGGACAGTTCATCAAAAAAGAATACCGAGGGCTTGGTTACTGCACGAAGGGGCTTAAGCTTTTGATAGAGGAGGCAAAAAAAATCGTACCGGAAAATGAGCTTTACCTTCACTGCAATATTGACAATCCTGCGAGCCTTCGTGTTATGATAAAAAATGGCGGCGTAATTCATCACAAAGACCAGAGCGGATATTACGTGAGAATTAAACTGCCATTCTCGGGGTAGCATCTGCAAAATGGAGAAAGAAATGAAATATGTAGAAGAAAACTCGCGCATCTGGGATAAACGCGCAGAAAACAATGACAGATGGTCTACAGTCGTTACATCTGATGAAGTCGCAAAAGCACGAAATGGCGAATGGCATATAATTCTGACACCGGAGAAGCCTGTTCCACGCGACTGGTTTCCGGCGGAGATGAAGGGACTTAAAGTGCTGTGCCTGGCAAGTGGCGGTGGTCAGCAGGGACCGATTCTTGCGGCGATCGGTGCGGATGTCACTGTTTTTGACAACAGTCAGGGGCAGCTGGAAAAAGATCTGTACGTGGCAGAACGCGACGGACTTACAATAAAGACAGTTCAGGGAAACATGCAGGATTTGTCAATGTTCGCAGACGCTTCCTTTGATCTGATTGTGCATCCGTGGTCGAATAATTATGTTGATGATATTCTTGTTGTGTGGAAAGAATGCTCACGTGTCCTTAAAAAAGGCGGCACTCTTATTGCAGGTTTTGGAAGTCCGCTCGAATATATTTTTGACCTCAAGAAATTTGAAAAAGGCGAGCTTGAATTAAAATACTCAATTCCCTATGCGGATATAGACCATCAGGATGATGAGGCTGTTCGCGAGCTTTCGGCAGAAGAAGGATTTTCCTGGGGACATCCGGTAGAGGAACAGATTCAGGGACAGATTTCCGCCGGCTTTGTCATCGCAGGCTTTTATGAGGACAGGGGCTGCTGGCTTTTCGACAACTACATCAACACATCAATGGCAACAAAGGCAATCAAAATGCAGTTGAATTAAATTTATCGGCAAAATATAAAGGCCCAATCTCTGTAAAAACGCTTTATAAATTGCCGATAACGTGCTATAATATTGCCTATGGCAAAAATTGAATATATTTCCGTAGAAGAAGCCTCTGAAAAATGGAACCTGAGTAGGTGAAAACAAAGTTGTACCCGAAAAAAGACAAAACTCCGCAAGAAAAGACAGGAAGTGCCGTGCGAGACAGACTATAATACAACCATAAAGGACGGATGAACGAAGCAAATGGAATGGGTAAAAGCAATTAATGACGCAATCGAATTCATGGAGAAAAATCTGACGGAGAAAATCACTCTGGTCGAAGTTGC
>JAEEYO010000061.1 GCA_016288205.1 Treponema sp. | reverse complement strand
GTCTTGGTGGTGTCATCAGACTTCTGCTCATCTTCCTTTGTTGTGTCATCGGATTTCTGGTCGTCGGTCTTAGTTGTGTCGTCAGACTTCTGCTCATCATCCTTTGTTGTGTCATCGGATTTCTGGTCGTCGGTCTTGGTGGTGTCATCAGACTTCTGCTCGTCGTCCTTTGTTGTGTCATCGGATTTCTGGTCGTCGGTCTTAGTTGTGTCGTCAGACTTCTGCTCATCGTCCTTTGTTGTGTCATCGGATTTCTGCTCATCGGTCTTGGTGGTGTCGTCAGACTTCTGCTCATCGTCCTTTGTTGTGTCATCGGATTTCTGCTCATCGGTCTTAGTTGTATCGTCAGACTTCTGCTCGTCGTCCTTTGTTGTGTCGTCGGACTTCTGTTCGTCTTCCTTTGTAGTATCATCGGATTTCTGATCGTCGGACTTGGTGGTGTCGTCAGACTTCTGCTCATCCGTCTTCACTGTACTCTGACTTGGCTTTGTGTCATCCTCGGAATTATCTTCCGTTTCGGTTTCAGACTCGCCGGATTCAGTTTCAGTAGCTTTGCCAGTCTCTTCGGACTCATTTTCATCGGTGTCTTTGCTATCTGAAGTTTCAGATGTCTTGTCGTCAGATGTGTTATCATCCGGATTCTCTTCATCTTCGTCAGTCTTTTCTTTATCGGGCAAATTGATTGAACCGCCCATTCCAGCCTGATCAAAGAGTTCGATAACGGTGTTTTCCTCCATCATTGAAGAAAATGCTTCCGGTACCGGATCGGTTGTTTCACATCCGGAGAGCACCAGGGCCAATGAAGCCAATAGTGCCACAAAATGTTGTTTTTTAATCATTTTTCCTCCAAATCTCTTATCCTGAAAACAAAAAGTTTTCATCAGATACCCTTATCTAAATAGAATACTACACATTTCATTTTACTGCAAGGTTGTAACGAAAATTCTTGCAAAAATTTTCCGTCTAAGCTCCCAAAAATAGGCATTTTGGAGATTTGAGACAGTCTGAAATCAGTTCGCAAGTCCATATTCGAACACAAGGAAAGTGTTGCTGTAAAAAACTCCCCTGACGCTCAGTTTTTTTCCTTTCAACGCGGCGAAATCCTCCATCTTTTCAGATTCCACCTGCAGCGTATATTTCTTTCCGTCGTTTCCGTTCAGAGTGAAAGTGCGTTTTCCCTTGCCACCCTTCACCTTGAGGGTCCCTCCGATCTCGGTCATCTCGGCGGAAACTATTGGCACGGGTTCTCCGATTATGCCGGGGTCAACACTGAATCCCTCAGGAACAGCGGCGGCACCACGTCCACCACCCTCACCGAATCCTGCAGGGGGTCTCTCGCCAATCACACGCAGCAACGACGCATCTCCTTCCGGCACCTTGCCCTCCTCCACATCCTTGCTTCCGGCAGCTGCAAGCGGAACCGACGTTACTACAAACGCGAATCCAATCAAAGCAAGCAAAGTCCTTTTCCTCGTATGTTTCATACTATCTCCCGCACACGTCAGAACAATCTCAAAACGTGCATTTTTCTTCTATTATATTGGTATTTTTCAAGACTTACGCGGCTTCAAATCCTCGGGCGTAAGCTGCAAATCTCCGTCCTGAATCAGCGTAAAGGATGAACCGTCAGCGTAATTGATGACCAAGGTCGGATTTCTGACTATTCCGTCGAAATGAATCAAGGCCGGGGCGTCACCGTCGTAATTCTGCCCGATTGCAAAATGGCATGTCCTGAACGCTTTCTCGTCCTCAAGCATGTTGCCGGTAATGTTCGCAGCAGGATTCAGACCGATTCCAAGCTCGCCTATGTTCCTTGCGTTTTTCTTGTAGGCTTCCCCCATTCCCTTGGGCAGCTTTCCGCTCACCTCCATCAGAAGGGCCTCTTTTTCCGCGTTGAAGATATCCTTCAAAAGCCGTCTGGACTCCTCACCGCCGCTGATTTCACCGACATAGCCGTTTTTCACCTTGACTTTGATCGGGGTTCCAAGCATTGCGTCTCCGTCCGAAAAAGTCATGCTTCCGTCAAAGACTATGGTTCCCTCGGTACCGGTAATTCCCTCGGCAGGCTTTCCGACCACAGGAGAGATGAACACTTCGCCGGTCGGTATGTTTCCTCCGCTTCCGGGCTTTGAGTAGTCACCGTCATCAACGAACGGCTTTCTTCCTTCCACCGGGACTAGCACGTCGGTACCAGCCGGGGATGTGACATGAACGGAAACAGCGTCCTCGTATTTTTTGCAGATTGCGGCACACCGGGCTTTAAGCTCATCGTAGTCAATTCTTACTGTTCTTTCAAACATATCCAGGGTGAGTCCGGGAGTCCACACCGCGCGTATGCATTTTTTTCCGGTCAGAAGATAGTCAAACGCATTGTCGTATTTGGTTCCGTCCGCATCCGTGTATGGATTTGCGGCTCCCTCGGCATCTTTTCCGAGCTTGTTCGCGGAGATGGAGAAAATCACGTCCGGCTCAGATTTTATGGCGCCCACCACGGCTTTTTCGGCATGGTCCATGATGGATTTTTTATTCTGGAACATGAGCACCGGTTTCGCCCCGGCTTTCAGGGATGCCTCGTAAATCTGCTGCGCAATCAGGTTTGTCTCCGGATTCGCCACAATCAGCACGGTCTCGCCCTTTTTGATTTTGCACACGTCCTCAACGACGGTTTCCGCCGATGTTTTTTCGCGCCCCGAAATTCTGTCCGAGATGCGCGTGTTCAGGTCTGAAAATAATCCCATGAGATGCTCCTTAATTTGAACGTGATTCTGGGTCGGTTGAATCAGCTGTAGTTGCAGAATAGTCGTCCTGAATGAAAACCAAAAGCTTTTCATTTGAATTGGACGAACTCGTAAAGAAAAGCGTAACATCGTTGGAATTTGCTTTTCCTATGGAATGCATTACAAAACCTGTTGGCTGTACATCAATTTCAGCTCCAATTTTTACTGGTATGGGACCGTAATAAGTAGATGAGGAAACGGCATTTCCATAAGAAGATTTCCAAAGGTTCAGTCCAGTAACAGCCGTAGAAACTGTTCCACCTGTTGCATTAACATTATCATAAGTAGACGCATTTGTATCACATGCAATAAGAATTTGAGCATTTCCTACATTAAAAGATTCAATCCATGTTCCACCGTTATAAGTGGTTCCGCCTGTATGAGTTATGTTGTGCGTAGGAAGATGGGCAGTTTTGGCATAAGCTGCTCGGAACGCACAAGCCTGAATGTACTCCTGAAGCAAACCATTCCAGGTACGGTTTATGCCATTTACAGCGTTAACTGCATTTACAACACTCTCTCTTCCTGCATAGGCATTTATACTCATCTCCCTAACAAGAGCCGTTCCTCCGTAATTTCTCATGAGGAAGCTTCCAAAACTATAAGCCGTGGCATAAGAAACCCAAGAGTTTGACGAAAGATACTGTGCAGCTCCAGAGTAATAATAATAACCGTTAAAGTTCGGAATGCGCCCGGCATAAACTTTTTCTCTTTCTTCAAGTCCCAGCGCATCTCCCATAAGATCTTCACAAAGCATGGAAAGCATTTCGTTGTACCAAGTATCCACATTGGTAATATTATGGTTTATGGTCTTTGTATTGAAATCAATCATGTGCTGGTACTCATGGAAGAGCGTGGAGATAACGGTGTCGCTTACAGTATTATCATTTCCGTCATAACTTACGTAGTCTCCAATTCTCCTATAATTACAGAACGGAATATCTATATAGAAGAATTTTCCCTCGTTGCTGTTTCTGACTCCGGAAGTCATATTTTTATAATAATCTTTTGCCCAGAAATATCCTACAACACCGCAGTTTCCAGAAGTTTTGTCCTTTCCGATGTCCCACAAAACTATGTTCACATAGCTCGGTATGGATTCGCCTGTATTATAAAGTTTATTGTATGTTCCACCAAAAATTCTTTCCTCAAATTGATAGTATTTCACGAATTTTTCTGTGATGTCTCTAATAACTCCAAGACTGATCTTACTATCCCTACTAGAATCATCAACATCACTTTGTCGTGCCCACACAAGACAGGCTATTTCATTTTCAGTACCATTTGGTTTATACCCGATGGCATAAAGTTTCATAGATTCCAGCCCGTAAGTTTCAAGATTTACATCCTGATCAACATAAATCATGCGAGTCTGTCCCACTTGCGGATTTGAAGGATTAAAACTTCCGCCTGAGGAATATGCGACACGAGAATTATCACCTATTATTTTTACGTCGGAAAATGACGGTGGAATAAAATTTTTTATAACTGGTGCAGAAAGTTCTGTGTTAGATTCTTCACTAACCTCTTCGGCAGAACGAGAAATCACATTTGGAGAAATGGTGCCTGCTGAAGCTGGTGAAGCATAGCGTCGTACCGAAGTAGCGGAGATTGCAGAACTTGTGCTTGTGTTCACGTTTGCATACGATATATGTTTTCCGTTAGCACCAGTTATACGGACTGCAACAGTATTAGCAGGAACTTCTATAAAGGATCCAGAGCTTGTAGCATTGTATTCATGAGGGTCAATAGTATAAGATGAAGAAGGAATGGCCGTAGCAGTTTTTGAACTTACAACTTCACCATTAGAACTCAGATAAAGTGTAAAGGTATACGTTTCACCGTTCTGAAGATTATCCACCATCAGATAGTTGTTATTTTCCGTTATTCGAAGAGGATAAGTTCCTGTTGTCGGTCTCGGAGAAACATCCAGATAAAGTGAATAACTTGAGATGGCACCATTTGTCCATGTAAGGTATGCACTATTGCTCAATGGGAAAGCTTCAAAACTATTCAATGTTCCAAGGGGGGCAAAAATTATGTTCAGGATATCCTCACAGCTTGTAAAGGAAAAGGATGCCGCCATTATTGCTAAAGATGAAATCAGTGCAAGGAATTTATTGTTTCTCATAATTGGAATCCCCCTCTTAGTTAAGTCTGTATGTAACAGAGAAATTAGCCGTATAGCCGCCAGATGCCCAACTTTCTCTTCCGCTTAATACGGTTGCCCGATCAGAAAAAGTATAAGTAACCGCCACGCCGGTCGAAGAGTCGGTCAAGGTAACAGAATTGCCGGAAGTGTTAACATCATAACTGCCAGATGAAATTGTAGTCGTACCTCGTTTTTGTACATAACTAGAGCCGTCACTATTGAATGTCAACGAGCAACCGTCCTGCATAACACTCAGGGAAAGACTATCCGGGTCATCAGAAACAGGAACCATGTTCGTCATAATATATTTGTTGCCCGCTATGCTGAGCTGGTCAATGTAATTCTTGCAGGAGTTGAAGCAGAACAGCCCCGCAAGCACAAAAAGAAATCCTGAAATCTTTCTCATCAGAATACCTCCCTAAGCTAAACAAATACGAATTTCTTCTATTATAATGCATCGCTTCCATTATGGCAAGTTGCAGAAAACCAGACTATTTATCAAGCCCCTCAATCTCTGAAACTGAAAGTCCTGTCCATTTTGCAATCTGAGAAACCGGAACATTATCAGAAAGCATCTGCCTCGCAGTATCATATTTTGATTGCTTAATTCCCTGCTCAATTCCCTGTGCGAGACCTTTATTTATAGCCGCATTCAGACCTGATCTTCGGTCCCTGTCAGCAATCTCCTGCCTGTACTGTGCGATCCACAAATCCCTGTCCGCACTGATTGATGATAGCGATTTCTGTGCCTGCATAAGCCCCACCTCCTTTTTCGTAAGCCGATTGATAACATCCCTTTTCTGGGGATTGTCCGCTTCCTTCAGAAATATTGCCCAGTTCTCAAGAGCTGAGTTCGTCTCAAGGCTTTCCTCCAGATTTTTAGTCTTGGGTAGCTCGATGAAAATTATGTTCAGCAGATTGGCCAGCTCCCTTCCATTCTTAGTACGCATGGCATAGCGGCTTACCGGACTGTTGCCAAATTCAACCTCATTGCCGTAATTGAAGTCCAGCACCGAAACCTGATACACGGTCGGAGCCCTCCCCCAATCATCACCCTTTCTGAGATAAGTGGTCTCCAGCCGTGCAACCTGATACTCCGCCCGCTTTCCGTAATCATATTCCTGATTAAAAGCCTGCATCTCTATGTCCGCCGAAAGTCCGTCATCGAACTCACACATTATATCGTAACTCACGCCACGCTGTCCGCCGAATCCTGACGGAGCATCATTAGCTGTAAGGGCAAAAGTTCTTATCTTTCGCTCAGTAGCCGCCTCAAGAAACGAATGAAGGGCATCCCGCGATTCCTTGGTAGGCTGAGTAAAAAGAGCCTTGAATGTGGAATCAACCCTTGGATTTAGGAGAGCCCCTGTCTCCATCTGGGCGACATACTCCTCTTCACTTGAAAATCTGTCTATGTCCATACATTTAAGTATAACATATTTTTGACCAATCGTGGGGAAAAATCGACGTTTTTTTATGGAAGATCCCAGAGAATTTTCAGAATCCGCACACAGGCTTGCACAATATCCGCCCAAATGATAGAATTACACACCATGAAAGTTTACTATCAGCTATATGACCCGAAAAATCCGACGGATAAAATGCGCTGGCCGTACAGATTCGGAAAAGTCAAGCATCCGTCAGAAAAAAGGATCTCCAAAGTCCGAGGAAAAAAACTTGCGGATTTCAACGTGCTCTACGCATATTTCACAATCCCCTTCCGCATCCCGAGCATTTTCGTTTTGCCTCCGTTCCTGCACACGGTCATCTGGTATTTTTTTCTCCCCCAATATTTCAGGAAAATCAAGCTGACAAGGACACCGATCAAGCACGTGGACCATGCGCTCGACGAAAAGGTTCCCTTCCGCCCGGATTATGTGGGAAAATACATGGACTTCATCAACATCTGGATTCGTCCGCTCTCAATGCTCATGCACAGATTCGGAACCATACAGGGGGCACCTCTCTGCGCGGAATGGCTCAGATACCTCACCCTGGTATATCATGAGGCAATGCGGATTTACAAAGTCTCCATGACCACGACCTACAGACCCAAGACCGACTCAAAGAAGATGAAAGCGCTCTATGCCGCCGACCCCCATTACATGTGCGTGCCGAGCCTGCATATAATCATCGTGTGCCTTACGTTCAGTTTCTACCGCATGATTTTTGAGCGCGAGGAATTCACGGAAGAAGAAAAGGCAATGTGGAACAAAGAGCTTTTTGACTGCGCGTCGGGAATCGGAGAGACGGTTCTTTATGTGAAGCAGCACAGCGTAAACTGCATACCGGCGGCCCTCTATATGCTCACGAGGATAGTGCCGGAGCTTTTCAACTCAGAGACAGTTGAAGAATTCATCAGCTCACTTTTCGCAAATGTTGACGACATTCCCAAGGAAGACTGCGAGAAAATCCAGGGACACATACGGAGCACATTCGAAAGATTCAAGCTTGCGGGCGAGGGAGAGAGCGACTGGACGGTACCGATTTTAAGCTGGCTTTCCGAATATGAGGCGCACACACCGTACTACGCGGCGAGATGAAAGTGGAAAGTTGAGCGAGTGGAAAGTGGAAAACGGAAAGTTGAGAATTTGATAAGATGAACTGGAATGTTTTTGGGAATTTTATAGGGAACATATTTAACTTGATTTTCAAGAGGGCATCGGTAAAGGAGAGCACTCGAGTAAATGAGGAGCCGGAGGAGTCCGAGGAATGTTTCACGGTCCGTAAGCCCAGGTGGATGACTCCGGTTCTGCTTATTTGCGCCGCCGTGTTCGTGGGATTCGCAATCTTCTCCTACAAAGCGGACGTAAAAATCGGGGCGGTAATTTTCATCGCGTTCGCAGCAGCCACTCTTTTCGCGCTGATTTGGGAGAGCGAATTTTCCATAAGGGTTGACGGTCAGCAGATTTCAGTGAGCAGGCTTTTCGGCGGGGAGAAAATCTTCCATGCGAATGAGATAATCTCATGCAGCATTGACAACGCGCACAATGTGATTGTCGAATTCGAGACCGGCAAAATCAAAGTGGACGGAATGCAGGTAAACGCAATTCTCTTCTATAATATAGCACAGCGTTATCTTTACATGAACCTTGAGACACAGAAAAAAAGACGGTACAAAATCCGGCGTAAAAAAAGCGAGCTGATTTTAGTCCTGATTTCCGCTCTCATCTGTGCCGCATTTCTCTCACTCTTCATCTTCAAGCATGAGTCCTTTTCCATTCGCGACATGATTCTTGCCTCGGTGATTTTCGGCGGTGTCGTCCTGATTTCCATAATTTACATTCCGGTCGTCTTGAGCAGACACATCACGGTCGATGAGGAAAGCGGATCATTTTCCTTCACCAAGGGATTACGCCACTACACCGCAAGTCTCCCCGACGTGATTGAAGCCCACTCCAAAAAACGTTTCGGTGAAGCAAATGCCGTGAACTATACGCTGAGAATCGTCGTCCAGAATCCTGAGGGCAAGTCAAAGGTCGTAAGCAAAAAATTCTGCTCCCTTGACGAAAACGCCACACGCTTCGTAAGTCTTCTTATAAACGAATTCGAGAAAGAAGAAAACTTTACAAGTTGAAAGCTTTTCAAGTTGAAAGTGGAAAGCTTTACAAGTTGAAAGTGGAAAGTTGAAAGTGGAAAACTGCATTTCTCATTCCTCGATTGCCAATTCCCAATTTTTATGATACACTTTTTTCATTATGAGAATATGCGGAAAAAGAAATCAGCTTATGGGACGAACTGTTGTCCCCGGGTCAAAATCACACACAATCAGGGCATTGCTTCTTGCTACCCTTGCGGAAGGTAAATCAACCATACATAATCCACTTCCAAGCGCGGACTGTCTTAGCACTGCGGCGGCCGTACCACTCATGGGATCCAGGGTGGACCTGAACCTTACGACCGAGGGCGTTCCCGGAACAGACTGGGAAGTTTACGGAGCGGGAAAAAATCTCCATCTGCCAACAGACGTAATCAACGTGGGAAACTCAGGCTCCCTGCTCTATTTTCTTTCACCGGTTGCGGCGACCTTCGAGGGATACTCAATCTTCACGGGGGACGAGAGCATCAGGAAGAGACCGGTTGACCATGTGGCCGACGTACTCTGCCAGATGGGAGCCATAGCATCGACATCCCAGCCCGGAAGCAGATTCTGTCCGCTTGTCATAAAGGGACCTGTCAGCGCGAAAAACACAGTCCGCACGGAAGGAAGCGTCTCAAGCCAGTACATCTCTGGACTCATGATGGCGGCCCTCAGAATGAAGGAGACACTGAACATTGAGTTAAGTAAACCGACCGAGACACCCTACCTCACGATGACTCAAAAATGGCTGGAGAAAATCGGGGCGAAGGTTCACATTTCGGAAGACTTCAAGAAGATTTCAGTGACTCCACCAGCGGAAATCAAGGCGTTCGACTGCACCATACCGAGCGACTGGGAGGCGGTTGCGTTCCCCCTGATTGCGGCGGCCATTTCAGACAGCGACATTTTCATTGACAACATAGACGGAAGCGGAACCCAGGGAGACGACGCCATTGTCGGAATACTTGAGTCCATCGGCGCGGACATTGAGTGGAACAGGGACGAAAACGTACTTCACGTGCGGGGCGGCAAAAAATCCAAGGACGGAATCGGAAGACTCACGACAGAAAATCTTCCCGGCGGAGAGCTGCATGTGAATCTCTCAGGTTTCCCGGATGCAATCTGCGCGCTTTCTGCCATAGCTTGTTTTACGGAAGGACACATATATATAGAAGATATTGGTGTGTGCCGCAGGAAGGAGACCGACCGCATATCCGTTCTGAAAAAGGAGCTGGAGAAGCTGGGAGCCAAAGTGGAGGAAGGAAGCGACTTTATGATAATCCACGGACATTCGCCTGTGCTCGCCGACGGAAAGCCCAATCCTGATTTTAAGCTGCACGGTGCCGAGGTGGAGTCCTATTTTGACCACAGGGTCGCTATGAGTCTTGCGTGCATGGGGCTTGGAATGAGGGACGGAGAGCGGATTTTCGTAAAGAACGCTGAGTGTTGCTCGGTTAGTTTCCCGCATTTCTTCGACGTGATGAACGAGATCGGCGCAGGATTTGAGGCTAACTGATAATTTGTGGAAAGATTGCCTACGGTCGCGGGTATTAAAAAAATCCATTCCAACAACCTTGAATAAAATTGATTTTCTATATAGAATTACTTGAGCATTTTTTGCTTTGTAAGGATTCCGTCTCAGATGGATTTGGACGGTCTAAAAATCAGGAAGGTTTTTAAATGGCGACAGAGAAAATAGATGTTTCTTCCATTAAGTCTATGAAGCCGGTGGAGCAAGGCATCAGGCCCATCCGCATGGGAATTGACGTAGGATCAACCACGGTTAAGGTGGTCGCGCTGGGAGAAAACAACGAGCTGCTTTATGGCGCTTACGAAAGGCACAGGGCGGACATTCGCAATACGATAATCACGGTGGTGACCAAGTGCTTTGACACTCTTGAGGAAAAATTTGGAGCGGGAAAAAATCAGACAATCAGCGTAAAGGTAACAGGCTCGGGAGGATTCTCAGTTTCTCAGTGGCTCAACATCCCATTCATTCAGGAAGTCGTGGCGGCAACCACAGCTGTAAGAAAGCTTATCCCCAAGACCGACGTTGTGATCGAGCTTGGCGGTGAGGATGCAAAAATCACATATTTCAAAGGCGGCGTTGAGCAGAGGATGAACGGAACCTGCGCCGGAGGTACGGGTGCTTTCATTGACCAGATGGCGGCCCTTCTTGAAACCGACGCTGCAGGACTCAACGAGCTTGCCAAGGGTGCGTCCACAATCTACCCGATTGCTGCCCGCTGCGGTGTATTTGCCAAGACCGACGTACAGCCCCTGATCAACGAGGGTGCAAGGCGTGAGGACATTGCGGCATCCATCTTCCAGGCCGTCGTGAGCCAGACAATCTCAGGACTTGCGTGTGGTAAGCCGATCCGCGGTCATGTGGCGTTCCTCGGAGGACCACTGCACTTTTTGGATCAGCTCAGGCATCGCTTTGTGGTGACTCTCAAGCTGACCGAGGAAGAGACGATTGTGCCGGACAACAGCCAGCTTTTTGTAGCGACCGGTGCGGCATACTCTGCGGAAAGGGAAATCCGTTGCATTACGAACGAGAGCGAGCCTGCGACATTCCCGACCATAGAGGAATTCAGAAACAACCTCAAGAATCTTGTGGGAGCGGAAATGCAGGAAGTCCAGCGTCTGGAGCCTCTTTTCAGGTCACAGGACGAGCTTGATGAATTTAATAGAAGACATTCGAGCGAAAAGGCTCTTGCCGGAGATTTGGCAAGCACAAAGGGACCGGTTTTCCTCGGACTTGACGCGGGATCCACCACGACAAAGGCGGTTCTGACCGACACAAACGGAGCCATCCTCTGGCGGTTCTATGACGTGAACGCAGGAAACCCTGTTGATTTGGCGGTCCGTGTCTTGAAGCAGCTTTATTCCATTTTGCCGAAGGACTGCTACATCGCACGCGCGGTCTCCACGGGATACGGCGAGGCACTTTTCCAAGCGGCCCTCGGAGTTGACGCGGGAGAGGTTGAGACAATCACACACTACAGGGCGGCTGATTTCTTTGTTCCGGGAGTTGAGTTCCTTCTGGACATCGGCGGCCAGGACATGAAGTGTCTCAGGATGAAGGACGGAGCGATCACATCAATCCAGCTCAATGAGGCGTGTTCATCCGGATGCGGAAGCTTCCTTGACAATTTTGCCCGTACCATGGGAATGAGCGTGCAGGAATTCTCCAAAATCGCACTGATGGCACCGAAGCCGGTTGATTTGGGAACCCGCTGCACGGTATTTATGAACAGCCGCGTAAAACAGGCACAAAAAGAGGGAGCCACGGTAGCGGACATCTCGGCAGGACTCTCGTATTCCGTAATCAAAAACGCGCTCTTCAAGGTAATCAAGCTCAGAAAAGCGTCGGAAATCGGAAGCAAGGTCGTCGTGCAGGGAGGAACCTTCAACAATGACGCTGTTCTCCGTGCGTTTGAGAAGATTGCGGGCGTGAATGTGTTCCGTCCTGATGTTGCGGGTCTCATGGGTGCTTACGGATCTGCCCTGATTGCCCAGGACCAGTGGGAGGATTTGCGCCGTCCCAAGCCCGATGATCCCGACCAGACGCCGAAGTTCGTAAAATCAGGAATCGCGAGCCTTGAGGAGCTTGAGTCTTTCAAGGTTGACCTTGATTTGAGACGCTGCGGCAAATGCTCGAACAACTGTCTTCTCACAATCAACACGTTCAGCACGGAAAGGGACGGATCCAAGACCGTAAGAAAATTCGTGACCGGAAACAGATGCGAGAGAGGAGCTGAGCTTGGAAAAGAGGATCTTGTGGTTGACGCGAGCAACAAGGAAGCCTCACAGATTGATGACGGAGAGGCACAAAAAAATCTCCCCAATCTCTTTGACTGGAAATACAAGCGACTTTTTACCTATTATACACCACTGAAAGCGGAAGACGCTCCAATGGGCGATGTCGGAATCCCACGCGTCCTCAACATGTACGAGAATTATCCGCTCTGGTTCACCTTCTTTACGAAGCTCGGATTCAGGGTACGTCTCTCGCCGAGGTCCAGCCGTGGAATCTACGAGAAGGGACTTGAGACCATACCGTCAGAGTCAGTGTGCTATCCGGGAAAAATCAGCCACGGACACATTGAAAGTCTCTTAAATTCAGGATGCCGCTTTATTTTCTATCCCTGCGCGCCCTATGAAAAGCAGGAGGACCCGGGAGCAGGAAACCATTACAACTGCCCCATCGTCACTTCATATCCTGAGGTGCTGCGCAACAATGTGGACAAAATCAGGCAGGACGGAAATCTTCTGTTCATGAATCCCTTCCTCCCGATTTACGACAGGGAGAGACTTGCGGAAAGACTGGCGGAGGAGCTGCTTCCACATTTTAAGAAACTTTCAAAGGAAAAAATCACCGAGGCTGTGAACGCGGCTTGGGATGAGCAGGAGAAATTCAAGAAGGACGTGCAGGAAGCCGGAGAGGAGGCCCTTGAGGAAATCATCACGCGGGGTGCGAACGGTATTGTTCTTGCCGGTCGTCCCTATCACCTTGACCCGGAGATCAACCACGGAATTCCAGAGATGATCAACGGACTGGGACTCGCTGTTTTCACCGAGGATTCAGTCGCCCAGCTTGGTGCCATAGAAAGACCTCTCCGCATAATCGACCAGTGGACCTACCACAACAGGCTCTACCGCTCAGCCGCATTTGTCTCCGAGATGCCGAATCTGGAGTTGGTTCAGCTCACATCCTTCGGTTGCGGACTCGACGCTGTTACCGCCGACCAGGTTGATGAGATACTCAAGGCAAAGAGCCGCATGTACACGCTGATCAAGATTGACGAGGGAAGCAACCTTGGAGCCGTCCGAATCCGAATCCGCTCACTGATTGCAGCTGTAAAGGCAAGGCAGAGGAACCGCAAGAAGGGAGAAATCAAGAGCGCGGCTTATCACAGGCAGGTCTTTACCAAGGAGATGAAGGCAAAGCACACCATTCTCGCCCCTCAGATGAGTCCGATTCATTTCAGGCTGCTTGAGTCCGCTTTCCGTTACTCAGGGTTCAAGCTTGTGGTTTTGGATTCCGTTGACCCGATGGCAGTTGAAACAGGCTTAAAATATGTAAACAATGACGCGTGCTATCCTTCAATCATGGTCTCAGGCCAGCTGATTGCGGCACTCCAGAGCGGAAAATACGACCTGAACAACGTGAGCCTCATGGTGACGCAGACAGGAGGTGGATGCCGTGCCACAAACTACATCGGTTTTATCCGCCGTGCATTGAACGACGCGGGTCTCTCCCACATTCCAGTCATCTCACTTTCCGCACAGGGATTCGAGGCAAATCCGGGATTCAAGATTACATTCCCGCTTCTCCACCGTGCCCTCAGAGCCGCAATGATCGGAGACCTCTTCATGCGCATTCTTTACAGGGTGCGTCCTTATGAGAAAGTTCCGGGAAGTGCCGACGCTCTGTATGAGAAATGGAACAAAAAGGCTGAAATTGCCCTTAAATCGCTTTCAACACACTCATATCACAAGCTGATCCGTGGAATCATCCGTGACTTCGACAATCTGCCGCTACTTCCGATCAAAAAGCCGAGGGTCGGTGTCGTAGGAGAAATCCTCGTGAAGTTCCATCCCACCGCGAACAACAACATCGTGGACGTGATTGAGCGCGAGGGAGCCGAATGTGTCATGCCGGATCTGGTGGACTTCCTTTTCTACACGTTCAGCACCGGTATTTTCCGCCATCAGGAGCTCGCTTTCCCAAAAAAGACGGAAAGAAATGCAAAAATATTTGTATGGTTTCTTGAACTGTACCGAAAATATATAGAGAAAGCCCTGAAAAGGAGCCGTCGATTTGAGCCGCCGTCAATCATCTACGATCTGATGAAGGGGGTTGACGACATCGTGCAGCTCGGAAACATCACCGGTGAAGGCTGGTTCCTTACCGCGGAGATGGTGGAGCTCATTCACTCAGGATGTCCGAGCATCGCTTGTGTTCAGCCGTTCGCATGTCTTCCCAACCACGTTACCGGAAAGGGAATGATCAAGGAGCTGAGGAGACGTTACCCCAACGCGAACATTGCAGCGGTTGACTATGACCCGGGCTCCAGCGAGGTAAACCAGCTTAACCGACTGAAGCTGCTTTTGAGCAACGCGCCGGTTGGAAAGCATCCTGACGAGGGCGATGACGGAATGATTCACAATCCCGACGGTACGGTGGTGAAGCCTGAAATCAGACTTGCCGACGGAGCCATGTCATTGGAGGACAGCGAGCCGGTAGCCGAGCACCTTAGACCAGCGGCGGGAAACGGAGGACAAAACTAAATGAAGATTAGGTCTGTTATAAGGAAGATTTTTGCGGTAGCCCTGCTCTCACACTCAATTTTTGCTGCCCATGCACAATACAGCCGGATTGAAATCCCGGACTCTGCTGCAGTACGCACGAAGGTCAGGGACTCATGGCTAAAAGCAACCGTAAAGAGCCTGAACGGACGACCCTCCGAAATTTACAACGATCCTGCCGGAGGTCTCTTCCAGGTGCGATCGGAGAGAATCGGACAGAGCATAGCCGTAGCGGTCATGCCACAGACCTATCTTAAAGTGAGCTATATCCGCGGGGATGACGTGGAGGTGGTGGACGAGCCATCCTATTCACTGAATTCCTGTGGCTCATGGATTTTATTCAAGAACCGAAACACCGGAGCGGACGAAAAGATTATAATCCGCTTTACTGAAAACCCAGACATTTATTTGCAGCTCAAGCCACTCGGAAAAGGAACCACAGCGGACCTCATCGCTTACGACTCATATCTTGCGAAGGGAAAGGCCGTGGGAATCCCGTTTGAGAATCTGTACACAATATCCTTCCCCGCCATACAGAGACAGTGCGCGAAGACAATTCCGTGGGATATGGTGCTCCCGGCAGAGAACCAGTACGGAACCGTGCAGGCGATGATTTCCGTAATCCGCGACAAGCTGCCCTCAGTCTCCTATGCCGAGGATGCCGCTTACAATGAGGACGGAAAGCTTTATTCTATAGAGAAAGGCAATGACTACAAGAAAGATGAGAGCGACAAGATGCTCGACTACTATCTGAAGGAGCAGCCCAAGGAGATTTCTGATCAAGGAACTCTGGTTCTCGGAGCCCCCGGATTCGTAAAATGGATTGTGGACGGCATAATCTACCCGATGACAGGAAAACTCAGCCGCATATCGGATCTTGTGATGCCGACGACAACTCCGGATCCTCTCTCAAAGCAGGGAGTCCTCTCAAGCAAGTGGAACATGACGCTGAACCTTGACTGGAACCGCCATCTTGCCGAAAAAGTGACGTCGCTTCGTTCCGTAAAGGGAAGATACAGCTACGAGACCGGCGGAACAGACGTGAACGACAATTTCTTCATCTCGGAGATTCAGGAGGACGGACGCATTGTTCCGAGCCTGGGATATACAAAGAACGTGGGCTACGAGTCAAAGAGACTTCTTCCCCTGCTCTATGTGCTTGCTGCGACAGAGCCTGATTGGTTCTACATAGGTGCGATACGCCACACCTCATCAATTACGACCGGTGAGAGCGTATTCGACGGAAACGCGGCATTCTTCCCCTACTTCCGCGACGACGGCAAATTCGACTGTGTTGTGTTCCAGAACGGAAAGGAGCTTACAATCCGCCAGTTCATAACCAACAATCCCAACGCCTACGTGCATCTGGAGAGAATCAAGTCCTACGAGGGATTTGACCCGCAATGAACTTTTAGAGATTGCCTAAGCCTTTACTGAAATGGACTGTGCAATCTCTCTCACCTGTTCCAGAGGAAGCCCGATGCATTTTGAAATCGTTTCAAGGGGTATACCTTCCCTAAGAAAATTCTCTGCATCCTCAAGGGCTTTCTGCCTCTGACCCCTGCTGATACCCTCCTCAACTCCTTCCAGATACCCATCCTCGCGGACATTCTGCTTGTAAAGCTCCTCGTCAAATTCTTCCAAGATCATCCCAATCACCTCCGCTTTCTGCCGCCTGAAAAATCCGTCGAGCAAGTTTCCCTTGATCGCCTCATCCACAGCTCTTTCTATCGCATCGGAATCCGAGAATCCAATTTGTGCGTTTTCCCGAACCATTGCGACAAACCTACTGTAATCATATAATGCTTTGCAATTTTTTTGAAGTGTTTGGCAATGATTTTCATTAATGTTTTTAACATATACTGTCCATTCGTAATCCCCGCTTTTGTCCGGTGATTTGAAAGCGTCCGACAGATGCATCTCAAACTCATCCGGGGTCTCTCCGAGTCCGTTGTAGAACACGATGAATTTCGGGGTCGGAATCATTATCATCCCGCCTCGGTTCGGATCCTTCTTGTTCTCGGCAAGGTATTTCTGGTAAAGTTGCGAGAAATAGAGTAACCCACGTAACGGCATGTTCTGATTCATGCTCGACTGTTGCTCGTAAAGGCAGATCTGGTCGTCAATCAAGAACGACACGTCGTTGTGCATGGTGATGTAAATCACGTTTTCGATCGTGTTCAGCTGCAACTCGTTTGGGTCGGTGTAGTGTGAATCATTCAGAGCGTTATATAAATCCAGCCTCCACCGCTTGCTCTCCTCGGTGTCGCGTCCGAAAATCGCCTTGAAAAGACGGTCCTTGTACTCTCGGTTTGTTGATTTTGGTCTCATTTGAAATTCTCCTCACTATAAGTAATAGCCGCAAATCTTCGCCACGGTAAACAAAAGGACGAAAAATTTGAATTTTTTATGATGAGTTGGAGTTTTTGGAGGATTGAAAAAAATATGCTGTGAAAGCATTTTGGTCATAGTTTATGGCAGGGGTTAATCGCTAGTCCTTGTTGAAATCCTCCGGATGATGTATAATCAGTTATATGGAAGAAAGATTTTTGCCGATTGGCATTCAGGATTTTGAGAAACTCAGGAAAGGCGGATATGTCTATGTTGACAAGACGGAGTTCGTGTACAAACTTGCCCGCCTGAGCACGCCGTATTTTTTAAGCCGGCCGCGACGTTTCGGAAAGAGCCTCTTGCTTTCCACTATGGAATACTATTTTCTCGGCAGAAAGGATTTGTTCGGTGGACTTGCCATATCTGATTTGGAAAAGGACTGGACTGAATATCCAGTTTTGAAAATCAGCTTCGGTGCGGATAGTTACCCAGATTTGGACTGCCTGAAATCACAGGAAAATTTAATCCTTTCAGAGTATGAAAAGGAATATGGCATTGAGGTTTCAGATTTCCGCTCGGCACCAAGGCTTAAAAATCTCATAAGGGCTGCCTACGAAAAGACCGGCAAGCAGGTCGTGATTTTGATTGACGAGTACGACAAGCCGATTCTGGATGCGCTCTACACCGAATACGAGGAGCAAAACCGTCAGGAACTCCGTGCGTTCTACAGTCCGCTCAAAGACTGCGACAAGTACATCCGGTTTTTGTTCATCACGGGAATCACCAAGGTTAGCCACGTGAACATTTTCTCAGGGCTCAATCAGCTTAATGACATCAGTTTGAACAAACAGTTTTCATCACTCTGCGGGATTTCAGAAACTGAACTTGAAAAATACTTTGCCCCCGAAATTGAAGAGCTTGCAAAAGAACAGGAAATGTCCGTTTCCGAGACAAAGGAAAAACTTGCCGAAATGTACGACGGCTACCATTTCGCTTACGATTCGGAGGGAGTGTACAATCCGTTCTGCCTCTTGAAATGCTTTATGGAAAATAATTTCGGCTCGTACTGGTTTGAGAGCGGCACACCCTCATTCCTTGTGAAGACCCTGCAAAATCAGCCCATGGTTTTGTCAAGTCTGATAAACGGACGCAAGGCGACGGAGGACCAGTTCAAAAATTACGACCCCGACAGCAAGAACATGCTCCCGGTGATTTATCAAAGCGGATATCTGACCATAAAGGGGTTTGAGAAGGAGAGGCGGAAGTACCTGCTTGATTTTCCGAACAGAGAGATAAAAGACGGCTTTTTAAATGTCCTGCTCAAAAAATTCGTGACGGTGCCCGACGATGATTTGGGGCTTGCCATTGACAATCTCTGCGATGCCCTTGAGGCCCATAACATTGACCGCGCTCTTTCCATAATAAAATCCGCCATAGCAGATTTGCCGACAATCGTGAAAAAGGACATGTGCGAGAATTATTACGAGTCTGTGACGCACCTCATGTTCCGGATGACAGGCTACAACGTTGTGTCGGAATTGCAGAATGTGGCTGGCAGGAGCGACGTGATTGTGACCACAAAGGATTCCGTGTTTATCTTCGAGCTGAAGATGGACAAGGGACAGGATTTTGACACGCTTGCAAAAAATGCCCTGGAGCAGATAGACGCGAACGGATATGCGGAGAGATTCGTGGTGGGCGGAAAGACGATGCACAAAATCGGCGTGGTGTTTTCCAGCGACGGGAAGGGAATGCTGGGCTGGAAGATTGCCCACTCTTAATTCCAAATTCCAAATTTTTTCCAAAACATAATGACAAACCCCATGTATTGCATTATAATTTATTGTAGATGAACCTATCTACTGGAGGCTTGATGTGAAAAAGTTTGCTTTGCCACTGCTTGCTACTATACTTTTGACGGGGGGGTATATTTACTTCCTGTGAGAATTTCCTAGACGGAGCTGAGATCAAAGAGGAGATTGAGTCTCAGATTGCCTATGCCAATGCACCCGCCTACACAATCCGCGTGGACTGCCCCGAGAACAGCGGAATCATAAAATCACCCGCCGGGGGAGAGGTCTCCAAAAAAGTGACCGACGTTTTTACCGTAAGATTCGAGCCCGCGAGCGACCGTGAGTTCATCAGATGGAGGGTCGTGGACTCCGCAACAGGAAACGAGCTCACCGACGACGGATATCTTGAGCTTTCAACCCTTACAGATTCAGAGACAGAATGTACATTTAAAAAAGCACCCGACGGAGACATGAGACTCAGCCTTGAGCCGGTGATTGTCGAGCGTCCCCAGATTCTTTCCTACACGCCGCTTTTTGAGACGAACGGAGTGAACAAGGACTCTGCCATACAGGTGATTTTCGACTACGACCTGAATGAGGACTCAATCTACTTCACGGATGGTGAGGTCGGGAAGCTGGAGAATACCTACGGGGTGAGCCTTTTGCCGCCTGTAAATGCCAACGGACAGCAAAGATACTACGGCTACCAAAAGGTAAAAGACGGGGAAACATTAACTTTTTTCAAGAACATCTCAATAACAAACAACGAAACCGGGGAGAACCTGAACGACTATTTTTCCGCACCAATGTTTGAAAATCCTCATAGGCTTTCGATCTCCGTGAAAAAGAGCGACGGCAACGCACTGCTTCCCCCATGGACACAGGTTCTCGTCAGTCTTGAAAGAGGATTCTTCTATAAGGTTGATGACAAGCCTGTATGCATGACGGCCGGAAAAAAATGGATTTATCAGGTCACGAACTCAGAGGACAAAACCAGCCCGGGAGTGGTGAGCAACGAGGTCAAGCTGGTGACTTCCACCGGGACAACAACCCTTACCGCGCTCTCAGCTGTCCCCACATCACCATGGGCCTCATCCTCCATTCCATACGCCAACATCAAGAAGCTGAGCATAAATTGCAAAGTGAAGGATACAGGAAGCGGTCCCGCCGACAGTTTCCTTGTAAATTTCCAGAAGGTCGGCACTTATGACCAGTGCGTAGTAGACAATAGTAACACCCGAGTGTACCCAGGATGGACAACAACAACGTCGAAGGAATACCCATCCAAATCCTTGAGCTACCAGAGTGTAATGGGAGAGAACGCGGAGTGCAACAAGACCCTTGATTTCTCCGACATGAACCTTGAGGACGGTGTGTACGCCCTCACGTTCGAATTCAAGGACAAGAGCGGCAATTCAACTGTATATCCCTCCAACGGAAATAAATTTTATTTTAACATTGATACACAGGCTCCCCATGTTGACGACCCTAAGAGCACAGGCATTACCGATATTAAAGTGGATTTCAGTTGGAAATATGACACAGGTAAAAGTGCGTATGTGTCCAACGATTTAAAGCGAACTACGATAAAATACAAGAAGAATACAGACTCATCCTATTCAAATTCTGTCATCGCTGGACCGTCAGAAACAGAAAAAACTGTTACAGACCTACTGTCTGGTACAACATATGACTTCATGCTATATTTCGAGGATTATAACGGTAACACAGCCGAGGTTTATAAATCGTGTTCTACATTGGATTGCATAAAGCCTCCAAGGAACCTCAGAGAAAAGAGCTTCACGTCAGGCTCTACTCCGAAAATCACTGTTGAGTGGGATGAGCCTATCGGAGACTATGACTATTGCTATGTTTATTTCCAATGGTATGCTAATAAGAAAAACGGAAAAACTGGTTGGGAAAGCAACACTGTAACTATTTCGAAAGGTACAACGCAATGTACTCAGGAACTTAAGAATTTTATTCCAAGCAGCGGTTTTGGTGTTGAAGTACAAATGTACGCGGGAAAATATGATATCCTTGAACATAGCGAAACCATCCGTGAAAATTTCGATCATTAATTAACAGAAAGCCTTTTCACCCACACCATCCCTTGCCCCGCAGTCCGTGGGTGCCGGGGGTGGTGAAATTTTGCTCCACATCGGAGCAATTCATCCCCTGCACTCCCGCATCTCGTCCAGATTGCCTTCCCAAATGCCAGTTCCGCGCAGTTTTCTAATTTCCTCGCAGGCTTCGCGATAGGTCATTGGTTTCTTTTCAAGAATCTTAACCTCAACTTTGTATCCGTCGTAGGAGTTGATGGCAGAATCCTCAACCACAACGGTGTCAGAGTTTCTTGGGCAGGTATATTTTTTCCTTTTAACTTGATTTTTGGCCACAAGTGTATTATAATTTAAATAGGGTTTTCAGCTTAAACTGGGAATTCTGCCCGCAAGGTGAATTTCTGAGACATGTAACCAAGCAGGCCTAGAAGGTGTTTTTATCTACAGTGGTTTTTATGGAACACGGCGATCACGCACCGCTGATGTTTTATACCATCACATTCAAAGGTCCAAAAAGGACAGAGGTGTATTATGAGAAAGTTAGCCCTGATTTTACTGGCATTTTCATTGACAATGACACTGAGCGCAGAAGATTATTCGGAACTCACATCCGAGGATCTTTTCCGCGACGAAAGAGTCACGGCCTCGGAGCCGTCCACAAAAATCCAGAGATCCATAAGCAAATTCGACGAGACCATAACGCAGAAAAAGGCGGAGATACAGCAGGCCAGGTCTGAAATCCGCTCAGCCCCCACTTATATAGAAGACATTGAGTACTTGAAGGGAGCTTTGCAGGAGATTCAGGCACAGAGCGATGAGCTTTCGACAAACAAGTACGAGGGCGATATGGAGGCGGAAATCTCCACCCGCATGTCACGCCAGGCACGAATAGCCGAGCTGGACGGAGACGGACTTACACTGAACGCGAACGGACGCAAGAGCATTGAGAACGACGTTGAGGCAATCCGCAAGAAGTACGAGGATCTTTTCAACGAGGAAAAAACAGCCGTCGAAAAAAGAAGCGGTCCCAAAACTGAGTCAATCAAGGGCAAAATCAAGGAGCTGCTCGAAGTCCTCAGCATAAGCAAGTTTGAGGCAAGCAGCATGTCCAACGAGGGACTCACACTCACATTCGGATCTTTCTCGGGCAAAACAGGCTCCGAGGGATGGCCATACAGGGCGACCTTCACGGCAAACGGCAACAAGGTTCTTGAGTATACCGGACTCCTCCTCTACAGCGAGATTTCCGGAAAATCAGTTCCCTCGCCAGCAAAAATCGGTGACAGCAACTACGAGGCAAAAAACAACGAATACAGCACCTATCTTGACGCGGTTGACATCTTCGACGCGCTTCTCAAGAGCAACTCTTTTGTTGAGGCGGTCCTGAGCTATACCGTAACGCCGTCATCAAATGCGCTTGAATACAAATTCCACGCTTCATCGCTGAAATTCAACAATGTGCTCACGGGAAAGACATTCAAGACTCTCAACAAGACAGACACCTTCACATACAGACCTCAGCCAGAGATCGCTGTGGAATTCGCCGGCACAGTTTCCGACAAGGAAATCCCCGCACCCGCACCTGTTCCCGAAGTCCCGCAGATTGTCACACCGGAGCTGAGGCCTGATCCCGCTCCCGCAAGAGACAGTAACATGGACGACTCGGATGTCTTCAATCCCTTCGCTCAGGAAGAAAAAACAGTTGAGAAACAGCCTGTAGCAAGGGAAGATGAAAAGAAGATTACAGAGACTGAGCCGGAAAAGAAGCCCGCAATCCGCATCACGATCCAGGCGGGGGCAAAAAATCAGGATGAAAGTTCATCTTCGTCGCAATCACTCGGACCGTCAATCAGGACAAAAAATCCTGACGCTGCAAAGCCCGAGGAAAAGAGCAAGCCCAAGAAGAAGGTAACGAACGTTCCGTCTGTACTTGACGGCGGAAAATCCACATACGCGGCGGTACTCTACTTCCTGCCCGGAACATACAACTTCTACACCAGAGACGGCAAAGTGACCATGACCGCAGGATACGCGCTTGACTTCTCCATTTTGAATCATTTCTATGCAGGATTCAAGATTGAGACAGCCATCCTCGGACTTGACACCACAAAATCAAAGCCATATAACGGAGACAGCGACTCCATCGCATTCTTTGACGAGGGAAATCCGCTGGTGTTCACGGGAACGATCGGAACAAACTTCAATCTGTCAAAAAACGCAAGACTTGACATCTTCGGAGAGGGAGGACTCATGTTCGGCGAGATTTGCGTCGGAGCGGGTATCTCTCTGGAAATCCTGAACCCGAGCACAGAATCAGGACTCTTTATCGGATATACTGCGCTGACAACCGAATCTGAAAAATTCTACAATAAATTCTCAATCGGTTTCGAGCAGACTTTCTAAGTAGATAAACGAGGAGAGTGTATATGAAAAAAGTAAAATTATTGCTGCCGGTTCTCTTCACATTTTCTTTGATTCCGGCAGGAGTTTTTGCACAGGGCATTTCCCGGGACATGATTTTTTCATCCGAACACACAACGGAAGTGCCTCTGCGTGTTGAGAAAACAATAGAGAACATCAGCTCCGACATCACATCAAAGACATCGGCGCTAAAGGAAAACTACAGTCCGATCGAGGACACCGAAAGCCTCAAGGCCTATCTCTACGCGCTGCTCAGTCCATCTCCGGTACAGACGGCGAACGAGTGCGGAAACACACTCACCACGGAAGCCGAGTCCATATTGAAGCAGAATCTGGGAGAAAAGCTTTTGGGCATGAGGGGCAAGACCTACACGCTCAGCTCGCTCAGGGATCCGATTCTCAGCCTCCGCATGGGAAAATTCAACGGCACGGAAGGCCGCGAGGGATGGCCGTACACGCTTTCATTCCAAATCGGCTCACAGACTCTGTACCAAAGCACCGGTTACCTGCTCTACACGGAGATTACGGCAAAACCGGTTCCGAGGGCACCGACCCCATTCACACCCGACTACGACAGCCGCCTCAAGTCATACAATCTGTATCTGGACACGGTGGATGTTTTCGAGGGACTTTTCAGCAAGGGCAAAAACTTCATTGAAGGAACCCTCAGCTACACGGCGGAACCAAGCCCCGACTCAAGCAGCTACACCGTCAGAATCTCCCGCGTGGAGTTTACGAACATATTGACAGGAAGAACGGTCAAGGCACTCAGCTGCAACGAAACCGGAAATTATTTCTCCGAGGTACCTCTTACCGTGGATTTGGTATTGCCGCAGCAGGACAGAAAATCCGTGAGAAATGACAGGGAAAGACTCTCCGGTGAAAGAGTGCCGGTCGGATTCCATGACTCACCGAAGTCCGAGAAGGAAGCGGAGTGCAAGACAAAAAAAGTTGAGCTGAGCACGAACGACAAAATGGACACATACTCGGCCCTGCTCTACTGTCTGCCCGGAACAATCAGTTTTTATAATGGAAAGGACGAGTCATTCTCAACCCTGGGCTATTCACTCACTTACGGATTCACGAATCACTTTTACGGCGGTCTGAATCTGGAGGCGGTATTCTTCAGGGAGGACCATCAGCTTTTCAACAACAGAGCCGACGGACACACATCGGAAGGTTCTGAAAGCGGAGAGGAAGAGGGCGAAATCTCCAAGAATTATTTCCGCGTTGAGTGGGATTCCGCATACAGCACGGATTTTTACGAGGACTCACCCTTCGTCCTTACCGGAGTGCTTGGATTCAACTGGAACATCGGCAAGAATTTCCGCATGGCAGCTTACGGCGAGGCAGGTCTGATTTTCAATGATCCGGTCATTGGAAGCGGAGTTTCGCTTGAATATCTCACGCCCTCACGGAACCTGAGCATTTCCACGGCATACACATGGTACATAGGCAGCGATGATGATTTCTACAACAAATTCTCCATCGGACTACGAAAACTTTTCTAATGGAACAAGACGGCCTGCGGATCAGATGATTTGCGGGTCGTTTTTTTCTCTTGCCCTTGCATCATTTTTTTCCGATAAATTCTAGAGGTGGGGAAAAATGCGCATTCAATCATCTTTTACAGACCGAAGTGATTTTCTCATAAGAAAGGCGTTCAACATAGGCGACGACGAATTCCTGATCTGCGGAATTTGGACGGGACTGAAACGCACCGGATTCGTTTTCACCGACCACGGACTGTACTGGAACATGGCGACGGAGCTTGAAAAAGACGGAAAGAAAAGCGAAGTCACCCTGCCCGCAAAGATCCTCCAGCGCAATGTTACCGACATCCAGAGCGAGATTCTGTACAAAAAGGAAGAGCAGTCGGCATCCCTTTACATTGACGAAAGCGCCAGAAAACCCGAGTACCTTCAGCTCACGACATCCATTGGAAAAATCCGCATATCTATAAATTCGCTGGACTACAATGAGTCAAGGATTTTGAGACGCATTTTCATTGATTACGCGGCGAGGGGCAACTTCCCTTACGAATATCTCTCGCAGACTCCGCTTGACTCACTCACTTTTACGGCGGAAGCATTCCTTGACTTTTTCGCGAGCATCCCAAAGGGCTACAAAAAGCCGAAGAATGAGAAAGAAAGCGAAGAAGAGAATGAGGAAAGGGAGTATTTTTCATCCAACGGCGAAATCCAGGACATAAACGCATACTTTTCGTCCAGGACAAAGAAAAGAACCACGCCCGAAGAAATCTACAGGAACGCCGTGCGTTATGCGCTCGACATCATCTCTGGACTTTTCCTGTGGGCGGCAATCATCATAGGACTGAAACCCATGCTTCTGTTCAAGAGCGCGGGAAAAGCGGCCAACGCATTCAGCAATTTCTTTGCGAACATCGGCAGTCTGCTCCTCAAGTTCGATTCCGTAACAAGGGAAAAAGTCATAGCGATGGACTGGCAGGGAAACCAGGTTGACTCCATCATGTACCGCCGGAACTATATTTTCGCCCTGCTGTTGATTATTTATTTAGGCTTAAAAATTTTCGTCATCTGCACTTGCTCGAAGGGGACAAAAAAAGCGCTTCCCCTTGGCCTGCTCGCCCTCTCAGTTCCTCTTCTGCTTCTGGTCCCGAACCATTTCTTCATTTATGTGGTCCTGAGCCTCGGAATCTACATTTTGATGCAGCTCTCACTCGGACTTGAATGGTTCAGCGTCGGTTTCAAAATCATAGTCTCACTGGTCGCGATGTTCCTGCTGTATTATCTGCTGCACCTTTTCGGCTACCCGGAGTTCATAAACTACATGGGAGTGATTATGAAAATGCTGGACTTGAACGCCCCCTGGTTCTGATCAATCCTGAAAATAAAAAAGGGGAGCATTCAATACTCCCCATCCAATTCAAGCAGATTCTAATCCCACGCTCTTATTTCGTCACGTTGAATTTGAAGAAAAGCACGTCTCCGTCCTGAACAACGTAGTCCTTTCCTTCCTGCCTGTACTTTCCGGCCTCCTTGATTTTTGCCTCGGTGCCGTACTGCCTCAGGTCATCCACCGTGTAAGCCTCCGCCTTGATGAATCCCTTCTCAAAGTCCGTGTGGATTACGCCCGCAGCCTGTGGAGCCTTATCCCCCGCGTGGATTGTCCATGCACGGCACTCATCGGGTCCTCCGGTAAAGAAAGTCCTGAGTCCCATCAGGTGATAGACCGTGCGTGAAAGAACCGTCAGACCGCTTTCCTTGAGTCCCACGCTGTCCATGAACTCCTTCTTGTCCTCCGCGCTCTCCAGATCCGAAAGCTCGGCCTCAAATTTTCCACAGATGCAGATTACCTCGGATTTCTGTTCCGCCGCAATCTTCTTCACGACCTCGACATATTTGTTTGTGCCGGATGCAATCGTGTCCTCGTCAATGTTGCACACGTAAACCTGGGGCTTGATTGTCAGAAGGTGCAGGTCATAAACGGCTTCCCTCTCCTCGTCGGTGAGATCTGCCATGCGAGCGCACTTTCCGTCAGTCAGAAGCGGCTTGATTTTTGCAACCGCAGTCGTATAATGGGCGAATTTTTTCTCCTCTTCCTTTCCCAACGCACGGATCTGCTTGGTGATTTTTTCCTGTCTCTTATTGATTGTGTCCAAGTCAGCCTGCGCAAGCTCAAAGTCAATCGTCAGGATGTCGCTCTCGGGGTCAATCGGAGCGTCGGTCTTCGCGTCATCACGCACATGCTGGATGTCCGGGTCGTCAAAGCAGCGGACCACATGAGCGATTACCGTAGTCTCACGGATGTTCGCAAGAAACTGGTTTCCCAATCCCTCGCCTTTGCTCGCACCCTTAATGAGCCCCGCAATGTCCACAAAATCCACGCTGGCGGGAATCTTCTTTTTGGGCTGAAACACGGAGGCCATAAAATCAAGGCGCTCATCGGGCAGATCGACCACACCCACGTTCGGGTCAATCGTACAGAATGGATAATTTTCCGCAGACGCAGGAGCCTTTGTCAACGCGCTGAAAATAGTGGACTTTCCCACGTTCGGAAGTCCGACAATACCACAGGTTAATTTCATCTCTATTTCCTTAAAATTTTGTTAATTTATTACAATTTAATTCGCACACATATAGGCGATGGTCAAGGCATCCTTCGCGATGTTCTGAACCACGGCATATTCGTTCGGCTGATGGCACACCTCGTCCATCGTTGACCAGACCACGCAGGGATATCCCAGATTTCTGAGACCCGCGGCCACAGTTCCTCCACCAATTCCAACCGTCCTTGCCTCAAGACCATGCACCGCCTTGATTGCAGCAGCGAGTTCCTTTACCACGGGGGCATCCTTTGCCGTTGCCTTGGACTCCTCCGCCTGTGCCTCGCTCACCTCAATCTTAACGCCGTATTTTTCCTCCACCGCCCTGACACGTTTCTTAAGCTCTTCGCGAACAACATCAAGGGAATACTCTGGATTCACGCGGCAGTCAGCGCAGAAAACATCATCTCCCGGAATTATGTTGATTCCGCCGACATTCTGCATCTGCATCGTGGGCTGGAAAGTGGACGTGGGAGGGTCAAAAAGCTCGTTGCGTCCGTTGAAGAAATTCTCCATGTCATTTACCCTGAGGGCAAGATCAGCGGCGGCAAGCTTGGCGTTTCTTCCCAAATCAGGTCTTGAGCCGTGGGACTGTTTTCCGATGGTGTGGAAGCGGAACCATGCTATGTTCTTTTCCGCAATCTCTATGGTCTCTCCCTTGGGATCTCCTCCGTCGGGAATCAGGATGCGGTCGTCCTTTCCGAAAATGTCAAGGTGATTCTGAATCAAAAAGTTCATTCCGTACTTGGAGCCGACTTCCTCATCCGCCATGAAAAGCAGCTTGATCGTATGCTCCGGGATTATGTGCTGACGGACAAAAGCAAGAGTCGCAAGGACACCGCTCACAAGTCCCTGCTGATTGTCCTCCACGCCGCGACCGAAAATCTTTCCGTCCTTCTCAACCACCTTCCAGGGATCCGTTTTCCAAAGCGACGGCTCACCCACGGGAACCACATCCAGATGGGCACAAACCCAGATGTTGTAGTCATCCCTCGCGCCGGGAATTGTCGCCACAAGATTCGGCCTTACCCCGGAAGAGACACGAGAATCGGGAGCGTCATAATGCACGATGTCCTTTATGCCGTGGTTCTTAAGCCAGCCCTCAAGCATGGCGGCCTTTTTGCTCTCCCCGTCTCCGCCGTTTTCAGGTGCAAGAGCGGGAATGGAAGTCAAGAGTCCCTCAAGCTCAACCATATCGGAAACATGCGACTCAATATATTCTTTTATCTGTTCGAATTCTGGAGAAATCTGATTTTCCATCGCTTCCACCGTTCAGTCCGCAAGACATGCGTCAAGAGCCGCAGAGATAGCCTTTTTGTCAAGCTTCTGTCCGATTACGCAGAGTTTAATCATGCGGTCGCCGACTTTATCATCCCATTCGTCCTTCATCTTCGGATTCTCGCGGAGGATTCTTTCCCTCTCTGCCTTGGGAGCGGCTGCAATCCACTGACCGCTGTATCCCGCCTGAATCTGCCGTCCAGAAGTTTCGAACACCCATGCCATGTCAGGCTCATCGGCAAACCACATGAGTCCCTTGCAGCGGATGATGTTCCTGGGCCACTTGTCGGCGAAGTTATCCAGCTTCTCACGGTCGAACGGCTTTCTCCTGTAATAAATGAAGGTTCCTATTCCGTACTCATCCTCGGACTCACCCTCGTGCCTGTGCTCATGGTGGTGATGCTCATGCTCATGATGCTCATGCTCGTGTCCGTGGTGGTGCTCATGTTCATCATCGTCGTCGTCATGGTGGTGCTCATGCTCGTGTTCGTGTTCATGGTGATGTTCGTGATCATGGTGTCCATGCTCATCATCATCGTCGTCATCTTCCTCGGTCTCATCCTCAGCGAGTTTCTTGCACCATCCCGCGCTCGCATAGACTGACTCAAAGTCAAAGCTGCCGGTCGCGAGAATCTCTCCAACATCAACCTTGCCGTGATCCGTCTCAATCAGCTTCACTCCGGGGTGCAGGACCTCAATCACCTTGCGCACCTTCTTGAACTGCTCCTCCGTGACCAAATCCTTTTTGTTGATTACGAGCGTGGAGCAGAACTCAATCTGCTGGACCAAAAGGGACTCAATATCCTCCTCCCCGCGGTCCTCCTTGAGCAATGCGTCTCCACCGGCAAATTCATCCACAAGGCGAGCGGCATCAACCACACCCACCACATTGTCCAGATGTCCGTTCTTAACAAGCTCCAGCTCCTGGGCAATCGGCATGGGCTCACAGACACCAGAGGCCTCAATCATAATATAATCGAATTTCTTTGACTTAATCAGATTCTCAATGTTCTGCGCCATCTCCGTCTTGAGCGTGCAGCAGATGCATCCGTTGGTCAGAGGCACAATGCTGGATGTGTCGGTAATTTTCGCACCGTCGGCAATCAGCTTGGCATCCACGTTCACCTCGCCGATGTCGTTCACAATGACCGCGACCTTGTAACCTTTCTGGTTGGTAAGCACCTGATTCAGCAGAGTCGTTTTTCCGGCTCCAAGATAACCGCACAACAATGTAATGGGAGTTGTTTTATTCGCCATTTTAAAACCTCATCTTGAACTATAAAATTTTCTTCTATAATATAATACTTTTTTTGAAAAAAATCTATAGAAAAGCGAAAACAATTCCATCGAAATGGCGGGTATTGAATCAATCAAAAAAAACTCGTATAATAGCGGCATGAAGAAAAGCGTTATTTTTGTTGCCGCACTTGCAATGATTGCGACATCTCTTGGGTCATGCAAAAAGCAGAAGGTGGAATTTGTAGGAACCCCGATTGAATCCTCCATAATGATGGTCGGAGACACAAATCAGGAGACCGCGAATGTGGTTGATGACAGTCTTGAGGACGAGGAGCTTTCTTGGGAGGAGCTTTTGAATCCTTGGGCGGACGAGGGACCGATTGACAATTCGGAGGCGGAGAACGGAGTCTACGAGAAACCACAGGAAATCAACATTGAGACTTACCGCCACATCCAGAGATTTGACATGGAGAGCATTGGCGAAGGACTCTCTCTTTCCGAGGATGCGGGCGACATTCCGTGGGTTGATCTTTTGAAGAAAGACGAGAAGGCACTCTTCATTTCCGCGGACAAGAACAAGCACAACAAAACATACGACACAATTCTGACTCTCGGCTCCGTAAAGGGACGCAGGATTCCCGGCAACGAAGAAAGCCCCGATCTTTTCGTGATTGCGGATGCTGAGTCCAACGAGATAAGTCAGTTCGTAATCATTCCGAAAAATCTTCCGACTCTCAGGGTCAACACCGAGCTTGGTGCGTTTGAATTCAGCGAGGGAAAGAAAATCGGAATGGCGGGAACACAGATGTTCATTTTCCCGACGGCACAGGAGCAGAAAGCCGCGAACATAGCCCTCATCAGATACAACACTGAGGAATTCGTGGAGCCCGGATCATACAAGACAACCGAGGAAAGGCTTCCCCAGAGAGCGCAGGTTCAGATTATCAGCAGAACCCCCGACAAGGTTGACTACGACGGAAAATCATCGTTCTGGTTTGAGGCAAAGAGAAACGGCGAGACATTCTGGCTTCCGGGCTACAATCTTCTTCTGCAGACAGGAACCTTCAACAGGCTCAACGCATCGAGCGAGATTGTTTACGAGCAGCTTGAGGATGAAAACTGGTTCAGACTCTCCTCCGATTTCCCGCGTTCAGAAAACGGTCTCAGGGGCGGAAGGATTGTTTATGCGGAATCTGTCTCAAAGACGAGCGTGCAGCAGGAAGGAAGAACTGCAAAGATGTACCGCATCACATATCCTCTTGAGGCGGAGATTTTCGGAACCTACATGGATCCGCTTCCCGGAATCAGAGGCTCCTACAGCAATTTCCCGGAAAACGAGCAGAGGGCAATCCGATACCCGGCACAGAATGATCCCGAGGTACGCATCTACGAAGCGCCGGATCCAGCGTATTCAGTCCTCGGCACAAAATACAACGACGCGACCATGCCGGACGATGACGAAGAGTACTCCATCTCTGTAGACGGATACACCGACATCTACAGCACGATTGACGAAGCATACGGACGCTGGTACTCAGTCAAGAGTCCCTACCGCGGATTCATTTTCGTGGAGCAGGGAGATTAATCAGAACCTTCCCCACTATTTCATTATCCGGATCTCATCACCGGCGGAAATCTGGTTGTAGGCATTAGTTCCATCGAATTTTACCACAGCCGCAACCGCCGCCTGATCCGACTCACCGCCTTTTATCATGTAGGTGGTTTCCCCGTCAACGGCAAGCTTTCCATACGCGATGATTTTTCCGTCATGCAATATGGCAATCGGCACAAGTTCTCCCGAGGTTGCGATGGGGGCATATTTTTTGAAAGCAGAATTTTCCACGTAGATTTGAACTCGCTTGTTGTTTTTCACCGTAACGACAAATCCGTGCGTCAGGGTTCCGTTCTTCGTGCAGAGTGACTGGAGCAAAGCAGAATACTGTCCGTTTTTTGCCGAAAGACTTTCGTTCGTGGATTTCAGGCTCCTGTTTTCCTTTTCCAAAGCCGCCACTTCCTTGTCGCTCGCAGAACTTGAGGACGCAGATTGGGATGAGGAAGTCTGTGAGCTCTGGGATGACTGTGAAGAGGACTCCCTTTCGCTAAGAAGTTTCTTATATTTTTCATTCAGCTCGTTTTTTTCTTTCGCAAGTTTTTCATTCTCGCTCGCAAGCCTGTCCTTCTCCTGGGTCACCGTGCTCAAATCTGCAACGGCCTTGTCCCTTGCCGCAACAATCTCTTCATTGCCGCCCCATGAGTTGCGTTCAGAAATGAGGGAGTCACGCTCTGCCACGAGGGAATTTTTCTCCGCCAAAAGAGCCTCTTTTTCCGCAGAAACCGACGCAAGCTCCGCACTGATTTTGCCGGTCTCCTCCGCGACATTCGCCTTGAACAGGGAAAGCTCGTCATTCGCGGCCTTCAGCTCATCACGGTTTTTGATGATTTCATCCCGCTCGGAAATAAGGGAATCACGCTCACCCGCAAGACTGTCCCTTTCACTCACGGCGGCATCCTTTTCTTCGGTCAGAGTCGTAACGCTGTTTTCAAGCTCGGCTTTTTGGCTCAGAAGTCCGTTTACCTCGGCAACCGCAGCCTCCGCAAATTCGTTTCCCGCAGAATTCGCCATTCTCTGCATGGATGAGGCAAGTTTGGGAATCGCATTTTTCTGTGGAATCCTGCTGAAACGCTGCAGAAGCGAATCCATGTCGCTGTAGTAAGACTTCTGATTTTTCAATGCATCCTGGAATCTCTCGGACGCGTCCAAAGAAAGAGCGGAGGTAGAGCCCGTGTAGATTACCGCACGGTTCGCATATTTTGAAAGCAAATCCTTAAGGCGGAAATCGGTCGCGAAGGTCGGGTCGTACTGATTGATCACATAATTGACAGCTTCCTCCTGCCTCTTCAAATCAGCTTCCTGCATCTCCTCCATCTCGGTGCGCAGGGATGAAAGCTTTCCCTCGTAGTCATCGGTGAGCTGCTTTTTCTCAATCTGACGGAGCTGTTTTTCGCTGTCCAAAAGAGCCTGCTGTTTTCTTGCCTGCTCAACTTTTACGGTGTCATACTCGGCGAGCTGTCTCTGCAGGAACTGAATCTGCTTTTCGGACTTCGCAATCTCACCGTCTATTTCCTTCACCTCGGACATGCGCTCATTATATTTCTCATCAATCTCCGCTCTTCGGCTTGTTTTCTCCGACTTGCTGATGTTCATGGAATCCAGGGTCTCCAGCGCAGATTTTTTCTCCGCCTCCGCAAGATCCACAATGTTCTGTCTCTCCAGCTCCAGATTGTTTTTCTTCGCCGACTCCTCGTCAATCTGTGCCTGAGTCTTACCGACCAAATCCAAAAGATTGCGCAGATTCAGTGAGTCAAAATGCTGGACTTCCACGGGGATGTTTGAGTTCTGCTTGTTGACGATTGTAACTATGGTCACTGAAATCAGAAGGACGAACACAAAGGACGCGAGCATCCAAAGAAACACGGGGAGGAAATTTTTCCATCGGTTCCGCACGGTCGCATCATAGGCGCGCTCCAAATCATAATCAGCCCCGGAAACCTCGGTCGGAAGATTCCGTGACTCAAGCTCAAGAAAATCCTGAATGCTGCTGGACACATCCCTTCTTCTCGGCTCAAAACCCAGGGACGGCTCATTTTTTTGAAACAAATCTATTTCGTTGACATTATCCATATTCCACTCCATCCGGCCGGTGCGTTCTTCAGTCCAATGCGGTCAAGGAAAACCTGGGCTACCGTCATGTCGCATTTTTTCCATTTGCTGCGGGCAGTCTTCCAGTCACCGTCGTAATATGCCTTGAGACCTTCCTCGAAAATCTCGAATTTTTCCTCGGTGAACTCCCTCGCATAATCCTCGTCTTCCTGCATGGTGTCAAGCGGGAAATAAATCTTCTTTCCAACCTGCTTTCCCTTAACCTGCACGGTGTCTACCTCATAAAATTTGTATCTCTCCGCCGCTGCCGGAACCTTCATCACTTCGTCGCGCACATAGGAGCTGACCAGAATCGGAACCTTGTAGAACCTCGTGAGTCCCTCAATGCGGGATGCCGAGTTAACGTTGTCTCCGATTACCGTGTTCGCCATGTAGCGGTTGGATCCGATGTTTCCGTAGAACACCTCTCCGCCGTCAATTCCCACGCCAATGTCTATCTTGACCGCCTCATAAACCTGCCTTGCCTGCGCGTTAAAGCGACCTATGTTCTCAAGCTCCTTTTTTCGCTCGTCCATCTTCTGGCGGAAAAGCTTTGTCTTTCGGGTCATCTTCCATGCGCATGAAACAGCGTCAACCGACTTCTGGGGATCCACATCGTCCTTGCTTCCGTTGATTCCGAAAACACCCAGAACCGCGTCTCCGATCAGAGAGCCGATAAATGCCTTGGATCTGTTCTCGCCCCTGTCCTCGTCCGGCTGAATGATTCCGATTATGGAATTGTAGTGGATGTTGAGCAAACGGATGATCTCATTTCCCAAAACCTCAGTGCGGTTGGTGAAATTCTTTATGTCGGTAAAAAGAATCGTGAGTTGTCTCTGCTCTCCCTTGAGCTCCACTCGCCTGTCGTTGTAAGCCTGGTCCACAACATTCTTGGACACGAATTTCTGGAAGATATTGCGGAGGTTCGCCGTATTCATGTAAAGGCTGTTGAAGTTCGCCGCAAGATAGGTGATGTCGTCGTTTGAGGCACCGCTTATGTCGATCGGGGCAGTGACCTGAGTTGAGTCGCCCAGTTTCTCAAGCTGCTGATTTTTGTGAAGCTCGTAAACATCATTGGTAAAGGTCCTGATGCTGCTGAAAAGAAGCTTGAGCACGGAAATACCCACGAAAACAAATCCAATCGTCAGAATCAAAATGATTCCGATGATTTTCAGATAAATCCGGTACAGCTCGCCCCTCGTGTCGGACCTCATCTCCGCGCGGATAAGGAAGCAGTTCCAGTCCTCATGGTACTTGTACACCCCCATGTATTCCTCACCGGCCGGGGATTTGAAGATTATAGAGCCCTCCACACGCTCAGGATTTCCCTCCGCAACGGCATTTTTGTAAGACTCGTTCAGTTTTCCAAGAGCCTCGGTGTCGGTAAACGCATCCCAGGGATCCACCTTGTCCTGCTGCACTATAAAAAGCATGTCCCCGTCGCTTTTAAGCCCGATTGCAATGGAGTGTGGCTTGGAAAAATCCCTCTTGGCGGCGTTCTTCACGCTGTTCAGGGAATCCTCCTCGTTCTGTGAGTACATGCTGATTTGGAACTGGTTCGACGCGTTGGAGTAAAGGTCTGAAAGCTGATAGACCAGAAGCTCGTTCGTAAGGGAGATTGTCTGCCGCTGGGTAAATACCAGTGTGATGAAATTCGTTGTAAGACAGGAAATCAATATGAGAAGGACAAAAACAGTAAGAATCTTGATTGAAATAGGAACAATCGTCGTTTTTCCAGACTTTTGAAATCCCAAAAAATTTTTCTCTACGGACGCGGACATCCAAATCACCCCATTCTGCAAATTTATACGGATAAAAATATTATATACCGATTGATTTAATTTCGCAACTATTTTATTCTATATTAACTGAATTAAGGAAAGAATTATATTATGGAAGAAAACAGCAATCAGATTGAAAAACCGATCGACAAGCCCAAGAAAAAGTCATCCCTCGTAAAAAAAGGACTCTCGCTCTCCGTCCTCACGCTTTTTTCGCGGATTCTGGGACTCCTCAGGCAGATGACGCAAGCCAAATTTCTGGGAACCACGGCTCTCTCGGACGCATTCGGTGTCGCATTCCAGATTCCCAACCTTTTCCGTCGTCTTTTTGCGGAAAATTCAATCTCGGTGGCATTCATCCCCACCTTCAAGGGATATCTTGAGGACATAAAGACTCAGGACGGCAAAAAAAAAGCTCAGGATTTCGTAAGCGCGACCTTTACCCTAGTCACATTCGCGACGGTCCTGTTCGTAACGGTCGGAATCATCCTCACTCCGCTGATTCTGAAAATCTACTATAAAAAAGCCGACGTTGACTCCATGCTTGAGGCCACGGTCCTGACAAGAATCATGTTCCCCTATCTGGTAGTCATCTCGATCGCGGCATTCCTGCAGGGCATACTCAACGGCATGAAGATTTTCTCACCCTCGGGATTCACGCCCATCCTTTTCAATGCCATAGTGATTGCGGCGACCTACATTTTCGCCCCGCACATGAAAAATCCGGCAAGGGCAATGGCAACCGGCGTAATCATCGGCGGAAGCGTGCAGGCTCTGTTCCAGGTTCCCTTCGTCCTTAAGAACAAATGGTCGCTCAGGCTCACGTCGCTCAGAAAATCCTTCTCGAACCCCGGCACAAGGAAAGTCCTTTCTCTGATCGGCCCCACAATCCTTGGCATGGCGGCGTATCAGCTCAACGACATCGTTTCCTCGGCACTCGCGACACGCACCGGGGAAGGAATCTACTCAAGTCTCTCCTACTCACTGCGTCTCCAGGAACTGATTCTGGGAATCTGTGCGGTGACAATCGGAACGGTGATTCTCCCTGACCTCACGGGATTCGCGAAAAAACAAGCGTGGGACAAATTCAACCAGATGCTCATCCAGTCCATCCGCATCATGGCTTTCATCGCAATTCCGGTCACGTTCTACTCACTCTGCATGGACAGGAGCCTAATCGCGCTTCTTTTCCAGACAGGACGCTTCGATGAAAATTCCATAGAGATGACCGTGCAGGTTTTCCGCTGTCACATCGTGGGTCTCTACTTCATCGCATTGAACCGCATAGTCGCTCCGGCATTCTACGCGCAGCAGGACACACTCAGCCCCACGATCGCAGGACTGATTAATTTCGCCGTGAACATGCTGCTTGCAATCATACTCTCAAAGTTCATGGGAGGTCCGGGAATCGCACTCGCGCTCACAATCGCATCCGGGGCAAACATGCTCATGCTTTTCATCTTCCTGAGGAAAAATCAGAACGTCGCCGTAAGAAGCATAATCGGTAACACAACACTCTACACTTTCCGCATGATTGTGTTTTCCGTCATAGCATCGGTTCCGGTCCTGCTCCTTAAAAACAACATACTCAGAATCTTCGGCGGACACGGCAGGCTCATCTCACAGGGATTCCCCATCGCAATTACGGCCATACTTTTCGGCACGGTCGGAGTTTCCCTGATGATTGTGACCCGGGATCCGCTGGTAAAAAATATAAGCGAGAAAATCATAAGAAAAATCGGGAGGAAGACAAGATGATTGACGAGAACACCGGAGCAGATTTCGACAATGTGATTCATAACGCGGATTTGAAATCCATTTATGAGGCGAGGCGTGAGAAAGTCTTTGCCTATATGCGTGAACATTCCATCGGCGCGGCCATTTTCCATGACAGCGAGGACTCAAGGGACTGCTCGATCCGATACCTCACCGGCCATCCCAGCGACGCTGTTCTTGTGCTTACCGCGGACGGTAAATCGGTGCTTTCACCCTGGGACGAAAATCTTGCGGCGAAAAAGGCACACGCTTCCGAGATGATTCCATACACATCGTTCAACCGTGATGCGATTACTGCGGTAAAGGAAATTCTAAAGCGCTTCCATCTTGATTTTCCGACCGTAGATTTGCCTCCGTCAACCACGCACATTCAGTTCAAAAAATACAACGACGCCATAGAGAACAAAAATCTTGAGGTCTCTTGCCGTGAGGATTCCGTCCATTCCGCCGTGGTGGATTTCAGGGCGCAAAAAGATGAGTACGAAATTGCATGCACGAGAAAAGCCTGCGCAATCACTTCCAGAATGACGGATATAATAGAAGAAAAAGTGAGAAGCGGTGAGTTCACTACGGAAGCTGATGTCGCTCTCTTCATTGAAAGGGAGCTCAGGATTCAGGGATGCGAGAGAACCAGTTTTGACACACTTGCTGCTGGCCCTTCAAGAAGCTATGCGATCCACGCTTTTCCGGGATGGACCGGTGGAGACTGGGGAAGCAAGGGACTTTCCATTTTAGACTACGGGGTCTGCTATGAGGGATATGCGAGCGACTGCACCATTACGCTTGCTCGTGGCCCCTTGACGAAAGCTCAGGAGGAGATTCTGTCCCTCGTTCAGAGAGCCGCTGATGAGTGCCGACCGCTCTATGCTCCGGGTAAAAAAATCCGGGATGCGGTGAACAAAGCGGATGCCGTTTTTGCCGAAGCGGGAAAATCCATGCCCCACGGACTCGGACACGGAACCGGTCTTGAAATCCACGAGGCACCTTTCATAAGCACAAGGACTTCGGAGGACAAGGTGTTTCTCCCCGGCAACATAATCACACTTGAGCCCGGACTTTACGACGCAGAGACCGGTGGATGCCGTCTTGAGAACGACGTCCTGATTACCGACACCGGAAACTGCATCCTCACGAACTCAAGGATTATCAGGATTTAGAAAGTAGGAGTTGCCAAGGAATCAATAGGCATAACTGTAAGCCGTCTCAACGGTTTTGTTGACTTCGAACTTATTGTTATGCCCTACTCAATCGGTAAATCGATTCCGAAATAAGGTTCTTCTGTTTGTACTTCCAGAATTTCTTTCAAAGGTTTGTCCGAATATTTGAATATTTTCTCCCGATACTCAAATCTCTTTTTTATGTCGTCAATTTCTTCCCGTCGTTTTCTAGAGATTTCCAAGAACTCTTTTTCTTTTTCCAATCCCAAAAATCTCCGGTTCAGTAAATTCGCGGCAATTCCCGTCGTGGAACTTCCTGTGAATGGATCCAATATCCATGCGTTTTCTTTTGTTGATGCCAAAATGATTCGAGCGAGCAAAGGCAATGGCTTTTGTGTGGGATGCTTTCCACATGATTTTTCCCATTTCGCAATCGCAGGTAGACTCCACAAATCACGCATCTGAGTTCCGCCGTTGATTTCTTTCATAAGCTCATAATTATAATAGTGCGCAAATTTTTTATCGTCCAAAGAAAAGGGAGAAACTTCCCCTAGCTTCAAACCTTTGGTTTTCCGTTGCTTCTTCTGCGAGGAGATACCGCAGCACCCCAATTAAAATTCTTGCCAATCAGTACATGAGTTGTCAGATAAATCATAGATTTTCATTTGCCTAAATTGACACTCTCCTGGCTCAAGTACAATTTCTTCATTGTAATATTTGGCTTTGACATATTCATAAATGTCAACATTGTCAGGAACTTCAAATGAAAAAGTTTCATCAACGGTTTCTTCTATTATTACTTCATATCTCTTCATAAGAAAACTATTGATCAATTTGGAAAAAAAATCAAGAAGTCAGATTATAAGCGTGTGAATATTTTGCAATTCAATCGTTTGTCGATATTGCCGCTCTAATTCATCATAACTAAGAAATTCTACGCGTTTATCATTTTTCATTTTTGCAAAAGAAGAATAATCTAACTTCTTATTATATTCTTCATGCCGTCGTTCATCTGCAACAATAAACATGCGCGTATAAAAATCTTGTAAATCATAAAATTTCATCAGAGAATTTTGGATGTCTGTTGAATGTTCAACCTCAAAAAAAGAATCAGGCATATTTCTTTCATTAAACCAAATCACATCTATCGTTGAACTTCTTGAAACAAAATTATCAAATGAATAATTTGGAATATTCTGTATTGTCCTCATATCCCCAAGTTTTTCATTTGCAAAAAATTTATTTTTATCTTGATTTGGTACAAATGTACCATAATGGAGGAGATTTCCAATTGTCAAAAGTAATCCCTGATAATAAGAATGATTAAACTCTTTTACTTCCTTGGAGTTCTTATTCTTCTCTGTCTCAACTATAATTCCTCGTTGCTCCAATTCTTTTTTATGAGATTTCAAAGCCCACAGTCCAGGCTTTATTTTATATATTTCCTCGTGTTCCTGAACAATTCGACGAATGGAAGCAAATGGAGTTTTTGTTTTCCACTCACAATCCTTTATTTTGAACACCTCTTGATTTAATTGACCAAGTGTTGCTATTCCGCCCAATTTCTCTAATGTTTGTATAACGGCTTCTTTTTGATTCATCTCTTTTACCATTGCAAAACATCAAACAACACTGCGCCACCGCCAACAAACGGCTCGCAGTATTTTTCAATGCGATTGGGATACCTTGTTCTTATTTCATCCAAGAGCTGGCTTTTCCCGCCAACCCATTTTATAAAAGGGTGTGCCAACATAACGAATATATTATATCCTGTTTTAACAAAAGTTTCTACTGCCTTTTTCCTAAAAGCCTCAGCGAACCGAGGTCATATCAGTCCTTATGGCACAAATCCTTCCACTGGCAGTCGCCGCAGATTTTGTCGAAGAGACCCGCTGCCATGATTTTTTCATCCACCAGGGACTGCCACTTTTTCCAGCTGACTGTCATTCCTTCCGAAAGGGAACAGGCTGCGAGGACCTTTGAGTCATAATCCAGAACCTTGTCCTGGCTGGTGCACCGACCATCCGCGAGATTGGGACAGTGGGCGCACAAATCATCAGGTCCCGAAACAATACGGACATCGCACCCGGCATTGAGCATACCAATGACCGAGTACATATTCTGCACAAAATCCTCCGAGTAGCCATGCCCCGTAAAATACCTGATGCAAAGTCCGTGGTGAGCCCTTAGACGCAGAGTTTCCTTATCCATATCAGCCTAGAGAATGTATCTTTCCAGATTCTGATTCTGCATTACGCCCTTGAGTCTTTCGTCCACATAAGCGCTGTCGATCACGATTGTTTCTCCACTATGCTCGTCGGCGGAAAAACTCAGGTCCTCAAGCACGGTCTCCATAATCGTGTGAAGTCGTCTTGCACCGATGTTCTCCGCGTGAGAGTTTACGTCCTCGGCAATGAAGGCCATGCGGTCCACCGCGTCATCGCTGAATTTCAATGTGACTCCCTCGGTATTAAGAAGGGCCTCGTACTGTTTGATGAGCGCGTTTTTCGGCTCGGTCAAAATGCGACGGAAATCATCCTTGCTCAAAGCCTCAAGCTCGACACGAAGCGGGAAACGACCCTGCAGCTCAGGAATCAAATCACTTGGAGCAGAGACACTGAAAGCACCGGCACCGATGAAAAGGATGTGGGTTGTGTTCACGACTCCCCATTTTGTGTTCACGTTGCTTCCCTCCACGATCGGAAGGATGTCCCTCTGAACTCCCTCGCGGCTTACTGCCTGTCTGTCGCCCTCACCGCCCTTTGTCGCAATCTTGTCAATCTCGTCGATGAAGATGATTCCGCTCTGCTCAACACGGCGCTTCGCCTCATCCGCAACCTTGTCGCTGTCGGTGATTCGGTCAAGGGTCTCCTCCATCAGAATGAGCCTTGCTTCCCTTACCGTCACGTTCTTTTTATGCACGCGTCCACCGGTGAACATTTCCTGCAATCCGGCGATTCCTTCCTCAAAGTCAGCTGGATTTCCTCCGCTCAGCATCTCCATTCCGAACCTGGGCTGATGATGAACCACAACGTCCACCATGCGGTCCTCAAGTTTTCCGTCACGGAGCATCTGGCGGAATTTTTCCCTGGTTCCGCTCATCTCAATGACCGGCTCCTCGTTTTTCGCCTTATCGTCCTCAGCAGCATTCTCAAGCTCATCCGCAGCGTCTCCCACAGGGATTCCTTCCTTTGGAACATCTATCCTGATTACGCTTCCCTGAACCGGCGCGCTTTCACCGAAAATGTTTCCGAGAATCTGCACGTTGGGCTTTGCGGGAGTCGTGGTCTTTTTGCTCTTTTTGCCCGTACTTCCCGGGAGCAGCAAATCAAGGAGCGCATCCTCAACCATGGGCTCGGCTTTTGCACGCAGGGTCTCCTGAGTCTCCGCCTTTACCATGTTGTAGCCCACTGCCATCAGATCACGGACCATGCTCTCAACGTCACGTCCCACGTAACCGACCTCGGTGTATTTTGTGGCCTCAACCTTCAAAAATGGTGCGCCGCAGAGTTTTGCAAGACGACGCGCAATCTCCGTTTTTCCGACACCGGTGGGTCCTATCATCAGAATGTTTTTGGGTGCGACCTCATCACGGATTTCCTCTGGCAGCTTGATTCTTCTCTGCCTGTTCCTCAAAGCGACCGCGACAAAACGCTTGGCCTTGTTCTGTCCGATTATGTAATTGTCGAGCCTTGCAACAATCTCGCGGGGGGTGAGACCTTCAGGTCCCTTCTGCACGGATTTTTCCCCGGCCGGATTCTGGGTGGCAATTTCTTCCATAATAAATTATATCTCCTCTACAGTAACGTGGTCGTTGGTGTAAATGCAAATCTGACCTGCAATGGCAAGCGACTTTTCCGCGATTTCCTTTGCGCTGTATTCGCTGGATTCCATATATGCAAGGGCCGCCGCATAAGCATAGTTTCCGCCCGAACCGATTGCGATTATGTCATTCTCAGGCTCAATCACATTTCCGTCCCCTGAAACAAGGAGGATTTTGTTTTTGTCGGCAACGAGCAGCATGGCATCGAGTTTGCTCATGGATCTTTCCGTGCGCCAGAGTTTTGCAAGCTCCACAGCGGAACGGGTCAAATCACCGTTGTATTCCTTGAGCTTTTCCTCAAATTTATCAAAAAGAGTAAAGGCATCGGCAACGGAACCTGCGAATCCCGTAAGAACCTTTCCATCATATATCCTGCGCACTTTCCGGGCATTACCCTTGACCACCGTATTTCCAGCCGTTACCTGACCGTCTCCGGCCATCGCCACATGACCGTTTCTCTTCACGGCCACCACGGTGGTGCTCCTGATTTTAACATTCTCAGACATCAATAAACTCCTGTCAATCTCAAAACGGCTTTAAAAACGCCTTTTCTATAAGATAATAAAAATCCGTCTTTTCGGCAAGATTTTTTTTATAAAAGTCTTGACTCGTCAAAATCCTGCGGGAGACCTTCCCATTTTTTTCTTCCCTCCCCCATGACCATGACCTTGGTGGAAAGCCGCTTAGCCTCATCAATGTCGTGAGTCACCATAAGGGCGGTAAAGTCAAATTTTTCTTTGAGCGAAAGGATTTCCTCGCCCATCTTTTTTCTGAGGGGGGCATCCAGCGCGCTCATCGGCTCATCAAGAAGAATCAGCTTGGGGCGTACAATCAGAGTGCGTGCAAGTGCAATTCTCTGTGCCTCTCCCCCGCTCACGGTCTCCGCAGACTCATGCAGAAGATGGGAAAGTCCGAACGGCTCAAGGAATTCCTCCGCCTGAATCCGGGCATCCTTTTTTTTAATTCCGCGGCACACAAGCCCGTATGCAACATTGTCAAGCACGCTCATGTTAAGAAAAAGCGACGGCTGCTGGAAAACCATCCCGATTTCCCTTTTTCCCGGCGGCAGATCCGTTATCTCTCTTTCACCAAGGAATATTCTGCCCGAATCTGATTTTGCCGGAGGGATGAGTCCCGCAATCACACTGAGCAAAGTTGATTTTCCGCTTCCAGATTTTCCGGTGATGCAATAAAAATCTCCACGGTCAACGGAAAAAGAAATGTCGAGCAGAAAATTTCCGAAGCGTCTTTTTATCTCCCTGCATTCAAAAAAACTCATTCCAAATGCCCCCTGGTGGTATCCGAGGATTTTCTTCTATTTTTAAAATTGATTTTTGACAATGCGAAAACCAGCGAGCACAAGACTCCCAGAAGAAGTCCCGAAGCCGAAGCCTGAGAGAACCTGTATGCACCGGCAAGCCTGTATGTAAAAAGAGAGAGCGTGTCGAACCCATGCACTCCGAGCACAAGGGGAAGAGTCGCATCTCCGCAGCTTATGGCAAAGGAAAGTCCGAACGCGCTCAGGATTCCCCGTCTTGAGTAAGGAAGCACAATCCTGAAAATTGCGTCCAGGGGATTGCTTGAAAAAAGTCTCGCGCTGTCAATTACATTTCCGGGAACCGCGCAAACATGGGGATGAATCTGCCTGTAAGCAAAGGGCCATGAGAGAGCCGTCTGGGATGCAATCAGCATGAGGAAAGTGCCATGGGGAAAAGCAGCCCGCATTCCGATTCCGATTGTGACGGATGAGACTGCGGCAGGAAGAATGGGAATAAGCCGTGCGAGGACATTTTTTCTGAGGGGAGAAAATCTTAAAAACGATGAATAGAAAAATCCTGTTGCGGTACAAAGCGTGGCTGTAAAAAAAGCACAGACCAAAGTGTTTCTGAGAGCAGTAAAAAATCCACGTGCGGAAAAAAGACTTTTCCATGTGACAAGGGTAAGCGCACCTTTTTTTGAGACAAAGGATGAGACAAAAACCGAAAGAAGCGGAAGAAGGAAAAACACGGCGATTAAAAAAATCAGCATGATGAAAAAAACGAATTCCTTGCGTGAGAAATTTTTTACGGCATAATTTTTTTCAAGGCTCACGGAATCGTTGTGCTCGCTTTTTTTTCCGGCGTACTCCCAGAGCGAAAGCAAAATCAAAACGGATAATGTCTCAAGCAGGGAGAGAAACGCGGCCTTCTGAAAATCCAGCTCGATTCTTCCCGCGTGGTAGATTGCAAGCTCCAGTGTTGTTCCGCCGACCGAGCCGAAAAGGAGGACAATCATAAATGAAAAAAAACAGAAAATGAAAACAGGGATGCAGCCGGAGATTATGGCGGGTGCAATCTGACGGAGAGTTATGGTAAAAAAAATCCTTGGTGAAGAGGCTCCCAAAAGACGCGCGGCATTTTCCTGGGATTTATCCACTGTGCTCCATCTGTCGGTAACGCTTATCATCACGAGCGGGAAATTGTAAAATCCCTGGGTGAGGACGACTCCCGCGAAGGAATACAAATATGGAAAGGGAGCTTCCTTCAGCGAAAAGATTTTCATGAGGATTCTGTTGAAGATTCCGTTCATGCCGAAAGTTGAGATGTAGGCAAGTGCGACAATCAGCGGGGGAATGCAGAGAGGAACCGCACCAAGGGAGCGCAAGAGGCTGCGTCCGAAAAATCTTTTTTTGGAGACAAAATACGCTGCGGGAATTCCGATGAGGGCTGCGAGTGCGGTTGAGAGAATCGCTTCTTCAAATGTGTATGCCGTTATGCGTAGGATCTGCGGGATTGGTCCTCCCCCGTTTCCTTCAAAAGCAGGAGAGACCGCCTTTAAATATGGGATGAGAAATGCTGCGGCGGAAAGTAAAAAACAAAGGAGTCCGAATGCCGCGAGCAATGTGAATATCAGCTTGCGATTTCCTGTGGCTTCCACGTTTTTACCAGGAACTCAGCTGCTCCATGATTTTTTCAGCAACCTCGTTCGTCGCCTTGCTGTCCGTAACAAGAGTCTTTTTCGGAAGGGGTGCCGCAACTGAATAGCTTTCGGGCAGAGTGACGGAAGAGTTCACCGGGTACATCCACTGAGTGAGCGGAAGAGTGTTCTGTGCATCCTCGCTGATCAGGAAATCCATGAAAGCCTTTGCTCCCTTCGGATTCGGAGCGTTCTTCAAAAGTCCGTAGCCTTCGACCTGCTCCACGTGTCCCTCATCAAAAAGCAGAGTGACAAAGCGGTGGTCATTCTCGTACTCAACATTGTATGCAGGACTTGTCGTATAGCTTATGCAAAGAGGTGCCTCTCCGTTCTGGAACATGCCCCATCCCTCGCTCCATCCAGATGTCATGGAAAGAATGTTCGGCTTGAGCTCCTTCCAGAAATCCTCGCAGCGGTCGGCGAATACAACCTGGGTCCATGCCACGAATCCGAGTCCCGGAGTTGATGTGCGGGGATCCATCAGGATGATTTTCTTTCTATATACATCGCTCACCAAATCCTCAAGGGATGTCGGTGCGGGCACATTTGACTCAGTATCGTAAATCAGCGCGAAGTGTCCGAAATCATAGGCGGTGAGAAGTCCGTCGTTTCCAAGCTCAGACTGAACCTCGGATGAAATTATGCTCTCAGCATTTTTCGGTTTGTATGCCTCAAGGATTCCGGAGTCCTTTGCTCTCTGCGCAAGATTCTGATCGATTCCGATAATCACATCGGCCTTCACGTTATCCTTTTCAAGAACCGCGCGTGTGAAAGCTGCGACGGCATCATCGCATGAGACAAAATTGACTGTGTAGCCGGTCTTTTCCTTGAAGATTTTTGAAAGCTCAGGTCCAGGCCCCCACTCACCCGCAAAGCTGTCGTAAGTGTAGACCACAACCTCTGAAAGACGAGGGTCCGCTGATTTTTTGCTGCAGCCGGTAAAGACTGTTGCAAACACTGAAATTAATGAAATGAAAATGATTGATGAAATGAAAGTATTGCGTTTCATACTTCCTCCGCCGGTATTGTCCGGATCAGGTTGCGAAATCCATGCGGACTTCGTGCGGGTATAATCTCAGGCATCATAAGACACCACCCCGGTATGGTCATTCATTATACACAAAAATAAGATTATGTCAAATGGTATGAGCGCAGGATAAAATCTGTTGCCAACTCCAGCACAAAGCTGACCAAAAAGCATACCGCACTTATTAAAATGATTGCAAAGGCTGCCTTGCCTACATCATCCACAGAGGACCCGCTTCCTTCCATAATCAAAAGCGGCACAGAACTCAGCCACAGAAAAATCACCCTGCCCGCGCTAATCAACGCATTTACCTTTGCGCCATGAAATCCCTTTTTGCTTTTCAATTTCGCAATGACTAAAAAAGAAAGTCCCAGCAGGATCTCGCCGAAATAAAAAAGCGGCAGATGGGTGAAAAACCTTTTCGTCGCAAAAGCCAGGTCCCTCGCCGTAAAAATGTCGGGCGTGTGAATGAAGAGAAAAAGATAGCTGAGATAAAAATTCAAGGCCGTCATGATTGCAGAAAGCACAAGTGTTTTCCTGCTCACATTTTTTCTCAGAAAAAAAAGATACTCAAACAAAAACAAAAGGAACAAAATCATCCACTGAATGAAAACTCTGTCCCCGTTGAGCCCAAGCCGAAATCGCATTATAAAATCAGGCCGTGACGCAATTACCGCAGCCAAAATTTCAAAGAGCATGACGAGATTATATGCAATCAGGAAAACATTTAGTGCCTTGTATACTTTATTCATTCACATCACCAAAAAAACTAACGAAGAATCTCATCCGCCATTTTTTCAATCGCGGTGATTGTGTCCTGGGTGACTGCGGTTTTTATCGTGACCTTGTTTTCCAGGAATGTGATTTCCTTGCATCCCTCGAAAAGTGCCGCCATGCCTTTTGCAGCGGTGGGAGTCCAGCTTCCGTTTTCAATCAGACCAACCGTACGTTTTTGGAAGTTCCTTTCCGTGAGCAGATTGATGAATTCCTTCATTTTCGGGAACACGCTTCCGTTGTAAGTCGTTGTCGCAAGAATCATTTTGCCGTATCGGAACGCATCCTCAACACACTCGTAAATATCCTCGCGGGCAAGGTCATTCAGGACGACCTTAGGACATCCCTTGTCAATCAGAGTCTGCGCGATTTTTTCCGCCGCAGATTTTGTGTTTCCGTAAACCGAAGTGTAGAAGACTGCGACACCCTCGCTCTCCACCCCGTAGCTGGACCATGTGTTGTAAGTGTCCATATAATAGGAAAGATTTTCATCAAGCACAGGACCATGCAGCGAACAGATTCTCTTTATGTCAAGGCCGGAAATCTTTTTGAGCAAGGCCCGAACATTCGCACCGAATTTACCGACGATTCCAAAATAATAGCGACGTGCCTCACATGCCCATCCCTCGGGATCATCGTAATCAAGCGCGCCGAATTTTCCGAAGGCGTCGGCACTGAAAACAGTCTTCTCTTTTTCCAGATAGCTCATTATGACCTCAGGCCAATGCACGTTGGGAGCGGTCACAAAACACAAGGGACACTCCCCCTCGGACGCACCAAGCTCAAGTTTCGAGCCCTCACCCACGACAAGCTGACGGTCGGCGAAATCTGTTCCGAAAAGATTTTTCATAATTGAAAATGCGACCTTTGAGGCGACGATTTTTGCCCCGGGATATTTTTCCGCAAATGTCTTTATGTTCGCGCTGTGATCCATCTCCATGTGCTGCACCACAAGATAATCCGGCGTTCTGCCACCGCAATCTTTCAGAACCGACTCAATGTTTTTAATCCACTCATCGCCGAATCTCGCCTCAACGGAATCCATCACCGCGATTTTATCCGAGACAATGACGTATGAGTTGTATGCCATTCCGTTCGGCACCTCAAACTGTCCCTCAAAAAGATCTATGTCGTGATCATTGACTCCGATATATCTGATTGTGTCACTTATGTGCATAAGACGCTCCTCAAATCAATTTGCTTATATTGCCTTAATTTTATAATGAAACATGGCAAAAAACAAGTCCCCGGAAAGCTGCGTGAAAATTGCTTAAAAACCGCATAAAAAAACTCTAATACATTCATCCGCGGATTCCGAAAAATAGAAGAGGGAATCGAGATGAAAATATTGCCTTTTGATGAATCACTGCGACTGACAAACAACGACGGCTCACTGGAATTCTTCTTTCTTGGAACAGGAAGCGCGTTCGTAAAACAAAATTTTCAAAATAACCTTCTCATCATCAAGGGAGATGATCATCTTCTCGTTGACTGCGGATCTCAGTGTCCAATAGCGTTTCATAAATACAAGTCGGCGATTATGAAAGTTCAGAACGTTTTTATCTCACACTCACATTCCGATCATGCGGGCGGAGTTGAGGAACTTGCGCTCATGCACCGTTACGTCACAAAAACGCGGCCCAAAATATACATCAACGACTCATATAAGGAACTACTCTGGAACGAAACATTGAAGGGAGGACTCAGCTATGGTGAGAGCCGTGAGACCCCATACAACAAGGATGTTCCCGGACATTACCTGAGCTTTGATGATTATTTCGAGCAGATAAAACCTCGCCCACTCTGTCTTGTCCCGCGTCCAATGTGGGAATTCAGATGCGGCTCAATCAACGTGAAATTCTTCAGGACCATGCACATGCCCGACGGAGTTCCTTCGTGGAAAGAAAGCGCATGGAGCACGGGAATCCTCGTTGACAACAGAATCCTTTTTCCTGCCGACACAAGATTTGATCCCGATCTTCTCTCATGGATTGAGGACGCATATCACCCGGAATACATTTTCCATGACTGCCAGAGCTACACGGGCGGAGTACACACAAGCATTGACGAGCTCAAGAGTCTGGATCCAGCAATCAAGAGCAAAATCTTTCTCTGCCACTACGCCGACAATTTCGTAAATTACGACGCGAAGGAAAACGGTTTCGCAGGCATGACACAGCCCGGAGTCTACTATAACTTCGACGCATAAAAAATCAAATTTATTGACCATATTTTCCAGATATGGTATTTTAGTGGAAGAGGTGATTTTTATATGAAGAAACTTGTTCCACTGATTGCCGTCCTGTCTTTTGCGCTTACAATTCCGCTTGCCGCAAAAAATCTTTACATACAAAACAAGTCCCCCGAGGAAGAGGAAATTCTTACGAACGATGTGATTGCACAGATTGCAGGAAAAGCAAAATCCGTGGATCTCACTCCGGTAGATTACAACACACTGAATCTGGTCCCATACGCCTCATACTGGGGAGAATACCAGAGACTCCCGCTTGAATCCGAAAAGCTCGAAAAGGAAAAGAAAAGGATAGAGGAAACTCAAAGCCGGTTCAAAGGAATGGCAGGATTTTCAATCATGGAAATTGACGGAGAATCCCCAGATAAAAAAATCGCCGATCTGGAAAAACGCATAAAGGAAGCGAAGGAAAAAGAAAAAAATCTGATTGAGCCCTCGACATGTTATCCGCGCGTGGAGCTTAAAATAGAAACTGATGAAAATTGGTACAATGAAGACAAGACAATTAAAATAGAATTGACTCTCTGCACGGACTCAGAAATCAGCCTCTCATTTTCCGCGGAACTGATATCCGTTTTCATCAAGGACAGAAAGGACAAGATTGACTTGTGCGCGAAATGCATAGAGGCATGTTTCCCGATGATTGTCTCAAGCGAAAGCGACGCAAAATCTTCCGCACTGAGTTCTCCGGAGATAATTGACAGACGCACGATGACGGAGCTCGGAGGAACACGGTCCGGATATTCAGTTTCAGTCGCCGCAAGAGATGACTACAGTTTCGTAATGCGCGCGAAAGATTCCATAATCGACTACAGTCCCACATGGGACGTGAAGGAAAATCTCACGAAGAAAATCAACGGAAGCTCCAAGTTCTCTACATATTGGGAGACTTACTCAAGCGACGGAAAAACAGTGCTTTTCGCAAATCAGGGAACACCGTCAGTAATCAGCGTGGATGAAAAAGACGCTGTATCAGGAAAAGTGCAATACAAATATCCCTCGTCAAATTCAACGCTGCGGTTTTTCCACTCGGGAACGCCCTATCTCGTGGACTTGCTGAACAAAAAGATTTTCCTTCCGCAAAAGGACGGACGGCTCTCACAAATGGACATCCCGATCTCCATGGCCGACTCAATCATGGCGGGACCCGGTGACACAATCTGCTTTCAGAAAGGCAACATGATTTTTGTCTGCAACACGAAAAACACGACCCTGCAAAAAGTCATCTTCCTGAGCGCGGAACGGAACGAGACCTTGTGCCAGATACTGAATGACTCTTCCATGCTTTCGCTCAATCAGGAGAAAAAAACGCTCTCAAGGTTTTCCTCCGACGGACTGAAAATGTGGACCATGCAGCTTGACGAGTCGATGAAGTATTCAACATACTGCGGCGGAAGAAACGGAATGTATTTTTTCTATGACGCAATAAGCAACATTTTGTGGAGGGCAGCCGAAAGCGACGCAAAACTCCCGCCAGTACTTGCTGCATTGAAAAACGGTGGAAATCCGCAGGGAGCCACACTGATTGAGACCGCAGCGATTTACAAGAAAAACGCTGACACACTTTATAATGCCGGAAGCTATGAGCCCGCGCTTGAAAACTACACGAAGTATCTTGAGATCTGCCCCAAGGACACGGACGCAGCTGAAAAGAGATTGAGGTCCGAGGTCGCATTGAACAAAAAATCCGCGGCGGAAAAAACTGAGGAGGCACTGAATCTTTTCGATGAGTATGGCGAGGAGACAGCACGGTCCACATATCAGGAGGCGATGAAGCTGCTTGAAAAACTCAGGAAGCAGGTGCCGTGGGATGAGGAAGTGCAGGAAGCCTATGCGGATTTGAAAAACGCATTCCACCCCGAAGACGGATTCACATCAGCAGAGATTCCGTCAGTCTCGGTTGAGTCCCTTGATTTGGCGGCTCTTTTCCCGGTGTTGATGAATGTCTACGCAACAGATCCCGCAGGATTCATCACTGTAAAAAACAACGGAAGTTCCACTCTGAAAAACATCTCGGTGACGGCATACGTTAGAAAATACATGGACTTTCCGAGCAAGGGAGGGGAAATCAAAACGCTCAGCCCCGGAGAGCAGGATGACATCGCAATCAACACGGTGCTGAACAAAAAAGTCCTGCAGGTCTCCGAGAATACGGTTCTCCAGATGCAGTTCACAATCTCATGGGAAGAGGAAGGAAAATCAAAGAGCCTCTCCATAACAAGGCCTGTGACTCTCTACAAAAAAAGCGCTATGACATGGGCGGACACGGCGATGCTCTCATGCTTCATCCAGCCAAACGACCCAACGGTCTCAAGCTTCGTATTCGCATCCCTCTCGCAAAACAAAAGCGAGCTGATTTCCACAAACGTGACAAAAGCCATCGCACTCGCAAATTCCATCGGTGCCATTCCGCTCACCTATGTGGCCGACCCCAACACACCCGTAACGCAGGTAATCGACAATGAGTTCTCGGTAGACACGGTGCGATTCCCCGCTGAGACACTTTCACTCAAGGGCGGTGATTGCGACGACATGACCACACTGTTCTGCTCGGTCATGGAAAGCGCAGGAATTCCCTCGGCACTGATTACGACTCCGGGACACATCTTCGCGGCATTCGACACGGGTCTGAAAGAAAGCGCGGTGTGGAGCAAACTTGAAAATGATTACGGAACGCTCACGATAAACGGACACATCTGGATTCCGGTTGAGACTACGATTCTTTACAACGGATTTGAGGCGGCATGGAAATCTGCGTCAAAGGAGCTGGCAAAAAATCCGTATGAGTATACGCTCGTTCAGGAAGCATGGAACCTTTACGCATCGGCAGCAAATCCGGACGGCAAAGGGGAAATCCACATAGCGACAGACAAGCTCGTCTCAATGAATAAAAAATCCGCCGAGGAAATAAAAAATCAGATGAGCATTGCGTTGAAAAAAATCTCGACCGGAACACCGACCGAACTCAATGCAGTCGCAAAACTCTGGTACTCAATCGGTGAAAAGGAAAAGGCTGCGAAAGTCCTCGCGACCATAACTGAAAAGGCCCCCCAGTACAGGCCCGCATACTCAAATCTTGCCGCTGTATATAATGAGATGGGCATGGAGGATGAGGCCGTAAAAGTAACCGAAAGGGCACGGAGGATTTCAGGCACGGAAAGCGAACCGACAAAAGGCGAGTCAAAATCCCGCGCGTCTGATTCCTCTTCAATGGAGTGGAAGGATTAAGATTCTGTCTGTCGTAAGTCCCGGTTGCTTTTCACAAGTTTTTTGATTGCCTTGAATGATTCGGGACTGATGTCATGCTCAATCTTGCATGCGTCCGCTGATGCTATGGAAGATTTCACACCAAGCTGCTCGAAGAATTCCGTGAGCACCGTGTGACGCTCATAAATCTTCTTTGCAATCTCCTCCCCCTTTGGAAGAAGACTTACGGTCTGATCATCCGCAATGGAAATATAATCCTCATCCTCAAGATTGTGGAGCGCGACACTGACGGAGGGACGCGAAAAATTCATTTCCCTTACAATATCCGCGGCACGCACTGAACCTTTTTTTGACAGAACGAGAATTGTCTCAAGATACATCTCAGCCGATTCTTTAATTACCATGGTTTACCTCGTTTAGTAATGGTGTCCTAATTATACTAAACGGATTCATTTACGGCAAGACTTATTTTCCAAAGATTTTTGTTTTTCCATAACGGCATCCATCTCGGCAAAAATACGCTCACAGGAATGACCGCATGAAGAGCAACTTCCGCCACAGGACGGATGTTTGTTATTTCTTCTGTCTTTATTCATGGAGGCAATAACAGCCGAAACAATCAGTACGAGAATCAGAGTGACTATAATTGTTCCAGACATATTACCGCCTCCTTTTTCCAGTTTTTGATCCGAACTTACGCCTAATTATTTTGCCTTGCTGGGTCTTCTGAACAGAGCCCATCCGAAGCAGACGATTACGGCAAGAGCAATGACGAATCCGATGATGTTTCCGCTTCCGCCGAACATACATCCAAGCTGATAGACTACGAATGAGACCGCGTATGCAAATCCGCACTGCCATCCGATCGCTGCCCAAGTCCACTTACGGCTGTTCATTTCCCTCTTGATTGCACCGATGGCGGCAAAACAAGGAGCACAGAGCAGGTTGAAAATAAGGAACGAGAGACCCGCCGGCTGAGAGAATGCGCTCGCCATGTTCGCCCAGGTTGACTCGCCACCGTAAAGGATTCCCATGGTACCGACGATGTTCTCCTTTGCCACAAGACCAGTGACCGACGCGACAGTTGCCTGCCAGTTGCCCCATCCAAGAGGAGCGAAAAGCCATGCCACGGCACTTCCAATCTTCGCGAGAATGCTGCAGTCCATCTGATCTTCCTCAAGCATACCGAACGAACCGTCTGCCCATCCGAAGAACGAAAGGAACCATATTACTATGGTAGAAAGCAGGATGATTGTACCCGCCTTCTTGATGAATGACCATCCTCTTTCCCACATGGAGCGCAGAAGATTTTTTATCGTCGGCAAGTGATAGGCAGGAAGCTCCATAACGAAAGGCGCGACATCCCCGGTAAAAGGCTTGGTCTTTTTCAGGATGATTCCAGAGAAAATGATTGCGCCCAGTCCAATGAAGTACGCTGATGCGGCGAGCCATGGATTTCCACCGAAAATTGCTCCGACCACAAGACCGATGAACGGAACCTTAGCGCCACAAGGAATAAAGGTTGTTGTCATAATTGACATGCGCCGGTCGCGTTCATTTTCGATTGTACGGCAGGCCATAATTCCAGGAACTCCACAACCAACACCAACGAGCATTGGAATGAAAGATTTTCCTGAAAGACCGAAGCGGCGGAACACACGGTCAAGTATGAACGCGATTCTGGCCATGTAACCGCAAGCCTCAAGGAACGCAAGGAAAAGGAAGAGAACGAGCATCTGAGGAACGAATCCAAGAACCGCACCGACACCGGCAACAATTCCGTCAAGAATCAGCCCCTTGAGCCAGTCCGCGCAACCTATCGCATCAAGACCGCTTTCAATCAGAGCAGGAATACCCGGAACCCAGACTCCGTAATCAGCAGGGTCAGGTCCTTCCTCACCGTATTTTCCCACCATCGCATTAGCCTCAGCTAATACATCATCCGTAATCTGAATCGGATCGGAGACTTCCATCGTCTCGTCATCAACGGTCACATAGCTTGTCTCTCCGTTTTCAAAGGCCTCAAGAATCGCAGCCGTATCACCGTATTCCTCCGCGGCCTCCTCATAAGCCCCTGTGCCAATTCCGAAAAGATGATAACCGTCGCCGAAGAGTCCGTCGTTCGCCCAGTCCGTAGCAGCGGCACCCACAGTCACCATCGCGACATAATAAACAAGGAACATGATTACGGCAAAAATCGGGAGGGCAAGCCAGCGGTTCGTCACCACACGGTCAATCTTGTCAGAGACGTTCAGCTTCTGTCTGTTCTTTTTCGTCACGCATCTTTTGATGATTGACTCAATGTACTTATATCTCTCGGCGGTGATGATTGATTCGGAATCATCGTCAAGCTCCGCCTCACATGATTTTATGTCCTTCTCAATGTGGCTCAGTTTTTCGTCCGAGATTCCCAGCGCCTTGATTACTTTCTCATCTCGCTCAAAAAGCTTCACGGAATACCAACGGTGCTGCTCCTCTGGCAGATCATGTACGACAGCCTCCTCAATGTGTGCAAGAGCATGTTCCACGCAACCTTCGAACCGGTGTTTATACATCATGGGCTTTTTCTCGCCGGCCTTCTCAACCGCAATCTCCGCAGCCTCAACACATCCAGTTCCCTTAAGGGCCGAGATTTCCACCACGGGGCATCCGAGCTCCTTCTGCATTTCCTCGACGTGGATTTTGTCACCGTTCTTTTTCACGACATCCATCATGTTCACGGCGACAACCATCGGGATGCCAAGCTCGGCAAGCTGTGTCGTGAGATAAAGGTTCCTCTCAAGGTTAGTTCCGTCCACAATGTTCAGAATCGCGTCAGGTCTTTCCTTCACAAGATAATCGCGGGAGACTACTTCCTCAAGCGTATATGGCGAAAGAGAATAGATGCCGGGCAAATCCGTAATCACCACGTCATCTTTATGTCCCTTAAGTTTTCCTTCCTTTTTTTCAACGGTAACTCCCGGCCAGTTTCCGACAAACTGATTCGAGCCCGTGAGAGCATTGAACAACGTCGTTTTTCCCGCGTTGGGATTTCCTGCAAGTGCTATCTTAATCATCCTACGCCTCCTTCACCTGAACCATCTCTGCATCAGCCTTACGCACAGAAAGCTCATATCCACGCACCGTGATTTCAACAGGATCCCCAAGGGGAGCCACTTTGCGCACATAGATTTCCACGCCCTTCGTGATGCCCATGTCCATGATGCGTCGTTTAACCGCACCCTCGCCGTTCAGCTTTTCGACCTTTACAGTCTGGCCCGTCTTTACATCTCGCAATGTCATATATATTCTCCTATTACTTACAATACATTAGTTTAGACTAACACAGAGACAAAAAAAAGAAATCAGACAATGATTTTCTGAGCCATTTCCCTGCTGATTGCGACACGGCTCTCCTTAATCTGGACTATTACGTTTCCCGAAATCTCTGAGACCAATGAGACCTGCGCACCAGAGACAAATCCGAGGTTCTCAAGAAAGCGGCGCACCTCTTCCTTTCCATTGATTTTTTTGATTAAAAACTGCTCGCCAAGTCCGGCCATGCTTAAAGGCATAAGATTCTCCTTGGCCAAGAGAATGTCAAAATGTCCTGACACTCCATTAGTCAGTACTAATATTAGCACCAACTAATGAATATGTCAAGTAATAAGTGATTTTTTTATATAACTATATATGCGGCAATCCAGCCACAATCAGACGGCTCAGCCCAAGGCCACGTCCAAAACCATCATAAGAGCGAATCCGAGCATGAAGGTGATTGTTCCCCAGTCGGAGTGTTCGCCCTCAGCCATCTCAGGGACAAGCTCCTCAATGACGACGTAAATCATGGCTCCGGCGGCAAAGCTAAGGAAGTACGGAAGAACCGGCATGACAAGAGTTGAGAGAAGAATCGTAAGAAGACCGGCCACAGGCTCCACAACCCCGGAAAGAATTCCGTACCAGCAGGATTTTGCCTTTGACAGCCCCCTGGAATGAAGCGGCATGGAGATAATCGCACCCTCGGGAAAATTCTGTATTGCAATTCCAAGGGCAAGACTCAGCGCACCAGCCTCGGTAATCTGTGCGGATCCGGATGCCCATCCAGCGTAAAGGATTCCAACCGCCATTCCCTCAGGAATATTGTGGAGCGTGACGGCCAGAACCATCATCGTCGTTTTCTTGAGCTTGCTTTTCGGCCCCTCCTGCGTCTCATCCAAGTGCATGTGAGGAACGGTCTTGTCCAAAATCAGGAGAAAAACCATTCCGATGCAAAAACCGACGGCGGCAGGAACAAAAGCGAATTTACCGCGAGCAGATGACATTTCCATCGAAGGAATCAGCAGGCTCCACACGGACGCGGCAACCATCACTCCGGCGGCGAAACCGGAAAGCATTTTCTGAACGCGGATGTCCAGCTCCTTTTTCATAAAGAACACAAGAGTCGATCCAAGCGCGGTGCCCAAAAAAGGAATCAAAAGTCCTTTTGCAATTATGTAGTTCATACTAACATTATATTACAGGTCGGAATCTTTTTCAACAAGGGCAGTCTGATTGAGTCTCATCAGGCGACAAGTTCCGCAATGCAAGATTCAACATCCTCCATTTTTGCGGTGGGCTCAAATCTCGCAACCACATTTCCATTTCTGTCCACGACAAATTTCGTAAAGTTCCATTTTATGTCGGGATTGTTTTTGTAGTCCTTGTCAATTTTAGAGAGCAGCAGGTTCATCGCAAACGCCTTCGCACCTTTTCCGAATCCCTCGAATCCTTTCTGCTCCTTTAAAAACTTAAACAAAGGAAGCTGATTCTCTCCGTTCACGTCGGCCTTTTTCATCTGCGGAAATTTTGTGTTGTAACGAAGAGTACAGAATTCATGGATTTCCTCATCGCTTCCCGGAGTCTGTCCCGCGAACTGATTGCATGGAACGTCAACGACCTCAAATCCCTGGTCATGGTATTTCTCATACATCGCCTCAATATCCTTGTAGTGAGGTGTGAATCCGCAGCCCGTGGCAGTGTTTACCACAAGAACGACCTTTCCCCTGAGAGATTCCATGTTGAAATCCTCACCCGCCGGTGTCTTTACGCTGTAATCATAAAATCCCATAAGAGCCTCCTTTGCTTCCGTAATTGTATTTTACTTTATTATATTGTATACTATTCATTTTGTCAAGTCATATTACAAAAAAAATATTGATTTCCTATGAACATTTTTCAAAATATTCATTGACAAAACTGACGGAGCTGTGCTAACATATCTATGAACATACAAAAGAATATTCATAGCACGACAAAATGGAGACCGGAATGGGAAAAGCTTTTACCGACGAAGAGAAATCAGAGATACGGACACGACTCATGGATGCCGCGATCGAGCTCTTCCACGACAAGGGAACAAAGACCCTGAGCATACGTGAGCTGACAAAAAGAGCTGGAATTGCACAGGGAGGATTCTACAGTTTTTGGACGGACAAGGACGCGCTTGTAATCGACGTTGTAAAATACAGGGCTGAGCAAAAAATCAATTCCGTTCTGCCACAATTCAAAAGACACATAAAAGATCCGGCGGGATTTCTTTCGGACAAAATCTATGAATGGTGCATCGATTTGAAGCATAAGACGGAAATGCAAAGCTTATACCGCGAGAGCATGAGAATTCTCCACCGAGACTCCCCCTCGGACACAAACAAAGTTGCCGCGGTTTACAAAGATTCCCTTGAGGAGATTTCCAGCTGGTGGATAAATCACTCTGTCGCAAAGAGAGTTGACGTGCAGGGAGTAATAAACGTGTTCGCCGGAGTTTCCGTACTCATGGCAAATTCGACACAATTTGATGAGAATTATTTTGAAGAGATTTTCCGAACTTTCATTGAAAGCGGAATCAGAAAATATGTGGAGGCATAAGATGTTTGTTTTAAATTTCAGTCAGATTAAAAAAAATGACGTCCCTGTCGCAGGAGGAAAAGGAGCGAACCTCGGTGAGATGACATCGGCAGGAATTCCCGTTCCGAAAGGTTTTGTGATTACCGCAGACGCTTACAGGAATTTTATAGAAGAAAACAATCTGAAATCAGATTTTGAGTCCGCACTTGAAAGCGCCGGAAATGATGAGACCAAACTTCTTGAAGCCGCCGAGCATTTACGCGACTCCATAAAAAATGCTTCCCTCCCCCACGATGTTGAAAAAGAAATCCGGGACTGTTTCACGGAGCTTGGAGCCGAGCGTGTTGCCGTACGATCTTCCGCAACAGCCGAGGATTTACCCGACGCAAGTTTTGCAGGTCAGCAGGAAACTTATCTGAATGTGATGGGAATTGACGAGCTTCTGGTTCATGTGAAAAAATGCTATGCATCACTCTGGGGAAACCGTGCCGTGTGCTACAGACAGAACCAAGGTTATGACCAGCTTTCCGTCGCACTTGCCGTAGTAGTACAGCAGATGGTCGAATCAGAAAAAGCAGGCGTACTTTTTACCGCAAATCCAGTAAATGGCAGCAGGGATGAAATGCAGATCAACGCGAGTCTCGGACTTGGTGAGAGCGTCGTCAGCGGCAGGGTTACAGCAGATTCCTTCGTATGCACAAAGGGCGGAGAAATAAAATCCAGAGTATGCGGCTCCAAAAAAACTCAGATTGTTTATGCGGACGACGGTACAAAAGAAATCCCGGTTGATGAAGAGAGACAGAAGCAGCTTTGCCTTTCCGACGATGAAATCAGAGCACTGTGTTCTGAGGCGGTAAAGATTGAAAGACACTACGGATTTCCGATGGACATTGAGTGGGCAATAAAGGACGGCAAGACCTATATCCTGCAGGCACGCGCGATTACGACATTGGAAAACAAGACGGACGATTCGGATGAAAAAGCTCTGATTCAAAAATATATTGCGGGAACAAAAATCAAGGGACCGCAAAAATCCAGCATGGCTTTCCAGCTTGAGAAAATGCCCTATGCATACCGGCCGTTGGACTATGATTTCATAATGCAGATCAATCATCAGAAGGTACGGATTTTTTCCGAAAACGGACTGGAGCTTTCAAGCGACCCTCAATATGACGATGACGGAATCATGCGGCTTCCAAAATCCTCCGTAAAAATCAACCGGAATATTTTCAGGATTTTCAAAACAATACGCTACATAAAGAATTTTGACTGGTGCGAGAAAATCTGCAACGAGGTAATGCCGAGACATGAGAAGGAAATCGAGGGAATAAAGAAAACGAATTTTGCAAAAAAGACAATCGGACAGTGCGGGGATTTCATAAAATATGCATACAGGCTCACGGCAGACATAAGCTACGACAGATTCTTGTACGCAGTCTTTCCGGGAGTCGTGGGCGGAGGTCTTTCAAAGGTAATCAAAAAAGTGAACCCAAAATATACGACCTATGATTTTTACTGGGGTTTGGACAACAAGACTTCCGTTGTGGCGAATGATGTTGCGTCTCTTGCGAAAAATCTTGGAAAAATCAAAGGCATAAAAGAAGCGATTTGCGACGGAAAAAAATATGAGGAAATCTGCGCGCTTTTTCCTGATGCTGTTCCCATGCTCAGCGAGTTCCTTGAGAAAAACGGATACAAATCTGATTTCAACTGCTACTGCATAATTGCCAGAACCTTGAATGAGGAACCTGACCGACTTCTGAACATCCTCCGTCCACTCATTGCAAACGGAGAAACCGGAGCTGAGGAAGACACAAAGGACTTCGGCAAACTGATGGAACAAATCAAAGCAATTTACGGAGATGATTTTCCGGCACTTGAAAAGAAAATAAATCAGTACAGATATTTCCATGTAGTCCGAGAGGAGACCCAGTATCTGTGGGAAACGCTTTTCTGCTTTGTCCGAAAGTGCCTTGAGAAAACAAATGAATTGCTTTTAGGAAACAGTGACTATGAGCACGGAATCGCAAATCTTTTTTTCAACGAACTGGCAGCTGCCTGTGAGCGTGGGACACTGAATGAAAGCGACAGGGAGAAAATCTCACGGCGCAACTCAAAGCATCCGTTGGCGGAAAAAGTCTGGTCGGCATCAAAGCTTCTTGTGTTTGATTCAAAGGGAGAAAAACTCAAAGGTGTGAGCGGAAGTACCGGTGTCGCGGTCGGACCTGCACGGATTATAAAAAGCCCGGCGGAATTCTATAAAATGCAGAAAGGTGATGTCCTGGTGTGTGAGCTGACCGATCCAGAATGGACGCCTCTTTTCAAACTTGCAAGCGCAATCGTGGCAGATACGGGATCAGCACTGAGCCATGCAGCAATTGTCGCAAGAGAGTTCGGACTTCCTGCGGTTCTCGGCACAGGATTTGCAACTCAGCGTTTCAGTGACGGTCAGACAATCCGCGTGGACGGCAACAAAGGCGAGGCATACTCTCTATAGGAATCCATAGGAAATCAAAATGACAAAGGAAGAACGCAGACAGAAAATACTCACGGAGCCGATTTTACCGCTTCTCGTAAAGACATCAATTCCGACAATAATCGGAATGCTCGTGATGACAATTTACAATCTTACCGACACATTTTTCATCGGACGGCTCGGAAACAAAAGCATGACCGCGGCAATCGGAATTTCATTCAGCTTCGTAAGCATGATTCAGGCACTGGGATTCTGGTTCGGATACGGAAGCGGAAACACAATGTCCAGAAAACTCGGAGAAAAAAATGACAAAGAAGCGGAAACATTCTCCTCAACAGGAATTTGCCTCGCACTGATTGCAAGTCTCGCCGTAACAATTCCGCTTCTGTTTTTCACAAGGCCGCTCGCATCATTTTTGGGAGGAAAGGCAAGTCCTGAGCTTCTGGATTACTCCACAAGCTATCTCAGAATCATAATTCTTTCCGTTCCATCGAGTCTCTACGGAACAACCCTTTACAATCAGATGAGACTTTGCGGAAACGTAAAGGACGGCATGAAGGGACTTTTGTCCGGTATGCTCCTCAACATGATTTTGGATCCTGTTTTTATCTTCGTCTTCAAAATGGGATTCATCGGCGCTGGATGGGCAACATTCGCAGGTCAAGTTGCAGGCTCACTGGTTCTCACGCTCCTTGCAGAAAAAAATGGAAACATTCCTGTCAGGCTCAGAAAAGCAAATTTTTCCGGCGCCAGGATTTATCATATTCTCGCAGGCGGGGCCCCAAATTTTTCACGGCAGGGCATTACGAGCGTCGCAGCAGTTTTACTGAACATTGTCGCAGCACGCTATGGAGAGGAGACAATCGCTGCGATTACCATTGCAACAAGGATAGCTGCACTGGCATACATGATTATGATTGGATGGGGGCAGGGCTTTCAACCGATTTGTGCGATGAACTGGGGGGCGAAAGAATACGGAAGAGTAAAAAAAGCCTTGTGCATTTCCGCAACCCTCGGAACCTTATTTCTGATTTTCGCATCCATTTTGCTTGTACTAAGTTCCAGACAGATAAGCGGACTTTTTTCCAAAAACAGCGATGTATGCGATCTTGCGGCAACAATTCTCCGGCTTCAGTGCATAAGTCTTCCGGTCATGGGAATATACGCTTTATGCAGCATGTTCATGCAGAACATCGGATATTATTTTTCTGCGCTCTTGATTTCCATCTCAAGGCAAGGCATATTTTACATTCCGCTGCTGCTAATTATCCCATCATTATTCAATGCGGCAGGATGGAACTCCAGGACAGGACTCTTCTGTGTCCAGCCACTCGCAGACATTGCATCATTTTTGTTCGGACTTTTAATTGTAATATGCAGCATGAAAAAATCTAATATTTTTTCAAAAAACTCTTGACAGATTATAATAGTTAGTCTATACTAACTTACGTGAGCAAATGTTAGCCCTAACTAACACAATCCTGTTCACATCTGCAGTGATTTTAGCGGGGACATGGAAGGTATTCTCCTTACACAGCCAAAATATAATCCATGTCCCTGCTTTTTTTTCTAGAAGCTGAATTTCGCATCCAAATAGATTGTGGAAAGATCCTTGTACGCTCCGTATTTTCCGTCACGACTCGGACCAGGAAGGAAGATGTAAGCACCACCGCTAAGAGTGATTTGATCTGAAAGACTGTATTTAACCGAGGGAGAAATCATGCTGTCAAAATCGTTCAGTCCGATAATACCGGCGAGGCTGAGCTCAAGTGTTTCGTTCACGAGAGATTTTGAGACGCTGAGTGTGGCACCGTGCTCATAAGAGTCGCTTCTTTCAAGTGAGTCAATATCTCCAAAAACAACGTCGCAATAGTACTGTGCCGTGAGAGTCCATCCCGAGGGCATCCAGTCCACTCCTGCAAGAGCCGAAAGCTGATTGTGTTTTTCAGATGTTGAGGGATCACCGGAAATAATTTTTTCTTCCATTATGCTTTCAGCGGATTTTTGAAAATGCCGCATCGGGAAAAACGCCGTCTCAAGCCTAAGGACAATCTCGCCGAGAGGAAGCGCAGCATCAGCACCGACCATTCCCATCCGCTTGTACTCACCGCTCACATTGATTCCGCTTATTGAAGGAAATGTACCGACCATGGCATAATCCAAAAGCGGTATGTCATCCCAGCCATAGAATCCGTAGAGCGAGACATCAAACGCAGAGAAATACCCGGAGAGTTTTAGCCCGTACTCGCCGTTCCAAAGCGCAAGCTCAGGTTTCTCCAAATTTCCGATTGTAACCGGAAGATTTAGCGTAGTGCCAAGGGAAGGGACTGGATATTCAACATTCTGAGGAACAACGAATTTTCGCAAAGAGTTTCCCTCATTCAAAGGAAGCGATGCCGGAGTGAAAAATGGAATCCACCAGGCATCCGCAGTAAAGGAGTTGCCATTGAGCGAGAGGCGGATTGCGTCAACCGCAAGTTTTCCATCATCACTTATCATGGATGAAAAGCTGCTCATATCGGACGGACACAATACGTTCGTTATGTCAATTCCGTCTGCCTTGCCCCACGCCGCTTTCTGTCGACCGACACGCACTCCCCAGAATGAGTCAGTGTAGTCAATCCAGAGTTCCCCTAATGAGATGGAGAGTCCGTCCGAAAAAAAATCACCGTCAAGCGCATCATGGGAGAAAGTCAGCTCAGCAAATGCGGAACTGTTTCCGTAATATGCGTCGAGTTTTCCTGTCAGTGATGTTGAACCGAGCGAGAATCTTCCTGCGCAATCCTCTGAATCAGTCCAAGGCGCGCCTATGCCCCACTGGGTTTCCAGGGTAGATGAGAACTCAATACCCCCGTCCGCCGCAAGTGGAAGCAGCGATGCGAGGGCAAGCGTTGAAATCAAAATCTGTTTTTTCATAATGACCTCTTTGAATTTTAAACAGAGCGAAGGGAACTATATCCCCCCGCCCCATTTTGATGAGACTACCGTATTCTTCCCTTTTCAAGAGCTGCAACAGTGAAAATAGAATCATCAATGTCGTTCGCGTCGTAGGTAATGTTCTTCGTCTCAATCAGTGACCATGTTCCTGTCTGGACATTTTCCATCTTCATTTTCTGTGCGGTGGTAAATCCCTTGATTGTGGTGAAATTGCTGCATGTAAGAACACGGTGAAGCTGATTCTGTCTGTCGTAGAACTCACACTTCCGCATGATAAAATCGCTCTTGGAAATGTAAGTGATGTAGCGCGGATCTTTTTCTGTGTGTGCCTTGCTGATGCACTCGACTTTGTAGCATGAAACTCCGTCAACAGATTCCTCGCCAAGAAGATTGTAATTGTATTTGCTGAGGCTACGGTCTCCCATGTCCTGATATGTGAAATCGGTTCCCATGAAGCTGCCCTCGCTTTCCGATCCGCTTGATGCGATGCGGCGAGTCTTTTTCATTGCGGGCATATAGAGCCAGTTATCGGAGTCCTTTTTGTTACCCTTGGAATCCTCCTTGTAATTGAACATGAGATAGCCGGTACCTGCGACATCCTTTGGTGTTGTGAAAACAATGACCTCTTTTTCAACATCACCGTAGTCCTTGCTCTTCATTATGACCTCACGGATTCTGTCGTTGCCTTTTTTGGAATGAATCGTAAGGGTTGCTGTGGACGATGATGTCTTCGGGGAGGGAACCTCATCCGCTTTTTTCATAATGTCGTAGCCGCTCAGTGTCTGTGCGTTAAGGCTAAGTGCCAAAAGTGCCGTGGAAAGTGTAAGAATCAGTTTCTTCATATTAAATACCTCTTATATAGTTTTGGTTAGTCTTAGAAATGCCTTGCATTCCGGACCCATTATTGAAACATATTGAGCGCGTGTTAGTTACAAATAATATTAGTTGCAAATAACACGCATCACAATCAGTTTTTCTTTTCCTTGCCGAATGGCTTGGTGATTAAAAGCAGAACCGGAGTTACCGTGTAGTCGGCAATCAATGCACTTCCAAGTCCGATGATTGAGAGATAGCCGAGGCGGACGAGCACGGTCATTGTGCTGAACAGGAAGATGAAGAACATTGCGCACAAAATAATTGTGGTCATAATCATCGTCTTTCCAATCTCTCGGTAGGAATTCTCAATCGACTTGCGGTAGTTTCCGGTAAGCTCGAAATGATATTTTATGTGGTTGGTAAAGTGGATTGTGTCGTCAACGGCAATTCCGAGAATCATCGGCATTATCATGGCAGTCACCATGTCAAGGTTGATTCCAAAGTAGCCCATTACTCCACCAATCAGGATTACGGGCGCGACGTTCGGAATCATTGCGATGAGTCCGGTGCGGAGGGATGTGAATGCGAGAATCAGAAGAATGACAATCACGAGAAGCGATGTTCCGATTGACTTGATGGATCCTCGTACCAGCTTTCCGTTCATCACGGCATACTGCATGACCTCTCCAACGACACCTGCGTTTGAGGCATCCGGGAAAAGCTCCTTCACCCATTCTTCGACCTTGTTCATGTTCTGCACACATTCCTCACCGTCGTAGCCCGCAAGCTCCACATGAAGATACGCCGCCGTGAAATCCTCGCTGACATAATCGTACAAATCATTTCCGCCGGAGATTTCATAAAGGAACATTATCTGGCTCACCAAATCCTGGTCGTCGGGAATGACGTAAAAATCAGGATCGTCTCCGTTCAACGTCCGGTTCATTTCCTTGATGACTTTCGTAACAGAAGAAACACGCTCCTTGCCGTTGGAAATCTTTGTCATGCTCAGTGTTCCTATGCGGCGTGAAAGTTCGTCCATATTTTTCAGCACGTCAGGATTTTTGATCGCATCCTCGTCATCATACTCCACCAGCACCTCATAGCTGTACTGACTTCCAAGCTGGCTTCTTGTAATGTCCATGAGTCGCTTGATGTAAGGTGTCCTTTCTCCCATCATCTCTGAATAGTTCATGTTCACCTTGATTTTGAAAAGACCGGGAATACATGCGACCATCACAGCGGCACTGACGGCAACCGTAATCCATTTTTTATTGAGGATCGATTTTCCCATTGACTCAACACGCAGGTCAGATTTTGTGGAACCGGAGCTGTCAACGAAATTCGGATCGGGCTCTTTGTCCTTACCGAAGCTCAGAAGTGTCGGAAGAAGAATCATTGTGTAAGCAAAGACAGCGAAAACCGCCGCCGCCGTAATTGCACCGACCCAGCGCATCGGCTTAATTCCACCTGCAAGGAAAGAAAGCATTCCACCCATCGTGGTGATTACGGTAAAGAACAATGCCCAGCCTGAATCGCGCACACCCATTACGATGGATTCTTTTCTCTGTCCAGTCTTTCGGAAATACATCTTGAAACTGTTGATGTAATGGACCGCGTAACCAACCGCAAGAGCCATGGAAAGAAGCACGGTAACAAGAATCATCGTGTTGTTTCCCTTTATGTTCATCCATGCGGAGAAACCGAGCGTCGTACAGATGGCACCGCTTGTCGCAATGGCAGGGACAATTACTCCACGCAAAGATCTGATGAAAATAATAAGGAAGATAATCATCACGACAAAACCGATTCCGATTCTTGAAATGCACTGCTCCATGGTCGCCGCCTCTTCCTCATATTCGGTGTAGGACATTCCTGCCGGGCGTATAATCCATTTGTTGGACTTGAACTCATCCGCGTTGAAGATTGACATTGCTGGAGGAGCAATTTTCTCCATCGCTTCCGTAAGAGGTTCCGAATACTGCTCAAGATTCACGATGAGCCATGTCTCAGTGCAATCATCGCTGACAAGAACATTTCTCAGGGACTCACGGCTTAAAATGAAATCCTTTTTTTCAGCAAGCTCAGCGGGGTCAGATGGAATTCCATCATCAAATGGGCTTGTCACCTCAAAACCCTCGTCCGTACCAAGAGGTACAGACAGTTCCATGAGAGACGTAATGCTTGAGGCATAGGGCACCTCGTTCAGAAGCCTGTCACCGAGGCGGTCAATCATGTCAAGACATTCCGGGTCAAAAACATCATCGGCAGTGATGTGTGCCATGAGAGTGTCAGTTGATCCAAATATGTCCTCGAAATGGTCTTGATTGCGCTTCACGGCATCCCAGTTATCAAACCAGTCCTCCTCTCCATTGTCCAATTTCAGGCGTGGGAGTCCAAGGCAGCCGACAACGGTAATGATGAGCAGCCCGATTATAAAAAACCAGCGATGCTTCACTTCAAAACGACCAAATTTCTCAAACCAGTCATTAATCTTTTTGACCTGCATTTCTTTCTCCTATAAGATAACGTATCATTTGATAACAGCGTTATCCGATAACAATGTTATCATAATGCTAACACTGTTATCTTGTCAAGAGAATTTCAAAAAAAATTTAAAAAAAATTATTTCTAATTGACATGGGAGATATTTCGGACTAAAATGAGGGTATGAGTGATTCAGCTGCTGAAACCAAGGCGAATATTTTAGAAAGCGCGAAAAAAGAGTTTCTCGAAAAAGGATTTGTGAACGCCTCACTGCGTACAATCGCATCAAACGCAGGGGTCACGACGGGAGCAATGTACCGGCACTTCAAGGACAAGGACGCTCTCTTCTGTGCTCTGGTGGACAATGCCATAGACGTAAGCCGCAAAGCCGTGATGACCGCAGATGTTATAGCCCATAAAGGCGTAGCAGACCCAGTAGGAGCTGAGCATCATAATGAAGAGATACGAGTAATATCGGAACTTCTGGATTACATTTACTCCGATTTCGACGCTTTCACACTTTTGATCACTAAATCATCAGGAAGCACTCACGAAAATTTCCTTGACGAAATATGCGAGCAATACACGGAAAATTGCATCCGGACATTCCGCTATCTGCATAAGCAGGGGTATGCAAAAACCAAACCGGATGATATGACCATACATGTAATCGCCTCAGGTCTCATAAATGCATTTGCAGAAATCATAGTGCACAAGATTCCGAAAAAGAACGCCGTGAAATTTATAACCAACATCAGGAATTTTTTCCACTACGGAACATTGCACCTGATGCAGATTCCCTGCGACTGAAACTGCCATTTTACAAATCTTTATAGAGTCTCTTGTTCAAAAAGATTGCAATCAGCCCGAGGACAACGAAAATCGCGGATTTGGAAATGAGGGCGGCAAGAGGAAGATTTAATCCCGACAAAAATTGCAGGGTCGATTGAGTTATCATCATCACTGCGACCACAATAATTGACTGCAGGAGGATTGAATAAATCACAGTGCCGAGAGAATCCTTTTTTCCCATCAGATAAAGCGAGACAAAGCACAGGGGCGAAATGATTCCGAGGTCAAGGACGTAGGTTGACTCCGTGGTATAATTTTCTATCAGCTTCAGTGAGCCACCGGAAATGAGCGTCGGGATGATGTCAGGCCACCATGCGATGCACAAAGAGATGCCGGAAAAAATCAGGAACGCACAGTCACTTTTTTTCATTTCGTATGCAATTTTAAACTTGCCGTAAGTGCGGAGACGAGCAATCAGAGAAAATAAAAGAAGCGCGAACAATGCGACGTACAAAACGAAGATACGGTTGTATTTTACGCCGAAACACAGGCAGGCTGCATAATACAAGCTCACCGACTCAACGGAAATTAAATGCAATGAGCTCTTATGATTCTGTGATTTGATTTCACGCATCAGGAAAAAAACAAAAAGAGGAACCAGAAAAAACAAAATCGCAAAATCAGTTCCGATAAAAATCGGTGCCTTGAAATATGAGTCCGCCTTGTAAATTCCGTTTCCGAAAATCAGCACCATGTCGCCATACTGATTTATGTACGAACTCGATTTTGAAAAATCCAGTGAAAGTATTCCGCATATAGAAACAACTGCGAGCAATGCAATAATCAAAAACTCCGGGACGTATTTTTTCATTTTCATATTATCCTCCACATTTTTCTGACTATGCTGACAAAATAATAGAACGAAAGCGCACAGATTATTCCGAAAATTATGAACATCGCGTTCTCAACCTCAACGCCAGAAATCTTCATGAAGACTGCCATGGCCAAAACAGCGGTAACTAGTGTCACTGCTTTTACGACGATGACAAGACCGAGAATGTAGCCGAGCTTGTGCTTTATTTTCAAAAGATATGCGATTACAAAACATGCAGGAACAATCACCCCAAGGTCCAGAGCCTGAATTACAAGCGTCGTGCAATTATCAAGCCCTGCGGGAGCGATGTCCTTTCCGAGTGTCGGAACAATTCTACCAATCCACATTAAGAAAATTGCAATGCCTGAAAAAATCAAAAAGATTCTGAGCCCGCGCGTCGGAAGATTTTCTTTTACCGCATCGACCGAGGGACTCTTTGACAAAATACTGATGCTGATTACAAGACCGTAAAAAGAAAGAATCATATTTGCGACATAGAGCAAAAACAAATCGTTGTAGAACATAAGGAACGAATAGCTCATGTAGGTGTAAAGCATGTAGCCGAAAAGACCTGTTAAAATATACTGACCAAGAACTTTCTTTTTTTGAATCATCACGAGGGAAAAAATCATTCCAGGAATTACTAAAACAAGCGTCACCAAATCCTGAGCGACTGCCTGTACAGCACACGAAATTGAATTACGTGCATAAAGACCCTTTCCGTAAAGCTCCACCGTCTCACCGAAAGCAGAGAGCATTGTTTTTTCCTCAAGTTCGGCGTGGGTCAAAAAAGGCAAAACGCAGCATATTGCCGAAAACAAAATTACAAGCAATGCGATTACATTTACAATTCTTTCCATCTTATTTTGATTTTTCATCCTGCGTCTCTCCTTCCCTTAAATTCTTTTCTATTGCGATAATTGTTTTTATCGTTGTCCTTATGTCCTTTTCAGAAATGCCGTTGAACATGGAGGACATAATGTTTCGGCTCATCTCATCGTTTTTTTCACAGAATCTTTTACATGCACTTGTCAGGACAATCCTTTGCTTTCTCTTGTCCTCTTTGTCTTCCTGAAATTTAATAAAGCCTTTTTTCTCAAGCTTAAGCAAAATCTGTTTGACGTTTTGATGCGAGCTTCCCAAAACTTCCGAAAGCTCTTTAAGCGTGGGAGCCTCGGTACACATCGTTATGCAGATGATTGCGAAAAACTGTTTCCAGCTGATTTCCTTCATCATGCCGTCCGCTATGGTCTGAAACCGATTTTCAAACGCACTTAAAAGTCCAATCAGATAATATCCGGGCGGAACATTGGAAAAATCAACTTTACCGCTTTTTATGACATCCTCAATCTTCATCGACACCTCATTATAAGTAATATATTACCTATATTTCAAAATGTAACATATTACTTAATCTTTGTCAATGATTTTCCAAGAACTTTTTCCATTCATTTCAAGCGTTATTGCAAAAGAAATCTTTTTCGGGTATAATTAAATAATTGACGGACTCAGACCTTATTCTCAGCAAGTCCATTTTCAGGAGATTTTAAACATGAAAAAACAGACGGCCACTTTGATTTGCATTTTTTTAGCCATGGGATTTTGTCATTCCGCGACATTCAAGGATTTGCCCATCGACAAGGCAATCAAACAGAGCAGTCTGCAGAAGGAGATGAAAACAATTTCCAAGGACGGAGATTTTCTCGCCGATTATAAATCAAAAAATGAAATGTTCAAATCTTTTTTCAAATCTGTTCCTGAAAAATTTACCGCACAACCAAGGTTCGTCTGCAAAACAAAGGGAACCGAAACAATATTTGTTTACTCGCTTGCAATCAAAGCAAACAATTATACTATTTATATGTATGATCCGAGCGTGGACGAAAAAGGCATACATGCTTATGCCCAAGTTCTTGCGAACATTGATGAAAAAGGACTGGAAGCAAGGACGCTAAAGAATCCATATTTTGTATTGAGTTTCGCTGATTTTTACATTCACAATGACGGAACTTTGGAAAGCGGAATTTGTGACAAGGACGGAGAGAACACTTTTTTCCTGAACTATTCAAATTACATCTGGCTTGAAGACGCATATCTTAAAAAAGAAGGAAATGAATATCTCATAGTCTCTGAACGCGCGAGTCACAACATGGATTTAATCAGTGGAGACAGCGATCTCAATATTGGAAAGACAATTTTTTCCATGAAGGGAAAAGTCATTTCATGCGAGCCTGTCAGTGATGATCAGACAATCAGTTCAAGTTCCCTGCATTGTGAAATTACGTTTGGTTCAGTGACGTGGGACGGAAAAGATTTTACCGGTGAATGCAAGAACATTTATTATCCCGCGCTGGACTTGAACTTCAAAAGTGACGAGTATAAGTTTAATGTCTTTGCGGACAAAATTAAAGCGACCCTAAAAAGCAAAAATACAAAATTTACAATCTGCGACTTTCCATTTACCGCGGATTCTCTTTTCATGGAAACAGACAAACTCACGCTCAAAAATGCCGTAATCTACTTTGGAAACAATTCAAAAAAACTGGGCGACGTAAAAATCTCCCTCGGCAGAGACTACATGAGTTCAAAAGAACTGTTTGAGATTCCGACAATCAATCTTTTTGACTGCAACGACCGCATAAAAATTCTGGACGATGATGATGTCGTATACGCTTACACCTTTGACAGTGAATTGGGACTGAGGCTTTCATTTAAGACAAAATTCCCTAATCAAAAAGATTATGCCGGTAGATTCAAAGTGAATACGGATGCGGAGGGAAATGTTTGGAGCGGAAAGGACAGCGAGCATCCTAACAGAATGAAAATCAAATTTGGTCAGACAGAATACACAGCGGGATATCCGTATAAAATTGAGGACGGAAAAATTTTTGTGGAAGAAACAGAAATGCATTTTCCAAAGAACAGCTGCCTTGAGGAAAGCACATGGGGAAGATCAAGCCAAATCATGCAGGACGGAACACTTTATTTTTCCTGGCTCGGACAAACACATTTCTTTGACTTGGGAAATATTTTTGAGAATTCATCGGAGTTCACAAAGGACGGTCTCATTGTCTCCGGCTCACTCGCATGGACAAACTTCATTGACATTCCGGGATTCTTCAATTCGAAAAGCTATGTGGAAAAACTCTACGTGGGTTTTGACGGTCTTGTGAAGGAATTTGTCATAAGGGAAAATGACGGCATACGCAACACCGTGCTTGAAAGCGGATGGACCATTACATGCGGCAAACATTCAATCAAAGTGAATCAGACAAAAGACAATGACGGAAAACTTTCTCCTGCTGAGGTCCTTCTGTATTTTGATGACTGTACCTTGCTCTCACCTGAGGGGCGGTATGCCAAGGGCATTCCTGTTAAAAATCTGTGCTACCGTCTTAAGGGCGAGTCGATGGATTTTATTTATGCTGACGCGGTTCTGCCCGATGGAGTTGAGCTTGATTT
>JAEEYO010000060.1 GCA_016288205.1 Treponema sp. | reverse complement strand
CTGAGGTCGCTCCTTGACGACGCCTTTTCGCCCTGGTCAAGATAGATAAGTCCAATCTCGTAGTTGCACTGGAGAATCTTGGACTCAACATCCCTGTAGCCGCTTTTCTTTGAGCGTGACTTTGTGAACCACGAGAGCGCGTCCTGCTTGTAGTTTATCTTCTTTTCCGCAAGATAGATTTCTCCAATGCCGTACGCAAGTTCCGCCTGTCTTTCGCTGCATGACTTTGAGAGGCTGTTGTTGTACTTGTACGCCTTCTGGTACATGTCGAATCCCTTGCTCTTTTCTCCGACAGAAACTCCCGGGTAGCCCGCCTCGGCTATGTTGAAGATGAAGTCCGCAAGGTCCTGTCCGTCCTTCCGGTAGCGTCCAGCAAAGTCGTCGTTGTATTTTTCGACCTCATAGATTTCGCCCTTGGTCGGGTCACCAATCAGGCTTGGCATTGGCCTTACGGCGTTCTGGATTCTGTAGATTTCCTCTGAAAGTGTGTAGACAGACTCAGCCTCGTAAATCGCGCTCCTGACCGAAGACTCATCCCCAATGTAGTCCCCCGGCTTGAGCGTCTGCTTTACCGCCGCAAGTGCTGACGAAAGTGTGGCGGCACCCTTTGACAAAGTGAACCTGTCCTCAACCGCACGGACTGTGTCGCTCTGGCGTGCAATCCTTGAGTCGAACTCGGATGGATAGACCTGCGCAAACATGTCCGCATATTCCTGGTTTGTCGGCTTCTTTGCAAGCTCCTTGGCCAGCTTTTCGATTGCACCAACAGTGTCACCCTTTTCCAGAAGAGACTTTGCGGATGCGCATCCAACAAGGCCAAGCAAAAGCAGGGCACCCGCTGCAGCAAGTCCTGTTCTTAAGAAAACTCTTTTCATAAAACCTCCGTTTTAAAAATACAATACCCCCCCCATGTATGTAAGAGGGGCAAGAAATTAAAAAAACTATCAATGAATCTTATTATCCACTGACATTTAGAGGTATGTCAAGAGATTTTTTTTTGTCGGGGAGTTTGCATAATGAAACGTGTCGCAAGCTATGTTACCGAAAAGGTTTAATCTGCAACAACTGAAATGTAGATAATAAAAATATGGATTATTCGCAAAAGGTTGAGCATAACAGAAAACCCATTATCGAAAAGGATTTTATGGATTTGTCAGAATCGGAGTTGAAACAGTTTGTTTTTGATGCTAAGACAAAATATTTCTATTATACAAAAGACGGTGTAAATGTTGCCTGCGGTAAAGAACAGGATAACGGAAATGGGAAATTTGATATTGAAATGTTTACCTGCAAGAAACTTGCGGAATATGGGCATGAAGTTTTTTTGCTCCCTGAGAATTATGCAATGGACGGTAACAAGAATAAAAAGGTTCACGGTGATACAGTTACAGACTGCAGGGCATTGGAATTGAAGCACACTCCTGAAAATTTGCAAGGAAACTATAGAAAGGCAAAACACCAGGCAACCGATGTTTTTATCCATATTCAGAATGACATTACGAAAGAAAATGCTTTGGACCAAATAAAGAGAGTATCCGAAGCATGAAACAAGATAATACGGTCAATGTAAAATTCAAAGGGCTTGTTTATTTGTATTTTGAAAAACATGACACCTTGCATTTGTTTGATTTTGATGAAAATGGAAATTATAAGCAAATAAGCCCTAGAAAAAATAGGGCCTCCGCAAATACGGAAGCCTAAAGAGGTCGAAGTCCACCTCAGCAGAACATCGTCCATAATCAATCTATCACAAATAAAAAAAATGTCAAGCAAAATTTCCAGCCCTTAAAAAATACGGAATTCCCGCTTAAAATTTGGCTTAATTCATTTCCAACACTAGACAAAATATTTAGTTTTTTGGTATGATGGTTCCTAAATCTACAACCAGATAGAGTGTTTCGCACACCAAGGAGGAGCGTTGGCAGACAATAAGGGAATGCGCGTTAATGAACAGATTCGCGTGCGTGAGGTCAGACTCATTGATGATGAAGGTAACCAGAAGGGAATTATCCCTACAATCGAAGCCCTCAAGATGGCAAGGGAGCGTGATCTCGATCTTGTTGAAGTATCGCCGAATGCAAATCCACCGGTTTGTAAAATACTAGACTTCGGAAAATACCGTTTTGAACAGGAGAAAAAACTCCGTGACTCCAAGAAAAAACAGAAGGTATTGAAGCTCAAGGAAATTCGCATGCAGCCAAAGATTGGCCCAGGCGACCTTGACACGAAGGCAAAGCACGTTCAGGAATTCTTAAACGAAGGCGATAAGGTCAAAGTGACCATCCGTTTCCGCGGAAGGGAACTTGCTCACACCGAGCTCGGCTTTGATGTCCTGAAGGAAGTAGAAAAAAGACTGGAAGAAGGTTCCTATGTCGTTGAGAAGGCAGCCGCAATGGACGGTCGCTTTATGTCGATGACTCTGGGCTCGAAGGTCAAGAAGTGAGGTTTTAAAATGCCAAAGATGAAGACAAAGAAGTCTGCAGCAAAACGCTACAGTCTTACTGGAACAGGCAAAGTTAAGTACAAGAAGATGAATCTCCGTCATATCCTGACGAAGAGGTCTCCCAAGCGCAAGATGAATCTTCGCCATCCTGGAATTCTCGCAGAGTGTGAGTCAAAGAAGATCCGTAAGCAGATGCTGCCCTACGGCTGAGTCTAAGATTTCAACATTTCAATAGGAGAAAAGAAAGATGCCAAGAGCAATAGATGGAAGCAAGAGAAAGAATCGCCGCGCAAAGATTTTGAAGCTGGCAAAAGGTTTCTACGGAGACAGAAAGTCTAACTACAAGCCCGCGAAGGATGCTGTTGTAAAGGCTTTGGATCATGCATACTCTGGACGCAAGGGAAAGAAGCGTGACTACCGCGCACTGTGGATTGCACGTATCAACGCAGCTGTCCGCGATCAGGGAATTTCATACAGCCGTTTCATTGACGGACTTACAAAGGCTGGTGTAAAGCTGAACCGCAAGGCCCTCAGCAACATGGCCATTGAGGATCCCACTGCATTCAAGGCTGTTGTGGAAGTAGCAAAGAACGCCGTTAAGGCATAAAAATCCATAGGGTTCTAAATGAGTTCAATCGATCAGATTTTGTTGCTGCAGAAAAAGGTGAATACTGCTGTGGAAAAAATCAAGCAGATGAATGATTTGGTTTCACAGCTTAAGTCTGAGAACGATGCTTTGCGTAGAAAATGCGCAGAGCTCACAAATTCGCTTGAGGACAAAACGGAGTTGGTTTCGTCTATGGAAGCAGAGCAGAGTCAGATCGAGGAAAGCATAAGAAGAGCCCTGGATCAGCTTGATGAGGTGGAGAATTCCGTTCTTGCGTCGGTAGTTGAAAATACTGAGCCTGTGCGGGAAACTCCTCCTCAGCCAGAGCCACAGGAAACTCAGGTTCCTGAGCAAAATCCGGTGGTTGATGAGGTTCCGGTGGGACAGGGCAGGGCATCCCTCTCTTCAGTTCTCTCCAACTTCACTCCGTCGGAAAATCAAAATCCGGCAAAAACGGAGGGGAACACAAATTCCAATGTGCCCCACATTTCAAATCCGGTTCACACACAGCCGGCAAATACAAATCTAGATCCGCTCGCAGCATCATTTAACACGCCGTCAGAAAGCGAGCCGGTTTCAAATCCAAGTTCTGATGCTGTTTCCGAGAATGTTTCTAACCAGAATGCCGATGAAAATTCGGAAGAGGCGGAGTCAGGCGAAAACGGTGCTCAGTTCGACATATTCTGATTCGGAGGACTGATGGGCAGGCTTCAAGTTAACATGCTGGGTACTTCCTTTACAATCAGGGCGAAAGAGGATGACGAGTACCTGGAAAAACTCTATACATATTACCGGGAGATAACCGGAACAATCGGAGAGAGCAAGAGTCTCACGGATCCGCTGCAGATAAGCATACTCGCGGGGATTACCCTTGTGGATGAGCTTATCAAATCAAAGACTGCGAATCTGCTTGAGGAAAACGGGCGTGAGGATGAGTCTTCCGCCGAGGACGAGATTGCTGGCAGACTTGCAGAGCAGATGATAGACAAAATCAATCAGGTGATTTAGGATGAGGCCGGAGGAATTCCAGGAACTGCCGGAAGGATTCAAGGTGTGGGCGGACGCTGATTCACTTTCTCCTTCTGTGCGCAAGGTAATTCTTCGTGCCACAAGGAAATATGGTTTTCAGACAATCTTTGTGGCTAACCGTGAGATTTCGGGCGGAGAAAATACGCAGGGATTTTTCATGGTGGTGTGTCCTCCGTCTGAGGGTGCCGCTGATGATTTCATTGCCTCCAAGTGCGACGCGAATTCTCTTGTGGTTACGCGGGACCTTCCTTTTGCGAAGAGAGTCATGGACCTGGGGGTGCCTGTAATGAACGACCGCGGGACGCTTTTTGACGAGAAAAAACTTGCGAGAATGCTTGAGGAAAGGGATTTGCACCTGCAAATGGCCGCCCTGGGACTCAGTAAATCCGCAAGGGCATCATCAGGGCTGAACGGCGATATGGTTCATAAATTCACGGACACTTTCTATGGATTTCTCAGGCAAAAGGGGCTTGTTTAAAAAAAATAAAAAAAATTCCCATTAAAACTTGTAAAAAGTTAGCATTTGCACTAAAATAGATTTGGCTGTAGGGATTGAAGTGTATGTCAAAGAAGTTTGATAAGTACGGAAAAAAATTGAAGGAGATGGCTGTTCTTGAAAAGCAGCTCAGTGAAATCAAAGACACTGACATTCTCCTTGAGAACATCTTGATTTCCGCTTGCTCCATTGTGAATGCAGATGCCGGATCCATATATTCCTATGACGAAGAGGAAAATATGCTGAGGATTCGGTACAGCGTAAACTATACAAAACAGGCAAAACTTGTGCCCGGAGCCAAGCTTCCGTATCTCTCGTTCTCTTTCCCGGTGAACAGCGACACAATCTGCGGTTACTGCGCGTATTCCAGAAAAATCATCAACATTCCTGACGTGTACAACATGAGCGAATGGGAGGATGAGGAAAACAAAATCAAGCGCCCGTATAAATTCAGCATTGCGACTGATCAGGCATCCGGCTATCATACGACGTCCATGCTGACTCTGCCCCTGACCATGACCAACGGAAAGGTCCTCGGTGTCCTCCAGATAATCAACGCTCAGGACAACAAGGGCAATATCGTTCCCTTCGACGACGAGGCTGAGTTCTACATCTCGCATTTTGCCACCAATGTGGGACAGGTCTACGAATATTCCTATCTCACAAGGCAGCTCATAGAAAGATTGGTCCGAATGGCGGGCTACAGGGATCCCAAGGAAACCGGAGCGCATGTTGAGCGTGTGTCCTGTTTTTCCGTGGAGATTTACGACAGCTATGCCGCAATCAAGAAAATCCCCGAGAAGGAAAGAAACCGCTTCCGCAACACACTGAAACTTGCCGCGAAATGCCACGACGTTGGAAAAGTCGCGATCCCCGACGGAATTCTCAAGAAGGACGGTCCTCTGACAGACGAGGAGAGAGCCGTCATGCAGGGACACACCATAATCGGTGCGCAGATTTTCGAGCCGATTGAGAGTGAGCTTGACCAGATGGCGAAGGACGTTTGTTTCCATCACCATGAGTACTACGACGGAAATCCAAGGGGCTATCCGGGAGACGTGGAGGATTATCAGTCTTTCATGCCGGGTGACAGCGTACGGAAGGACAGGGTGCCGCTCAAGGGTGAGGAAATCCCTCTTGCCGCAAGGATTGTTTCGCTTGCCGACGTATATGACGCCCTCAGGCACATGCGCTCATACAAAAAGGAATGGACTCTGGAAGCCACCATTGAGGAAATCAAGAACCAGAGGGGAAAGCAGTTTGACCCTGAGCTGGTGGATGTTTTCCTTAAAATAATAGACCGTCTTGAGGCGATCAACAAGGCAATCTCCTGAATTTGTTTCTTCGGAACATCCTCTTCTAACACAATTTTTATCCTTATAACAGATTTTTCTTACGGGAAATGTTACACTTTTTCAAAAAATTTATTATATTCATATATAGACGGATTCGGAGAGCGAGGATTTTTTGAACCGTCTTGAATTCTGTTTATGAAATTCCATTTTATTGGAGGTTTTGATATGAAAAAGATTGTAAAGGCTGTTATTGGTGTGGCTGCGGTGGCTGCTGCTTCCGCCGGTATATTTTTGCTTTCATGCCGTGTGAACCGTGGTAGCGCGAACGTCGCTTTTGCGGAATCTCCTTCCAAGGCAGCGGATGTTTCCATTGACCTTCCCAAGGACTCTCTTGCGGTGACCCAGGCTCTGCAGGGAACCTTCCGCTCAATCAGCAATCAGGTGCTTCCCGCCGTGGTCGAGGTGGATGTTACCACAAAGACAAAGGTTCAGAGCTACAATCCCTTCAAGGACATTCCGTTTTTCAAGGATTTTCCCGGTTTGGGCGATGACGGCGATGACAGGGAATATGAGTCCTCGGCACTCGGAAGCGGTGTGATTGTTCGCCGCAACGGAAAGACTTTCTATGTGCTTACTAACAACCATGTGGTCGAAAAGTCCAGCACAATCAAAATCAAGCTGAACGACGAGCGTGAGTTCGAGGGAAAACTTGTGGGTGCCGATGAGAGAATCGACATTGCGCTTGTCTCCTTTGAAAGCGATGACGAGAGCATAACGGTTGCAAAGCTCGGAAACAGCGATGAGGTGCAGCAGGGTGATATCGTGCTCGCCCTTGGAAGCCCCTTGGGATATTTTGCCTCCGTGACTCAGGGAATTGTATCTGCCACGGGAAGAAGCGGCGGTGGAATCGGTTCAATCAGTGACTTCATTCAGACCGACGCGGCAATCAACCAGGGTAACTCAGGTGGTCCTCTCGTGAACATCTACGGCGAGGTGATTGGAATCAACACATGGATTGCGTCTCAGTCGGGCGGAAGTCAGGGCCTGGGATTCTCCATTCCGATCAACAACATAAAGACGGCGATTGACCAGTTCATCAACAAGGGAAAGATTTCTTACGGATGGCTCGGAGTGAGCTTGCTTGAGGTCTCTCAGGAATACAAGGACGCTCTTGGTGTCGGTAAGCAGTCCGGTGCTCTTGCGGCTGAGATTTTCATCGGTAGCCCGGCCATGAAGGGTGGTCTGCAGGCTGGTGATTTTATCATCGCTCTGAACGGAAAGGATGTGAAGGACGTGAACCAGCTCGTTAGGGACGTGGGAAGTGTTCCTGCGGGAGAGACTGCCACAATCACCGTAAAGCGCGGAGGCTCTACTCTTGACTTGAAGATTCGCATGGACGAAAGGGATGATTCCGTGGTTTCAGACAGCGGAAAACTCTGGCCCGGATTTATCGCGACTCCTCTTACCGACGACGTGCGCAAGAAGGGAAAGATTCCGGCGAAAGTGAAGGGTGTCGTGGTTGCGGACGTGCAGGAAAAATCACCCGCGGCGGCTTTGAGACTCCAGAAGGGCGACATCATCACGGCCGTTAACGACAAGAGGATTTCGGACGTGTCTGAATTCTACGAGGCATTGAACTTGAATGAAAAGGCCGAGATTTGGTTTGACGTGTATTCCGACGGACACACAATTTCCACGGGACACTACAAGGTCGAACAGTAAACTTTTCTTCGGCTGTTGATTTAAGGCGGGATTTGCTGGATAAAGGGCAGTCCCGCTTTTTTGTTTTTTAAGCTAAAAATTATTCCTAAAATCTGCAAAAAATCCAGTAGACAAATTTTCTTCTATTAAGTAAACTGGAAATGGAGCCTGAGACCCGGCTACCGAGCAAACGCTTTTTTTTAGGAGCAAATAATGAACTACGGATACTTTGATGATGAGAAAAAGGAATATGTCATCACCCGTCCTGACACTCCACAGTCTTGGAGCAACTACCTTGGATCCACCGAATACGGTGCTGTAATCACGAACAATGCCGGCGGTTACGGATTCTACAAGTCAGGGGCAAGGGGACGTTTCATGCGACTCCGCTTTAATGCCATTCCTATGGATCAGCCCGGACGCTATTTCTATCTGCGCGACAATGACTCAAAGGATTATTGGTCAGCTTCATGGCAGCCTGTTGGAAAGCCCCTTGATCAGTACAAGAGTGAGTGCCGCCACGGAACCGCATATACAAAAATCATTTCGGAATATGCCGGAATCAAATCTGAGGCGACTTATTACGTGCCGCTAGGACAGATTTTCGAATACTGGCGTCTCAAGGTGACGAACACTTCGGACAAGGCAAGAAAACTCACCGCGTTCAGCTACTGTGAATTCGCAAACCAGTGGATGACGGAGCAGGATCAGGTGAACCTCCAGTACTCAATCTTCATTGCACGCGGTACATACAAGGACGGAATCATCGGTCTTGCGAGCGAAGACAATCTTCTGCATCAGAGAAAGGATTTTGCCACCAACGACATCGGAATGAACGAATGGATGGCTCTTGCTGGTGCTCCCGTCGCAGGATATGACACTGACCGCGCCTCTTTCATCGGAACCTATGGAAGCTATGAAAAACCGCAGGCCGTAATCAACGGAAAGAGCGGAAACTCACTTGCCTATGGAGACTCCGCATGTGGATCCCTTTCCGCCAACATTGACCTTGCTCCCGGTGAGTCCAAGGAAATCATCCTGCTCGTTGGAATCGGTGACATGGAAATCCGTGGAAGAAAGATTCTCGCTGAGTACGGAAATACAAAGCGTGCAGACGAGGAGCTTGACAAGCTGATTAAAAACTGGCACTCAAAGCTCGACAGCTTCATTGCCGAGACTCCCGATGCCGACATCAACCACACCGTAAATATGTGGGGACTTTACAACTGTCTCATCACTTTCGCATGGAGCCGCGCCGCATCCCTTGTTTACAACGGAGAGCGTGACGGTCTTGGATTCCGTGATTCAGTTCAGGACATCCTCGGTGTTTCAGCCGCCATCCCCGAAGTCGCTGAGGAAAGAATGTACCGCATGTTGAGCGGACAAGTCTCTTGCGGTGGAGCAATCCCCGTTATCCGCACCGACCACAATCCGGGACATGAGAAGCCGCCGAAGGAAGAGGACTATCGCTCTGATGACTGTCTCTGGTTCTTCAACGCTGTTCCGGCATATATCGCTGAGAACGGAAACTTTGACCTTTACAACAAGGTTGTTCCTTATGCCGACAAGGGTGAGGACACGGTTTACGGTCACTTGAAGCAGGCACTTCTTTTCAACCTGAACCACATGGGAGCCGACGACCTTCCCTGCGGACTTCTTGCCGACTGGAACGACTGTCTTAAGCTGGGCTATCATGGTGAGTCGCTTTTCGTCGCTTTCCAGCTGCGTCTCGGTCTTACCACATATTCCGACATCTCACTTCGCCTTGGCAAAAAGGATGAGAGCGAGTGGGCTTTGAAGACAAGGGACAAGCTTGATGCCGCAATCCAGAAAAAGTGCTGGGACGGAAAATGGTGGATCTGGGCCATTGGTGAGGACGGAACTGTTTATGGTACAAAGACTTACGAGGAAGGACAGGTTTACTTCAACACCCAGGTTTGGTCCGTTCTTTCTTCTGCCGCCACACCTGAGCAGGCCCGCGAATGTATGCAGACAGTAAAGGAAAAGCTTGCAACTCCTTATGGACTCATGCTCTGTGCCCCGCCATTCAGGAACACAAGCATTGACGTTATGCGCGCCGTGGTATTCCTTCAGGGAATCAAGGAGAACGCAGGTATCTTCAATCATACCCAGGGATGGGGAATCATCGCCGAGACCATGCTTGGAGACGGAAACCGTGCTTACGAGTATTGCAAGGCAGCTCTTCCCGCCGCTTGGAACGACAAGGCTGAAATCCGCCAGAGTGAGCCCTATGTTCAGGGACAGACCACATACTCCGCGTTCAGTGCGAGACCCGGAAACACCCGCGTGGCATGGCTTTCTGGTGCCGCAACCTGGTCATACTACAGCCTGACCCAGTACATCCTCGGAATCAGACCGCAGTACGAGGGACTGATGATTGATCCTTGTGTGCCCGACTCATGGGATGGCTTCAAGGTACAGCGCCGCTTCCGTGGAAAGATCCTCCACATTGAGGTGAAGAATCCTGACCACGTGTGCAAGGGAATTGTTTCGCTTGAGCTTAACGGCGAGAAACTTGACGGAATCCTGATTCCTGCTGAAAAACTCAAGGCCGACAATACCGTTGTTGCTGTCATGGGCAAAGACGGACTTACCGACAAGAACCCGCAGCGTGTCTGATGGATATTAGTCTTTTGTGCAGGGTGGTGGACAATTACGGAGACATCGGTTTTGTCTACCGCCTTGCAAGATCCCTTTCCGAGATTAGCGCGGGGAGGGATATTTGTCTCAGGCTCATCGTGAGCAATCTGGAGTCCTTTGCGAAAATGGCCCCCGGTGTGGACGTTTCCTTGCCGAAACAGGATTTTATGGGCTGGACCGTTCTTGACTGGAATGCCGCTGAGACTTGCATCGCTGAGTACAAGAAAAATCCTCCCGAAATAATACTGGAATGTTTTCAGTGCGGACGTCCTGAGTGGCTTGATGATCTGCTTTTTTCAGCTGATTTTAAGTCGCGCGTCCAGATTGTGAACGTAGAGTATCTTACCGCCGAGGAGTGGGCTGATGATTTCCATCTCCTGAAAAGCGGCACACGCTCAATCAATGTAAAAAAATATAATTTCATGCCCGGATTCACTGAAAGAACCGGCGGTCTCGTCTTGGATGCTGATTTTATTAAGTCTGCTTTAAGTAAAGATGCTGCTCTGACACGTCTGGTTGATTTTCTGAGACAAGATGGAAATACTGAAATCTCTCTTAAAATTGAAGATGCGATAAAAAATCCCTCGGTCTTTACTGCCGTGGTCTTTTCCTATCCCCGGAACATGGACGGCATAATAGAAGCGTTCGTCCGTTTTCAAAAGATGCGCCGGGAAGAGAATCCCGAGTTCAAGGTCTGTCTCTTTGTGGCAAGCGGATTGAGTGCCGGGCCTGTGCGGAAATCCCTTGAAAAACTAGGCTCCTCCCTTGATTTTATCTCACTTCCATACATGAGGCAGGAAGCATGGGACGCTTTGCTTTGTGCGTGCGATTGGAACCTGATTCGCGGGGAGGACTCTTTTTCACGCGCCTGTCTTTCGGGAAACCCATTTTTGTGGCATGCGTACACTCAGGATGAAGAGTACCAGGTGGTAAAAGTTGCGGCGTTTTTAAGACGGATTAAAGAGTGCTTTGATGATGAGCTCTTTGCCCAATATGCGGCTCTGAACTTTCTTTACAACCGCAGCGTGGACAAAAAAATCTGCGATGCGTCTCTTGAGGCGCAGGAAGGACTCTCCACCTTGAACTTCCCGGCCACGGAGGACGAAAAATGCAGGATGGAGTCGGACTTGCTTTTTGAGCTGTTAAAAAAATCCGGCAAAATCAAATTATCTTTCACCGGATTCTCTTCACATCTGTTTTCTTTAGGAAATCTTACCGAGAAATTGCTTTCTTCAGTGCTCCATTCCGTCCATGGTGATGATTCCGCCGTTTGAGTCGAATTTCAGCTCGCGGAATTTTACGTTGCGTTTCTGGTTTACGCCGCCTGAACGCTCGCAGTCATGGTAGAACAGGTACCATTTTCCGTGATACTCAAGGATGGAGTGGTGTGTGGTCCATCCCAGAACCGGTGTAAGGATTTTTCCGCCGTAAGTGTAGGGGCCGTACACGTTCTTTGAGGTCGCATAGCACAGAAAGTGTGTGGTTCCGGTTGAGTATGTGAAATAATATGTGTCGCCCTTTTTGAAAAGCCAGGGATCCTCGAAGTAGCGTCTTTCCTCATCTCCTCCGGTAAGTGGATTTCCCTTCTCATCAACAATCACCAGGTCGCGCACAGTCTCCGCAAGCTCGGTCATGTTGTCCTTCATCAGGGCAATCTTCGGTGTGCATGCGGGCTCTGATCCGCGGGGCTCCTTGTTGTCCTTGCTCCACTCATTGTTGCGGTACTGATCCAGCTGTCCGCCCCAGATTCCGCCGAATGTCAGATAATATTTGTTGTCGGTGTCCTGGAAAAGACATGGGTCAATGGAATATGTTCCCTGAATGTAGTTTGGCTCCGGAACAAAGGGGCCCTCAGGCTTGTCTCCGATGGCAACTCCGACCCTGAACATGCCGTTTTTGTCACGCGCCGGGAAAACAAAATAATACTTGCCGTCTTTTTCCGCGCAGTCAGGAGCCCACAGCTGTTTGCTCGCCCATTTTACGTCCTCCAGCTTGAGCACGCATCCGCAGTCACGGGGAAGGGTATTCTCGTCAGCCATCTCATAGACATGGTAGTCCTTCATGTCGTACTGGTCGCCGTTGTCGTTGCTTTCTACGTCAATATCCTCATCATGTGACGGATAAATATAAATCTTGTCGTTGAATACGTGAGCCGAGGGGTCAGCCGTATACAAATCCATTACAAGCGGTTTCTTTTGAATCATAAAATCCTCCATTAATTATATAAGTAGATTGTACCACAATGGATTTTTTTGTTCTAGCACTCGAATCCTTCTTTCAACGTGCATTGTCATTTTTTAGGCATAATAAACCTTCGCATAGGACTGAGGCGAAAATTATGGTTCCAGTTTTAAAAAGAAAGATGGAGTCAGACAGGTTGTGATGCTGCATGTGCGGGAAAACCTTCAAAAAATAAAGGATGCTCATAAGCAGTTCTGCTGTTATGAAAATAAAGACTGGCTGGAAAAAATCAAAATCTTAAACTTTTTGGAAAACTTTATTTTCAGTATTTTGCCGGCAATCATATTTTCTGCGAAGAGTGCAAGAAATATCAGGATGATGTTTATGAAAAATGATGCGTACACGAGAAGATTTAAAAGTCCCGACTTTTCAAAATTAAGGAATCCCATAAAAAGCATGAAAATTAATGCGGTCAATTTTATATCGTAAATAAAGTTAAGCAACAGATAAATCAGGACAAAAGAAATGGTGTAGGATATTAAAAACAATATCAGCCGCTTTATTGGAAGATTTTTTATCGCGACAAACTTTAGCCAGACGCAAAATAATAATGGCAAAAATATTAGCGTCCAGTAAAAGTTGCCTACCCACTTCAATCCTTCCCATCCGTTGAGCAAAACTTCTGCGTAGAAGGATATAAAACCTATCGAGGCCAAAAGGGCAAGACTGATTATTTTAAATATATTTCTCTCCGCCATTTTTCTGTCCTGTTGGCTGACGCCATTTTAATGATTGCTTTGATCCTTTATTCTCTCAAGACCTTCCGCGGCATAGATACGTGCGTCCTCGGAGTCCATCTGGGACATAATCGTGTACAATTTTTCCGCTTCCTTGTAATTCTGGGTGTTCTCATAGTTCAGGGCGAGATTTCCTACTATTATATAATCGTTCGGGTCGATTTTATAGGCTTTCAGCAGGACTTCAATGGCCTTGTCGTATTCTTTACCGGATGAATAATAATATGAAAGGTAGTTCAAGAAGATGACGTTTTTGGGGAAGAGTTTCAGGATTCCGTCAAGGGCTTTTTTTGCGGAGCTTCTGTCGGCGTAATAGTCAAACATGGAGCAATAATCCTGCATTGAGCCAAGGACAATCTCCTCCGCGTTCCAGCCGTTTTCGCTGAATTTCGCGTTGTTCGTCCAGTACCATTCCGTTTTGTTTTTTCCATAGACTTTCAGAAAATCCGTGATGGCCTTGGATGCATCTGAATATTTTTCGGCATGAAGCAAAGAGCTTATTTTTCCGAAATGGATGTCCATTCTGTACGGATTCTTTTTCAATGCCTTGTCCAGATATGAGATTCCGGTCTTCAAGTCCTTGTCGTCATAAATCGTCTGTGAATATATGCCGTACTGGCCGTTTTTCATGTAGCCGACAACGTTTTTTGACTCGGCTTTTCGTCTCAGATAGTAATTGAACCATCCGGTCATCATGTCCAGATCGGAGGGACTTTCCTTTTCCCATTCCTCAAGCAAGACTCTTACATCTTCGTAATCACCGGACCTCAATCCGTCCAAAACCTCTTCCTGCTTGTCGAACCCAAAGGCGGACAAAGCAAGAATGGACATGAGCAATGCTAATAAAACTTTTTTCAATTTTTTTCTCCTTATTTTTTGTCCTGAGTTCCCTCGCTATCCTTTTTGCGGATTTCCATGCGGCGGATTTTACCGCTTGTGGTTTTCGGGAGCTCGTCCACAAATTCAATGCGGCGCGGAATCTTGTAAACGGCGAGTCTTTCAGTGACGAAGGTTTTAATCTCCATCTCCAGTGCCTTGCTTGCGGTATATCCCTTGTTGAGAACGATTGTCGCTTTTACCAGCTGGCCTCTGCTCGCGTCGGGGATTCCTGTTACGGCGCACTCAAGCACTCCGGGATGCTCCTGCAGGACGCTCTCTACCTCGAAGGGACTCACGCGGAATCCTGAGCTCTTGATGATGTCGTCCGAGCGGCCCACGTACCAGATGTATCCGTCCTCGTCGTAGTAGCCTGTGTCGCCTGTGTCGTACCACGGTCCACCAAGGGCCTCTTTTGTCTGGTCCTCGTTTCTGTAGTATCCGCAGAAGAGTCCGATGGGATGTCCTTTTTCCAGATGAACGATGAGATGTCCAATCTGATTCGGGGGGCATCGCTTTCCGTCCTCGTCAACCAGCTCGATGTCATATCCGGGGGCGGGTTTTCCCATGGAGCCTGGCTTTGGTTCCATTCCGGGGAAGTTTCCGACCAGAACCGATGACTCTGACTGACCGAATCCCTCGAAAATCTTGAGACCCGTCTGCTCGTAGAATGAGCGGTAGACCTCGGCGTTCAATGCCTCACCTGCTGTACATGCGTATTTGAGGCAAGAGAGGTCGTATTTTTTCAAGTCCTGCCTGATTAAGAATCGGTAGACTGTCGGCGGAGCACAGAAAGTTGTAACCTGATAATGGACGAGTCTCTTGAAGAATGCGTCGGGAGTGAAGCCCAGCATGTCGTAAACGAAAAGACCTGTTCCCGCAATCCACTGTCCGTAGATTTTTCCCCATGCAGCCTTTGCCCATCCTGTTTCGGCAATGCTCAGATGGAGTCCGTCGTCCCTTACCTGCTGCCAGAATCTTGCAGTTGTGATGTGTCCGAGCGGGTAGAGGAAATTGTGAAGCACCATTTTCGGATATCCCGAAGTTCCGCTCGTAAAGTACATGAGCATGGGATCTTCGTTTTTGGTCGCCGCGTCTCCTGTGGGGCGGGGGAAAGAGGTTCCGTATTTTTCAAGCTCGGCATGGAAATCAATCCAGCCCGGTCTTGGTCCGCTCACTGTAACGAGGTATTCCACGGACGGTGAACGGCGCATGGCCAAATCAACCTGCTTTTCAATCTTTCCGTCATCCATCGCAATAATCATCTTGATGTCGGCGGAGTTGTTTCGGTAAACTATGTCCTCGTCCAAAAGCTGTGTTGTCGCGGGAATGGCGATTGCACCAATGCGGTGGAGTGCGGGCATGAGCCACCAGAATTCGTAGCGTCGTCGGAGGAAAAGCATTACGCGGTCGCCCTTTTTGATTCCCTTGTCCACAAGAAAATTCGCCGCCTGCTGAGAGTAGCGTGAGATTTCGCTGAATGTGAAGATGTGCTCCTCATCCGTGTCATCGCACCAGACCAAGGCCCTTTTGTTCGGGGCTTCGGATGCGTATACGTCAATTACGTCGTAGGCAAAGTTAAAGTTCTCGGGAACCTTGATTTTATAATTTTTCAGTTCCTCATAATCAGCTTCAGGCCGGCAGTTGATAAAACGATCCAAGAGATTCATAATTCCTCCATAAAAAATACCGCAAATGTCGAAATATTTTAGCATAAAACGCCCTCGTGGGTCAATTAGGAAAGTTGAAAGGTGAAAGTTGAGAATTTAACTTTTCCGTTTTCAGTTTTCAGTTTTCAACTTACAAAGTAGATTGCGGAATCCTTCTTGGGGGATGTCTTCTATTATATCCGGGCGTGCGGATTTGATTTCATCCATCATTTTTGAAAGCTGGTCGAAATCCGGGGCGGGACCGAAGATGATTTCGCAGTATCCCTTTTCGCGCTCCTGCTTTGCGCCGCTGTAGAAAATCTGTTTCAGGTGGCGGATGTTCGGAATACGGCTGATTTTTTCAAGCTCGCTTTCTTCCTGCAAGGGAATCTTCATGCAGCAGACTTTTCCTTTTTCCTCCAGTCCCGGATCTTTTTTCATGGCACAGTCGGCGAGGGTTTGCAGGATGTCCTTCCCGTAAGCGATGCAGTAGCTTTCCGTGAGTCCCGAGAGACGCGGGTTGATTTCTATGACGAACCATTTTTCACCGTCAAAAACCAAGTCCACCTGGGCGCATCCCTGAATCTGCAATTTTTCGGCAAGGGACTCAAGCAGGATTTTCAGCTCGGGGATTCTAAATCTGTCAGATTGACCGCAGCTTACGGGGCCGATTTTTACGCTGAGCTTTGGGCTGGTGATTCCGAATCTGTTCAGGGAAAAAATGAAGGGGTCAGTGACAAAATAATTTCCGGGAGTTCCGTAAATCTCCGCGCCGAAGTGCAGTCCGTTGATGTATTTTTCAACCATGCGGTCTGATTTTGTGCGTCCCATCTTAAGATAGTGCAGGGTCTCTTTGTAAGACACGGCGACTTCCATTCCGTATGAGCTCAGTCCCACAGTGTCCTTGATTACGACGGGAAATTCCATGCCGCTTACCTTTGAAAAAATGTAGTCCCGGTAGACGTTTCTTGCAATTTCCTTTCGGCCTCTCTCCGACCAAAAGAGCTCGTGGTGGACATAAATTGCACTGGGGCAGGGGAATGAGTTTTCAGTGAGGAACTTGTGTGTCAGATTTTTGTCAAAGCAGAGCATCTGTGTTTCGGCGGACGAGCATAAAACCGGGATGCCTTTTTCGCGGAGGATATCGGAAGTCATCGCGTCCATGAGTCCAAGCCAGTCAAAGGGAGTGACCCATGCCGAGACTGCTATGGCAAAATCAGGATTCAATGCCGCTATGGTCTCTGCCGCCTGCTGTGAATCCATTCCGCTCAGGTCCCTGAATTCTGCTTGATTTTCATCTTGCTTTTGATTTCCGTCGCACGGTGGAGTGAAAAAAGAGCTGCCCCGTGTGTCCCTCAAAAAGGAGCCGGGAAGGGCGGTTGCCACGGAAAATGTGTCGTCCCCAAGATATTGTCGGAGGCGGCACAGTCTGTCCGTGTTGGAAGGGAATTGCCGGAGAGAAGTTTCATCCCCGGCATAATTATTTGAGTTCGTGCTGAAAAAGACAATCCTCATTTTGGGACTTAGAGTTTTTCAAGCACCCTGTCCATCTCTTCCCTGAGCACGTCCGCAAGATTTGTATCCGGGAGTGAGGGAAGAAGGGATTTTACATAATCAAAGATGCCGCGGATTTCATCAAGGGTTACCGGTGACTCATCCGCAACTTCAATGCTGTCTCCTCTTAAATTGGATGCGGTGTGGAGGAATCCTGGTGAACCGCCGAGTTTCTTTATGAGGTACTCAAGCTGCATGTTCTCACGGCTCTTGAGGAATTCCCTGCGCTTTTCAAGAGGCAGATATTCGCTCAGGTTCTTGAGCTTGATGAAGAGATCGGGAGTGAGGGCTTCTTCCTCGCTGGTTTCCTCGTCCTCGCTGCCTTCTTCATCCTCTGTGGATTCAGTGTCATCTTCGGATTCAGATTCCGGCTCAGAGTCAATGTCGAAATCATCCTCGTTTTCTTCAATGCTCTCAGCTTCAGTCTCAGATTCGCTTTCTTCTTCAGCAGTGCTCTCCGGCTCGCTCTCATTGTCGGAATCGAAGTCGCTTGATGTTACGTCGCTCTCTTCCTCAAATGTCACCACCTCGTCATCTGCATCGGGATATTCAGGCTCGTCGCTGCTGATGAAGGTGTCAAGGTCATTTTCCTCTTCTTCCTCCATGCCGCCGACGTTTTCAGTAAAGACTTCCTCTTCTCTGAGTCCCTCAACGGTCTCATCCTCGAAGGAGGGCAGACCATCGTCAAAGGTCTCTTCGCTTGTCTCCGCTACGTCTTCTGTCTCAACCTCATCAACGCTTTCACTCTCTGGTTCATCTTCGCTCTCAAAATCTGACTCCGGGGGTGTGTTGTCGAATACGAAATCCTCATTGTCCTCGGCAAGTTCCGCAAGTGAATTCTCTTCGGTCGGCAGAGGCTCCTCGTTGGAGAAGGAATAATCATCAGCTCCGTCGGCATTTTCGTCAAACGTCTCGTCCGCGCTGATTTCCTCGCTCGCCGCAGGTACCTCGCTTTCAAATGTGTAATCGCTTTCAGGCTCCGGTTCAACTTCATTCATCGGCTCGACATCATCCGCCGGGAAAGTCTCCTCGCTCTTGTATGGGCTCGGCTCTGAAACAGGCTCCGGCTCAATGTCAAAGTCAGGCTCAGAATCCGCAATCGGTTCCGGCTCAGGCTCTGGTTCGGGCTCACGTATTGGCTCAGGCTCGCGGTGTGACTCTGGTTTCGGCTCCCTGCGCTTCGGTTCTTCCCTCGGCGTGTACTCGGGCTCCGGTTCCGGCTCGTCCAATCCGTCTGAGACATCTATTGTGCTTGACGGAGGATTGCGGCGCTCACCCTTGATATCCTCGTCCATGAAATTTGAGTCCATCAAATCTTCCGCGGGACCACCGAGCATTCCTGGATCAGAGGAACCCATGTAGGAAAGCTGCTCGTCGGTGTCGTCCTCCTGCTTTGGAACAAGATTTGTCAAATCATCGTCATTGACATTGCTTGCCATGATGTCGTCGTCCATGTGCTTGGAGAAGGGGGAACCTCCGCTGTTGTCCTCTTCGGTCAGGTTTTCGAAACTGTATCCCTTGTTTTTTGCCTTGACCATATCGGACTGTGACATGCGGCTGTCTTCTATGTTGTTGAAATCGATGTCGGGCATGATTGCTCCGCTCTCATCGTCTCCACCCGCCTTTGAAAGCTGCTGCTCCAGACTGTCCGGCTTTTCCTCTTCCTCGCTTCCTCCAATCAGGTTCGCGTCCTCTTCCGGATTCTGCGACTTGCTGCGGTCCATCTTCAAGGTGATTCTTTCGATTCCCTTTCTGTAGAGCAGGTTTGCGTCGTCCTCGGATGCGAGAATCTGGAATTCGTTCAGAGCCTCCTGATAGCGGTTCTGTCCCTCGTAGCTTTCGGCAAGAATTGTTGATGCCTTCGCGCTGGGTGAGTTTATCTGGAGATATTTTTTCGCGTGCTTTTCCGCCTTTTCGTATTTGCCCGTCTGTCTGTAACGCTTTGCTCCGTCCACATAGTATTCGGTGTACGCCGGATTGAGGGCAGAAATCTTCCTGAAGCATGCCTCGGCCTTGTCTTCCTGTCCACGGCAGATGTAATACTGTGCGAGCAGGTTCAGGGTCTGCACGTCGTTGGGATTCATGTCCCACACTTCCTTGATTTTCTGTGACGCTGCGTTGAGACGGTCGGCTGTAATCAGGATGTCGGCGTACTGCCTGAGCATGTCTGGATTTCCGGGAGTTTCCTTCTCGTATTTTTCCATCATGCGGATGGCCTCGTTATCCTTTCCGCCCCTTGAGTAGATTGCCGCAAGACTTGAGAGCACGGCCGGGTTTTTCGGATTGAGCTTGAGTGATGTGCTGTACTCATACTCGGCGTTGTCCAGATCATTTTGCCTGTCGTACACGTTTCCCATTTTCGCGTGCACAGAGGGGTTCTGCGGATTGAGCTGGATTGCCTGCTGAAGGAGTTCCGACGCATAACGTGTCTGATTTTTCGCAATCAGAAGATCGGCGTATCCGTCAATGGCATCGAGCCAGCCCGGTTTCGACCTGAGCGCGGACTCATATTCTTTTTCGGCAAGGTCTGACGCACCCTGTTTTTCGTAACTCTTCGCAAGGTTCAAGTGCAGGATGGGGTGGTTCGGGTCAACCTTGAGTCCCCTCTGATATGATGCGATGGCCTTCTCGTAATCTTTTTCCTCCGCGTAGATTGAGCCGAGGTGGTTGTATGCGAGAACGTCATTCGGATTTTCTTCGACAACGGTATTGAAGCACTGGATGGCGTCGGCATTGTTGCCCATGAGCTTGTACGTGAATCCCAGGTTGTAGAAAGTCTGCACGTTGCTCTCATCCGCGATTACGGCCTTTTCAAGCACAGCGATTGACTCGTCGTATCTTTCCAAGCGCCGGTAGATTGAGCCAAGGCTGTTGAGTGCCTTTACGTCATTCGGATTTGTCGCGACAATCTGATTGTAGAGCGGAATGGCCTGAGAGTCGTTCCCGGATTTCTGGTAAAGGTCCCCAAGCTCGAAAAGAAGCTCGGTGTTGCCCGGATCCGTTCGCAGGAGATTTTTATACAAGCGCGATGCCAGCGTATAGTCATGTGAAAGCACTGCTGAGTGTGCCCTGTCCAGCATAAGCCGGTAGGTTGAATTTGGCTCGTTCATACTTATTCCTCTCTATTTTCTTAGCGGTCGGGCATAAACTTCTTTCGAAAGGGTTCCCACAATCCGGCTGTCCCTGCTTGAGTAGGTTGCCACCGCAAAGTAATAAATCTTTCCGTTTTTAAGTCCCTTTAGCGTGACCTTTGCCACGTTGCCCACATTTACCGGCGACTCTCCCTGGAATGCTTCCCTTCCAAGATACTCTCCGGGTCTCTCTCCGTAATAGACGTAATATCCGCCCACTTCATCTTCAACTGAATAACTCCAGCTCAACGTGACCTGTCCGTTTCCTGCCTCCGCGATTACCGTGAATGGGGGGAGGGGAGGAGCGACCTTGGTGTAGTGCAGGTCAATCTGTGTTACTGAAGGTGTCTTTGCGCCAGTGCCGTCCGGATATAAATCCACCGCGACCTGGAAATATTTTCCTGTCACACCCTCAATGTCTCCGTGGTTCTTTGCGGGAATCCATTCGGGCTCCTCGTCGTTCCATTTGAAATAGCTGTCTCCGCTTCTCACGTAGATTGCAACCTCGGTCTGTGAGGGCTCGTTGGTTACTGCATCAACCTTGATAAGGCTTGAGCTCAGAGGAACCTGGATCGGCTCTGTTACAAAGCGTCCGCCGGTTTTTTTGTATGTGTCATAGCGAAGTGTTTTCGTAGTGTTGCTCGTGGACTTGTGCTGGATGTGGAAGTCGTCAATGCGTCCTGTGTATGAGGGACAAATCTCAATGTCAGCCGCAACTCCGAGATAGGGACTGTGGATTTCTCCGCCGCTTTCCCTTCCGTTTGTGGTGATGTATTTCAAGTCCTCAAGCTTTCCGTCAATGCGGTACTCAAGGAGTCCTGTGTCCTGGTCGAAGCTGATTGAGTGATGCGCCCATTTGTTCGGGATGATTGTCCTGTAACTCATTATGGAAATCTCGCCGCCGTTGTCTTTGTAGCCGTTGAACACGTTGGTGAAGTCCCATTTCAAGTGATTGCTGTAGAAGCTTGCTGAAATCATCTGGTAGAGCGGATAGTTTCTTTCGGTGCGTGATGATCTCCATGAGAAAACCATCTCTCCGTTTTCCGCGATTGAAGGACAGAGCCAGAATTCAATGATGAAGGAGCCGGTGAGTCCCTGCTTTCCGAAGAGCGCGTTCCTGGTTCCAGAGAGCCTGATTCCTCCGTTGCCACGGCTTAATCCCGCGCCACGACCCATTTTTGCGGATGTGGACAAAAGCAGATTGTTCTCCGCCGTGTTGTAGTTTCCTGCTATGTCGGCAAAAGGCTCGTCCTCAAAGTCAAGGAGCAGGTCCGTGCCGTCAGAAACATTGCGGTTGTTAGTGTCCAGCTGGATGCAGTCGTATCCGTATCTTCCGGAGCCGATTACAACTCCGTCCATTTTCTGTATCCTTGACCAGCCGTTCTTGCCTCCCAGCGTAATCACGCTTTCCTCAGCAAAAATTCCAGCCATGCTTATAGCAGAAATCACTAGACAAACTGTCGCAAAAATCAGTATCCTTTTGGTATGCATAAGTCCGACCACCCGTTCGATTCAACATTACCAGAGAAGAGTTCGTCAGAACCTTCCCGTTCTCTTTCACAGCCTGATGGACAGGATTCCCAAGACTCAAGGGAGATTCTGCACCAGACAGCCCTAAAGGCTCCGTCCCAGAGCGGCGTCTATCTTTGGCGCGACGAGGGTGGAACCGTCATTTATGTGGGCAAGGCAAAGAGCCTTAAAAACCGTCTTTCCTCCTATTTTAGCGGAAAAAAGGACATTAAGACAAGGCTTCTGATAGCCAGTGCCCGGAATATTGAGTACATCACCACGAACAATGAGTACGAGGCCTTTCTTCTTGAGAACAACCTCATCAAAAAGTACACGCCCAAGTACAACATCGACCTCAAGGACGGAAAATCCTATCCGGTGCTGCGCATTACTAAGGAAGAATATCCGCGAATCTACAAGACCAGACGCATAATCCACGACGGATCCCGCTATTTCGGCCCCTTTCCCGATGCCTCCGCGCTCGACACCTTTTTGGAGACTCTTTACGAAATCTATCCGCTAAGGCACTGCCGCAAGTTCAGGAAAAAGGCTTCCCCATGCATGTACTATCACATAGGAAGATGCAAGGCACCATGCTGTCGCGAGGTAGCCCACTCCACCTATACTGAATATATCGAAGAAATCTGCACCATACTTGAGAATAAAGCGGAGGGAAGCGACAAAAAACTTGAGGATGAGATGAAAGCCGCCGCCAAGTCGCTGGATTTTGAAAAGGCCGCGAGACTCAGGGACGGTATAAAGGCACTTTCCGTACTCCGCAACCAGAATACCGTGGAGGGATTTGACGGTGATGACAGGGATTACATAGCGTCCTTCGGCGAGGGAGAGCTCGTGAGTTTTACCGTGCTCAAAATCAGGGGCGGAAAACTTTTGGGACGCGACAATTACAGGACGGTGACTCTGAGCGAGGATGATGAGGTTCTTGCAGAGTTCATGAGCGCGTACTACACGCAAAAAGAGATGTTCCCTCCCAAAATTTACGTCGCGGATGACTGCGGAATTGAGATTATGAGACGGTGGATTTCGGAGGCCTGCCATGCCGAATGTGAGATTATTCCTGTCTCGGATTCCATTCCCGGAGCCAAAATGCACAGGGCTGCCCTTGATATGGCCAGGGAGAACGCGAAGGAGGACATCATACGGCGAGTGAGGGAGAGGGGGGATTATCCAGCAATGGAGGAGCTCAGGAACCTGCTTTCACTTCCCACGCTTCCGGTACGCATTGAGGGATTCGACATCGCGCACATCGGCGGAAAATTCCCGGTTGCGTCTCTCATAAGTTTTTACAACGGAAATCCCGACAAAAAGAACTACCGCTATTTCCGGCTCAAAACCACCGAGGGATACATTGATGATTTCCAGTCCATGAGGGAAGCGACATCCCGCCGTTACTCAAGGCTCGTGAATGAGGAAAAGCCTCTCCCGGATCTGATTCTGATTGACGGAGGAATCGGACAGGTGAACGCGGTGGACGCTGTGCTGAAATCCCTTGACCTTGACATACCGATTGCGGGGCTTGCGAAAAGGGATGAGGAAATCTGGAGACCACATGCGAGTGAACCCGTGTGTCTTCCGAAAAGAAGCGACGCACTCAGACTCTTGCAGCGTGTCCGTGATGAGACTCACCGATTCGCGACGAGCAGAAACCAGGAGCTCAGGACAAAGGAAAATACCGTGAGTCCCTTTATCAAGCTGCCCGGAGTGGGGCCCGCGAAGGACAAAATTCTGATGAAAAAATACGGCACTCTTTCCGCATTGGCAGCAGCCCCTGAGTCCGAGGTCGCACAGCTTCTTCACATGAGGGCAGACGCAGCCACCGAGCTTCTGATGAAAGCGAAACTTGCACTTTCGAAACAGAACGAAAGAAAATCCGAGCAGATGCAGTCCCTTGACGAGGCTGGAACCACATGGCAGAACGCAGCCCATTACAAGATGGTCGCAGATTTGGCAAGCCTCGCCGGTGAGGATGACGATGTGCCGATGGTGGCCTCGCAAGATGAAAGTTGAAAGTGGAAAGCTGAGAGGAGGATATATGAAAACACTTTTTACGTTGGACATAAAAAATTACAAACCGGAATGGAAGCGGTCGGAGAGACATTCGGCCAGGGCTATAATCAGGCTTGATGACGGAAGAATTGCGCTGGTTTATGCGAAGAATCTGGGCTACTATAAATTCCCGGGCGGAGGCATCCACGAGGATGAGGATAAAATTGCGGCTCTTGTGCGTGAGGTCGCTGAGGAAACGGGACTTGTGGTTGTGCCTGAAAGCGTGAGGGAATACGGCGTGGCGCATCGTTTTCAAAAATCGACGAGAAAGGCGGATGAGATTTTCGTGCAGGATTCCTTCTATTATACATGCGATGTCGAGAGAAGTTCGGATGCGGGCGAGGGCAGGGACGGCCTTAAAATCACGAGGCAGAACCTTGACGACTATGAGGATGAGGCGGGATTTGAGCTGCGTGTGGTCCCGCTGGAGGAGGCCATATCTGCAAACCGTGCGTACAGTGACAGCGACGCTTTTAACATCGTGATGATTGCGCGTGACCTCCGTGTGCTTGAGATGCTTGCGGGAATTCCATCAGAGCCGTCTCCCGTTTTCTTGAAATATTTTTCAGATTGTGCTATTCTGACCTCATGATAGAAAAGAAAGAGTTTCCCGTTTTGGAATTTGACACGGATAAAATTGCGAAGCTGAATCCTGCGACTCTGGCTGATAAAAAATTTGACGCCACACGCATGGTGATTACTTTTTTCCCCGAGGTTGTGAACAAGCTTGCCTCAAGAAAAGAGATTGAGCCTTATTATGAGGTTGCGGGCGAGAATCCGTTTACAATTTACCGTTTCGTAAAGGAACCGGATGTGCTCATCGTGCATGGTCAGGTGGGATGTCCTGCATGCGGCGGAAACCTTGATTTGTTCAACGCGTTCGGAGTTACGAAAGTGATGTTCTGTGGCGGCGGCGGGGTTCTTGACCGAAACATCAAAGTGGGACAGCTTCTGCTCGTGGAAGGTGCGATCCGTGACGAGGGATTTTCCTATCATTATGTGGAGCCGTCACGCTGCATTTACACAGACAAAAAAGTGACTGACAAAATCGCGCAGTATCTTGAGAAATGCAATGTTCCCTATCTCCGTGGACTCTGCTGGACGACCGACGCATTGTTCCGTGAGACTGCGGAAAAAGTGGAGCTTCGGAAAAGCGAGGGAGCGAAAATCGTGGAGATGGAGCAGGCCGGATGCATTGCCGTGGCACAGTTCCGTGGTTTTGATTATGGCGCGATTATTTACGGCGGCGATGACGTTGCTTCCGAAGAATGGACGGACAGGGGATGGAACACCCGCGAGGGAATCCGCTACAATCTTGTGACTCTCTGCAAGGAGATTGTGCTGGAGTTGTAGAAGATTCCCAAGGGAGTCGCTACTTGTGCCTGTAGAATCTGAAGAGGCAGCTGAGATTGATGTCTTTCGGAATCTGCATGGGGGAGCCGTTTCGGAACATGGCATAGCTCTCGTCCAGAGCCACGTTGCCGTCGAGCGTCGTCACCTGAATGATTTTGTACTCATCGAATGTGGTGACAAGCACATAAAGCGAGTCCGTGTATGCAATGCCCATCGCTTCCAGGTCGCGCAAAACTGATTCATCCGCAGGATTGCCTTTGTCGAATGACTGTACCTGGGGACTGATGACCTTGTATTGAGAGTCCTCCTCAAGCGTAAGAGACTCAAAGCTGCGGGAAGAAATTTTTCTGATGCTGTCACCCTCAATCGCGAAATATGCCTTGTACGCCGAGACAAATCCGTTGTCGTTCTTCGCATGAATCAGATATTGCGGCTCGAAATTTTTTCCGGCGCTCACACATGATGTGAATGCAAGACACGCGATGCAAATCAAGTTTATAAGCCCGGTGATTTTTTTATTTTTCATTTTTCCCTTCCAGATTTTCATTTGTAATCCTCGACATCAAATCTTCTGTCCTTGTAATAAAAGTCGCGGTCCTCTTCGCTTATTTCCCTGATTACCCTGCACGGATTTCCGACGGCGATTACATTGTCTGGAAGATCCTTTGTCACAACGCTGCCTGCCCCTATAACCACATTGTTTCCAATCTTCACTCCGGGCATGATGCAGGTGTTTCCTCCGATCCAAACATTGTCCCCGATTGTAATCTCAATGCCGTACTCGTAGCCGGAATTCCTTGACTCAGGATGAATGGGATGACCCGCTGTGTAAATGGAAACGTTCGGCGCAATCTGTGCGTTCGCCCCGATCTTTACCTTTCCGACATCCAGCACGGTAAAATTGTAGTTCGCAAAAAAATCCTCGCCGACCTCAATGTTGTAGCCGTAGTCGCAGTGAAAGGGAGCCTCAATGTTGACTCTTTCCCCGGTCTTTCCGAGAATCTCTTTAAGAAGCTTGTCCTTCTCCGCGAAATGTCCCGGCTCCAGATTGTTGAATCTGAAAATTCTTTTTTTATTCTCAAGCCGATCCTCGCTCAATCCGTCCAGCCAAGCCTTGTAGGGCAATCCCGCCAGCATCCTTTCCTTCTGATTCATGCAGTCTCCTTTTGTTTATTCAATATCCAAGGCGATTTTTAAGGCCTCATTTAATTTGATTAAAGAATTAGTACCAAGACTACCAACATAGTTTGTTAATTCAGATTTTCTTATACTAACAAGTTCATCACAACGTATCCAGCTTTGATGTTTCAAACCGTCATCTATGCCTACTGGAACTTGGGTGCTAATTCCCTCTGTGTTTGTATATACAGGAGCACAAATTACCGTCGAATACTTTGAATCAATAACAACTTGTCTAGAAACCACAACAAAAACTCTCTGTTTTTTAACATCAGTTTTAGTAGCGTGTTCAACTAGATACAATTCACCACGTTTCATTAGTCACTCCAAATATCTGCTTGGAAATCAAGATTCTCTTCAGCCTCTTCATTCAGCTTTCCGCAAGATGCATTGATCAATTCGTAATCTCTTTTATCACGGTTTTCTTTTTGTTTTTTCATTGCATTCTGCTGATTTATGAATTTCATAAACTGAATAACATACATGAGTTGAGATTCATCCAAGCTTTCAACTAAAGTTGTTGCTTCTTTTCTTAAAGCCATTGCCGACATATTGCACCTCCATTTTTATTGTACCACAAAAATCCCCAACTTTCAACTTTCCACTCTCCACTTTCCGTTTTCCACTTTAATCCTCCCCCCCTCTTGTATTTTCCTCGATTTTTTATTATAGTTCTATATCTTTCAAATTATATGGAAGAAAACTAAATTTTTAAGGAAGCTTTGTATGAAAAAAGTAAGCGTCTTATTTTTCTTAGCTCTTCTGCTTTTGATTCCTGCCTGTAAAAAGGGAGAGAACCAGGTAGGTCAGGAAACTGAGTCCCAGGAAGGAGAGTGGGCCAGTGAAGAAGTGGAAGATCCAACTCCAGCAACCCCGTCAAAGCCAAAACCGACAATGAAGGGTGTTATGATTTCAGGTTGGTATTATGATCCAGTTTATGAGGAAGATGGCGTTACGATAAAAACAATGTCCGCCGATTTTGAAGCCATTGTTGGAACCGAGGTTGAGGTTTACGGATTTTACGATGCCAACGACGAAAACAAGGGAGCGGAGATGCTTAAGGAAGTTCCGATTGACGGTGCGAAAAAAGATTTCATCCATGTGCGCTACGACGGTGAGGATTATTATGTGCGTGATTATTCGATTGCCGTAGATGCCGTTGCCGCGGTCGTAATGAATTCTTCCGCCTATATCTATAGCAAGCCGGATCTTGCCAACATCGGAAAGAACACCGTGCCTGAGTCAACCATCGTCGCCGCGTTCTCTGAAAAGATTCCTGAGGATGAGGAAAAGCTCTTCAAGAAAATCCGCTACTATGTTCCGGACGGAAAGACATTTACGGTCAACGGATATCTTATGAACAGCTCTCTGAGCTTTGAGGAGAGTGATGTTGCGGCCGTCATGGTTTCGGACAAATACAAGAAGCTGAGGGCTGAGGGCAAGACGGATCCGATCGTGCTTGAGGAACTTATGGATAACCTTGAATTCTTGACATTCTAGGGCATCTGAAAAGAGGAGATTGATATGAAAAAAATAGCATCTATATTTTTGATTTCCCTGCTTGCGTTGTGTGCCGCATTTGCTCAGGAGACAACCACAGCGGTTGCATTGCAGAAAGACACCGCTCTTTGGAATGAGAAAGAGCCTGGAATGATGGAATGGGCGAAGAAAGACCTTGATCCGGGTACTGTGCTTGAAGTTTACCTTGGACGTGACACGGATTCTCAGGGAAGAAAAAAGCCTGATATTGTTGTCTCTTCATGGACCAACGCAAAAAAAGGTCAGACCATGAACTTTGCGAGGGTCAACTATCAGGGAAAAGACTATTATGTGATTGCGAACAGAATTGCCGCTTATCAGAAGCCTGCCGTTGTAATCAGAAGTGCGGCGACATATCTTACGAAGAATCTTGCTGATGTAAGAAAGACTGCCCTTCCACACGGAACCGTCATTGCAGTCGGTGAGGAAGTAAGTGTCCAGGGACTTAAACTGTATGAGCTTACATTCTACGATGAAAATCAGTATCGCGTGAGAATCGGCTACATCAAAAAGGAAAAGGTAAGCACCAGCAAGGATGACATCACGGCGATGAAACTCTTGAAGCAGGCTGAGAATATCACAGATGAGAACCGCCGCTTTGCCATGTTGGACAGCATAAGCCAGCTTTCCATCTCACCGTCCGTTCAGGAGCTTCTTGACAAGGCGTTGGAAGAATTTGAAGAGCCTGAGGAATCTGAGGATGATGAGTCCGAGATGCAGAATATGGACGATATGGGGGAGGAGAGCTCGTCAGACAAACTGGAGACGGTCAAGCTTGATGAAAACGGAGAGTCCCGCATGATATACACGAGCGATGACTCAAGCGTAAATCTCAGGGCCGCACCAGTCAACGGAAATGTTCTGAAGCAGCTGCCAAATCAGTCAGGTGTAATGGCTTATGAGAGAACTGCCGCAACCTACAGCATGGACGGAAATGACGATTACTGGTACTACGTGGACGACGGAACCGGAACCAAAGGCTGGGTCTTCGGCGCGTATTGTGTACCAAAAGAATAATCAAATCCTGTTCTTCATGTAAAGGTAACGGAGCCATGCCGTGAGTCCGCTCAGGAACCAGACGATTCCGACCGACCACCAGATGCCCCACACGCCGATGAACGCGACCGATGTAAGAAGAACAGGAACCACAAAGCGACCGACCACTTCGGTAATACCGTTGATCAAGGCGAAGGTCGCATCCCCGATTCCATTCAGGATTCCACGAGCCACGTATATTATTCCAAGGAAGATGTAGAAGAGGCTTGTAATCCTGAGTGCCTTTGCTCCCATTCTTATGACCTCCGGCTCCTTTACGAAAAGGGAAGTGATGGGGTTTCCGAAAATCTGGATGATTGGAATCATGGCGGCTGTGAAAATGGCCATCATGAGCAAAGTTTTTCTGTAGCCCTCAAGCATACGGTCCTTCTTTTTCGCTCCGTAGTTTTGACCGCAGTAAGTCGCAAGGGCTGTACCCAGGGTTCCATAAGGCTGATGTATCAGCTGCTCGATTCTGCTCGTCGCCGTAAATGCCGCAACCGCAACAGGGCCAAATGAATTCACCACGCGCTGCAATGCCATGCATGAGATTGCGATCAGGGAGAATTGCAGTGAAAGGGGCACGCCGAGCTTTATGCACTTTCCGAGCAATGTGGAATTCACCCTCCAGTCTGATTTTGAAAGCTTGAAATACTGATTGGTCTTAAATGCAAAGGCAAGACACAAAATCGCGCAGATAAAATTGGAAATCAGAGTCGCAATGCCGGCACCGAAAACGCCCATGTGCAGCTTGATTACAAAAAACAAATCCAGGATGGCATTCAGGATGCAGGCAAAAATCAGGAAGTAAAGGGGCGTCTTTGAGTCCCCGAGTGCGCGCAGCATGGAGGATGCAAAATTGTATGCGGAAACCAAAACAAGGCTCACGCACATAATCCTCATGTAGACCTTCGCATCATGCAGAATCAGGTCCGGAGTCTTCAGCAGCTCAAGGATTGGTCCCGCCGCAAAAAAAGCGATTATTCCGATTGTGACTGGAATTACGAGCATGATGTACGCCGTGTTCGCAATGCAGTTCTTAACCTTGTCGGTGTTGCCCTCGCCAAAAAATTGCGATGTTATAATTCCGCCCGCAGATCCGATTCCATTACAGAGCGCAAAAAAGAAAAACGTGATTGATGCCGTCGCACCGATTGCAGCCAATGCATCTGCCCCGACAAACTGACCGACAATCACAGAATCAACAAAATTATACAGCTGCTGGAAAATATTCCCGATGAGCATGGGCAGGGAAAAAATCAAAATCAAGCGGACAGGATTTCCTTCCGTCATATTGATGGTAGTCTCTTTCATACCCGCGATTCTATCACAAGCGCGAGTAAAATATCAAGGATGATTTTTGAAAATCTTTGCGTAAATCATCTTGAGTAAACGCCCGTGAGAACCTCTTTTTTGTAAGCTTCCCTGTTCGGTACCGGATAGTCGTCCGCGATTTTTGCCGCAAGCTGATTGTCGTAAGGAATGCTCAGGATGCTCATGCTGATTGGAGAGAGTTCCGGCGAACCCAGTTCCCCTTCGACCAAAAGAGCGTGGCAGCGTGGAAGTCCCAGCGAGTTACCGACGCTCCCTGTGTTGATTGCGTATCCCAAATCAGTCTCGCGGATGTACGGCATGTGGCAGTCAGCGCTGATGAATCCGCCGTGGAGCTTTCCCTTTGTGTCGGTGAATCCGTCCTTCAGCTCATCCATTGAAAGATAGGAGTGATAGTTGATTGCAAGAGGCCGTCCGTGAATCAGCCTGAAATTGATTCCGCTGATTGTCACCTCATCCTCAAGTGGCAGAGACTCAAGCCAGTCCAGTCTTTCCTTTCCGAGCTGCTTCCAGTAAAATGAGTCCGCCGCGGGATCGTCCTCCGATGTCGCTTTTTTCGCTCCCTGTACGCATCCGACATCCCAGTTTCCCGAAATGTAATGCTTGCAGTGATTGCGCACCCAGTCCAAAGTTTTGTCGTTCTCAGGTCCCTTGCCGACCGCGTCACCCAAAAACCAAATGTCATCGGGCTGGATTTTTTCAATTTCTTTTTCAAGTGTGAGAGTCGCCGGCATGTTTCCATGTAAGTCTGCTAAAAAAATAATCTTTGACATAATGCGCTTCCTATTTAAAATATAGTTTTAAACAGAATACCACGGCTTCAGATTTTTTACAATCGGGATTTTGCGGGACAATCAAAAATAAAAAATGTCCTCGAATTTTTTGTCCAAGGCGACGCAGAGAAGCAGTGCGAGTTTTGCTGTGGGGCAGAACTGCAGGGTTTCTATGGAGCTGATTGTGTTCCGAGACACACCGACCATCTGAGCGAGTTCCGACTGGGAGAGTTCCTTTTCCGTCCTGATTTCCTTGAGATGATTTTTCAAAACAAGCGACTCGTTCATATCTTTCCTCCGAGGCGGCCTGTCAGCTCAAAGATAAACGTGACGATGAGCAGAATGAAAATCACAAGATATCCAAGCGCAACAAAAAGCTCGTGCAGTTTTTTCTTCTTCAGATACTTTACGAAAAATGCGACGCTGAGCATGCCGAAAAAAATTATCCAGCACTGGACGCTCACACGCTTCGTAAAAATCCAGCTCAGGATGGAGACAACCGCGCACAGACCGAGGGATGAAAAATAAGCGATTTTTGCCGCCACGTTCTGGACCTCCAGATCCTCAATGTCACGCCCGCCGTTGTCCTCGCGACCCATTTTCAAAATTTCTTCCTTTGTCATATTTAGCTCCTTTTGTTTGTCATTTTAATTGAGAGCACTTTGTTTTTGCATGCACTCACGCACTCGCCGCACAAAATACACTCCGCTGATTTTATCTCTCCGCTTTCCATGAGCGACTTTATGCTGAGACTCATCGGACATTTTTTCTCGCACATTCCGCAGCCCGTGCATTTTGATTTCTCTGACTTGATTTTCATTTGCGGCAGATGGAGAATCCTTCCGAGCTTGTAGCCCGCAATCATGAAGGGAGCCATCCAGCAGATGTAATGGCAGTTCGCGCGTTTTCCGTGGATGAGTGCCGGAATCAAAAACAGAATCACTATTCCGTAATAAATCACGTAGCTGTAGATGTTTGAAATTGATATGCCGTGGTCGGTCATAAAAAAGGGCTGGATCGTGTAGTCGCCTTTTCCGAGTATGTGGCAGGTGACGACTCCTGAAATCCACACAAGCCAGATTCCGTACTTGATGTAATTGCGCCATCCCTGCTTCGGTGCCTTGTCGGAGAAGGTCGCAAAACATTCGCTCATGCCGCCCGTGGGACAAAAAAATCCGCACCAGAGACGGCCGAAAAACATTCCGAACAAAAACATCAGCGTAAAGACAATGAAGCTTCCGTTGATGATGTGCTGCATCGCCGCCATGATGATGAGGTAGGGCGAGAAGTACCAGATTGTGATTGGAAAAAGCAGCATGGAAATGATGATTGTGAACTTCCTGATTTTCTGCAGTGTCATAAAAAGCCTCCTGTTTTGTATGCAAAGTATACTTGGTATGATTCTGATTATACGCATGCAAAGTATACTTGTCAAGAGGGACTTTGAAAAATTTGTATAAAATGCTCTGCACTTTTTCAAGGGAGTTTTTAATGGATTGACAAAACTACTTCTATAGAAGTATAATTTTACCATGTCGAAGATGATTTTGTTTCATGGGTCAGATAAAATAGTCTCAAAGCCAGTTTTTGGAAAAGGAAAAGTCTATAATGATTATGGTCTGGGATTTTATTGCACGCAAAATATTGAGCTGGCAAAGGAATGGGCCTGTCCGACCCCTGATGATGGTTTTTCCAACTGTTATGAGCTTGAAACCGACGGATTACGTATTTTGGATTTGAAGTCCGAGCAGTTCTGCACACTTCACTGGCTTGCAATTCTTATTGTAAATCGTCGCTTTGATATGGACACCCCGATCATGCGTCAGGGAGCGTATTATCTTAAGACAAATTTTCTGCCGGATATTTCTGAATGTGATGCGATAAAAGGCTACAGGGCTGATGATTCCTATTTTTCCTTTGCACAGGCATTTCTTTCAAATCAGATTTCCTATTCGCAGCTGCAAAATGCAATGAAATTGGGAAAACTGGGCGAGCAGATTGTTTTAAAGAGCCAGAAAGCATTCAATCAGATTGAATTCAAGAATTTTGAAATTGCCGAAGGGAAAAAATACTGTGCCATGCGGATGAGCCGAATGGACAATGCAAAAAGGGATTACAAAAAATCATTGGAGGATTCTGACATATCCGGAATCTTTATTCGCGACTTGATTTTGGATGAGGTGAAAAAAGATGACCCACGCTTACGATAAATTTTTCCTTCCTGATATGATGAAAAAAATGGGCTTTGCGTTTGATTTTGCTGTGAATGGATGCAAGGTTCCGCCAGATTCGTTTTACGGTTTTTTTGTCGCCTCTAAAATTGCCGGAGCCATAGAAATAGGATCTCCTGCTTTTGTGTGCGCTTGCTCGGGGACTGAACTTGCGCTAAGTGTTTTTGAGAGAGTTGGCTTTCCCGTGCAGATTGATTCCAGTAGTTTTTTCAGTTTTGACCGTTCACCTGAATACTGGGCAGGATGGATTTTGGCTTACTACCAGTGGGAGACAAAGCTTTCATTTTCAAAAATCCGTGATTATGTGCCGTTTTCCCAGATAGTCGGAATGTACAATCCGCTGCATGAAGCCCCTCAGGAAAAATTTCTTGATGTGATGAACAAAATCATTCAGGAAAAAAAATTGCACAAAGGGACAAATCTTCACCGTCTCAGGAAAGACGCCGGCCTGACTCAAAAAGAGTTGTCCGAATTGTCGGGAGTTAATCTCCGCACCTTGCAGCAGTATGAGATCGGAGCAAAAGACATAAACAGGGCAAGCGGAAGCGCAATCAATTCACTGGCACAAGTTTTGCGTTGTAACTTTTATGACATCATGGAGCTGGATTTGTAAGGGTGGCAAATTGTTGTAAAGAACAGCCCCGCTTCCCTGAGTTTTTTGAGTCATTAAATTGGTTGTATACCCTAATGGGTATGAAATTTGTGAATTAATCGAAAATTTTCAAAAAAACTTGCCATTCGTCTAGCGTTCAACTCTCCCGTGCATTTTTTATGGCGTACAGAGGGTAGACTTTTATGTCGTCGTACTCGCAGAAATTTTCAAGGGATGTGCGGATGCCGTAGGGTTTCCCTTTGAGAGCAAGAAATCGGCGCAGACTTTGCATGGAGCCCTTTTTGCTTGCCTTGACTTCTATGGGAATGATTTCGTTGCCGTTTTGAATCACATAATCAACTTCGGCATTGCTTCCCGCATCTTCTCTGTGCCAGCAGTACAATTCGTTTTTTTCGTAAAAAGATCCTGCTTTCATAAGTTCGGTTCCCACGAAAGTCTCCGCGATGGCTCCCTTGTTTATGACGTCAAAATCATCTGACACAAGAATGTCTTCGGCCTTTAGGTTCAGCTGACGTTGCAGGAGTCCTGTGTCAAAATAAATCATCCGCTTGTAGTCCTCCCGAAGCTCAGCACCAAGAGGGATTCCGTTTGCGCATGTGTGTGTGACGGGATAGACAAGTCCTGCCATAATGAGGGTTTCAAGGGCTGATTTTATCTGGTCGGTACGGAGATCGGGATTTGCTTTTTTATATACGAATTTTCCCTGCCCCTGTATTGCCACCGAGCGGAAAACTTCCTGAATCCTTGACGCGGGTATTCTTTTTTTGTATTTTGAAAAATCATCATTGTACGAAATCAAAAGGTCATTTTGAATCTGACGGCATTTTAGGAAATCGTGGGTTTCGCACCAGTATGAGTCAACTTCGGGCATTCCACCAAGAATCAAAAAATTGCGGAATTCCTGCAGCAGTCTTTTGTGGAAGATTTCGTCAAGCGGTTTCTGGTGCGAGGCGTTGTTCATTTCATCCCGGAGAGCATTTAGATTTTGAAAGGTCAGGAATTCCTCAAAACTGAGCGGATACATAAAAACCGATCGGATTCTGCCGACACCAAAAGAGGGGAGTTCTTCAAGAGCAAATTCCAAAAGCGATCCTGCGGCAATCAGATGCAGGTTTGGAATCTGCTCGTAAAAGTATCGTAGCTTTTCTATTGCCTTGGGACATGATTGAATTTCGTCCAAAAAAAGAAGCGTTTTTCCCTCTTCAAGCGGAATTCCCTTTATGACGGCAATTTTCTGACAGAGCTCCTTTGTGGAAATGCTTTGGGAAAAAAGAGCCGCAATGTCTGAGTTGTCCGAGCTTAAAAAATCAATTTCGATATAATATTCGAATGATTCGGCCAGATGTCGCACGGCAGATGTTTTTCCCACCTGTCTTGCCCCCCGCAATAGCAAAGGTTTTCGGTCCTTTTCATTTTTCCATTCGAGAAGTGTATTGTCTATTTTCCTTTCAGTGTATTCCATCGCCATAGTTAAAGTGTACTAAAATGCCACCGAAAAATCAAGTAAAACCGCTTAAAATGCCACCGAAAAATGATTGAAAACCGTTTAAAATGCCACCGAAACACTCTTATCTTTCCACTCGTAAAACTCCCATGTAGCAGGGACTGAATCTTTCCTCGGGGTATGAAAGTGGCCGCTCTCCGTTCAAAAAGAGATTGGTGGAGCCTCCGCCGTCGAACTGAATCGCGCTCCAACACCCCAGTGCCATGAAGATTTCGTTGCATTGCTCGTAGGAAAGTCCCGTGCTGGATTCCGCGTCCTCACCTTCAACCGAAAGCACGTACATGGTGCGTCCGTCCTCCGAAAGTCCCACGGCTGTCCTTGAGTCGTTGGTTTTTCTGAATGTCCCGCATGGTTCTCCGTCCGAAAGCGTCTGGTAAAATCCCCCGATGGCGATGTCCCAATCCTCGGTCGCTTTTTCGTCCTGGGTTTCCGAAATGGAAGCCTCATAACCGGAACCGTCGCCGCATTTTCTTATCAGGAGCATGGCATATTTTTCCATCGCTTCCGAGAGGATTTTTCCGTCCTTTTTGTACACACCCTCAATGGTCGCGCCGGTGGATTTCCAAAGTTCGAACGGACATGTGTTCCATGCAACCACGCAGGATTTTTCCCTTGCGAAGTCCTCAATGCTTTTGCGGGGCAGGGGACTGTACTTGTGTCTGAAGGATTGCGGGTCAGGCCATGTGCAAATTTCCAGATTCGGCGTGGACAAATCAATTTCTACTATTATATAGCGCAGCGGGAAGGATGGATTTTCGAATGTGCATGACTTGATTCCGGGACAGATTGCGGTCCACTCAAAAAAATCAGGGATGTACTCGGATTTTGGCTCATTGATTCTGGAGCTGCGTTTTCCGAACGAGAGACTTTGACAGGATGTGAGGAGTGAAATCAGGAGTAAAAAAAAGAACCCCCAGAAAAATCTGGAAGTCCTTTTTATCTGAACCGCAGAATTAGTATGCTTTTCCGTCATGTGACCTGTGGTTCTTCTTCTGCAACTTGCGCTGCAATGTCTTGTTCTTGCGGTTAAGGATTGTTGAGGGCTTCTCATAATACTCGCGCTTCTTGTACTCGCGGATAATGCCTTCCTTTTCAACCATTCTCTTGAAACGCTTGATGGCCTTCTCCAGGTTCTCATTCTCGTCAACATTGATTGTTGCCATATCTTTTCTCACCATCCTTGCCAGTGAAGTATCACGGGAGCCTTATTTTTGCATATTTGGCGATTTTTGTCAAGTACCGGAAAGGAAAAAAGGCGAAATTAAGAATGCTCAGATTTTTTATGATGCTCGGTCTTTTCCTTGTACATGGACTCGTCGGCCTTTTTGATCAGGGTCTCAAAGTCGATATCGTCCGCGCCGGTGGTTTTGTAGATTCCTATGCTGGAGCTTACCTCATACGGGCGGTTGGAGTTCGCGTTGTACTCGCACAGATATGAGTCGATTTTTTTCTTGATTTCATCGGTGTCGACATCTCCCTCGATTACCGCAAGAAACTCGTCTCCTCCGAATCTTACGCAGAGGGCATCTTCGGGGCATGAGAGCTTAAGTGCGCGTGCTGACTGCTGGATGGCGCTGTCTCCCGCCGAGTGTCCGTAAATGTCGTTTATTTTCTTGAGCCTGTCCAAATCCGAAAGGATTACCGTGACGGGTCCCTTTGTTGCCTTGAGCCTTTTCTGCATGTCCTGAAAGTGCCTTGAGAATCCTGCGCGGTTGTAAAGTCCCGTGAGAGAGTCAATCTTGTAGATTTCTTCCATCTGCTTGGACATGTATTTCTGGTACTGGATGGTCGAGAATCCTCCGATGGCGTTTCGAATGGCCGTGACGATCAGCGGTATCTTAGAGTAGTTCAGCTCGTTGTAGTTTGCGAAATGGAAGCATGCGAATCCGAACGGAATGTTGATGTAGTCGAGCGTGTTGAAAATCAGCGGGAACCCCATGTCCACGTAAGGCTTGAGATTTTCTATCACGTCGGATTTTTTTATGTCGCTTGGTGCGAAATCCTTGGTGTTGGATTTGAAAAAGAGGAACATGTCATCCTCAAAGATCGGGCCGTCCTGTCTGATGGCGGGATTGTTGTTCCAAAGTGTGTAGCTTTTGTTCAGCAGCACGTCAATCGAGTGAATCGGGTCGTGGTTCATGCTCTCGGAGGCCTCTTCTATGGAGCTTGAGTTCTGCATTCTCTCCATGATTCTGAAGATTGCCCTGTTCTCCTCCGCGGTCGTCGTTGTTCTGTTGTTGAGCTGGGTCAGATAGTTCACTGGCGCAAGATAGTTCTCGACGCATCCGCATGAGCCGGCGATTATTGTCTCCGGCAGAAGATTGTGCGTTGTTCCTATGAGGCTTGCGAGAGATTTTTCGTTGATTTGGGAGTCATCAGGGTGGTCGTACAGTCTCAGGATTATGTCCACCGTCATCTCCGCGATTTTATCATAATTGCAGAATCCCGATGTGAGCTGGGGCGTTGAAAAGTAGATTTCGTCAATTCCGTCGAAGCCCGTCACAATCACCTGACCCGGCACGTCTATTCCGAATCTCTGCAAAATCAGCATGGTGTTCAGGGCCATTATGTCGTTGGCGCAGATTATCGCGTCGGGAAGCTCTCCGGAAGTGACAATCGCCTCTGCAGCCTCCTGAGCCCCTCCCGGCAGAAAATATCCGTGGCTGATCATGGAGTCCTTTACCTCAAGTCCGTTTTCGCGCATGACTTTCAGATAGACTTCCTTGCGCTCTTCAGAGAATCTGTTTCCCGGAATTCCGCCCATGAAATAGACCTTTTTCCGCTTGTGATGCTTTACCACATGCCTTACGATGGTCTCGAATCCGTTTTTGTAGTCGAAGCAGACGCTGATTCCCTTGTCGTACTGGCCGTCCAGCATTATGACCGGCTTTCCGTATTTCTCCGCCTTGGCTATGATTTTTGAGGCTGTTGCCCTGCTCTTGATTCTTTCGTCCATTATTATGATGATGTCGGTGTTCTCGTAGTCAATCAGGTCGTAAACCGCCGTCTCAGGGAAATTCTGATTGTCGTTCCAGTAAAGGCTCGAGCACATATTGTAGACGAATACGGAGAAATTGTGAGCAGAAAGACCTTTGCTCAAGGTCGTAAGGTAATCCTTACAGAGAGGCTTGGTAATTTGTGCCGTGCATAATGCAATTATCTTGCGCCCAAAAATCATAAGTATTTTCTATTATATCACATCCCCCAAAAAAAAGCTACAGATAATTGTGAATTGAGCTTTCAACTTTCAACTTTCCACTCGCTTGTCTTGCCATTGTTCCCCATTTCTGATATACTAAGCGGAAATTGCAATTTTTCCCCTGCGAACCGGCATGGGAACTTTAGGAGCGTATATATTATGGAAAAGAAAGTTGATCATTCCTGCACTTTGGACAAAATCATCTCATTGTGCAAAAGACGTGGTTTTGTCTATCAGGCCAGCGAGATTTACGGAGGACAGGCCGGAGCTTGGGATTATGGTCCACTTGGTGTGGAATTCAAGCGCAACATTCAGAACGCGTGGTGGCATTACATGACCCAGCTGCATGACGACGTTGTGGGACTTGATTCCGCGATTTTCCAGCATCATAAGACATGGGAGGCATCTGGTCACGTGGCGCACTTCTCCGACCCGATGATTGACTGTACCGAGTGTAAGGCAAGATTCCGCGCCGACCAGCTGATTGAGGATTTCGTCCGCAAGAACCCCGATAAGGATCCCGGAAAGCCAGTTGACACAATGACCCATGAGGAAATGAAGGCTTTCATCGACGCGAACATCAACTGTCCCACCTGTGGAAGCACAAACCGCAAGTATACCGCCGTCCGCGAGTTCAACCTTATGTTCAAGACCCATCAGGGACCGATCGCCGATGACGCGCATCTTATTTATCTCCGCCCGGAGACCTGCCAGGGAATCTTTACCGACTTCAAGAACATCGTGCAGTCAAACCGCATGAAGATTCCTTTCGGAGTCGCGCAGGTGGGAAAATCCTTCCGCAACGAGATTATCTTCAAGAACTTTATCTTCCGCACATGTGAGTTCGAGCAGATGGAGATGGAATATTTCTGCAAGCCCGGCACCGATGACGAGATTTTCCAGAACTGGAGAAAGGACCGCTGGAATTTCTACCTCAAGTACGGAATCGCGGAAAAGAACCTGAACTGGCATCACCACGACAAGCTCGCCCACTATGCGAAGGACGCTTACGACATCCAGTACAACTTCCCGATCGGATTCGAGGAGATTGAGGGAATCCACAACCGCACTGACTTTGACCTGAGCCAGCACACAAAGGTTTCCGGAAAGGACATGAGCTACATGGACCAGGATGACGGAAACAAGAACTATACGCCCTATGTCATTGAGACATCCGCGGGACTCAACCGCAACTTCCTTGCGTTCCTCTGTGAGGCTTACGAGGAGGAGAACGTGGGTGGAGAAGGATCCGAGGATTACCGCACAGTCCTTCATCTGCATCCTCAGCTCGCTCCTGTTACTGTCGCTGTCCTTCCCCTTATGAAAAAGGACGGAATGGCGGAGAAGGCGCAGGAAATCAGGACCGCATTGAAGGAAGAATACGTGACCGACTACGACCAGAGCGGAAATGTCGGAAAGAGATACCGCAGACAGGATGAGATTGGAACTCCTTATTGCATCACCGTCGATTATGACACAATCACTAAGGACAGTCCCAACTTTGACACAGTTACGGTCCGTTTCCGTGACAGCATGGCCCAGGAGCGCGTGAAAATCAGCGAGCTTTCAGGATTCCTCCACAACGCAATCCGCAACTACAAGCCAGTGCAGCGTTAAAAGCAGCTTAAAGCTATGGAATACATATCTTTAGGAAGGGCAAAGATGCTCGTGAGCCGGGTCGCGTTCGGTGCAATGAGTCTTGACTGCAAGGAAATAGAGGATTTCGGCCCGGAAGCGGATGAGAAGGTCTCCGAGATTGTTCACAAGGCATACGAGGGAGGGATGAATTTCTTTGATTTGTCCCACACCAGGCCTGAGTGCGAGAGGAGACTGGGTGCCGCGCTGCATGGAATCCGCCATAACGTGAACATCTGCACGAAATCTGCCGCACAGACCGTCTCTGATTTGAGGCGGGACCTGGAGGAGAGTCTTGAGCTTCTTGAAAGCGACTCGGTGGAGCTGTATGAGTTCGACAATCTGGGGATAGTTCCGAAAAAGGACGGGCCCGACGGACTCTATAACGAAATGCTCAGGCTGCAGCAGAAGGGTGAGGTCGGACACATCGGTTTTGCCACGGAAAGCGTGGAGCTGGCTCAGGAAGCGGTGGAAAGCGGACTTTATGACGCGGTTCAGTTTCCCTTCAGCATACTCACGGACAAAAAATCTCAGGACTTGGTGCGTCTTTGTGCCGAAAGGGATGTTGGTTGCGTGGCTTCCCAGCCTCTTTGCGGAGGTCTCGTCGCGAACATTCCCCTTGCGCTGGGATTTTTCCTTCAGTTCGAGAACGTTTCTCCTGTGTGGGGCGTGCATACGATGGAGGAACTGGAGCAGATTCTCTATTTCAACAGCCATCCTCCGGTAATCGACGAGCAGTTTAAGAAAGAGGTCGAGCGGGAGAGATTCCTGTTCAATTAGGGGTTTTGGGTGTTGAAATCGTTTGTAAATGCCGATACTTTAGGAAACGCCGGTTTCTTTAAAAAGAGGTAAGTGATGGAAACGATTACAGTCTCAGATTTGAAAGCGAATAACGAATATACCGGGGACCTGATGCTGGATGCCAAGTTCCTCCTATGTCCCGCAAAATGCCCTCTGCCGCAGGAAATCATAAAGGCTCTTCTTGAGTGGAGTTTTACGTCGGTCAGTGCCGAAAGTGCCGTGGTTGTGGCAGCTCCTCCAAAGCCTGTGGTAAATGAAGAGGTCAAAAAGGAAATTTCCGCCGCCACCGAGGACGTTACTGAGCTTGTCATTGAAAAGCCCAAGGAAAAGGAAAACACCGAGGAGTCCGTTGAGCCGAGCGTTCAGGCAGCTCTTCAGAAAGCCGAGGAGAGAAGGGCGTCTATTTCCAACGACCGCGAGAGAATGGAGATGGTTCAGGATGTTTACATGGCATACATGGAATACATCAACCAGGTCTACACATATTACGCCACGAACAAGGATTTCAAGAAAAGCGAGATTTTCGGTACGGTGCGCTCTTTGTGCAAGTTCATCAAGGTCAACCAGCGTTATATGCTCAGAATTTCAGTTCCCCAGGACAGACGCAACTATTTCCTTGTCTATCACAGCATCCGCTCCACGGTTCTTGCCATAACGATCGGTTTGCAGCTCAGGATGAGTGAGGACAAGCTTGTGGAACTCGGAGTCGCGACCATTCTTCATGAGATCGGTATGCTGACAATCTCTCCGCAGCTCTACATGAACAACAAGCCTCTCACCGCAGCCGAGCGTAAGATGATTTTGACTCACCCGCTCGTAAGCTACAATATCCTTAAGTCAGCGGAGTTCTCTCTTCCAATCCTCATGGGAGTTCTGGATCACCACGAGAGGGAAAACGGAAGCGGATATCCGAGACACAGGAAGGGACCCGACATCTCCTATTACGCGAAGATTATTGCGACCGTGTGTACTTTCGAGGCCATTACCGCACCAAGGGAATTCAAGGAGGCAAGGACGACCTACGAGGCCATGGTTGAGATGCTCAAGAACGAGAACCATCTCTATGATGAGACCGTCGTCAAGGCATTGCTTTTCAGTCTGTCGCTTTATCCGATCGGAGCCTATGCCTATCTTTCGAACGGTAAGGTCGCGCAGGTTGTTGACGTTAACCCGACGGATCCGAGGAACCCCATCGTTCAGATTGTGGGAATGAAAAATCCGGACGGAAGCCCCGTAACCATGCAGACGAACGGAACCGACGTGAAGATTGTCCGCGTGCTTGACACCAAGGAAGCCTCCGATGTTGTCGCCGCATTGAGCAAAACCGCCAAAAGCTGAAAACGAAAAGCGTTGACTTGAAAATGATGCGCTATTCCGGGCTTTGTGCGCCATCTTTTGCTCGATGTGTCGGAGTGTGTGATTGATTAAGATGAAATCAATAAAATAATTTTTTATTTTAAGGCAATATGAAAAAAAATTTTAAAATCCTGTTTTCAAAATATCAATTTTGCATTATCTTATAAAGTAGAATGAATTTTAAAACTCAGGCAATGACAGAACATTTTCTCCGAACCTTTTTGGACAGGTTCACGGTCCGTGATATGTGCCGCTTTTTTTCCAAGATTGGAGTGAAGGCGACCGCACGAGAATGCACGGATTATCTTGAGGCATGTCCCTGGGTTTTCCCTCTGGAGAACGGAACCTACATAACCAAGGCGGGTGCGTTTACCGGCGAGCTTTTCAGCATTCGTCCCACGCCCCAGGAATACGATCAGGGTCTTTTTGTGCCCGGTTCGAGGTGTATGCCCTTTGTTGACGGAGAGATGCTTTCGTCCGATCTGAAGTTCTTTGTGAACAATGAGCGCCTTCCGCAGAAAACGGGTGTCTTTGACAGCGACATGGCCATTGATTTTTTCATTCTCTACGGCGAGGAATATGCTCCCCAGTACATTGCGGCGGATCCTGCGAACGTAAACATGGACATGGCGGCGAGGGATTTCGAGCTTCCGAATAAGATTGCGATCAGCGGATTTGATTTAAGTCTTCTTATTAATAAGTACGGATTGAGGAAGGGAGACAGGCTGCTGTGTACGGTCAGGGACTGGAACCTCGGCATCATTGATCTGTGCGTCGAGCAGGACGGGGACAATCCTTTTGACCGTGGCTTGGACGGTGGCGCTAGGCTTGACTGGTACGACAATCTTGAGTGCGCGCTTCTTGAGAGCTTTGACCGAATGGGCCCCTGCGGAACGATGGAAGAGCAGATTGCCAACGTGTTTTTCGAGAACATGAGCACCCTTTGCGGTCCCTCGTGCGGATCCGTGGAGGAGTACATAAACCGGTACGCGGATCGCGTCGGAATTGAGCATTTCGGGGTTGAGACGCGCTTTTGGTTCAAGGGCCAGAACGTGCCGGCTGTCGGAAAATGGAACGTGAATCTCATCAGGTCGGTCTACGGGAACGGCGGGATCGGATTCATGCTTTCCCAGGAGATTTTGGATCAGTACATACTTGATATGAACTATCTCCGTGAAAAAGACTACAAAAAATTACTTGAAAAGATTTATCCTGCTGATTATGTATTCCATAAAGATGAAAAATCTTGTATAATGATGGAACTTAAGGAAAGGAACGAATTGATTTCACGCTCGTACAACTGGTTCGCGGATCAGTCGAAGGGGCTCATACGAAATCAGGCTCTGGAACTTTTCAGCAAGGTGAATGCACTTGTGTACAGAATTGACAAGACCGCCGGAAATACAATCAAGGACTTCCCACAACAGGAGCTTGTCATACTGACTCAGCTTTTCGGACACCTTTACAAGATTCTTCAGACTGTGGAGGAGGATCCGTCCATCGAAAAGGATACGGACGCTGTTCTTCTTTCGCTTGACGGTATGAAATGGAACTTTGAGGATATCCGGGGGGAGCTTGAGGCTGCGGTGGAAGAGCATCTGTGCAATCGATTTAAGGTTTTTTGATTAGGCAGGAGACATTTTTATGCTAAGTGAATCATCAATAAGTGGTTTGATTAGGAACGGAGGAGTTTTTAAGGACGTGGAGGGAAGTACTCCCAAGGAAGTTTTTGAGAACTTGTGCGCCCAGATTGATTTTCCGGCGGGTTTTGACAAGAAAAATCTTGTTGAGGAACTGTCCGAGCGCGAGAAGATTTTGAGTACGGCCGTCGGTAACGGAATCGCCATACCCCATCCGAGGAAATCTCTTGTCGTCGAGGAAGAGAACCAGATGATGATGGTCTGCTACCTTAAAACCCCGATCGAAATGTCCGCCCCCGACGAAAGAAAAGTATCCGTCATGTTTGTCCTGCTCACGAAATCATCCCAGTTCCATTTGCAGACTCTTTCCGAGCTTGCTCGCTTGATTCACGACGCTGATTTCAGGAAATTCCTTGACACGAAGCCGGACATGGAAGTGCTGATTGAGAAAATCAAGGAAATCTTGCTTAACAGATAGTTTCGCATATTGAAAATATACATCATGGGCAATGCCCGCATTACAAGGAGTGTTTTATGAATTCAAAAGGTCTTGAAGCCACCGCGCTTTCAATCCGCAGCCTTTCAATGGATGCCATTCAGAAGGCTAAGTCTGGACATCCCGGTCTTCCGCTTGGAGCCGCTGAGCTTGCCGCAGTTCTTTATGGCGAGGTGATGAAGCATAATCCCGCTGACTCAAAATGGGTTGACAGGGACCGCTTTGTTCTTTCAGCAGGACACGGATCCATGCTGCTTTATTCCATCCTTCACATTGCAGGCTACAAGGTCTCAATGGATGACATCAAATCTTTCCGCCAGGTCGGATCAAAGTGCCCGGGACATCCTGAGTACGGCATGACAGACGGCGTTGAGTGCACTTCAGGCCCGCTTGGTCAGGGAGTCGCTCTTTCTGTTGGTATGGCCATCGCGGAGTCAATGCTCGCAGCACGCTTCAACACAGCCCGCCACACAATCGTGGATCACTACACTTACGCTCTCGTCGGTGAGGGATGTCTTGAGGAAGGAGTCTCATCCGAGGCATGTTCACTCGCAGGAAACCTCAAGCTTGAGAAGCTGATTGTTTTCTATGACGAGAACAAGATTTCCATCGACGGAAGTACTGACATCACATTTACGGACGACATCCAGAAGCGCTATGAGTCTTACGGATGGCTCGTTCTCCGCGGATCAATGTACAACATGGGCGAGATTGCTGATCTGGTGAACTTTGCAAAGTCACAGCACAAGCCGACTCTTATCATTTTGAAGTCCGTTATCGGAAAGGGTGCTCCGAAGCAGGGTACAGCCGACGTTCACGGTGCTCCTCTTGGTGATGACGGAGTTAAGGAAGCCAAAAAGACTCTGGGACTCCCCGAGGATCAGACTTTCTACGTGCATCCAGATGCTTATGCATATTTCGAGGAAAAAAGAAAGGAACTTGCTCAGGCCGAGGCTGATTGGAAGGCTGAGTTTGATGCATGGAGCAAGGAGAATCCCGATCTCAGGAAGATGTGGGACGCATTCTGGAACGCAGAGCAGACTGGTGACGCAGCGGCTCCCGCATACAAGGTGGGTGACGTGCTCGCGACAAGAGACGCATCCGGAAAGAGCCTGAACTGCATGGCGGACCGCTTCAAGTGGCTCGTCGGTGGATCAGCTGACCTCCAGGGACCGAACAAGACCAAGGTAAAGAATGACGACGGAACATACAACGCAGAGAACCGCATGGGACGCACGATTGAGTACGGAATCCGTGAGTTCGCAATGAGCCAGGTCCAGAGCGGAATCAACCTCCACGGTGGTCTCCGTGCATTTGGCGCGACGTTCCTTGTGTTCAGCGACTACCTCAGGCCTTCTCTCCGTGTCGCAGCTCTCAGCAAGCTTCCGAACATCTACGTTCTTACCCACGACTCAATCTATGTCGGTGAGGACGGACCCACACACCAGCCGATCGAGACTGTTGCCGCACTCCGCTGCATTCCGAACGTTCAGGTTCTCCGCCCGGGTGATGCCGAGGAAACTCAGCTCGCATGGGAGATGGCTCTTGCAAGCAAGGATCATCCTGTTTGTATGGCGTTCACAAGACAGGGACTCCCGGTTTACGAAAAGTTCGATAAGGATTGGAAGACTACAGCTTTGAAGGGCGCATACATCGTTCAGGAGGGTGGCGCTTCTCCAGACATCACTGTTTTGGCTACTGGTTCCGAGGTTTCAATGGCACTTGAGGCCGCAAAGCAGGTTTCCGGAAAGAAGATCAGGGTTGTTTCCATCGTGGACAAGACTCTCTTCGAAAAGCAGGATGACGCATTCCGCACACAGATTCTCGGAAAGGCTCCGAGGGTAGTGGTCGCAGAGGCCGGATGCCGCATGGGATGGGAAGGATACGCCAAGAAGGAAGATCTCTTCACTCTCGATGACTTCGGTGAGTCAGGACCCGCAAACAAGGTCGCCGAGCACCTGCACTTTACAGCCGCAGATTTCGCCAAGGTTCTTGCTAGATAGTATAGAGTCATAATACGATGAATCCTCCGGGACTTAAGTTAAAAGCTTGTTCCGGGGGATTTTTTTATATCTTGTGCGGGCATATTAGATAGGATAAAAAAATGGCGGAAGGTTCCAGTCTCCCGGATTCCATTCCGCCATGGTTTTACCCGCTGTCTTTTTTTTCGGACTAGCGAGCGTATTCTATGATTCTTGTCTCACGTATCATCGTGATTTTGATTCTTCCCGGATAGCGCAGGTCGTTTTCAATCTGCTTTGCTATGTTCCGTGCAAGATCCTTAACCTGATCGTCGGGAATCTTTTCGTTGTTCACGAGGATTCTCAGCTCACGTCCCGCCTGGATTGCATAGGCCTGCTCGACACCGGTGAACTTCTTTGCGATTTCCTCAAGGTTCTCAAGGCGTTTCACATAATTGTCCACGGTTTCACGTCTTGCACCAGGACGAGCCGCACTGATGGCATCCGCAATCTGTACGATGACGGCTTCCACGGTCTCTGGCTCACAGTCGTTGTGGTGGGCTGCCACGGCATTTACTACGCGTGCATCCTCTCCCATCTTGCGAACCATCTCGGCACCGACCTCGGCATGGTTCTGGTCTGAGTCAGTCTCGGCTCCCTTTCCAATGTCGTGGAGCAAAGCTGCTCTTTTGGCAAGATCCCTGTTTGCACCGACTTCCGCCGCGATCATGCTTGCAAGCTCAGCCACTTCCTTTGAGTGGATCAGCACGTTCTGACCGTAGCTTGTGCGGTAGTGGAGTCTTCCGAGTGCCCTTACGCAATCCTGGCTCATGTTGTGGATGCCAAGGTCAAAGAGCACCTTTTCGCCTTCCTCGTAAATCTTCTGCTGAATCTCACGGGTGACTTTCTGCACCACTTCCTCAATGCGGGCCGGGTGGATTCGTCCGTCGGTAATAAGTCTCTCAAGGGCGACCTTTGCAATCTCCTTGCGAACCGGGTCAAAGCAGCTGATGACAACGGCTTCCGGGGTGTCGTCGATGATGATATCCACTCCGGTAAGTGTCTCCAGCGCCCTGATGTTGCGTCCCTCGCGTCCAATAATGCGTCCCTTCATCTCGTCGCTTGGCAGAGATACCGTCGCAACCGTAATTTCACTGGTCGTTTCGGTGGCGAGACGCTGAATGGTCGTCACAAGGATTTCCTGGGCCTTCTTTTCGGCGGAAAGCTGTGCCTCCTGGTCAATCTTGTTGAGAAGTGCCTGTGCGTCATGGCGGGCATCGTTCTCAAGACTCTGGATAATAAGGGCCTTTGCCTCGGACTGTGTGAGACCGGAGATTCTTTCCAGCTCAGTCCTCAGTGTCTCCTCGCGCTCGTTAAGCATTGTCTCATGCTTTTCCATCTGCGAAAGGCGGGATGCGTAATCCTTTTCCTTCTTGTCCAGCTCCTGGTTCCTCTGCTCAAGGAGTTCCTCTTTTTTGTTTACGCGATTTTCGTAAGTCTGCAATTCCTTGCGTCGCTCGCGGTTCTCCCTTTCCTGCTGGTTTCGATCCTGAATGAGTTGTTCTTTTGCTTGGAGCTGTGCCTCCTTTTTCAAGGCCTCAGCTTCTTTTAATGCGTCCTGTTTAACCCGCTCGGCTTTTTGTTCCGATGCGGAAAGTTGAAATCTGGCATAAACCCAGCGAATAGTCCATCCAAGAACAATTCCAGCAACAGGGAGAACGATATACAAAATCAATTGAATTGGTTCCATTTTGTTCTCCAAATTACTATAGAATTATTCTTATATATACTAAAGTATTAAGCATATAATGTCAAATGCTTTTGGAGATTTTTTTCAATATTTGTCCATTTTTTTTCTATTGCAAAAAAAAGCACGTTCGATTATAATATATTCTATGAAAGCGATTATTACAGTTGTAGGCGGCGACAGGGTAGGTATCATTGCCCGCGTGTCAGCCTTTTTGTCAGAACATTCTATCAACATTGACGACATAACTCAGACCATCCTCAGCGGCAATTTTGTCATGATGATGATGGTGGATTTGAGCAAGTCGGATCTTTCCATTGACAATACACGCAAGGCACTCACCGAGGAAGGAAAGGCGATGGGCGTTGAAGTCAACATGATGGCCGAAAAAGTGTTCACGGAAATGCACCGAATCTAAATTTTCCTTATTTTGCTCTGCTTCAATATAATTTCACACAAATTTAAGGAAGTTTCAGATTCTTTTTGAGATTTCCTTAAATACATCTGCATCCGCATTGAATGACAAAAATTTCCTATTAAATCGCAAAAAATAATTGGATTATTATCTGCTTCTATGGTATATCTAAATCTAAGGAGGAATAATGTCAGATTATTTTGGTAAAGAAGTTCCCAAGCTGGGATTTGGACTGATGCGGCTTCCGAAACTGGAGGACGGTAAAACCATCGACATTGAGCAGACCAAGACTATGGTTGATTTGTTCATGAAAGCCGGTCTTACCTATTTTGATACAGCTTATGTCTACGAAGGCGGTGAGTCGGAAAAGGCGGCGAAAATCGCTCTCGTTGACCGTTATCCACGTGAATCTTTTACTCTCTGCACAAAGTTGAACGCAGGTGTTGCCAAAAACGAGACGGATGCCAAGCAGCAGTTTTACACGAGCTTGGAGCGTACCGGCGCTGGATATTTTGACTATTATCTTCTTCACGCGCTGGGCAAGGGCAACATCCAGTTTTATGATGATTTCCACATCTGGGATTATGTAAAGGAATTGCGCGACAAGGGCCTGATTAAATACTGGGGCTTTTCATTCCACGATGACCACGAATTTTTGGACAAGCTTTTGACTGATCATCCTGACGTGGATTTTATCCAGCTTCAGATAAACTATGCGGACTGGGAAAGCAACACGGTTGAGTCAAGGCTCTGCTATGAAGTCGCGAGAAAACACGGCAAGTCGATTGTCGTCATGGAGCCGGTGAAGGGAAGTGCTCTTGCAAATCCCCCGGATAGCGTAAAGGAAATCCTGCACAAGGCGAATCCCTCGGTTTCCATGGCATCATGGGCAATTAGATTCGCGGCCTCTCTTGACGGAATACTCACGGTTCTCAGCGGCATGTCCAACGTTCAACAGATGGAGGACAACCTGAGCTACATGAAGGACTTCAAGCCTTTGGACGAGGAGGAAAAAAAGGTCATCCTTGCGGCTCAGGATGCGTTGTCAAAAGTCGAGCAGATTCCTTGTACGTCCTGCCGTTATTGCGTGGCTGGCTGCCCTGTCCAGATTTCCATACCGTCTCTCTTTGACGCGATGAACAGAAAGCTCATATACAATGACTTCGCGGCGGCAAAAATGTCCTTCGGATGGGCGACGAGCAACAACGCCAAACCGAGCGAGTGCATTCAGTGCGGACAATGTGAGAGCGCGTGTCCACAGCATTTGCCCATCATCAAACATCTGCAGGAAATTGCGGCTTTATTTGAAAACTAAATAACCGGACTTTGCTGATAAGATATTCAATCTTTAGTCAGCGGATCTAAAATCAGGAGGAATTTATGGCATGTTTTTTAGCACCCTTGGCTGAGGCGATTGTTGTTTCGGCAATTAAAGGACTTGTGGGAAACAAAAAATCTGCGGCGGATGTTGTTGCGGAATCAAAGGACACCGGCAAGACTGTTTCAATCAAGCAGAAACTTGGCTGGCTTCAGAATATGCTTTATGGTGGAAGCGCATTGCTCGCCATTGAGCACATCTATCATGGGGAGGTCGTTCTTTATCCGCCTTTCCTTACAGCGATGCGAAATCCGGCTGATGTTCCCGAGATGCTGCATGAAATAGCGACGGTAGGAGTCGGAATGGCAGTCCTTGTCACCGCGGTGTGGGGAATTGCCGTCGGACTTTCATCAATCTTGAAGGGAAAGAACCAAAATCTGATCGAAGGTAAAGCCTGATGTGTGAGATTATGACTATTTGTGCCGCCGTTATTTTTTCCATTATTTTCATCGCTCAAAAGAGCAATGGTAAATTTTCCAAGCCGATTTTTGCAACCATGCTCATGTTCTGGGGAGCTGCCCTGATGTGGGCGGTTGACGGAATCGCGTGTGTCGCTGAGGGGGAGTCTTTCTTCGACATCAGCATGGAGGACACAATCCTTGGATTCATAATCCTTGGTTCCGGTCTTGCAATATTTGCCCTGATGCTCGTTGCCAATAAGATGAAGAAAGCCAGGGCATAAACTGACCCGACAGCTTTTTTTGATTAAAACTTCCGCTTGCTTGGTTCACGTAAACCGATTGTGTTCCTGAGCTTGCGGAAGTTCCATTTTTTTGTGGGCATTGAATGATACCCGTCATGTCCGGACGTAAAATATTTAATTGAAAAAATAATCCACTATCCTTACGGAGCTCTTGTTCCAGTCCTTCTCCTCGTTTGAATCCGTGACACTCGCTGTCGTGCTTGTGGTAGAAGTTGAGCTTGATGAACTTGATGTTGAGCTTGTTACACTTGAGCCCGGTATATGCGAGCTGGTTTCTGATACCACTTTGGTCTTGGTATCTATCTGCCTTACAAGGCTCCACTCAATTGTGACATATATGCTCTGCGACGGCGGTATGTTCACGTCATAGCTCAGCGTCACATAATGCTCTATGCCCGTGTCGGATGTCGCCACAGCCGTGACGGTGCAGCCGTATATGGTCTTGTCGCTCGTGTTGGAGATCTTCACGTCCGCGCTGCAATACACGACCTCCTCGCTTGCTGTAGGGCGTTCAATCCTTGTGCGGACAGTCGGCTCCGAAATCTCCGCAGTTCCCTCTGGTGCATTGAGCATTGTGCATCCTGCGAGTGAGAATAAAAGCAATAAACATGCCCCAAAAAACTTTTTCATATCATGCCTCCATAAATTGTCTGATAAAATCCATCCATCCGGACGAGAGCCTCAGTATGCCGAGCTTCCCCTGGATCATGCCCCAGACGCTTCGGTAATAGCTCAGCCGCGTCTCGTAGTAGCTTGTCTCGGTCGCCCAGTACTGCGCCTCGGTTATCTCGTTCCTCTCAAGCAGGGTTTTCATGTCCCTCCTGAATTCCTCCTCCTCGCCCAGAGCACGCTCCATCTGAGCGCAATATGCGGAGAATGACACGCACCACTCACGGTACAGGCCCCTCATTTTCTCCTGCTCGTCACGGAGTACGTCCAGCTGCAGGCTCAGGCTCCTGATTTTTTTGTCCGACACCTCACGCAATGCCTTTCCCTGCGAGGCAAGGTCCAGTGCGATGCTGACCCCGACCGTCGCGTCCATTGTCCATGCGTATGGCGTGTCCGCGAGATCCCTCAGAGAACGGCTCATGTCCCTGTACTCACCGTTCTTGTTCTGGTCCGGCGAGACGGATGCCTGCATGTAGATCTGTGGCGCGAGTTTTGACCTGTCAATCCTCAGGGAAAGCTCCTCGCTCGTTATCTCGCTCAGAATCTCATATTCCTGCATGGTCTGGCTATCCCTGCCCTCGTAAGGTATATCCAGCAGGATTCTGACTCCGTCCCTGAACTGTCCGCATTGATTTTCTATGCCGCATATTTTGTAGCGTCCAAGGACTGCCTCCGCCTCGCTGAGTTTCCGCCCTGCCTCCTGGTATCCCTGCGCCGCCTGAGTATGGCTCATGTGCGAGTTGAAGAGCTCGATGTTGTTCCTCTGTCCGCTCCTGTGCCTGTGGCTCTGCTCCTCGTACTCAGCGTCCGACTTCCTCAGCATCGCGCCGTAATATTCCTTCTCCTGCAATGCGAGGTCGTAGTCCTGCACCGCCGTGATGAAGCTGACAGCGAGCTCGAACATCGCGCCGTCGCTTTCCATGATCAGGAGATCCCTCTGGTTCTTGATCATCTCTAAGGACGGATCCTTCGTGAGAAAGAACGCTCCCGGGGCAATGCTCTGCGAGAGACTGACCTGAATGTAGGGCTGCTGGATGTATGCGTCTCGTCCTGTAAGGCATGAGACCGAGTAGCCCGCGCCGAGTGACAGGCTTCCGTTTCCGGGCAGCCTCTGTGACAGTGCGATTCCTGCGGAGGGGGAGGTGATGATCTGGGGTGCCGTGATGACTCCTCCGTTTTTGATGTACCGGTATTCTCCCTGCACGAGCCTTGAGTCCGCGGAGAAATCCAACTGGACGGACGGCAGCCATGACTTCTCCTGCTGGGAGATTGCCGTTCCGCTTGCGTCAACATTGTTCCGGATGATTATCCCCTCCGGAGACTCCCTCAGGACAGTGCCGATCACGGAGACCGCGTAGTTACCGCCTCTTGTTTCCTGGGAAAACATGTGTCCTGTTGAAAAGAGGAGAAACAGAATTGCGATGACTTTTGTTCTCAATACCATAGGTTCAATTTCTCCAAAACATATCCCAATAAGGTTCTTTTGCTCACTATTATTCTTGCGTCAGTCTGCAATCCGATCCTCAATGGAAAGTTTTTTCCTGATTTTCCATTCAAGGTGTTTTTATCCATGTCCGTGCGAACCACAAAAACTGCCGTTCCATTGCTTGTCGCAGAAATATCAGGGTCGATTGTCAATATCTTTCCTTTTGCTCCTCCATATTCATAGTATGGCAGACTGGGAAAACGAAGTTTTACTTCCGACTCTTCCGTAAGTCTTCCTGCCTGGGTTGCGGGGACAGACAGCTCCACAATGCAATCCTTGTTTCCGCATGGCACTATATTGAACAATTTCTGTCCGCTCTGAATCCAGTCACCGGGATTGAGTGCCGATATCTCCTGAATGATTCCGTCAATGGGTGCGATGACGTTCGTGTATTTCAGCGAGTCCTCAATCTGCTCCAGCTTTGTTTTGTTGAGCTTTATGTTTTTTTCCAAGACCTCTATTTCCTGAGTTACGTCGTGCCTGAATGATGTGTTAAGGGCGGTGTACTCGTTCAGGGCAGAATTGTATCTGTACGAATAATCCCTCAGACGTGCTTCCGTGGTCATGTTCACCGGCAGGTTCTTTTCTTCATTCAAAATCTGGAGATTGTAGTTTTTTGTCTTCTCCAGCTGCCTGATATCTTCCTGCCATTTTTTGAATCTTAAATCAGCCTCTTTATACTCAGTTGGAATAAGATTCCTTCCTTGAGCTATGCTTTCATTGATATATTTCAATCCCTGCAATCTTTTCTCTTGCTCGCTCAGCTCGGTGGCAACGGATTCCTTTTCTTTTAATATCTGCGTTGGATCTATGCTTAAAAGCAGGTCCCCTTTCTTTACCGCTTTTCCGGGATTGTAATCCACTTTTATTATTCTTCCGGTTACGGCATTTGACAATGTGGATATATTGCTTCGTGGCCTTATGTATCCTGAGCATCTGATTACTTCCTCAAACGGCGCGAATACAAACCAGGCAAGTGTCACGACGATGGAGACAATGATTGCAATTATCAGATTCCGCTGCATCGTGGGTTTTTGCTTGAAGAAAAATTCCTGTGTCCTTGTAAGATTTTGATCTGAATAAACTAACATTTTTTTATCTCTCTTTTTTTTGTTGTGGATAGTGAATGATACCCGTCATGTGTCGTCAAAAATTTCTTAATTCTTGTTTACTTAATCGAAAGCTCGTATGGGACAACTTCATCCATAGATGTAATCATAAAATGAATGCATGTGTCCTCATATTTTGTTCCAGGATAAACATCTTCTATTGTTATCCTCAAATCTTCCGGCTCTGTGATGAAACCTATGTCCACGCTCTGGGGGTGTGGCGTGTCAAGGACATCAAGTATTTTTTCTTTACCGCTTTTTACGCCGGCTACTTTTATTTTCTTTATGCGTCCGTTCTCCTTGTAAAGATACGGCCTTTCATAAGAAATATAACCGTTCATTATAAGTAGGGTTTTGTACACTGTTCCCCAGGTGTTTTCCAGAACAAAGGATTCTCCGATTCCATGTCCGGTAGCTCCTTCTGCCCAAGGAGTTTCGGAGTCCATTTTGCAAAGGTTTTTTACCGGATATTCCACTCCGTTTTTTTCAATAAAGTGCGATGTCTCGTCTTTGTAAATTCTTGATGACATCTCCATCCAACGAGGTTCTATAATCATAAAATCTGAATCATTCGCGCGGGTAATGCCAAGTGCCTGAATTCCCAACTCTTTTGTTTTACATACAAGGAAAAGCATTTTGTTATCAGGCTTTGCGTCCGTGCCATAATTAACATAATCAGAAAGAAACTCCTTTGGAAAAGGCTTTTCCATTTTAATAAACGGCATCCCGTCTATATGCGTGAACTCATAGGTGACTTCCGTTGGCATTTTTTCGGAATCAGAATCAGGGGCAGTTGTTGTGCCGGCTGTATAGGCAATTTTTCCATCTTTGATATCCATTCCACCAAATGTGCAGGATAAACTTGTGATGTAATATTTTTCAAATGAAAACCCCATGTCCACAACCGGCATCGGTTCTTTCGTTTCCGTTTCTTTGGCACTGGCGGATTTTACAGGGGATGCAGACTGATCAATATTGACAGCAACTTCATCCTCTTTGATTTTCTCTGTTTTGACATTGTTACAGGAAATTAAGAAAGCCAAAAGCATCATAAGTGAGTAGACTTTAAAAAATTTATTCATGTTGTTCTCTCTTTTTTTTGTTGTGGATAGTGAATGGTATCCGTCATGTGTCGTCAAAAATATTTAACTATTGAATGTCTGTCACATTTACAAAAGGTTTTTTGTTGCCGTTAAATAAGTCCTTGCATAGATAGACATTTCCATTTGTATCGAGGATTCCATTTTCTCCCTGATAGATTACCATCGCGTATCCATTTGAGAAATCTTCTGAGGAATCAAAGACCATTGGAATTGCAAGTTCCCCGCTTCTGTTGGCATATCCAGATTTTCCATTGCTGTATACATTAATCAGGCCACATGAGAAACCGTCGCTCCGTGTTTCATACGGGATATTGTCTTTTATTATTGTTCCGTCCATTGCCATAATCGTCCAGCAATTATCTTTCGTGTGAACATAAGCATAATCCTCTGTGAAACTTCCGCGTAGCGTTGGGCGTCCACTTACATTCGTTCTCCAGTCCTCGTCTACCAAATCACAGTTGAAGACAAACTCACCATTTCCGTTGATGTAGCCGGAAGTTTTTTTCGTTATGACGGGCATAAGTCCATTAGTAAAAGCTTTTCCGCAATTCACTACATCATCAAGAATGATTGTTCCGTCCTCATTGATTAAAGCCTTTGACCAATCTTCCTTTAGGACTGCCGCGAGTCCGTTTGAGAACTGAAATGTTTTTTCATAATTCCTGTCGTTAAAATACTGTTTTCCGTCAAGCAGAGAAACATAATATCCTCTGGTCCAAACAGGTTGCAAGAATGAAGTTGATTTGTTTGAATGATTGGAATCCAACTGTCCGTACGAAACGCTCTCACCGCTCTTCATGTTATAGACAATATCATTTGTATCAAACATTTTCAGACAGTAAAAATCATCAATTAAATAGAAGATATTCATAATCTTGTTGTCAGCATTCATTTTCACTTCGGCTTTTGGCTTCAAATCTAAATCAGTAATTCTGACCTCATTTGCATCAAGGAAAAAGATATTATCATTTATGAGAAATATATCCCTGTAATTATTTTTCTCAATGATATTTAATTTTGAGTCCAGTAAGCCATAGTTTTTTTCATATAAGAACTTTATATAAATCCTGTCGTCCTGTGGTGTGACGTTTTTTTCCTGAACAGTCTCATTGTTCTGTTTTTCCAATGAAGATGTTAAGTCCGTGTTCTGCTCCTGCTTGTTTGTGCATGCGGCAAAAATCAAGGTACAAATGGCAAGAACAGATTTCAAAATATTTTTTTTCATAATTTCTCCTGTAAATAGTTGTAAATGTTGGCATCTAAAAGCTTTTTTTCAAGGCTCACCTTGTTTCCTCTTCTAAATCTTTAAGCATTGTAAAACTTATTTTACATGATGCCTTTTGGTCGAATCAATGAGCATTCAAAACTCAAAGTATTTTTTTAATATTTCATCCGGGGCATCCAAGATTTTTGTATATTTAATCTCGTATACGCCGTTCGAACCGTCTTCAACCGGACCTTTCTCGTCCTCTTCCACAAATCCCGCGGGATGCATTTTTCTCCGTACTTTTCCTGTGATTTCTCCGTCCAGTTTGATTACTCCTTCCTCTCCGTTAAACTCATACGTTTCCGTTGCAATGCGTTTCAGATATGGGAACTGCCTTTTTACCTGTGCGCCGCGTTCCATTTCCGTTATCCAGACGATTTCTCCATCCCTCCAGTCGTTGTTAATTTGTCTGTCTCCAACAAAGATGGTCTCAGTGAATTTGGATTTGTCGCTGTAGTCAGGGTAATAAATCTGTTTGTCCTTAAGGTACTCAGTCACTGATGTGGCGGCCTTGGACTTAAAAATCAGCTTGTCTCCGTCTTCTGTGAATTCGTAATAGGACTCAGAGGAGCTGTTGTCACAATAGTCTTTCGTAGACACATAAATTCTGTTTCCGTCATAGCGATATTTGGAGTGGAACCAGTAGGTTACGTATCCATCTTCAGGAGTTTCCCTGAACAGACTGTATTCGTCGGTAATAAATCCGTCAGAATCAAACGCATAGTAATTCCATATTTTAACCTGAGTATCGCCGTCTCCTTCCCAAGACTTGTTACCGTTATAGAGAGTGTACCGTTCTTGCTCCACCTTGACTATTTTGTCTTTTACCATGTCTAGGTTTTCAATATAAAGATATTCTTGAAAAAGTGAATTTCTTATTAAAAAATCATAATTTGGAAGCATTTGTGAAAAATATGAAGCAAAAACTTTTGGAACTTTGTTTTCCACGGAACCTGTACTCTCTACAGATAATGTTGCTGTTTCACTTGGTGAATTTGCCTCTTTGCTTTTCTCTGTTTTGACATTGTTACAGGAAATTAAGAAAGCCAAAAGCATCATAAGTGAGTAGACTTTAAAAAATTTATTCATGTTGTTTTCTCCTATTATTGAATATTAAATGTTTCAATCTTTACAATCTTGTAAGTATTTGTTTGTCCGTCCTTGGGATCACTAAGAATATATGATCTGTTGTTTTTTGTATCATTTATGCTTGTTGGTGAGTAATCAAATTGCAACTGTCCCAAATTATTTACGGAATAGCCAGAAAGCACGACCCAGTGAGGATCCCCGTTATGTACATTCTCAGCTTTTCCTAGAATGTATGTGGTTCCATCCCAGCCGGCTATCTCGTCAAGTTTTTCTTTGGTCAAAGTTTTCTCAAACCAATCGCTCTTCAGCGTCTTGCCCTCAGGCACATTTGCATTGATTGCGGAAGTGACTTCTTCAAGTGACATATAGCCATCTGCATTTGCATCGTATTTATCATTGATGTCGTCTTTCATCTCGATTTTACGTCCAGCGACCTCGCTTGCAATCTTTGCCGCCCCGCACATTTTGCATCCTGACAGACTGAAAGAGTTGCTCCCATTCATCTGTGTATCTTTGGCGTTTATATTCGCTTGATTTTTTTTATTCGCCACATCCTTATAGTCCCTATAATCCTGCATTCGCATTGTCAAAGCATCCTGATTTTCAAGCTTGCCCCAATTTGCAGAGTTAGGAGTCTGATTGGCTGCTTTTTCATTTTTTGTTTTTGAAACCAGTTTTTCTTTTAACTCTCTTAGACTGGCTGAAACATTTTGTCCTATAATGCTGTTTCCATTTGCTTGAATGCCAATGCTCTCCTCTCCGCTAACAGCATTTCCTTTTTTCGCTTTTTCTGCAAGCTGGGTTTTAGTTCTTTTGAAGGTATTCGAAACTTTTGTGCTGAACTGGCTTAGTGGGGTACTCTCTCTGGAAGAGTAACTTGTTCCTGTAGAGGACGCTGTGGATGTCATCTTTCCCGATTCGCTTGAAGATTTTGTTGGCGTGTTTGATGCGTAGACACCGTTTGAACCATACGAACCGTTTGCGCCGTAGTTTCCATTTGCTTGTGAAGCGGATGGAGAATTTGCCGGATTTCCAGCCCCTGATGAGGAATCTCCAAAATTGATATGCTGCCCCGGATGAATGACATCGGGATTCGAGATTCCATTTTTCTGTGCAATTTCGTTCACGGTGTAATTCGTGCCGTTAGCCTTGTTGTAGTCGCTCACAATCTGGCTCATTGTGTTGCCGCTCTGTACCGTGACAGAACTGCTCTGAGACTCTCCCTTTGAGTCCTGAGAACCCTGAGATCCGTCTTTTTTCTCCGTGCTTCCGCCGTTGATCCTGAACATCTCCTCGTCTGTCAGCTCACGGCATCCTTCAGGCACTACAAGTTCTTTGTAAAAACTCTTCTTGTTGTTCCTAAATCTCTTAAACATTTTTCACCTCTTTTTTTGTTGTGGATAGCGAATGATACCCGTCATATACAATTATTTATTCTGGCTCTTCCACAGCCGTGAATAAAAACCGTTCTTATTTAGAAGCTCTTCATGGGTTCCTTCTTCCACCAGCTTACCTTCATCGAGCACGAAGATTTTGTCACACTTCGTTACTGTGGAAAGACGGTGCGCCACAATGATTGTTGTTGTCCCTTCCGGAAGATTGTCAATTGTGTTCATGATTGAAGCTTCTGAGAGACTGTCCAGACTGGACGTTGCTTCATCAAGAATAAGAATCTTCGGCTTCCTTAGTAAAACCCTTGCAAGCGAAAGTCTCTGCCGCTCACCTCCGGAAAGCGAGGCTCCTTTTTCCCCGACCTTTGTTGAAAATCCCTCATCCAGTCTTTCGATGAATCCCAAGGCATCCGCATCTTCCGCGGCTTTTTTTATCTCCTCAGGAGACGCATCGTAATTTCCAAGCGCGATGTTTCCCTGTATGGTGTCGCTGAACAAAAGAGTTTCCTGCGGCACATAACCGAAATAATTTCTGTAATCGCTTGTGTTGTAGTCCGTGATGTTTTTGTCATCCAGAAGAATTTTTCCTTTGTCAGGGCTGTAAAATTTCAAAAGCAGTTTCATCAATGTCGTTTTCCCTGATCCCGAGCTTCCCACGAACGCGACTTTCTGACCCGCATTGATCTCAAGGTTTATGTCCTGCAAGGTGTTTCCCCTGGAGCCGAATGCAAACGAAAGGTTTTTTACGCTGATTTTCTTGAAGTCATGTTTTTTATCCAGATGGAATGAGAAATCTTTTTCCGCACTTTCTTCCTTTGAGTCAAATATCTCACCGAGCCTTTTTCCCGCGACGGACAGCTCCTGAATCTGTGGCTGCAAGGTGATTAGTCTGCTCAGCGGTCCGAGGAAAAATCCGAGTAAAGTCACGAAAGAAATCAGCTCGCCCAAAGACATGTCGCCCCTCATAATGAGTATGCTTCCGTAGAAATAGACAACCAGATTTCCTATCTGGGAAAGAAAGGATTCCACCGTTGCGATGGCGTTCCCGAAGTTGTTGAGTGAAAAACCTTTTTGGATTGAGTCGATGATTTTAAGCTCGGCTTTCCCATAAGAATCATTTTCCACGGAGAGCGCCTTTATGGTCGAGATGCCGCTTATGCTTTCCACGAAATGTGAGTACTTGTCCGCCTCAACCGCTGCCCTGTTGTAAATAAGACGTTTGTATGTGGATGATGAAAGGAGCACCGTAATCCCTGAAAGAATCACCGGAATCATCGCGACAAAAACCAGCTTGGGACTGAACGCGAAGAGAACGATGCCGCCGAAGATGAACATTATGCTGTCCAGAATCACTCCGACCGTCATTGCCGAAAGCGCGTTCTTTATTGAGTTGATGTCGGAGAGCCGGGAGAGAATTTCACCGTCCTTTCTTTTCACAAAATAATCCAGAGGCAGCCTCATTATGTGCCGGAAAAAATTCAAGAGAAGTTTCGCTTCTATTTTATTTCCCAGGAACATGACCAGATGGTTCCTTGAGTATCCCAGGATGTTTTGAAAGATGATTGCGACAAGGTATCCAAGCGATATGGCTACAAGCGTAGTCTTCATGTGCGAATAAAGAACGTCGTCAATCAGGAAGCGGAAATAGAACGCGCCCAAAATCCCGAGCAGGGTAAGGAACAGGCTTGATATTATGACCAGAGTGACCACGGATCTGCTGCCTTTTAATAGATATAAAAAGCGTGCGAGAAAGGATTTGTCCTCCGAGTTCTTTTCAAATTCTATCGTCGGTGCGAGAGACAAAAATACTCCCGTCCACCATTGAAGAAATTGATCCTTCTTTACCCATGAGATTTTTTCCGCCGGGTTTGCCACAAGAACCATGTCGCGCTTGGTTTTTAGAACGACGACGTAATGGTTGAGTCCGTTTATGATGGTGTGGCATATCAACGGATAATTATAGTCGTCCTTAAGTGTTTTTTCTTTTGATATGAGAACCTTGCATGTCATGTTCAGACATTTCGCGGCTTTCTGCATTCCCTTTACGCTTGTGCCCAAGGAATCTGTGTCCGCAAGTTCCCTTATCTTTGCGAATGAGAGGGATTTTCCGTAATACTTGGATACCGTCGCAATGCAGGCAGCTCCACAGTCAGTCTCATCCAATTGTTTTACGAAACAAAACTTTTTGTTGTAGCTCAATTTCAAGTCCTCAACTTTATAGAAGTTAGATTGTACGAAGAAAATGAAAAAAATCAATAAAAGTAAAACAAATTCTTAAAAAAAGATTGATTTTTTTATTGATTTCCTCAAAAATCTCTACTGCGGCAGGGAATTTGCTTTCCCCGGAGTCTGCAATGCCTTTTTCCCGATGTCATACCACTGGCTTCTGTCAGATTTCAAAGAGCCGTCGCAGGGCAGGGAAGTCACCGACTTTCTGTTCACCGAGTGGGCCGCGCTTTTTATCTGGCTTCCGTCAAAGGCAGAATCCGCGGAACACACTGCGTTTCCGTTTGCGTCCGTCCAGATTCCGCTTTCCTCAAGCTCGCTCAAAGCAGATGTGTACTTTTCATCGAACGCCGTCTTTTTTCCTTTCTCAAGATACACGAACGCGTCGTAGATGATTTTTGTGTCATCGCTTTTCAAGAAGATTACATCGGTCTTGTCGCCGAGGCAGCTCTTTTCGTTCTGTGGCATGAAAAGGTCTCGGGCAGAACTGCAATCTTCCGCGCTCGCCGCAAGCAGGTTTTCCCCGGTCTCATCCACGCAGGTCTTGTCATAGTTTCTGTAATGCACGACAATCCGCTCTCCCTTTTTTACCTCGATGGCAGGAAACTGATAGCGTCTTTCAAGTCCGTCCGCCGCGCTCACGATGGAAAGACCCGACGTATTTCCTTCCTTTAATACGTACAATTCCACGAACTCAAACTGGGACTTTGAAGCCGAAGCTCCCGTCCTGATTTCCGAAAACGCCATGACAGGCACCCGGTCGTTGAATCCCTTGAAATCCACGCTGAGTGTTAGAGTGTTGCCCCTTGAGTCCTCAAGCTCAGCCTCAAGAACATAGAGCCCGCCGACCTTTGTGTTTTCCGCAAGATTAAAATCAATCCTGTGGCCGTCCTCGGAGATCGCGCTTTCCACGTCTATCTCAATCCTGCCGTCATCCTCGTTTTCCTCAGTCTTCACGCACGCACGGTTTACGCTTACTTCCTTTGAAAGAAGCATCGACAAATGGCTTGCGTCAACGACCTGCACTTCCTCCACCTGCGGGATGGTAAAATCTCCTGAAAGGAATTCCACTCCGTCTATGGATGTGCGGCATCCTCCCGGGATTACACTCAGAAGGACTGAAAAAATCAGCAGCAGTGACGGAACCACTGTCTCCCTCAGTATTTTTTTTAATGTCTTTCTTTTTTCCATCGTTCACCTCTTTTTTTGATTTGGATTAAGGGATTTTTTTCCCTCACTATAGTAATAGCCGCAAATCTTCACCACGGTAAACAAATTTGCAAATTTTTTTAAATTTTTTTGATTTTTTTTGTTTCGCACGGAAGATACGGTGGTTTTCTTATTCGTGTGGCGGGGTATGGTGATTGAAACCACAAACTCGCGCGGGAAAATAAGTTTTTATAAAGACCGGTGAGCCTGATTCCGATAATGAAAGAGGGTATTGGGTATTCCATTTTTGGGAGGAGATATGAAAAGGTTTTTAAAATCACTTCTCGGCGTTGCATTCGCACTTTTTTCATGTGGAGCTTTTGCGGGTGATGCGGCCGTATTTTCAGACATTGGATTTTCAGAAGATGGACTGACATATATTTTCGGACAGTACGGAAAAACCGACGTTCGCTATGAGGCGTGGGCTGAGGTGTACACTGTGGACGTTGCGAAGAATGATTTTGTGCCGAACGGTGTCTTCAAAACCAAGCCGTCAGCAGAGACCGCGTCTTTTTCCGGAAAATCAGCGTTTGAGTCCCTTATTAAAAAGACGGGCTGGTACTGGAAAAAATACAACTGCACTCCGTCGTCCGTAGGAACTTTGCTTTATGTGAGGGAGTCCGAGAGCAAAAAGCCCACCGAGGTAATTCAGTTCAAGGATTTTGAATCATCGACAGCGGAAAAATCAATCTACTATAATATTCAGCTGGTTCCGACTTTTTACGGCTCGGGAAAAAATCTTGAGTCGAAGTTTCATATCTGCATGGAGAAAAAGGATTCGGAAGGAAATCTGCTCGCAAGCTGCATAGTCGGCACTCCCGAATTCAGGCGCAAGGGTGTGGTGAAGTACCGCATCGACAAGATTTTCACGGACAAGAGCGGAAAGAGCTTTGTGTTCATCGTGGAAAAGACTCAGCAGGATGATACGGGACTTTCAATCAGATACATGGTTGAGACGGTACGCTTCTGACATTGATTTTTAGATGATGACTAATCCATCGGCTCCCCCCGGTGGATTTTTTTTGCCGGAGGAAGTCTTTGGATTTTAGACGTTAATTTTTCTACTGGAGGATTGCTCCCTTGTCGGCGCTTGAGACCAGCTTCGCATAGCGTGCAAGATATCCGTGCGTAACTTTCGGCGCGGGTGCCTTCCACTCTGCTTTTCTCTTCGCAAGCTCCTCGTCGGAAACCTCAAGATGAATCTTATAGTTGTTGATGTCCAGGCTGATTATGTCTCCTTCCTGAACCAATGCGATCGGTCCTCCGTCTGCGGCTTCGGGTGAGCAGTGTCCGAGTGATGCGCCTCTTGTGGCTCCGCTGAATCTTCCGTCGGTAATCAGGGCAACTTCCTTGTCGAGTCCCTGTCCTGCAAGAGCGGCTGTAACGGCGAGCATTTCCCTCATTCCGGGGCCTCCCTTTGGTCCCTCGTAGCGGATTACGACGACATCTCCTGCATGAATCTCGCGTTTCTGTACGGCTTCCATCGCCTCGCTCTCGTCATTGAAAACACGTGCGGGTCCTGAGTGCTTCATCAGTTCCTTTGCACATGCAGAGCGTTTTACGACTGTTCCGTTCGGTGCAAGATTTCCGAAAAGGATTGCGATTCCACCGTTGTCGCTGAATGGATTTTCGATGGGGCGGAGGATTTCGGGATTGCGGTTCCTTACTCCCTTGATGTTTTCCGCGATTGTCTTTCCGGTAGCCGTAATCAGGTCGGTCTTAATCAGATTTTTCTTCGCAAGTTCGGCAAGCACGGCCTGAACTCCACCGGCGTCGTTAAGCTCACAGATGAATGTGTGTCCTGCGGGTGCCAAGTGACAGAGGTTCGGTGTGCGCTCGGAGATTTCGTTCACTTCATGGAGGTCAAGCTCAAGACCGGCCTCGTGCATGATTGCGGGAACGTGCAGCATGGTGTTGGATGAGCATCCCAGGGCCATGTCTGCGGCAAGTGCGTTTCGGAAAGAGTCCACCGTCATCATCTGTCTTGCGGTGATTCCCTTGTTGTAAAGATTCATTACGGCCATACCTGCGTGCTTTGCAAGTGCGATTCTTTCACCTGTCGTGGCGGGGATGGTTCCGTTTCCGGGAAGTCCGAGACCAAGAACCTCGGTAAGACAGTTCATGGAATTTGCGGTGAACATACCTGAGCAGGATCCGCATCCGGGACAAGCGCAGTGCTCCATTTCCTTAAGCTGTGCCTCGGTGATTTTTCCTGACGCGACGGCACCGACTCCCTCGAACATATCTGTGAGCGAGAGGTTTTTGTCCGAGTAGGGATTTCCTGCCTCGTGGCTTGGAAGATGACCCGGCATCATGGCTCCACCTGAAACGAATACGGTCGGAAGGTCAAGACGGGCTGCTGCCATCAACATACCCGGAACAATCTTGTCGCAGTTCGGAATCATAACCAGGGCGTCGAACTGATGTGCCGTAGTCATGCACTCAACGCTGTCTGCAATCAGCTCGCGGGTGACGAGAGAATACTTCATGCCCTCGTGTCCCATAGCGATTCCGTCACAAACACCGATGGCGGGGAATTCGATCGGGGTTCCACCTGCCATGCGGACACCTGCTTTTACGGCCTCGGCAATGCGGTCAAGCTCAATGTGTCCCGGGATGATTTCATTCTTCGCGCAGCAGATACCAACAAGCGGTCTCTCAAGCTCTTCGTCCGTGTAGCCCATTGCATAAAAAAGCGAGCGGTGGGGGGCACGTGCCATTCCCTTGGTTGCGTTATCACTTCTCTTCATATTAATACCTCTTATTTGCCCCAAGTCATTATCAGGTCGTAGTTGTCTTCGCGCACTTCAAAATATGCGTTGTACTCGCCGCAGGTCACGCAGTATTCGGGAGCCGTCGGACCCACTACGATGTGGCCGCATTTGAGACATTCCCAGATTTTTACTGTGCTGTCCTTGATTTTTTTGGATGTATCCTCGTCATTCAGCAGGGCACGATAGCGTTCCTCATGGCGTTTTTCAATCTCTGCCACGGCGCGGAATTTTTTTGCAAGCTCAGGGAATCCCTCTTCCTCGGCGGTCTTTGCGAATCCCACGTACATGTCTGTCCACTCATGGTTCTCTCCGTCAGCCGCAGCCTTCAGGTTCGTCGTGCTGTCCTTTATTCCGTCCAGCTCCTTGAGCCACATCTTTGCATGCTGCTCCTCATTTGCCGCCGTCTTCTCAAAGATTTTTGCAATCTTGTCCTGTCCTTCTTTTTGTGCGACCTGGGAAAAATAAATATACTTGTTCCTGGCCTGTGACTCACCTGCGAATGCCGCTAAAAGATTTTTTTCAGTCTTCGTTCCTGCGTAATTGCTCATGTCCTTCTCCTTACAATGAAAGGCGCCTCCAAAACGTGTAATCCCGGAGGCACCAAATAATAGACCTATTATACTCTGTAATTAAAAGTCATGCAAGGTATCGCAAGTATTCTTGGACTTAATTTTTTTTAATTATTTGAGCGCTTAATTGATTGCTCCGCCCTCAACTACAAGGCTGTCTGCATCGGCTGCGGGACCATAGACCGGGCGCAGAGTCTCCTCGTAATCTTTGTGGAAGAAGTTCTCCGCGGCAAGAGATTTGATTTCGTCGTTAACCCAGTTGAGAAGCTCCGTGTTTCCCTTCTGCACTGCGGGTGCAATGGAGTCAAGGCTTCCGAGGCTGTCAATTCCGACCGCGAATCCCGGATTTTCAATGGCCCATGCGAGAACCTCGGTGTTGTCGGTGGAAAGACCTGCTCCACGTCCGTCAAGAAGCGCGTTGTATGCCTCTGAGTAAAGGTCGAACTTCAAGAGCTCAACCTCAGGATAATTGTTCGTGAAATATGTCTCCGCCGTAGTTCCCTTGCTTACAATCAGCTTCTTTCCGTTCAGCTGCTCGGGTGAAGTGATCAAATCTGATTCCGGAGAGACGACTCCAAGGGCGACCTTCATGTAGGGGAGTGCAAAATCAACTTTCTCCGCACGCTCAGGAGTGACTGTAAAATTGGCGAGGACCAAATCAACCTTACCTGTGGCAAGAACCTCAACGCGGCTCGCTGCCTCAACAGGAACATAATCGGCCTTCACACCAAGATCCTTGGCGATGCGGTCTCCGAAGTAAACGTCATATCCCTTGTAATTTCCGTTCTCGTCAACATAACCGAAGGGCTTCTTGTCGCTGAAAACGGCAATCTTAATCTTGCCGCTCTTTTTAATCTGCTCGATGCTCCTTGCCTTTGTTCCGTTTCCGTTGCATCCTGCAAGTCCCAGCGTCATAAGCGCGAGTGTAGCTCCAAGCAAAGCTCCCTTTATAATTCCGTTCTTTTTCATAAATACCTCCTAACATCCTTTTGGAATACGGGATTAAAAATATCGTTTCACTGGGTAATTGTCAATGGGTATGGTAAGACTTTTCTTCTATTAAATATAATAGGTTTAAGCTATAGCTGGCTCCTGTTGTGCATCTGTCTTGACTACTCAACCATAACAAATTATAATCTTCTTATGCGTAAGATTTCATTTAATAAGATTGGTACCCGCTCGCTTGCGGCTCTTTTTGGTTTTTCATTGGTCTTCACTTCCATGATTTGCGGATGTTCCAAGACCGAGGAGATGGAGCTTTCCGATATTGAGAACAATGTCTCGGATGATCTGGCCCTGATTCAGAAGACGGTGACAAAAAAATGGACCGGCGGAGATTTCGTTGACGGAAAAGTGGGCGGTGTATGGAACGACACAATCATCAACGACCCGAAGACTTTCAATCAGCTCATTGCGGAGCGTGACGGTGAGAGCTCTGGAATAATCAGCCACACATTGGACTATCTCTCGGACTATGAGCCTGCTACCCGCGAATGGAAGGGACGGATTGCCAACTTCGAGATTGAGACGGATGAGGAAAAAAATACCTTGACCGTGCACTTTACGATCCGGGACGACGCTTTTTGGACTTATTACGGAAAGGATGAGAAAATCCCCGTCACTTCGGACGACTTTGTTTTCTGGTACAACGAGATTGCGGGAGATCCACAGTTCAGCTCAAGCGGATACGGCCAACAGTGGGTCACTCTGGAAAACGGGGATGAGGCGCACATTGACTGCGTGAAAATTGATGACAAGCGTTTTGATTTTATTTTCCCACGCATAGTCGCGGACCCGATTCTTGCAACGAACATGGATCTTTGTCCTTCATTCATCTTTAAGCCGGCGAAGGAAAAGGGTGGCGCTGAGGCCGTGAAAAATCTTTTCAGCATTGACGTGGATCCAAAGACCATTCCCTCGTGCGGTAAGTATTATATAACGGAGTACATCCCGGCCCGCCGTCTTGTTTTCACGAGAAATCCATATTACTGGGAAAAGGACGGGAACGGTGTTTCTGTTCCATATTACGAGCAGCTTGTCTGTCAGATTATCGGCGACCAGAATACGGACTATCTTTTGTTCAAGCAGGGACAGACCGAAGCCTATTCACCTCGCCCGGAGGATGTGAGCGATTTGATAGAAAATCAGAAGGATGACTACACTGTTTTCAATGCGGAAGGATCGATGGGAGCCTCAATGTGGTCTTTCAATCAGAATCCGGTGAACAAGGACCAGCCGTTTTATGAGTGGTTTACGAAAAAGGAATTCCGTCAGGCCATGAGCTGTGTCTTTAACCGCGACAGGGTTGCGAGTCAGACTTACAGGGGACTTGCTCAGGCTAAGTACGACTTTTTCCCGGAGACGAATCCGTATTATAATCCCGAGATTACCTTGCAGTACCGCTATGATTTGAAGCGCGCCGGGGAGCTGCTCGAAAAGGCCGGGTTCACGAAAAAGGACGGAATGTATTACGACTGGAACGGAAATCTTTTGGAATTCGACCTTACGTTCGCTGCGTCCAACACTGTCCTGAACGACATCGCGCAGATTATTGTGGACGAGGCCTCGAAGCTCGGAGTAAAAATCAACATCCGTCAGATTGATTTCCAAAAGCTTGTTGAGATGCTCTCTTCCACCTATGACTGGCAGAGCATTTTCATAGGACTCGGAACAAACTCATTCCCATCCCAGGGAAGCAACGTGTGGCCGAGCAACGGAAACCTGCACTTGTGGTATCCGCTTCAGGAAAAGCCCGCCACGGATTGGGAGGCGCGTGTGGACTATCTTTACAACGAGGGCTGCTACACGATTGACCATGACAAGGCCAAGGTGATTTGGGACGAGTACCAGCAGATTCTGCTTGAGGAGTGCCCGGTAATCTACCTGATGAGGAGCCGCAGCTTCTTCGCAATCAGGAACCGCTGGGATTTGAGCAACGTTTATTTTGACAACAGAAACGGAACTGAGACATCGCATGTATTCCTTAAGGAATCTATGTAGAAAAAAAATTATTTGCTTTAAATGGGTGGGATAAAATGAAAGCAGGAAATTTTTTTAAGAATCTGGCGGCTACGGTTTCCATGCCCTGGAAAAAGTTCCGCGCGAAATCGCCTCTTCTGTCTTTTATTACCGGACGTGTCGTGACCATGCTTTTCCTTCTTTTCTTTCTGGGATTCGCATTGTTCGGTCTGATGGAACTTGCTCCGGGTGATATTGTGGACCAGATGATGTCGCAGCAGCTAATGTCAAGCGTGGAGGGAAACTCACCGAAAAACGGGGCTTCTCCCTCTGGTGCTTTGGGCGGCTCCGGGGACGACAAATTTTTTTCGCAGACGCAGATGGAAAGCCTCAGGGCTGAGTTCGGACTGGACAAGCCTTTTTACGTGCAGTATTTCAAATGGCTCAAGCGTGTTTTTGTGAATCATGATTTGGGAACAAGCCTTGTCTCACGCGCGCCGGTTGGATTTTTAATCAGGAGCAGATTGTGGAATTCGGTCCTGCTGAATTTAATCTCGCTCGTTTTCATCACGGGATTTTCCTTTGCGCTGGGAGTCTTTTTTTCGACCAAGGCGGGAACCAAGATAGATACCGCGGCGACTTTCTTCGCTCTTTTCTTCCATGCTTTCCCGGGCATTTTGCTTTTGATTCTCCTTCAGCTTTTCGCGTCCGTCACGGGTCTTTTTCCTGTCACGGCCTACCCGGATTTTACATTCGCCGAGACTCCGGTGAAATTCACGTTCAGTTATGCGCACCACATTTTTCTTCCCTTGCTCACGTCTTTCCTTGGCGGCGTGGGAGGAACCATGAGGATGATCCGAGCGACCATGCTCGACCAGATGGGAATGCCCTATATTTTTGCCCTCCGTGCGAGGGGGATAAGTGAGAAGAGAGTTTATTTTAACCATGCGTTCAGAAACACGCTCAATCCTTATATAACGGGAAGCGCGAATTTGCTTGCGGGACTTTTCGGCGGAAGCCTGGTTCTGGAAATCATCTTCGCATATCCGGGAATTGGAAGGCTGATGTACGAGGCTGTCATGCAGGAGGACATAAATCTTGTGCTTGCAAACACGATGTTCATTTCGGCTCTCGTCCTGATTGGTATGGTCATAAGCGACATACTGCTTGCCATTGTTGATCCGAGAATCAGATACAAATAGGGGACGGACAGATGAAAAAATTTTGGGACTTTTTGAAGACTAGACCTCTTGGTGTGGCGTCGCTTGTGATTTTAATCCTTCTGTATTTAAATATGATTTTCGCGGAATTTGTCGCACCTTATCCTTCGACGCTTACTTTTGAAAACAATACGTATCATCCGGCGAACGTGCAGGTGACGATGAAGGGAATAAAAGTGCGCGAGTACCGTGTGATCAACAGGACCACATGGAAGTATGCCCGCGTGAAGGATGCCGAGACTGTTCACTCGCTCAAGTTTTTTGTGAAGGGAAGCGAGTACAAGCTTTTGGGATTCATTCCATGCGACCGTCATCTTTTCGGCACGGACTCTGAATATCCGGTTTACATTTTCGGGGCGGATCATCTTGGCCGCGATTTGTTCAGCAGGATTGTTTTCGGAAGCCGCATTTCTCTCACGATTGGTTTTGTGGCCACATTCATTTCATTTTTGCTCGCAATTTTTTTCGGAGGCATCTCGGGATATTTCGGGGGGGCGACCGACTGGGCCATAATGCGTTTCGCGGAATTTTTTATGCTTGTCCCCGGTCTTTATTTCATTCTTTTTTTACGCTCGCTTTTGACAACGAAGATGGACAGCGGAACCGCCTACATGGTGATCACTCTGATTCTTTCCTTGGTGGGATGGCCCGGCAGCGCGAGAACAATCCGTGGTCTTGTACATTCCATTAAGCGTGAGGAATTTATCATGGACGCGGATTTGGAGGGAGTGCCGCCGGTGATTGTGATTTTCAGACACATCATTCCGCAGATGGCGAGTCTGATTATTGTGAGTACGGCACTGAGTGTTCCGGGATTCATAATGAGCGAGACGACTCTTTCCTATTTGGGACTGGGCATTAGTGATCCTGCCGTGAGCTGGGGTTCCTTGATTAACCGCGACATCTCAACTCTTTCGAACCTGAAGAATTTCCCATGGCTTTTGTGGCCCGTGGTGATGCTTCTTTTGGTGACTCTCGCGTTCAACTTTTTTGGTGACGTGCTCCGTGATTTTTTTGATCCTTATGGTGCCGTTTTCAAGAGAAGAAACAAGCGGGGTCGCTTTGGAAAAAAGGAGACGGGGCGTTGCGGGGTGGCCCCGCTGGAAGGGGAAGCGAAAGACGGTACGGCTGGAGCGGGGGGAAGGCTTTCCCCGCAGGATTTGCCTTCGGACTGGCTGCTTTCTGTTGAGGACCTTAGGGTGACTTTTACAATTTTGCGTGGGACAAAATGGATTCCGGTTTATGCTTCGAGGGGCGTGAGTTTTTACATAAAGCGAGGAGAGATTCTGGGGCTGGTCGGAGAGTCGGGAAGTGGAAAATCGGTAACGACTACGGCAATTCCGGGACTTCTGCCACCAAATGCGGAGGCGGGCGGTCGGATTTTTTATAATGACGGCGGAAAGTCTGTGGATTTGTTTTCGCTTTCAAAAGAAGATTTGCGCTCTTACCGTGGAAGAAAAATTGCCTTGATTTTCCAGGAGCCGGGAAGAAGTTTTGATCCGCTTCAAAATGTGGGAAAAATTTTCTGGGAGACATTCAGGGTGATGGATCCGAAAATCACTTTGGATGAGGCGAATAAAAAAACGGTCGGACTTTTGCGCGAGGTTGGACTTCCTGATCCCGAGGGCAGGTTGAAGGCTTATCCGCATCAGTTCAGCGGTGGACAGCTTCAAAGAATTGGGATTGCGCTTGCCCTTGCTCAGGATTGCGAGCTTTTGATTGCCGACGAGCCGACCACAGCTTTGGACGTGACCATTCAGGCACAGATTGTTTCTCTTTTGCTCAGACTCAAAGAAGAACGCGGACTTTCAATTATTTTCATAAGCCACAACATAAATCTTGTTGCGCAAATCAGCGACAGGATTGCGGTTATGTACGGCGGAAAAATCATGGAAAGCGGCACTTCGGATCAGATTATGAAAGCTCCGAGGCATCCCTATACGCAGGCTCTTGTAAATGCTTTGCCAGAGTTCGGAAGCCACTACACAAAGCAAAAAATGATTTCCATTCCGGGGCGTGTCACGGATCCTTCGCGCCCTGAGCCGGGATGTCCTTTTGCGCCACGGTGCTCTTTTGCAAAGGATGAGTGCAGGAGTTCGGATTTTACTTTGTGTTGGAAAATGAAAGCATCTGCAAATGAGCAAAACTCAAGCAAGGAAGGAGAGTAGGATTATGGAAGGCATGCTCGGCAATAATGGTAACGGCGGCAATATAATAGAAGTAAAAAATCTTTCCAAGCAGTTTAATCTGGAGGCCGGTTTTTTTGCGAAAAATAAAAACAAAGTTTATGCTGTGAACGACGTCTCTTTTTCCATAAAGCGTGGTGAGACTTACGGAATCGTCGGTGAGTCGGGTTGCGGAAAAACTACTACGGCTCGTCTCATAATCCAGATGTACAAGCAGACGGAAGGGAGCGTCATTTACACTTCTCGCGACGGAGTTCAGTACAAGGTTGAGGATTTTTCAAAGAAGGATTTGCGTCGGTACCGGGAGAAAATCAAGTATATTTTTCAGGATCCTGCACGTTCTTTGAATCCGAGGCTTTCTGTTTTTAATGTCATTACGGCAGGCTTGCGTTATTCATCACTTTGGAAGGGAAAGAAGGATGCGTGGGAACTTGCGGAAAAAATCATTGCGGAAGTGGGACTTTCTCCTGAAGATTTGAACCGCAGACCGGCAGAGTTTTCCGGTGGACAGAGGCAACGCATTTCCATTGCACGCGGGCTGATTATGAATCCTGAGCTTTTGATTTGCGACGAGGTTGTTTCAGCTTTGGACGTGAGCATTCAGGGGCAGATAATCAATCTTTTGCAGGATTTGAAGCAGAAGCATAATTTGAGCTATGTTTTTATTACGCACGACCTGAGGGTGGCCTGTTATTTTTGTGACGTAATCGGAGTGATGTACCGGGGCGTTTTGGTGGAGGAGGCTCCCGCGCAGAATCTTTACAAGGAGGCGCTTCATCCGTACACGAAGATTCTTTTTGACGGGGCTGTGGGTGAGCTTACTTCGTCGAACATTGAGGTGAAGACAACCTTGCAGGCGGAGCAGTGCTGTCCATTTGCTTACCGATGTCCTAAGGCGACCGAGAGATGCAAAAGGGAGCTTCCTGAGTTTAGGGACGCAGGGAACGGTCACAGGGTGAGATGCTTTCTGTTGGGGTAGGTTTTAGGGTATCGGATTTTTTGCATGGAGAACAATAAATGAGCAAAGCTTTCAGTGAGAATACCAGAGTTCAGGTGCCAGCCATTTTACATTTGACTCGTCTTGGCTACACATATATTGGAAGAATTCATGAAGAAACCGCTGGCGAAAAATATGATTCCGGGACAAATATTCTTATAGATGAATTTCATGCCTCATTTGAAAGATTGAATCATGGCAAAGAAAAAGAATGGCAGCATGTTTTTTCTGACGTAAAAAAGCTTCTTAACGATGATGACCTGGGACGAGGCTTTTATAAAATGCTTACCGCCCGATCACCATACAGACTGATTGATTTTGAAAATCCAAGAAACAACTCATTTTTTGTTACTGGAGAATTTACCTGTCGTAATGGAGATGAGAATTTTCGACCTGACATTACGCTTTTCATAAACGGCCTGCCACTTGTTTTTATTGAGGTAAAGAAACCAAATAATCACGAGGGGATTGTTTCTGAGTATAAACGGATATATGAGCAAAGAATGCCGAACAAAGCATTCAGAAGGTTTTTCAACATCACCCAGCTGATGATTTTTTCAAACAACATGAAATATGATACTTTGGATGGAATTGTGCCAGTCCAAGGTTCGTTTTATTGTACCGGTTCACGCACAAAGCCTTTCTTTAACTGTTTCCGTGAAGAAAATTATGCCGAGCATGATATTGAGCCTTTTATCGCATCGTATCCATATAAAAAGCTTGATGAAAAAATAGAACAGGAAGTACTTGCTGATTTTAACTGTCAGGTAATTTTCCAGACTGAAGAATACAAGACAAACAAGAGTTTTGACAGACCGACAAATAAAATCCTAACGTCAATGTGTTCTCCGGAGCGTCTTCTGTATTTATTGAAATATGGAATTGCTTATGTAAAGAGTGAAAAAGAAGTTGACGGTAAAATTGAAATCCGCGATGAAAAACATATTATGCGCTATCAGCAGTTTTTTGCTTCAATGGCGGTAATTCGAAAATTCGACGAAGGGAAACGCAGCGGAATTATCTGGCACACACAGGGAAGCGGAAAGACGGCTCTTTCTTATCATCTTAATTATATCCTTACTGATTATTTTGCGAAACAGAACAAGGTCGCCAAATTTTATTTTATTGTAGACCGTATTGACTTGATGGAACAGGCAACAGAGGAGTTTGAGAACAGGGGACTAAAAGTAAAGACAGCAGAAACTCGTGACGAACTTATGGCACAGTTTAAGAATAATCAGTCAAAGGAAGGAAATACTGGCGAGCATGAAATCGTTGTTGTGAATATACAAAAATTCAAAGAAGACAAAACAAGGGTTGAATTGCCCGCATATTCCACAAATTTACAGAGGATTTTTATAATTGATGAAGCGCATCGGGGTTATGACCCGGCGGGATGTTTTCTTTCAAATCTTTTTGATGCTGATAAAAATGCCATTAAAATTGCTTTGACCGGAACACCTCTTTTAAAGGCTGAAAGAAAAAGCTGTGCGGTATTCGGTGATTACATACACACATATTATTATGATGAGTCAATTGCTGACGGTTATACGGTAAAACTTTTGCGGGAAGACATAGAAACATCATATAAGGAAAAGTTGAATGAAGTACAGAAATCTGTAAGCAAAAAACTTCTTGAAGAAGCAAAAAAGAATACCCTTGATACTCTTGTTCAGCAAAAAGAAGTGCCGAAGGCCTCTATAATTGAGCATGAAGTATATGTCAAAGAACTTCTTCGTTATATTATAAAAGACTTTATCAGATTTAGGACGATTCAGGGCGACTCTACGTTGGGTGCGATGATTGTGGCAGAGACAGGTCCTCAGGCAAAACAGATTTCAAAGTATTTTGATGAAGTGATGTTAGAATTGAAAGAAAAGGGGGAAATAAAAACAACATTAAACTATGCCCTTATACTGCATGATGTGGGAACAAAAGAAGAACGCAAGCAAATAGTTCAGAAAGAGTATAAGAAGAATATGACAGTAGATGTTCTGGTTGTATTCAATATGCTTTTGACTGGGTTCGATGCCCCTCGTCTTAAAAAGCTCTATCTTGGGCGTGCACTCAAAGATCATAATCTTTTACAGGCAATTACCCGTGTAAACCGTCCCTATAAAGATATGCGTTATGGTTATCTTGTTGACTTTGCGGATATAAAGGCAAATTTTGATGACATCAACAGACAATATCTGAATGAACTGAATAAATTCAATGATCCAGATGATGATGGTAAAACCAATGTGAATACTTTCACTCAGATTCTAGAAAACCCGGAGCAGATTATCCATGACATGAAGGTGATAAAACAGACACTTTTTGAATATGATACTGGTAATGCGGAAGTTTTTAGCACACAGATTTCGGAAATAGAGAACAAGGAAAAACTTCTTGAACTTAAAAAAGCTCTTTTTGCTGCAAAATGCATGAACAATCTTGTGCGAACTTTTGGTGATGAAGATTTGAAAGTTGCCTTTGCAAAAGTAAGACTTGAACGTGTAGTGGAGATGCTAAGCGAGGTACAGAATCACATTGATTTGATAAATCAAAAAGAAGCATTCAAGACAAGTGATGAAACAAAACTTGCTATTAATGAAGCTATGCTCAGCATAAAATTCAATTTTGCAAAAATAGGCGAAGAGGAATTAAAAATCATTTCTTGCGGGAAAGAACTTGAAGAAAAACGAAAAAGGACATTGCAGGAATTTGAAATAAACATTGATCCAGAAGACCCTGAGTTTATCACCCTCAGAGCAGCATTTCTGAACAGGTTTAAGCAACATGGATTTGTCCCTAATTCTCTTGCCCAGTTTAATGAAGAAAACAAGGATTTGGATGATATAATATCCAGATTAAAGAGCATAAACAGGAGAAACGAGAATCTTGCAAAAAAATATGGTGGCGACACAAAATTTGTCCGAATCCACAAAAGAATCCGTGAGGAAAATGTAAGTCGCAAACAGAATCTAAAGCCATATATTATTTCTGAGTTTGAGGATGACATAGTTCAGGCCATGCTACATGTAAAGGCAAGAATTGACCAAAAAGTGTTTGACCGAAACAACATCCTTAAGAAAGATGACTATTTTGAAAACACTGTTTATGAGATTATTGACAAGATATTGTATGACATGGCCATAAAATCTGAAATGGATGACTGTGATTTTATACAGAAAAAAGTTGCAAGACAATATTTAAATCAATATCATAGCATATACGGAGCATAAAGAATGAGTGATATAAAGGACAGGACAATAAATCTGATTGATGAACTTAAGGCGACATGCCAGCAGAAAGGTTTGGGAAACGATGGAAATGAGTTTAAAATCATCACCCAAGTTTTTCTCTATAAATTCCTGAACGATAAATTCGGCTGGACTCTTAAGAATAAGGAAGGACGATACAAAAAACAGTTTGCAAAGGCTGAGAAATGGGATGAGGAATATGCAAAACTGAGCGATGAAGAACAGAAACGTGTTTGTCGTTCTTTAGGTGCGGACTGTCCGAACCTTTATACAAGGCATTTGATTTTCACGCTTTGGAATCAGCAGGGTAAAGAGAATTTCGATCAGATTTTTGATGATACCATGGAAGACATTGCGACAGTAAACATGGAGACTTTTTCCACAATGACTGTTGCAAACACAAAGATTCCCATTTTTGAAAGACTGACTCAGTATGTTACGGACTCAAGCCAGAGGGCAGATTTTGCACGCGCACTCATAGATAAACTTGCTAACTTTAGTTTTGAGGAAGCCTTTGCCCAGAGCTACGATTTTTTTGCGGCTGTTTTTGAATACTTGATTCAGGATTACAACACGGCGGGCGGTGGAAAATATGCGGAGTATTATACGCCACACGCAATCGCAACAATCATGGCACGCCTCCTGGTGGGTGATAATGCTGACCTTCACAACATTGAGTGTTACGACCCCTCTGCTGGTACCGGCACATTGTTAATGGCTCTTGCTCATCAGATTGGTGAAGACCGATGTACGATTTTCAGTCAGGATATAAGCCAGCGTTCAAACAAGATGCTCAAACTCAACCTGATTCTTAACAATCTTGTTTCAAGCCTTGATAATGCGATACAGGGAGACACTCTTGTAAGTCCGTATCATAAAGAAGATGATGGAACGACTCTTAAACAGTTTGATTTTGTTGTTTCCAATCCCCCGTTTAAAATGGATTTTAGCGATACAAGGGAAAAAATTGCCACAATGCCAGCTCGTTTTTGGGCAGGAGTTCCAAATGTTCCAAAGGCAAAAAAAGAGGGAATGGCAATCTATACCTGTTTTATTCAGCATGTTGTCAATTCGATTAAAGATGGAGGTAAAGGTGCAATTGTAATTCCAACTGGTTTTATTACCGCAAAATCGGGAATAGAAAACAAAATCCTTCATAAGATTGTTGATGATAAAATTGTCTGGGGCGTTGTCTCTATGCCAAGTAATGTGTTTGCAAATACCGGCACAAACGTCAGCGTTCTTTTCTTTGACAAATCCCACAGCGCAAATAAGGTAATTCTTGTAGATGCAAGCAAACTTGGTGAAGAGTATAAGGATTCCAACGGTCTAAAAAAGCGTCGCCTTACAGATGAAGAAATTGAAAAGATTGTAAAGACTTTCCGCAATAAGAAAGCCGTGGATGATTTTTCTGTAGCCGTAACTTATGACCAGATAAAAGAAAAAGGCTATGTTCTTAGTGCAGGCCAGTATTTTGACATTAAGATTGAATATGTGGATATAAGCGAAGAGGAATTTAATGCACAAATGAAGGCTGATACGGATGAGCTTAACGCTATGTTTGATGAAAGCCATAAGTTGGAAAAAGAGATAAAGAAACAGCTGGCAAGCCTTAATTTTGCAGGAGTGAGCTGAAGAATGGAAAATGAATTAATAAATATACACACGAACGATATTTTAAGTGATGCTCGAAAGATAATTGATAAT
>JAEEYO010000059.1 GCA_016288205.1 Treponema sp. | reverse complement strand
TCGTCGACCTCTTCGGAAAGGACATAAACGCAAAGGAGAACTTCCTTTCGCTTTACAATGCCCTGCACGGAACGGACCTGAGGCTGGAGGACACTAAGCTTGAGCCCGAGATGATTGACGGGGCGGTGTACCTGAGCTATGCGAACGACGTCGCCATGATGGTGAACGGACAGGTGGTGGTCCTGATAGAGCACCAGTCCACGATAAACCAGAACATGCCGCTTCGTCTTTTGGATTATGTTACGCGGATTTACGAGAGGATAATTCCCGCGAGGAAAAAGTACTACCGGAGCCGAATCCAGATTCCGATGCCGGAGTTCTATGTGCTCTACAACGGAACGGACGACTTCCCCGCCGAGGAAGTGATGAGGCTTTCCGACGCATATATCCGTCCCGAGGGGAAAGAGCCCGATGACGTGACTCTGGAACTTGTTGTCAGGGTGTACAACATAAATGTGGGAAAGGGGGATGCCCTGCTTGAGAAATGTGTTGCGCTGAGGCAGTACTCACAGTTCATCGCATTGCTCAGGGAGGCCCACAGGACTGGGAAGAGAAATCCGCTTAGCTGGGCTGTTCATGAGGCCGTCAGGAAGGGGATTCTGCCGGAGTATTTGGAAAGGAAATCTACGGAGGTGTTCAATATGTTTTTGATGGAGTACGACTACAAGGATGACATTGCCTCTCAGAGGGAGGAGTCCTTCGAGGAGGGACGGGTGGAAGGACTGGAAGAGGGACTTGAGAAGGGGCGCTTGGAAGACATGCGTCTCATGATGCAAAAACTTAGCATGTCGCTTCCTCAGGTCATGGAGACCTTGAATATTCCACCTGAGGAGCGTGGAAAATACACCTCGCTGCTGTCATAGGACATTTTTTATACTGTTTTCCTTGCCCGAAGCCTTGACTAAATCCGCTCTTTCTGATAGCCTTATAAGGCGTATTTTCTGATTTTTGGACTAAATCCGAAGTCAGATGACGCATGATAAACCTTGGAGATGCGTATGCACCTCCCAAATTAAGTCCATAAGGAGAATCATACAGATGAGAAAGTATGAGCTTATGACTATCTTCCCGGTAGAGGAAGATAAGAGCAAAGCGGGCCTTGAGACGCTCCGCGCGGATCTCACCAAGTACGGTGTTGAAATTGAAAAGGAAGAGCCCTTTGGTGACAGGGAACTGACCTACACAGTCAAAAAGCAGAAGAGGGGACACTTTGTTCTTCTCAACATCAAGGCAAATCCTGCGAAGATTACAGAGCTTGACAGTCAGTTCAAGTTCAACACAAATCTTTTGAAGTATCTCTTCGTATTGAAGGATGAGAAATAGGATTCGGTAAAAAGTCAGGAAAACTATCCTAATCATCTTGAGTTCAGGAGGAGACCTTATGTCAACAGACATTAACAACGTGATTTTGGTAGGTAGGCTTACAAAGGATGCCACGGTGGATTATCTTCCTAACGGCTCCGCTGTAGCAAGCATATCAATTGCAGTCAATCGCAACAAAAAGGAAGGCGAGCAGTGGATCAATGAAGTGAGCTACTTCGACATTTCCCTTTTTGGAAAGCAGGCCGAAAGTCTGAGACAGTATCTTCTGAAGGGCAAGCAGATAGCCATACAGGGATCCTTGAGGCAGGACCGCTGGGAAAAGGACGGACAGAAATTTTCCAAGGTACGCATAATCGCAAGCAACATTGAGCTTTTAGGCGGACGCAGCGAGGGTGGGTCATACGGAAATGGAAACGGAGGAGCCTCTTATGGTGCTTCTTCCGGTGGATTCCAGCCCAGAAACAATTATGGTTCTTCCCAGCAAGGTGATTCCTACGGACCGATGGATTCAGGCGAGTCTTTTGGTGATGACGGAACAGGTTTTTCTGAGGACATCCCGTTTTAACGAGAAAGGCAGCTGCTGAGGCGGTTGCATGAAGAATCAATTAAGGAGCAAATTATGTCTGACGAAATGAACGTAGAAGTAAAAGATGAAGATACCACTGTGGAGCAGCTGCAGGATCAGGGGCGCGATGATGACGGTCGTGGAGCTCGCAACGGAAAGGCAAAGACTTTCTTCAAGAAGAAGGTATGCCGCTTCTGTGCGAACAAGGGAAAGATTGACTACAAGGATGCCGATGGTCTCCGCCGCTACACAACCGAGCGCGGTAAGATTCTTCCCCGCCGCATCACAGGTACTTGCGCAAAGCATCAGAAGGAGCTTGCAGGTGCAATCAAGCGCGCACGCTCAATCTGTCTGCTGCCGTTCGTAGCTGACTAAAAAAAATTGGGGCTACGATCCAACTCCTGGTGACGTGGCCCTAAAATCGGCATGAGAATGCCAAATATTTTTCAAGAGGAGCTTGAGATGAAAGTAATTCTTAATGATGATGTAAAACATCTTGGTGAAATGGGCGACGTGAAGAATGTTGCCAACGGTTATGCTCGCAACTATCTTTTCCCCCGTATGCTTGCTGTTCCCTACACAGACGAGACAGTAGCTTATTTCGAGGGAAAGAAGGCTGAGATTGAGGCCCGCAAGGAGCAGAAGAGACAGGACAGCAAGAGTCTTAAGGAGAAACTTGAGGCGCTTTCTATCGAACTTTCTGTACCCGCAGGAGCAAACGGAAAGCTCTTCGGTGCTGTTTCAAACCAGACACTTGCAGCTTGGTTCGCAAGCAATGGATTTGATTCCATCGAGCGCAAGAAGATTGAAATCCCTGGTCTTACAATCAAGAACGTGGGAAGCTATACTTTCAAGGTGCATCTCTATGAGGGTGCCGTCGCTGAGGTTAAGCTTAGCGTAAAGGCTCAGGGTGATGTTAAGGCGGATTCCGCTAAGGCTGATGCCCCAAAGGCTAAGGAAGAAAAGGCTGCGGCTCCAAAAGCTGAAGAAGCTCCAAAAGCTGAGTAATTTTTTCCGTCATTTGGAGGGACCTGCATTTTACGGTGCGGGTCCTTTTTTATGTTCATTTCAAGGGATTAATGGAGGATGAAATGGAATTGAAGGACAAAATACCGCCGCACAGTCTTGAGGCTGAGCAGGCAACCCTGGGAGCAATGCTCTTGGACTGGGATTCCGTGGGGGAGGTGGTCTCTTTTTTGAGGGCGAATCATTTTTACGACCTGCGGAACCAGTTGATTTTCGATTCCCTTGTGCATCTTTCCATAGACGGCGTGAAAGGCGACATGCTCACTCTGATTGATGACCTTACGAAAAAAGGAAAGCTTGAGGAGGCTGGCGGGGTCTCTTACATTTCATCTCTTACGGGCCAGGTTCCCACGAGCGCGAACATCGCTTATTACGGTAACATTGTCCTGGATCTTGCCGTGCGCCGCAATCTTATCCGCATCTCATCGGAAATCAAGGCATCGAGCTTTGACGAGACTCACACAAGCCGCCAGATTCTGGAGGAGGCCGAGCAGAAAATCTTCCAGCTGACCGACGTAAACTCAAGCACGCGCATTCAGGAGATGAAGGACATCATTCCCACCACTATAGACACAATCTCCATGCGCTACAAGAACAAGAATTCCTACTCGGGCATTCCGTCGGGATTCACACAGCTTGACAGCATGACCAGCGGATTCCAGGACAGCGAAATGATAATCGTCGGCGCTCGACCGTCCATGGGTAAAACCGCGCTCGCTCTTTCCATGATGCAGTACATCGCGGTGGAGCAGCACATCCCCTGTGGATTTTTCAGCCTTGAGATGTCTTCCGGTCAGATTTGTCAGCGTCTTCTTTCTCAGGTAGCTCGCATTCCAAGCACAAAGCTCCGTAGCGGATACCTCAAGCTGCAGGATTTCAATACATTGCAGAATGCCGCCAGTCAGTGCTATGAGGCTCCTCTTTATATTGTTGACACTCCCAACATGAAGCTCCTTGATCTGAGGACCATGGCGCGGCGCATGAAAACCATAAATGATGTGAAAATCATTTTCATAGACTATATCGGTCTGATTACGAGTGAAAATCCGGACGCAAAGCTTTTTGAGCAGCAGTCGGAGGTCTCAAAATCACTCAAGAGTTTGGCCCGCGAGCTTCAGATTCCGATCGTGGTCCTGTGTCAGGTGGCACGTTCCGCAGAAGGAAATGAGCCCGGACTCAATGAGCTTCGTGGATCTGGTTCAATCGAACAGGACGCGGACATGGTCATGTTCATCCACGGTGAGCGAAAGAGGTCTACACAGGATGGCGAGGAAAATGACACCGGAGTAGTGGACAGAAAACTGATTATCGCAAAGCAGCGTAACGGTCCGATCGGTGAGGTTGATCTGCTCTTCCTTGCAAGTTACACGAAATTCGAAAACAAATCCCGCGAGCATGAGTAAGCACTGATGGCTTTTGTTCCATAAAAAAAAGGGCTGCCCGGAAATCTCTGGACAGTCCTTTTATTTTTTTGTTGGACACTTTTTGTGTCCCGAAGTTTTTATTTCAAAGTTGTGATCGGCTTCAAATCATTCAGGTTCAGGAGAACAATCTGGTCGGAGCTTGCTGTTACCACGACTCCCTTGGGCGTTACTGTAACAGGTGTGTCCTTCCTTACTGAGAGCGGACTCTTCAGGAGGAGATTCAGGTCTGCGTCGTACTTTCCTACAACCCAGTTGCTTCCGCTTCTGATTACGCAGTAGAAGTCGTCTTTGTCGCGCACGAGTATGGAATCCTCGGAGACGATTTCCTTGCTTTCCGCCTGCAACTCAAGGCTCTGTGCGTCAAGGAGGCAGAGTCTCACGGCACGGTTGCTTGATGAGTTGTCCTCACCGCAGATTGCCATGTATGCCACTGTCGCCTCGTTCTCTCCGTCCTCATCGCTTACGGTGATCGGCATGATTGTGCGTCCGCGGATTACTGTTACCGGTGACTCGCTGATGATCTCTCCTGTTGTGGAGTCAATCTTTACAAGGCCGGTGAGCTGTCCGTCGCCCTCAATCATCTTGAGACCCACGACCGCGTTTCTGTCCGTGGACTCAGCGAGTGCCTGGACAAGGAGTTTCTGCTGGTCTTTTGCGATCTCAGTGCGCTCCTTCTTTGCCTCTGCCATCTTTTTGTCGGAGAGGTTCTGGGCTGTCGTAGCGGCCTTTTCCGCTTCCTTTGCATCCTGCTTCTGCTGGTCCGCCTTTGACTTTTCCTCATCCGCTGTCTGCTGTGCCCTTTCAGCTGCTTCCTTGGTTATTTCCGCCCTCTGCTGGAGTCTCTTATCCTTCGGATTTGCGTCGGCTGCCTGCTGTGCCTGCTGTGCTGTCTGCTGGGCCTTGCTTGCCGTCTGCTGGGCCTGGTTTGCGACTTCCTGCTGCTGTGCGAGCTGACGGTTCTTTTCTGCCGCCTCCTCAGCTGCCTGCTGTGCCTGGTTTGCGAAATTGGATGCCTCGCGCTCCTTGATTCCGACCATGTTCTGTCTTTCATCAACACCGAGGTTGTCTTCCTCGCGCATTGACCTGATTACGTTGGTGTCGCTGATTACGGATGTGTCTACGGTTGAAAGTCCGCCGTTAACGTCGAAAAGCGGTACCACAATCTGCGTGCTGCCGGGCCATTCGCTCCATTTAGTGCTGAGACCGCAGTTCTTTGAGTCCAGGTTCGCGATTACCGGTGACTTGTATTTTGCCTTGAAAACGTCGAAGTTCTGTCTGTAAACCGCATTGTACACGGTGATGAACGTGGCGATTGTGGATGCGTCTGAAGTCTCGTATCCGTAGGCGGTGGTAAGATAGCCCACGAGTATGCGGCGCAGGTTCGTGATGTGATCGACAGATGCGGTGTCGTTAATCAGAATAATGTCCGCATCGAGCTTGTTCGGCTCACCGTCGCTGACCGAGTGGATTACGGTATACTTCGCGTTGTTTCCGTATGTCGCTGATTTGTTCACGTTCGTGGCAATCTGCCGTCCGAGTTTGCGTCCGATGTCGGTGATTGCGTCTGCCGATTCGATTATGGCATGCGGGCCGGAATAATTCTCAAACTGAATGACCTCGCTGCTTGTGCTCCTGATTTCATCGATGTTGACCCCCAGTGCAGTAGCAGCTGCAATTACGAGTGCCGAAATACCGGCAACCGCCACCCATTTATTCTTTTTCATAAATCCTCCATTTCTTTTCCCGATGGGACTTTTTACCCTATACTATAATTATAGCACATTTTTAAATAAAAATGAAGTGCCAATCTTCAAATTTAATGTTTTTTTACGATGCGGCGGCATTTATTCCTTTGATTTTGGAAGCAGCTTTTCCATTGTGGAGCGGGCAAGGGTTCGTGTCTGCTGTGAGTACTGCGGCCCCATCATCGTGGAGAGAATTTCGTGCCCGTAGTTGATGAAGGCGTCCCGTCCCATGTAGGAGCAGATTTCGTAGGTGGAGTCGCAAATCAGCTGGAGCAGCGTGTCCGACTTGTTGTATTTCTGCGCGATTTTTCCCATCTCGGCGAGCATCTGAAAATCCTCGTCCATCGCAAGTGTTCCGGCGGCCTTAACCAGCCACTCAAGCCTGCGTGTGTCGGTGTTTTTCCTGAGCATGACGGCAATATCCTCGTGGAATGCGGTGGTCTCAACCGAGGACGCCAGCCTGATTATGTCCCTCGCGTAATCAAGATTCTTCTGGAAAAAAGGAAGGTCGGTCTGCGTGAGAGAGATTGCGGATGACCATTGCTTGTCGATGGCGGCCATTTCCTTGGAGATTGTGCCGAGCCAGTTTTTCTCCGACTTTGCGAAATCCCCTTTTGAGAGCGATTGGGTGATGGTCTGTGCCTCATCCTCGCTGATTGCCCTTCCGTGCAGGTTGTCCGACACTGAGCCGGATTTTGAGTACAGGGCCGAGTATGTGCCGGAGACGAAGCTTTCGGGCGGAGTGTAATCCTGGGGGCTCGGAATCTGCTTTATCCTGTAGCCCTCGATTGTCCATGACGACGTGCAGAGAATCAGGTAGCCGCTGTCCGTCGCGAAAATTATTCCCGCCTTTTTCTTTGGGTTCAGGGTGACCGTCCATTCGCTTTCACCGCTGTCCGAATAGCAATATGCCTCAGTCTGTCCTGCGATGAAAAGTCCCTGCCTTGTCCGAAGCGAGTGCAGAGTTCCGCCTGTGCTGAAAGACGGGAGCTCGGTCAGAATCCTTCCTGTCTCCGTCCTGATTATCATGGATTTTCCGCCGCTCAGTATGGATGCCGTTCCCGGAATGTGTCCCTGCGTTACGATTACGGGGGAGGGGCCCGATGCAATCTTCCAGTCAAAATAGAGGCTTCCGTCGGTTTCCGTCGCGAGTATGACTTTTCCGTCGCTGAATGCAATGAGCACGCCTTCCTTTACCGTCTTTGCGCCCGTGACCCTGCCGTTCATCAAAAACGCGGCCATCTTTTCGCCGAAGGGGGTGACTGTACGAGCCACCGTGGAATCCCTGCGCTGCTCAAAAATCATCAGGGAGCCCTCGTTCAGCTCAGCGAGTCCTATGTCCGTGTCCTGTCCCTCCAGGTCAATCTTCCACCGACGCGTTCCCTTGTTTCCGTAACATGCGATGAAATCCCTGCCGCGTACATAAATCCTGCCGTCCCTTCCCGGGAAAACAGGCTCCGTAATTTCACCGTCACATTCCGAGGTCCACACCGTAGTTCCGTCGTTCCTGAGCTGATGGATTCTGCCGCTTTTGGAGACCGCAAAGAGCATCCCGCATTGCCCCAATGAAAGAAAGGTTGTCATCGGCTCGTCAAACATGCGCTGCCACAGAATTTTTCCGTCCTCGGTGAATGCGATTATTCCGTTTCCGTCATGGACCGCGATGTATGAGTTTCCGTAGCGCAAGGGCTGTGTGATTATCTTTCCCGGTAAGGCCGTCGCCCAGCTCATCCTCGTCCTTGCAAGGCTGATTGATTTTGCCTCCGTTGTGGGTAGCGCAATCAGCATGAGGAAAATCATGGGCAGGATGTTTTTCTTCCATCTCATGGCAGCTCCGTTTTCTCAAGGCATGCGAGCGTCTCAATGTGGCATGTCTGTGGATAGAAGTCCAGCAGATAGAGCTCCGAGATTCTGTAGCCGCCTTTCATCAGGAAACGGATGTCGCGCGCTTGTGTGGCAGGGTCGCAGGAGACGCTTCTTATATGTGGAATCGCGGATTTTGTGAGCCACTGGCACACTGATTTTTCCATGCCCGACCTTGGCGGATCGATTACAACGGCGTCGAATTCTCCGTGGGATGCAATGCAGTTTGCGGCGTGATATTTTACCCATGTCTCACCGGAAAGTCCGTAGCTCTCGTGGCTTTTTTCCGCAAGATTCTGCTCGGCGAAGACAATGGCTCCCTTGTTGTGCTCCACCATCGTGACGTGAGAGAATCTGTCGGCGAGGAAGATTGAGAACGTGCCGCATCCCGAGTACATGTCAAGGACGTGATTACCCTCAAGACTCCCGGTAATCAGCGGGATTGTCTTTTCCAGCACGGAAAGGTTTGACTGGAAGAATCCCTGCGCGTCGAACGTGATTTTTTTTCCGCAGATTTCCACCGTGCACACATTTTCCTGGACGGGCGACGTACCCTCGAACCTTGGCCGGATTTTTTTCGCGTGTTTTTTTCCGCTGACCTTTTCCTTTGTGGAATCCGTGTCCCTCATTTCCCTTGCGATGGAAATCCCTTGGTGTGAGACTAGCTTTTCTGAGCCGAACACATGCACTCTGCCGGCGGGTCTTTTTTCAAAGGGTATCTCCGAAAGATAGGCGTTGATTTCAGGACTCGCGCAGGGACAAAAATCAATGGGGATTATCTCGTTGGTCATCCTCCGCATGAGCCCTCCGTCGTGGAACTGGAATCTTGAGCGGTATCCCTGTGGATTTCCTGAGATGACCTTTATCTCCGGCACGTCAAGTCCTTCCCTTAAAAATGCGTCTTTCAGCACCGATTTTCTTAGCTCGGTCTGATACTCCGGGTCGGCATGTTGGAGCGTGCATCCACCGCAGATTCCGTAATGAGGGCAGAAGGGTTCCGTCCTGTGCGGCGAGGGAGTGATTATGCGTTTTATGCGGGCGTTGCAGTAGTCCCTTGTTTCCCTGGTGATTTCAATCTCCAGCTCTTCACCCGGCAGGGAGTATGGAACGAAAACGGTTTTTCCGTTGATTTTTCCTATGCAATCTCCCCCAAAAACCATTTTTTCTGTTATAATAGTTGTCGTAGGCATTAAATTTATTATATCATAAAAAATGATTTTGGCAAACATCTAAAAAATCTAACTTTTTTACGGGGGAAATTATGATTTACGAAAAGAACACTCTTTCAATGTCGGACGGAAATGAAAACGTTATACATATCTGGATGCCGGAGGGGGCCGTTAAGGCTTGTGTCGTCCTGAGCCACGGTATGGCCGAGCATGCCTCTCGCTATGAAAGATTTGCCACCGCTCTGTGTGAGAGGGGAATCGCTCTTTATGCCGAGGATCACAGGGGGCATGGAGAGACCGCCGCTCTTGCCGAGGAAAAGAAATCCGGGAAGAGAGGTTATCTTGCGGACAAGGACGGATTTTTCCGCGTTGTTGATGATATCCTTGAGGAAGTCCGCTTCGTGAAAAAAAATCACCCGGGTAAAAAAATCTTCCTTTTCGGTCACAGCTTTGGTTCTTTTGTCTCCCAGTGCTTCATTGAAAAATACGGCTCGGAGATTGACGGCTGCGTTCTCTGCGGTACTGCGGGGCCCCGTAATGGTCTGGTCGCTTTTGCAAAGTGCGTCGGCGGGCTTGCGTCGCTTTTCGGAGGTCGGAAACATGTCTCCAAATTTGTGAACGCGCTTTCATTCGGCTCTTACAACGCAAGGATAAAAAATCCGAGGACGCTTTTCGACTGGCTTTCAAGGGACAACGCCGAAGTGGACAAATATATAGAAGACGAGTGGTGCGGCTTCCTTTGCACTACCGGATTTTTCTGCGACATGTTTTCGGGGCTGTCTTTCATCCACAAAAAGGAAAATATGGCTTCGGTGCCAAAGACTCTTCCCGTGCTCTTCATTGACGGAACCGGGGATCCTGTGGGCGACTACGGAAAGACGGTGCAAAATCTCTATGGAATCTATCAGCAAAATGGCATGGAAAATGTGCGGCTCAAAATGTACGATGGAGCAAGACACGAGCTTTTGAATGAAACCAACCGGGATGAGATTACGTCGGATGTAATCGGGTGGATGGAAAGCGAGTTGAAAGTGGAAAGTTGAGAGTGGAGAACGGAAAGCTGAGGTTTATTTGCTTGTTATTTACTACAATATGTGGTATGATTTTTTAGAAGGAGGAGTTCAATGAAATTCACGGATATTTCTGTAAAAATGCCTGTTGAGGCGGCTAGATACATTGAAACTTCAATAGGCACAAAATCTTCTTTGAGGGAACAGGCTTTGCTGCTTTATCCATCTATTAGCGATCTCTCCTTGTCTTATGGTCGGGCGGCTAAGCTTTTGGGCATAAGTAAACGCGAATTAATTGATTTGTATTCCGGCTTAGGCATTCCGTATATCTCCGTGACGTGGGAAGACGTGCAGAATGATATGGCGACCTATAGGGCCATCAGACAAAAAGAACTGGAGAAGAATACAGCCGTATGATTGTAATATCAGATACAACTCCACTGATTTCTCTTATAAAAATTGATAGGCTTGATTTGCTTGAAAAACTCTTTGGTTCGGTATATATTCCTCATGGCGTATTCGATGAAGTGTCAGCGGAATCTTTATATGAGGATGAAGCCGAGCTGGTTAAGAACGCTGATTTCATCAAGATAAAGGATGCGGATAGCGAAAAAGTCTCGCTTCTTATGAGAGCTACAGGGTTGGATCTTGGTGAAAGTGAGGCTATCGTTTTAACTGAAACTCTGAATGCTGATCTTACGCTTATGGATGAAGTTCATGGACGGACTGTTGCCCATCGAATGGGGCTTCACATAATGGGTACTGTTGGTATCCTTGGTATGGCTAAGGAACAAAATCTGATTTCCAAAGATGAAATTCGCCAGTATATAGCTGTATTTAAGGCGACTGGTCGGCATATAAGTGAGGATTTGCTAAATTATTTACTCAATGGCTAGATTGTCAGGCAACGACGGTCTCCTTTCGGAGACCATCATTGTCATTACTGTTTTGTGAACATTACGCGCACAAGTTTTCCGCCTTCACCCAGTGGCAGGTTCATGGAAAACATATTTCCAGAATCATCTAATAAGTATACAGCCGTCCATTTCAGATTTTTCAACCTTGCGATGTCGGTTCGGAACTTCGCGGTGATTCTCAGGATGTCATCGTTGTCGCTCCATGTTCCTACAGCTGAAATCGTTGTTGCGTCAAAATCGCCGTCGGGCACTATGTCTATGGCACACTTTCCCTTTTTCGCGAATGTTATTGTGTATTCGTCGCTGTACTCTCCGTTTTCGATTATGCCATACCATGTTCCTTCAAATCTGTCCGGTACAGGGATTTTTGACACAAGGTTACGCGCGAAGTCAGGCAGCTTCTGATTGAACTCGCTCCAAGTGTCGCAGGTCATTTTTGTGGAGTAGAGGATTTTGCCTGTTTCCACCTCAATTGTCCTTGCGGTAACGGTCAGCGTGCAATTGAACACATCTGCGGTTCCGATAATCACACAGTCGGCACCTATCATCTTTCCGAGTGATTTTGCGGTGGCGGGATCGGTGTAGGGAGAGGCCTGAAATTTCATCTCCGACTTGATTTTGTCGATGTACTTACGCTCCACCACGGTTATGTGGCTGATGTTCACAAGCTCATCGGTCAAAAGGTCGCTCATGGTTCCGGTTTTGTCCTCGATGCAGAAATTGTCTGACTCAAAGCCAAGAACGGCTACTGTCTGGGCGTGAAGGGTGAGGGCTGTCAGAGCCACGATAAAAAGGGATAAGAGTTTTTTCATTTTTTGTTCCTCCTTGTAATTTGTCAGGTCCTTGATCGAAGTCGAAGTGACCTAGTTTATTTTTTCCTCCTTTTGTGATATACTTTTAGCATACAAAGAAGGAGGTGCGTATGTTTGAATCTGAAAACCGATATTTCCAGACACACAAAGCCGAGTTTTTACATGATTACGCCGGTAAATACATCGTGCTGCAGGGGGAGTCCGTAAAGGGCAACTATGACAGCATGGACGAAGCATTCACACAATCCTCACAGCAAATGCAGCCAGGAACTTTTGCCATAAAGCACGTTGTACAGGAAGAACGTGAGCCTTACTATTTAACCAGAGTATTTGTCCATGGATAAATACCGAGCATTCAAAGAATCCTTTGGGAAAAGCGTTGACCGTCTTTCCTGTGTAGTCAAAGTTGCCTCCCATTTCGCGCCAAAACAAAAGGGTGAGTTTACCGGCATCTGGGATACTGGTGCTCAGGTAAGTGCCGTTTCACCCGATGTTGCCAAAAAGCTTTCCCTTTCTCCTGTTGACAGCTGGGAAGTCTACGGCGTGAACGGAAAGACTTTGCTTCCTGTTGTCCTCGTTGATTTAAGGCTCCCCAACAACCATCGTATGGACAGTGTGTATGCCGTGGTTGCAGACATTGGTGGTGGAGACATTCTTCTTGGCATGAACGTTATCACGCAGGGTGATTTTTTAGTGACCAATAAGAACGGACAAACTGAACTGACCTTTGTTGTTCCTCCGCTTGAAGAACGTCCCGACCTATACCGCACGGCAACGGAAATCAACCATAAATCTTAATTGCTAAAAGCCCGCACCGCTAGTACAGAATTTAATGAGTATAACCTTGAATACCAATAAAAACTTTTATCCTTTGTGCTATACCAACTTACATAATGATTACCACGGTTATCAACCCAGTGGGAAGATGATATAAAACTACTAGATGATGCTGTTGCAAGTATTCGATCACCAACATTCTGGAATACGTAACTTAATTCATTGGTACTAGGAAGAAACCATTCTCCAGCATTTGATGTCGGTGTACTGTATCTATAACATGCATAAGCCGCGCAATTGCTGGAACTTGCACCTGAATGATATGAAATTATTTTATAAGTATTACTTTTTCCAAATCCAAATTTGTCTGAACAAATGATATTGCATGGGGTTCCCTGTTCTTTTCCCTTTTTATCCTTATATACACAATAACACCATGTTTTTACCCCAAGATCAGTTTTTGAAACCTCCATGTAATTGCATTTCTGTATTCCGCCTTTCCCGTCCAATACATCAAAACCTTCCTCAGAGGCATAGAACACAATTCCACCGCCCGGTCCAGTGTCGCCAATCTTGTATTTCATCACGACTTTGGAAATGGCCGTGGAAATTTCCGATGCCATAGTGTCAAGCAGCTCGACAAGTTCATCAATGTCCTTGAAAGATTTTTTTGACGCGGAAAGTATCTCCGCCGTGTTTGCATCTATCATTGTTGCACTTATGTAAAATGAACTACCAAGCTTGAATATCTGACCTCTTCCAAGAACCGTTGCGCCTGTGGCCTTTTGGAGTTCTACGGTTTTCTCTTTGCTTGCCCAGTCGCCTGACTGGAACTTCAGCTCCGCAAGAATCGTGTCAAAATTCTTTCGGTCAAAGATGGAAACCTTGCCGGTTCTTACGAGTCCATTGATGTAAAGCTCCGTTATTGCTTCCGCATCCTCCGGTGTTACCACATTTCCGACTACATCGAATGTTGCCACAGCCACTTTCTTTTGTGAGGTCTGCGCACCTCCCATCCCCACCGCCACCATAGCGGCAACCAAAATCATCAAAAATCTTTTCATCTCATTTCTCCATTCGGACAGAATATGCTCGCATTAGGTGACACCATGAGCGAGTCGGTTTATTTGCTTCCTTTTCCATGCGTGAATTTTTGGTCATCAACGGAGAGTTGATACCAAATCTTACGCTTTTAAATTATTATACGCTATATTTGGAAATAGTCAAGAACAAAAACGCCATATTTGGTTTATACTAAAAACATGGGATTTTCAGAGAACCTGAGGGCGGAACTGGACTTTCAGGGAATACAGATAAAAGAACTTGCTCAAAAAACCGGGATAAGCAAAAACACGCTGGACAAATATCTTTCGGGACCTAAGGTGCAGCCGGGAGTTGAAAATGCCGTAAAAATTGCCCATGTGCTTAATGTTTCCGTTGAATATCTTGTAACAGGAAAGACCGGTATCCCAAGCCGGCTTTCATCTGAATATGACCAGATTTTGAGAAAGTATCAAAAATTATCCCCGTTCAACAGAAAAACCGTTTTCGACCTGCTTGAATCCATAAGCTCAAGACAAGGCGAGTTGAAAGTGGAAAGTTGAGAGTGGAGAACGGAAAGCTGAGGGCATTCTGAGCGTAGTGAAAAAAATTGATGGGATATTTCGCTGCGCTCAATATGACAGTTTTCAATTTTTACATCATTATAGTTTATTTTTTTCTCCATTTGTGGTATACTTATTGCATATCAGCGAGGAGGTGTTTTATGCAGGCAGCAGCTCTCAGAAACGAGGCATTTAAGCTTTTTAATACAATGTCAGATTCAAAGCTACGTACGGTCATCCAGTTTGCCCGCTTTATTTCCCAGCAGCCGGATGATGAAGCAGAAACCAACACAGCCACGCCGTCCTCAAATATGTCTCAGTTCGGTTCTCTCCGAGACAGGATTAAATATGTTGCCCCGGATTTTGACGAACCGATTGACGATTTTGCGGAGTATATGTGATGGAAAAATATCTTTTGGACACACACATACTCATCTGGTACTTTCAGGGAAGCGATGCGCTTTCAGAACCCGCCAAACAATGCATCTCTGGCGGACAGTGCTTTTACAGTCTTGCATCTCTTGAAAAATTTTGTAAATTTAAAGCACATCTTTAATGACAAAACTTTATTTAAATGATATAGTGGGAATATGAAACGTTGAAACGACGTGGAGTTGGCTTGTGCCGGCTGATTTTTTGCAAGGAGGTTCAGGGATGAAAACTGAGGATGTTTTGTGCGGAACAGATCAAGATTCTCACGGATTTGATCATCATTTCGTGGCGAGAACCGCTGTCTCTGAGCATTTCCATTGCGGAAGTCATGATGGCTGGTTCGGTGAGTCGGATCATGAGCACGGATTTGTCCATGAGCATGGTTCTGTCTGTAAGTCAATTTTGTAAGCGGAGTTTCGGCGTAATTTTTCCTTGATGCGTTGGGACTCCGAAAATGAAGGAGTTATCAACGTGAAAACTACATATTTTAAGCCTGTGCTGGATTTGAATGCCACGGGTGCAAAAATCAAGACAATTATGAAGCAGAAGGGAATGTCTCCTCGCCGTCTCCAGGTGATTATGGACTTTCCCTATGTCCAGACCATCTACAACTGGTTTGCCGGCAAGAACATGCCAACAATCGACAATCTTGTGGTGCTTGCGAGTGTCCTTGGTGTGAGTATGGACGAGCTTGTTGTTACAAAGCTGGTGGAAACCGTGATCGGCGACAGTGAAGGAGAGATCCTCAGCGCATGACAAAGCTTGTTCTAGAACGATGTGCGGACGACACGGAAGCCACGGCAAAATTCATTGTCAGGATAAGCATGTGTATAGTAGAAACTGCGTCTGTTTATCTTTGCATCGCTTGCAAGATGTCTCCATGAGCCTCCGCGTCTGATCTTATAATTATTGCTTTGGCTTGGTCCTGTGACGGGGGTTGTAGCTGTTATGCTAAAAGAAACCCAGTCCCAGCACCATTCCTCAACATTGCCGCTCATGTCGTATATTTCAAGTCCGTTCGGGTCTTTTGACTTTACCAGATGGGTTCCGAAGTTCGGATTCGAAACACCCAAATTTTTTGAGTTCTGTGCGCACCATGCGACATCCTCATAATTGTCACTTCCGACATATTCATAGCTGTCAGTGTTGCAGTTCCTTGCCGTATATTCCCACTCAGCTTCCGTAGGCAGACGGTAGCCGCTTGCGTTTTGGTCATAAATCATCGCGTTCCAAGTGTCGTTATCATTTTCGGGGCCGCAGTATTTTTCGCCCCTTTGCTGAATGCCGTCCCAGTTTCTCGGATCCCTCTCGTTTCCAATCCTATATGCGGGTGTCAGTCCCTCATCAAGTGAGCGAAGGTTGCAGTAAACGATGGCATCGTACCAGGTAACATTAAAAGCCGGGTAGTCATCGCCCTCACCAAAATTCGATCTTGGTTGAACCGGATAATTTCCAATATCATTTTTAAGCTCTTCACTGTAATCGCAGTAGGTCGTGAACTCTTTTTGTGTCACCTCATGCTCGCACACATAAATGTCGGGAATGGTAACAGTGCGGCCTGAAATAAATATTGAGGAACCTTGAACAGCTCCATTTACAGTTGCTCCGGGAACAAATACAAAATCCGGGGGATAGGTGAGCGGAGTTCTCTGGTCTTCTGAATTTTCAGAGTCGTCTGAAAGTCTTAAAAGCCCGTTGTTCAGGTTCCCAATCATCGCGGAGCAGGAAATCAGCAGCGTGAGATTAAGCGCGAGTGTAAATGTCAGAATCAATTTTGTTTTCATTTTTCTCTCCATGATTTTAAATTTTAGTCGAACCGGTAAGACATTCCGCTTTTGACCGTTATGTAATGGCAGATGCCGCTTTGTTCCGGAAGTATGCTGTAGTCCACTCCGAAAGTAATGCGTCCGTTTTGTCCAAAGAGCGTCACCATAACAACCCCGGTCTTTACCCCTGCATCCAGCATTGCGTCGTGAATGTCGCACGCGTCGGATCTCATCAGGTTCAGACGGAAATCCGCCATGAGCTCCGGACGTATGATTATTGTCGGGTTGATCTTCAAATCCATATATGCGCCAAGCCCGAACTCAAAGATCCACCATGAGTTAATGTATGCTTCCTTGCCAAGCGCCATGAGCACCCCGGCATCCGCGTTCAGACCTATATCGGAAATCACAGAGCCGTGAAGTCCGAGAGGGAGCGGCCATGCACAGTCAACTGACAATCCTGCGTTTCCCACCTCATGTTTGGAAAGATCTCCCAGCGCAAACTCAAATTTTCCGCTTCCACCAAGCTCAAGTCCCTTTATCAGACTCTCAGCCCCTGCAGATTGAGCGGCCAGGCAAATCAGGATAAAGCTAATCGCCGCCACACGGAAAGCAAGCAGTCCTTTTTTCATTAAATGCTCCAATTTAAATACGTTTACATTATTCATTATATAACAAATCGGGCAGAAAAAAAGGTCAAATGATTGATTTCTGCGGATTTTTTTCCATACGTCTTGACCTTTAAAGCCTTGAACATTAGAATAGGCATACTGTGCTTATACGATATTCTACCGACAGCAAGGGGAGGCCCGTTAAAAAAGCTGTCATTTATACAAAGGAAGAACACAATATCTCACTTGGAGCCATTGACGATGATGCGGTCTATGTAATCCGCCGTCTGAGGGAAAATGGATTCGCGGCCTATCTCGTGGGTGGAGCCGTGCGCGACCTTATAATAGGAAAGAAACCCAAGGATTTTGACATCGTTACCGATGCAACTCCGAGCCGTATAAAGAAGATTTTCCGCAATTCAAGGATTATTGGAAAGAGATTCCGCCTTGTTCACGTGATTTTCGGACAGAAGATTTTTGAGGTCAGCACATTCCGCTCGATCGTGGACGGTTCCGTGGGCAACGCGTTCGGCACAATGGATGAGGACGTGCAGAGAAGGGATTTTTCACTGAACGCTCTTTATTACGACCCGCTCAAAGAGCATGTGATTGATTATGTGGACGGCGTGAGGGACATAAAGAAAGGTGTCGTAAGCCCCGTAATCCCTCTTGACCGCATTTTTGTGGAGGATCCGGTCCGTATGCTAAGGGCGGTGAAATACGGTGCGACCACAGGATGCCGTCTTCCGTACAAGCTCAAGAGAAAAATCAGGAAGTCATCAGACCTGCTTTCCCCGGTCTCTCCGTCAAGGCTTACCGAGGAGCTTTTGAAGATAATCAACAGCGGACACTCCTTCGACATTGTTTCCAGCGCGCTTGAGACCGACCTTTACGTGTTCCTGCAGCCTGCCGCCACAAATCTGATGATGGAAAAACGACGCTTTGAAAAATCCTACATGAACAGCCTTAAGGCCCTTGACGAGTATACCGCCGCGAACCCGGACTGCCGCCTTGGTGAAAAACTCTACTATATATTACGCGATTTTGTGGCAGATCTTACGGACTGGGACAAGGAGATTGCAGACGGTACATCCGCAGCCGACATCTACAAGACAACCTGGGCACGTTGCAGGAATTTCATCCTCCCCATGAATCCCCAGAGAACGGAGCTTGAGTATGCCGTCAGAAAAATCCTTTCCGAGCATGGCGTGAACGTGAAGCCGCCGAAGAAAAAGATGCGCATGATGCTCCCGCCCGAAGACTGAATCCACAACGATGGACTTTACTGACTTTACCGCCGGAAAAGACGACGACTCGCGCAGGCTCGACAGGGTGGCCCAAAGGCTGCTTCCTGACAGGGGATATTCCGAAGTCCAGACCCTTATGCGAAAAAGACTCGTAAAGCTGAACGGAGCGCGTGCCAAGCCCGACACAAGGGTTTCCGAGGGAGACGTGATTTCTGTTGCGTCCTTTCTGCTTTCATCCGAAGACGTGGGGGAGAAATCCTGCCAAATGTCATCTCTGCAATCAGTGCCGCAATCCGCTTCGGAACCGGAATTTGAGACTGTATTTGAAAATGAGCACATACTCGTAATCAACAAGCCCTGGGGAATCAATGTCCAGCCATCAAAAAACGGCGGTGAGAACCTTGCGTCCATGGTCTCGTCCTATCTTGCGGGGCAAAAATCAGGCTCATCCCTGTCTTTTTCTCCGGGACCACTCCACAGACTTGACCGCCTCACCACGGGACTTCTCGCATTCTCAAAATCATCCCTTGGCGCTAGATGGTTCACGGATGCCATAAAAAATCATGCCATAAGAAAATCCTACCTGGGACTTGCCGAGGGAAGGCTTGAGGAGGAGTGCAGATGGTGCGACCGGATATCAGACGCCCCAGAAAAATCCGTTTCGTCATTTCACACGGTTTGCGTTTCCAAGGACGGCGCGGAGGCAATCACCACTGCGAGACCGCTTGCATACGGAAAGACGCTGAGCCTTGTGCAATACGACATTGAGACCGGAAGAAAGCATCAGATCCGCTGCCAGACATCCTTTCATGGGCATCCGCTTGAGGGAGACGTCGCTTACGGTGGAAAATCCAACGCCGAGGGTACATTTTTCCTTCATGCGGCGCATCTCACGTTCCCGAAAGACAATCCTCTCGGGCTTCCTCCCGACCTTTCCGCCCCGGTTCCCCAAGGTTTTCAAAAAAAACTCATTTTGGGCTTGATAAATTGGTCAGGACAAATTATAATTTAATAGAAGAAAATGAGCATATTTACACGACTTTTTCACCACGGAGTCACCGTATACGCGCTTGTGGGTGCGAGCGGAACAGGAAAGAGCTTCAGGGCAAAGCTCATAGCAAGGCAGAACGGAATCCCCGCTATAATTGATGACGGACTTCTGATTCAGAACGACAAAATCATCGCGGGACGCACTGCCAAGCATGAGAAAACCTACATGGGAGCGGTCCGGATCGCACTTTTTGACGACAAGGAATACCGTGACGAGGTGGCGAAGGCCTTAAAGGCGAACAAAATAAAGAAGATTCTCATAATCGGAACCAGCGAGAAGATGGTCAAGAAGATAGCCGACCGTCTCCAGCTTCCACCTCCCGGCAAAATCATCAAGATTACGGACATCGCTACGGAGGAAGAAATCAAGGCAGCCAACCAGAGCCGCATGATTGAGGGAAAGCACGTCATCCCGGTTCCGGCCATAGAGGTAAAGAGGAGCTATCCACAGATTTTCGCGCAGGGAATCCGTGAGATTCTCTCCAAAAACCGTCGTCAGGACAAGACCAAGAGGGCTGATGGAAAAACCGCCGTGTTCTCGGAAAAATCGGTCGTGGAGCCGGAATTCAGCAAAAAGGGACGCTTGGAAATCTCCGAGGCAGCCCTTACCCAGATGGTCCTTCATTGCGTGGACGAGCACATGCCGAGCGTCAGGGTTAAAAAGCTCACCATAAAGACGAATTCACGCGGCTACAGGCTGATCATCACCGTGGACGTGCCCTTTAACACCCAGCTTACGGGAACAATCCACCGCCTGCAGGACGACATCACAAATGACATTGAGCGTGAGACCGGAATCCTCATAAACGAGGTGAGCATAATCATTGACCAGATGATAGGCATGGAAAAGGCCGTTCAGGAGCAGAATTCGCACGGTTCGCAGAAGGACAAAAAGGGCAGGAAGAAGTGAGAGTATATGAGCTCGCGGGCGGGTTCATGAAAAACTTGTACTTTTATCCGTTTTCCTACTAGACAAAACTCTGTAATAAAGTAAAATAGAGATATGTCAAGTGCGAGGGAACAATTAGCGTTATTTTTTCGGAATCCTGTTCTGCTTTCGTGTATTTTCAGCTGGCTTTCCGCTCAATTCATAAAGACTCTTATAAAACTCTTTTCAGGCAAGGTTCACAGCGTGGGGGAGCTTTTTGAGTTGCTTTTATGGAGGACTGGCAGTATGCCCTCAAGCCATTCCGCTCTTGTTACAACCCTTTGCACTAACGTCGGCTACAGGTCTGGAATCAACAGCGATGTTTTTATGCTCTCACTCGTCTTTTTCATGGTGACTATTCGTGATGCCGTGGGAGTAAGGCGGGCGAACGGAATTCAGTCCAAGGTGCTGAATGGAATAGGAAAAAAACTGAATGAGAAGGGAATCATAGATTTTGTTCCAGTTAAGGAAGTGCAGGGACATACCCCGGCGGAGGTCGCGATCGGCTGTCTGCTCGGATTTTTTATCGGTCTTGGTTTCTGCCTGCTGAAATAGGGATGGGGAAGTTAGCGGCATGAGATTCAAATTAAGTTTAATAGGTTCGGCAATAGTTTTTCTCTTGGTGGCGGGAAGTTTTTTCAGCTTGCGAAGCATCCCGATGGCGAGAATTTGGAACAATTACAGCGTGTGCTATGTGGAAAAGTCGGTTCCCGAGGCTACGGTGCTCTTTTACCTTGAGCAGGCGGGCTGCAGGGACATAATCTCCCTTTCCGCGCAGAGAATTCCCGATGTGGAGCGTTATCCTTCCGTGGACTCATCCTATCTCACGAAGCGCCTTGACTATTTCCATGACGAGGGTGCGAAATACAATCTCTTCTATATTCCAGAGCAGTATCAGAGTGAGGCGGGAAAAGCCGTGCAGTCAATCGTGAAGGGAACCGGTGCGCCCGCTGGCCTTGACGGAAAGGAGCAGTATCCGTGGATGGTTCCGCTCGTCTGTCTGATTACCTACCTGATTCTGGCTTTCGCATCAAAGAAAAGGGGCGTGTTCATGCTTCCCGGAGCTTTCCCCCTGCTTCTTTCGCTCTCCCAGCCGTTTTATGTGGTTGCGGCGGCGGTGTGTCTTATCCTCCTTGCGCTCTACCTGATTAACGGTCTTTGGATCCGCAGGAAGTTCTTTACCGCAATCTTCCGCAGCATTTACATTGACATCCTGATTGTCGCGTCCCTTGCGCTTTTGTTCTCATCCTCCATTGTGACCGGCGTTCTGGGTGCGGAGCTTATTATTGCCATAATCATGAGTTTCCTTTTGCTGAAGGCCCTGCATGACTACAAGGAGTACAGGTCGTCTTTTACCTTCCTCCCGATTTTTTCCGCTTGGCAGATTCCGGTCGTCTACAAAAAGACCTCCAGATTCGTGCTCGGAACCGTGCTTCCTCTTACGGCATTGCTCGTGCTTTTCTTTGTCTCCACGTTTATGACCACGACGTCTTCCGTGCAGGGACTTTCCATACCGACCCCGGACATTTCCGACGAGGGAACCCTTCCGTCCGTGGAGCAGTATTATGGCTGGGTGTGGAGGAACAAGGTGTTTCCCTACCGCTCGCTCAATGAGGACTCCCCTCAGACGGATCCTAAAAACGGTGATCGTGTGACTTTAAGCCGGTTTGAGCAGACAGACGGCGGCATCAAGAAGTCGGTGGACACTCTCTTTACGTACAATGATAAATTCAGGAACGGACTTAAAGACGAGATCCGCAAGCTCGATTATGGAGCGATAGAAAAACTGATGATATCCCAGGGTGACGGTGTGTCCGTTTCTTACGGTACCGGGGCTGAGAGCAAATCTGATTCACAGCACAATGGATTCAATATGGTTCTGCTGCTGGCCTCCCTTTGCATACCGATCTTCCTGTATGGAATTTATTTTGGATTTGGACGAAAGAAATATGAAAACAGTAAGTAATTTAGTTTCAGCGGAAAGATATGATTTTCCAGATTCCGTGCGCGCATTCCTGCCGAAATTTGCCGTCATTCCTTTAAGAAAGGCCGGTGACGAGAATTTCACTTGCATCGTGCATGAGAACGATATGGTTACGGAAGGTCAGATAGTTGGCTTTTCCTTGAAAGAAGGCTCCACGCACAAAACCTATGTTCATGCGTCTGTTGCGGGGCGGATTGTCTCCATCGGAAAGTGTATGCTCCCGGACGGAACCGAGGGCGAGGGACTGAAAATCAGAATGGAGGGCGCGTTCTCCTATCTTGGAAAGGAACTCAGGCCCGTTGAGTGGCAGTGGAATTCACCCGAGCTTTTGCTGAGTACAATAGAAGAAAAGGGCATTGTAAATACATTCGGAAAGCCGAAGGATCTTGCCCTTCAGATTTCAGAGTGCAAAATCAGCCGCGGAAGATTCATCGTCGTGCGTCTTTATGATGATGACCCGAGCCATGTTACGGATTCATTCGTCGCGAAAAATCATACGGCGCAAGTCATTGAGGGAATCCACATCCTGTCGCTCGTTTTGAAAACACAGGGCATAGTGCTTCTCATGCAGAAAAAATCGGCCCTGGAAATAAAGGATGATGAGTTCGGCAACATTCCTGTCTTCAAGATGGAAGTGGACAACCGGAAATATCCGTCCGGTCTCGTGCAGAACATCGTGGAGATGGTAAAGAACGCTCCCAAGGAATCCGGCCAGGAGATTTTCAACGACATCAGCGAGTTCGGACTTTTTGTTGATCCGGAAACTCTTTTCACTCTTTACGAGGGTGTCGTTTTGGGAAAGCCCGTGCTTGAGTCCTTCGTGCATGTCTCCGGCAACAGTATTCGCGGTGCGGCCATGCTGAAAGTCAGGGTGGGAACTTCAATCAGGAGCATTGTTGAGCAGTGCGGCGGATTCGTTGTTCCTCCTGCAAAAATCATCGTGAACGGAATCATCATGGGAGCTGAGGTAAAGAGCCTTGAGACTTCAATCACCAAGAGCGTGAAATCTGTCTCGTTCGTGCCGGCCAGAAATCTGAGCGATGACAAAAGCTCACCCTGCATCAGATGCGGAAAGTGCCGTACACTCTGCCCGGAAGGTATTTACCCGGATCTAATGTACCGTCATTCCATAGGCGGAAAACAGGTAGGTTCCGATATGCTTGCTTCTGCCATGCTTTGCTCGGGATGCGGACTGTGCAATTCCGTTTGTCCGTCGAGACTTCCCTTGAGCCAGACCATCGAACAGTTGAGGAATAAAAATGAAGTTAAGTGATTTCTTTGTGAAAAAATCTGACAGGCTTTCTGTAAAACCTTATGCATATCTTACGCCGTCAATTGGAAACGTGCGAAAGGGAATCCTGATTCTTCTTGTCCCGCAGATTGTAATGCTGCTTCTGACAAAATCTTTCGCTGCCGTGACCGTGGTTTTATCCGCCGCGCTGGGTTCGGTGATTGCGGAGTCAATCGTGTGTTTTGCAATCCGCAGAAAAAAATTTGAGATTCTCTCCCCGCTGATTCAGGGACTTTTGACCGGTATGCTGCTTCCTTCCACGTACTCCCCGGTCGCCGCTTTGCTTATAACAATGCTCACCATGCTTTTTTGCAAGTACGTCTTCGGTGGATTCGCGTCCTCATGGATTAACGCACCCGCAGTTGCCGTCACTATGGCCTATCTTATGAACATGGGAGCCTTCAACGTCATGCAGCTTTCCCCGGGTGATTTGGGGGCGAGAAATGCGGCGATGGCATTGATTCAGGGAAACTCCTTCAAAATCTTCTCCATTGATTCCGCGATCACGTCGTTCTTGAACCGCACGGTCTTCGGATTTTTCAACATTGTCATTCCCGACGGATACATCTCTCTTTTGTGGGACACCGGCTCTCTGATTCCGGCATTCCGTTTCAATCTGATTACCGTGGTATCTTCGCTGGTTCTTTTTTCACTGAACATGCTGGATTTTCTCATCCCATTTATTTTCCTCGCGGTCTACGGAATTTTGGTTCGCTTTGTCGGTCCGTTGATTACAGGTGGTCCCGCGCTCCAGGGTGATGTGATATTGGCGCTTCTTACCAGCGGACTTCTTTTTTCTACGCTCTATCTCTTGCAGTGGTATGGGACGGTTCCAATCACTCGGTGGGGAAAATCGCTCTATGGCGCTTGTGCCGGGATCGTCGCTTTCCTCATTGTCGGTATGGGAGACTCACCGGTGGGCTTTGTCTTTATGATTCTCTGCATGAATATAATTTCCGCCGTGATTCAGGTTTTTGAAAGCCATCAGGTCAGAATCCGTCTGGAGAAAAATCTTGTGCCTAGGATGCAGGCCATAAAGGAGGCTGAGAATGCCTGAACAGAATGATGAAAACTGGAACGAAGGTGCTGAAAACGAAATCAACAGGACAAGACTCATCCGCATTGGAATTTTTTCTGCGGTGGTCGTCGTGCTTTTCGGCGTGCTTGTTCTTTTCAATTACATAAGCCGCGGTTCATGGAAAAACGGACTTCGCGAGCAGGTGAATGTTGTCCTTGGGGAAAACGATTTGAAAATGGAAGCCGGTGCAATGGCCGTGCCATATTCTTACGGAAGCTCATCCGCGATTTTTGCCGTAAAGGGACAGGAAAATCTTTATGCCGTTGTGGTCAGGATAGCTACTTTCTTCGGACCTCAGGCTGGAGTCTTTACTTACACCGAAGGAGATGAGACCGCTGATTTCGTCGCTTTTGCAAATGTGGACGGACAGATGGCCGTGTCTATAACTGAGCTTTCCAAAAATGCCCAGATTCAATACTGGAAGCGAAAAATTCCGAAGCTTGTCTCCGCGGCAAAGTGGGAAGGAGGAACAAAAGTTGAATAAGAATCTTTTCATATATCTGTCGGTCGCAATGGCTTTCCTGATTCCTTTTCCTGCCCGTCTGGCTTATGGACTCGTTGTGTTCATTGAGATGCAGCTTTTGATGCTCGCCGGAACTGCCGGAAGGGAGCTTTTCTTTAAAATTGGAATGGAGGAAGTGCAGAGACCGCTCATTTCCATTCTGCTGATTTCTGTGACGCTGCTTTATAAATTCATCCTGACTTTAATCTCTCCGCTGATGGCTCTCACGATGGGATTTTCCATTTTCATTCCCGCGCTCTGTGCATTTTTGCTCGGAACCCTGTTTGAAAAAAGAAAGGAAGGTCTTTCGCTTGCACTGAAAAAAAATATGAAGCTCTCCGTTTTGGTCACGTCACCATTCCTGCTCATATTCCTGCTCAGGGACATCATCGGTTACGGAAGCGTCACCCTGCCGTCGTCCGGGGGAGTTTTTGCAATCCACATTATTCCGAATGGACTTAAGGCCGGCACAATGATTGCCTCCATCCCGGGCTCCTTGTTTATCTGCGGTATCTGCGTTGCCTGCATGGTGCTTTACAATCGCCACCAGAAAAAATCTGGTTCGGATCTTGAGAACGGCGATACAAATGCTGAAAATAACGTCAGCGAAAATAATTCCGGCGACAACAACGTCGGGGACAATTACGCTGGCACTTATGAGTCTTCCGAGGCAAATAATTTCAGCGATGAAAAAAATGGCGCGGATAATTCCCTTGCCGCTCAGACAACATCTGAGTCCGCTTATAGTGAGAATACGCTTTCGGAAAATGATTTGCACTCTCAAACCATGCTTGCGTCCGCCGCTTATGTTGCGTCCACCGAGGAGACTTCAAGTTCCGTGACTCAATCTGATTCGGCAGAGAGTGTGGCAAATGAATCTTCTCCGTCAGATTCACAGAATGCGGAATTTACAACGGAAAGTCCAGCTGAAATTCCGAATGCTCCAAGTTTGTCAGGACCTGCATACAGTTTCGGACTGCCGGATGGAGACGACGCTTTCAATGGCGATGACGAAATGGATGCAAATGATCGCACAAAGGAGGGCGGCGATGCTGAGTAATATTTTCTATTATCTTTTTTATTCATCTGCTGTCCTGATTTATGGAGTGGGCATGAACAAGCTGGTTCGGGAAAGCAAAAAGCCCCGGCATCTCTGGCTTGAGTTCTGCACGACGATTATTTCGGTTCTCGCCTCAGTGCTGCTCACTTATTTGATTAAAACTCAGATGCTGAAAATCAACATGGGAGAGCTTGCTCCTTTTGTTGCCGTGCTGATGTTCCTGCTCATAAATGTTTTCCTGAATCTTGTGGTAAAGCTTTCCAGCAAAACATCCATAAGCGAGTACACGCTTTCGCTTCTCTGTGTGATTTTCGGAGTCTGTGAGAGCGGCTCCATTTTGGAATGTCTCTTGAATTCTTTCCTCTGCGTCGCTGCGTTCTATCTCACCGTGCCTTTGATTCATGCACTCAGAAAAAGAATCGAGATGAACGGCCCGAATGATGGAATCAGGAACCTCGCCTTGCTTTTCGTCAGCATTACGGTTGCGATGATTGCGCTGATTTCATGGAATGTGTCTTGGATTAGCGGTCTTTAAATAAGTTTTTTTGGGAATTGATTGGGAACGTGGGAAACATGGATTTAACGCTTTGCTTTCATTTGGATTTGCATGGTTTAAATGACTCGGATTTGTCGGTACTGAATAAGTCGTATCAGGGCGGAATGAAAAAGCTGCTCAAGTACCTTTATTCGCACCCGAATTTTCGTCTTGCCGTTTCGCTTCCTGCCCCGGTCATCCTGCATTACTCAAAGAAATATCCTGAGGCAATTGAAATCCTCCGTGACCTCATCTCCCGCTCACAGATTGAGCTTTTGGGAGGAGGCTACTACTCACCGATTTTCCCGCTCCTTTTCCCCATTGACAGAACCGGCCAGATTGAAAAAATGACGTCGCTTTTGCGAAATGCAATCGGCAAGCGTCCAAGGGGTCTTTCGCTTTTCGGTGGAATCTGGGAGCCGTCGGTCATTCCGTCGCTGGAGTCCTGCGGCATGGAGTATGTGCTTCTGGAGTCCTCGTTGATTCCGCATCCTGAGATGACTTTCATGCCGATGATTTCAAGCGAGCAGGGTAAGTGCATAAAGATTCTCGCACAGCACAAGGACCTTTTCCCGAATCCGGATGAGGATTTAAATTCCTGGCTCGGAAGGATAGAAAAAAAATACATTGATTCAAGCAAGTCCTCGGAAACATCTTTTGAAAAAAAATGTCTTTGCGTGTCCGGTGGCATAAAGCAATTTATGGAGCTCTTTGAAAACAAGGATTTTTCTGGGGCTTTGGAATCTTCCGAGGAAATCTGCCTTTCAACTCCATTTTCAATTTTTGAGTCTGCGCTTGAGTTTGCGGATGTGTACATTCCCGGCGGCATGGACAGCAAGCTTTCAAAAAACTCTCCCACGGTGTATGACTTTTTCAGGCTCTTTCCCCAGGACAAGCAGCTCTACAAAAGGATGATGTACATCAGTATGCTGATTTCCCAGTCCCACGGCGGAGACAAGATGCGGAAAAAGGCGGCGCAGGAAAAAGTCTGGGAGGCACAGGCTGGATCGAATTTCATTGATTTGGAAAGCGGGCTTCCGTCTCATCCGTCAAATCAGCAGGCGGCATACAGGATTCTGAATCAGGCTGAGCAGTACATACGTGAGTCCGGTACCTTTGTCGATTCAGTGACCAGTTTCGATTACGACAACAACGGTCTCAAGGAATTTGTGTGCCAGATGCAGAATTACAATTCGGTCATTTCGCTGAAGGGCGGCATGATTACCGATCTGAATGTTTTTCCGAGCGGCCCAAATTATGCGGCGGGACGAAATTTCTTCGCTCTTGCGGATGGAAAAAATTCATGTCCGTCCGGGATTTTCAAGGAACGTTTGGTTGAGCAGCCACTTGCCGAAAAAGACGCGCCGACAGAAGCTCCACTTGATTTTTCCTCGCTCGTGTTTTCAAAAAAGAAATTCGACGCAAGACGCAAAGAAATACAGATGGAAGTCCTCGGAAAATTTTCATCCCTGGCTCTTCCTGTCCTTCTGACAAAAAACTACAGGATTTTTTCAAACGGATTTACGGTGCAGTACATCCTTGCAAACAGAAGCCCGTTTCCGTTGAAGGGAACTTTCATTGTGGAACTGAATCTTGCGCAGACTGATTTTAGCGTGGACAATCAATATGAGATTGAGCTTATTCAGGATGAGAACCGAAACAAAGCTGACGGTGGAAAATTCGCGGCTGATTCCGGCATTTCATTGATTCAAGTGACGGATGAAAGTGAAAAACGTCTTTTCCTTGTGGAGCCGAATGAGGCAGCAGGATTGATTACCGAAAATGTGTCCGCGGAATTCTGTGATGAGAATGGGGCAGGGTTCCCCGAAAAAAGCCGCACGATGCAGTTCTACTGGCCCGTAGATTTAGCCGCCGGACTTTCCATGGAAAAGAGCCTGACTCTAAGCCTAATGCCCCTAAAGAATCCTAAGAAGCACTAGCATCCGCAGGACCCAAGCTTTCCACTTTCATCTTTCCACTCTCATCTTTCCACTTTCCACTTATCTCTTGCGTCCTATTTTCTTCATCGCTTTTTTGAACCACCACGCCCTGAGTTTTTCAGCCGCGTCGTAGAATCCGTAGAGCGGTGAAAGAGGAATGTCGAAGCTGCCGGGTCTGTGAATCAAAGTGCCCCCGAATCCTGTCTTAAAAAGAAAGAGTCCGTGCATGGGGTGATTCTCATCCTCGGTCGGAGGACATCCGTAGAAATCGTAGACAGGACATCCCGCGCTTTTTGCGTCCTGAATTGCAGTCCATTGCAGAAGGTATGCGGGCATGAGGTTCCGTTTCAGGTTGCCGCTTGCTCCGTAAAGATAGACGGCCTCCCTTTTGCAAAACAAGGTGATTATCCCTGCAAGATAGTCTCCTTCATGCTGCGCGAGGTAAAGCGTTATTTTCGGTTTGTCACATCCGTCCTGAGGAATCCCGCGTTTAAGCAAGTCGATGTAATAGTCCCTTCCGTGAAAACTCACTCCGTCGCGTTTGCTGGTCTGCTCAAATAATGCGTAAAACTGATTGAATGCGTTTTCGAAATCTGCGTCGCCCGCATAATGCCTTGAGACTTCCACGCCCTTTTTCGCCGCAAGCCGGATATTGTAACGCCACTTGTTTTTCATGGCCGAAAGAATTTCTTCCTCGCTTTTTTCAAGGGAAAGAAGCACGGTGTCCGGGGGCTGTATGTCCACGTGGCTCTTTTTGATTTTGCATGGAAAGTCTTTGCCCGCGCTGATTTTACCATGAGCGAAGTTTTGTCTGTCGGAAAGCTCCGTAAAATCCACAGGAGGATCAAAGCGTATGAAAAGCGTCTTTTTTGGAAGAAGAGGCTTCAATTCTCCTGCAAGTGCGGAAATCTTTTTCAGATACGCATTCCGCTCGTCGTCAGAAATCGGTGCGGAGGAGTCGGTTCTGGATGTGAGCTCAGGAGCCATCGGGATATATGCGATGGAAAATCCCTTTATGCGTCTTACAAGGACGGTGAGTGAATTTTCGTCGCATACTCCCTGGGGGTATGAGTCAATCTTTGTCAAATGTCCGTCAGCGTCAATGGAAAAATAATGCGCTTTCCATCCGTGGTTCGCCTTGAACTCCGCCCAGAACTGAGTCTGTAAAAATCTCTGCGCGTTCAATTAATGAACCTCACCGTTTTCCGTGTGCACTGTGGAAATAGCTTTTCCTGCGGCACAAAGTTTTTTACCGCTGATTTCAACGCTCTTTGAAACGACGTTCACGACCACCTTGAAGAATTCATCCGCAGTAATTTCATCCGGTTTTTTGAAAGCAGGATCGGCACCCTCAAGTACGACCGGGGTTCCGGGTTCTGCCCAAGGTGCCTCAAGCGGCTCCACGCAATCTTTTCCGTCCGCATCTTTGTAATCGGCAGCGAGCAACATTCCGTGGCTTTCAACTCCGCGCATTTTTCTTGGAGCAAGGTTCGCCGCAAGGATGATGTGCTTTCCGAGCAGGTCCTCAGGCTTAAGGTAGTCGCGAAGTCCGCTCTGTATGACCCTCGGGGTTCCGCTTCCGTCGTCCAGGGTCTCTATGTAAAGTTTTTCTCCCTCAGGATTATTTTCAACCTTGGTGATTTTTGCGACACGGAGATCAATCTTTTCGTTGAAGAACGCGGCCTGATCCGCTGCGAGCTCTATTTTCTTTTCCTCTTTCTTTGCCTTTTTGGGCTTGTCTTTTTTGGCTCCTTCCTTTCTGTCTTTCTGTGAGCCAGCATATTTTTCGCGGTATGCGTCGGCAGTTTTCTGGTCAAGCGGCGCAAAGAAAATCTCCGTCTCGCTCACGGTTGAAAGTCCCTCGGTCTTGCCAAGGTCGCTCCAGTTAAGACCTCCCTCAACGGCAGTCTCTCCAAGCTTCGGCTCAGAAATTGTTTTTCCGAAGTAGCTCAAAATCTTTTCGGAGAACTGCGGCAGATAAGGATGAACCGCAATCATCAGGTCCTTAATCATGTAGCAGAGATTGTGAATCAGCTTGGCGGCTTTTTCCGGCTCCGTTGTGCGTGTCTTCCAAGGCTCACCTGACTGGAACGCTTTGTTTCCGATGTCACTGATTGCGAAGACCTCGTGGAATGCGTCTTTGAGCTCGGCCCATTCAAGAAGATCGGTCATCTTTTTCTCATGCTCGCGGATTTCCTTCCACATTTCCTCGTCAACTGGTGCGTCGGGGATTTTTCCCTCGTAGTATTTTGTGACGAAGAGCAGGGTGCGGTTTACAAGATTGCCGAGATTTCCAATCAGCTCGCTGTTGTATTTTTCCCTGAACTCCTTCCACGTGAACTGATAGTCCTGCTTTTCGGGTCTGTTGTAGAAAATAAAGAATCTCCATGCGTCGGCCTTGATTCCGCTTTCCTTTGCGTCTGAGCCGAACACACCGATTCCCTTGCTCTTTGAGAATTTTCCGTCCTCATAGTTCAGGTACTCGGTGGATGACATGTGATAAAGCTTCGTCCAGTTGTGTCCGCTTCCAAGCTCGCTGCACGGGAAGACTACTGTGTGGAACGGGATGTTGTCCTTGCCGATGAACTGGAACAAATCTACCGGGGGCTTGCCTTTTGCCTCTTCGCTTTCCTCAGGAATCCACCAGCTCTTGTAGTCGAAGGATTTTTTACCGGCCGCTTTGAGTTCATTTTCCAGCTGCTTGGTGATTGAGATGTATCCGATGGGCGCGTTGAACCACACGTAGAAAACTTTGTCCTCGTATCCTTCGCGGGGAACAGGAATTCCCCATTTCAGGTCGCGTGTGATGGCCCTTTCGTTGAGTCCGTCGCGGATCCATGCCTTCGTGATTTTGATTGCGTTCTCGGACCATTTTCCCTCAACGCTTGCCTTGCTCATCCATTCGTCGAGTTTGTCAGAAATGGCGGGAAGGTTTATGTAAAGATGCTTTGTGTCTCGGATTTCAGGAGTGGAGCCGCATGTGGAGCATCTTGGTGATTGCAGTTCGGCAGGGTCCAAAAGGGAGCCGCATTTTTCGCACTGGTCGCCTCGGGCATCATCGTAACCGCACTTGGGACAGATTCCGCGTACAAAACGGTCGGCAAGATAACGCTGGCACTTGGGGCAGAATGGCTGCTTGTTCGTGTGCTCGGTGATGTATCCGTTTTTTTCCAATCCCTTGAAAATTTCCTGTGTGATTTCCGTGCACTCCGGATTTGATGTGCGTCCGAATTTGTCAAAAGCGATGTCGAACCACTTGTAGATTTCATCATGCTGCGCGTAGTAATAGTCGCAGAGCTCGCGGGATGTCTTTCCTTCCTCAAGGGCACGTGTCTCGGTGGCGGTTCCATATTCGTCGGTTCCGCAAACATAAAGGGTCTCGTAACCACGGCTGCGGCAGAATCGCGCGAACACGTCGGCACTGAGTACCTGAATGAGATTTCCCAGATGGGGAATATTGTTAACGTAAGGTAATGCTGATGTAATAAGTCTTCTATTCATGGCGTATATTATAGAAGATTGTTGAAACTTCGTCAACATGACGAGTTGAAAGCTGTGCGAGTGGAAAAAGGAAAGATGAAAGTGGAAAGTTGAAAGTGGAGAGCTGTGCGAGTGGAAAACGGAAAGTGGAAAGATGAAAGTTGACGGGAGGGGGCGTGTTGTGGTATTTTGGATGTGGAGTTGGATTATGAGAAATGGAAAGAAAATCAGGTTGAGGCTGTGGCTTGTTTTTGGGCTTTTGTTTATTTTGATTTGGTGGATTTGGTCTTGGGTTCCGTTTGTCAATCATGAGGAGATTGATTTGAATGGTGGCGGGGGAAATTCGCTTCGGATTCTTCTCATAACCGACCTGCACTCCTGCCGTTACGGAAAGGGTCAGAAGCGGCTTTTGAAAATGATTGACAAGTCTCAGCCGGATTTGGTCATGCTCGGCGGTGATTTTTTCGACGACAAACTGAAAGACACGAATGCGATGATTGTGGCGGAGCATGTTTCAAAAATGTGTCCCTGTTTTTATGTGAGCGGCAATCATGAGTTTTGGAGCGGTCGCGCGGAGGAGATGAAGCAGAATCTGCGTCGGCTCGGAATCACTGTGCTTGAGGGGGATTGTGCCACGGTGGAGGCTGGCGGTCGCTTGATTGATGTGTGCGGTGTGGATGACCCGGTCGGCGTGGGAAAAATCGGGTGGGATGCACAGCTTGAGGATGCCTATGCAAAAACCGACGGCTCTCACTTGAGGATTCTTTTGACCCACCGGCCCGAGCTTGTTTTCGAATATGAAAAATATGATTTTAATCTGATAATGGCAGGTCACGCGCACGCAGGTCAGATCCGCATTCCTTTTTTGAACCGTGGACTCTATGCGCCAAACCAGGGACTTTTCGCGAGATACGTGAACGGAGCATACCGTCTTTCAAACGGCGGTGTTTTGTACGTGAGCCGAGGACTCGCAAGGGAAAGCACCCCCGGACCAAGGTTTTTCAATCACCCGGAGCTCGTGGTTTTAACCGTCTCTTTCTAAAAAATCTACTTTCCGCTTCCCACTTAAACTTGGCACGATCGGAAACTATGATAGCCGAACGTTTTCTCTGTTGGTTTTATAGTAACTTACGCCTGAGAGTTTTTCCATTTGCAAGTATCCCTGCGAGACGAGGTTCTCCAGAATATTCCTTCTAAAATATGAGGAATCGGAAACCCCAATAAAGGAAGCTATTTCTGATGCCCTTTTGGCATTTTTGTAGCAGAAAGCGAGGATTTTTTCATCATGATTGCTTCCGTTTGAAAACGGAACGAACTCTATTGAAGGAAGCGAGTCATCCCTTATACCATCTAAATAAGTTAAATCTGGAAGTACAAGCGTAAAATGGTCGGACGAAGAAAAGATGTACGGTTTGTGGTTTTGATCCGCGCCTGAATACTCTTGTATGATTTTGTCAAAGCCGGTTCCCGCTGCTTCCATAACATTGCATTTTACAAGGACTGCGCAAACAAGATCATTCCGTCTCTTTGAGATTATGTTTGATAGCTCGTATGTCTTTCCAAGTTTATCCCCCTGATAGAAACTTCCCGGGGAAGAAATCTCCAGTCTGTCTCTGAACATATCAACTTGAATCTGCGTTCCGTCAAGAAAATAGTCTCTGTGCGCGACTGCGTTTATTATACCCTCAAACAGAGCCCGCTCGGGGTATGAATCAATATTCTCCCTTGAATCTGAATGTTTTATGAAAGAGTGATTCATGCGTTGTTTTATGAACTGCATCATGAAGTCAATGGAATCGGTTATATTGCCTTTGAACCTGTTAACCGTTACGACTCTTTCGCTTCCTTTGTTGAAACCCGAAAAAACCGAGCATTGAACCTCTGTCTTTGTACCGTCATAATTGTCAGAGAACAAATAAGCCCCATTTTTGAGGATTTTATCACCGGTAAAAAATCCCATTGAGCGAAGAGCCTTGTCGGTCAATTCATATTCAGGATTATGCTCTTTATGGAAAGAAATCAGCTTGGAAAAATCTGCACGACTGTATTTAATGTCGGAATCAAGAATGTCAAACTGTGTGTTGTGGCTTTTTATGCTCATGTTTATGATTTCCTCATAAGTTGCCCCGTTCGTAAAACCTTCCCGCCTCATGTAAATCGCAGGTATTCCCTTAATCTTCAGGATGACTGGTTTAATTGCTGATTCAAAAACGTCAATGCGGATTATGAAAAGTTCAGTTTTCCGATTTTCATACTGTATAAATGAAATCCGAATCTGTGGACGGGGAAAAATATGCTCATTGACCTGATTGTTAAAAAAGTTTCGCTCACTGTCAGCGTCTTTCCTGTTAAAACCTATGAGTTTGTTGGACTTATCCTCAACACCGACGAACAAGACCCCACCTTCTGCATTTGAAAATCCTGCTATGGTTTTCAACCAGCCTTCCGTGTCCTCACGATTAAGCCTGGCCTTGCACTCAAGGTTCATATCCTCAATTTGCGAAACATTGACAATTTCATCCAAGAGCATTGTAAAAACTCCTTAACTTCAATGCAGTTCAAAGAGCGTTTGAAGTTACTTCAAAGTATAGTTCAAAGTCACTTCAAAGTCAAGTTCAATTTCTTCCCCTTGAACATAGGCTCGTTTTATGATAGAATCATGCCGAAATTACGTCGCATTAAAAGCATGAAAAAAGGGGAAAATCAAATGGCCGATTTAGATTATGATTCAAATAAAACATTCGCAGCGGCAGTGGAGCGCAGCAAAAAGATTGAGGAAGACATCGTAAAGAATCCCTCGAAATACAGGGTTCTCACCGGGGACAGACCGACCGGAAGGCTTCACATTGGACATTATTTCGGATCGCTGCAGAACCGCGTGAAACTTTCAAAGATGGGTGTTCCCACGATGATCCTGATTGCGGACTACCAGGTGCTGACCGACCACGATGCGTTTCAGGAAATCAGCCAGAATACGAAGCAGCTTGTGATTGACTATCTTGCGGCTGGAATTGAGCCGGGAGAGAATGTGATTATCTATCCGCACAGCTATGTCCCGGAGGCGAACCAGCTCATGCTTCCGTTTTTGACCCTTGTGAGCAACGCCGAGCTTGAGAGAAATCCCACGGTGAAGGAAGAGATTCAGAGCGGACTTGCCAACGGAAAGATGAAGAGCGTAAATGCCGGAATGTTCACATACCCGATTCACCAGGCATGCGACATCCTTTTCTGCAAGGGAAATGTTGTGCCGGTTGGAAAAGACCAGCTTCCTCACCTTGAGCTTACACGCACCATCGCACGTCGCTTTAATGAGAAATATTGTGCCGACCGCGAGCCCATTTTCCCTGAGCCACAGGCGCTCCTTTCAAAGACACCGAGTATCCTTGGTCTGGACGGAAACCAGAAGATGAGCAAGAGCCGTGGAAACGCAATCATGCTTTGTGCAAGCGAGGATGAGACCGCCAAGCTGATTAAAAAGGCAAAGACCGACGGTGAGAGACACATCAGCTATGATCCGGTGAATCGTCCTGAGGTCGCGAATCTTTTGAGCCTCATTTCACTTTGTACAGGTGACACTCCCGAAGCCATTGCGGAAAGAATCGGGGACGGCGGCGGTGGTATGCTCAAGAACACACTGACCGAGGCACTTAACGAAACCCTGCGACCCCTGCGTACAAAGAGAGCCGAGCTTGAGAAGAATCCCGAGTACATCAGGAAGGTTCTGACCGAGGGAGCCGAGAGGGCAAGAGCCATTGCCGTGCAGACTTTGAATGAGGTCCGTGCCGCAATGAATATGGTTATTTAACCTGGTAATTTAAGGCATCTTTTTTACATCAGATTTGAACTCTGCCTAATATAATATGGAGGATTTTATGAAAAAGTTTTTTTTACCTGTAATGGTATGTCTTTTTCTGGTTTCATGCGCGTCAACATCGGGACATGAATCACGTGGGACGGAGCCGTCCGGCAAGAGCGCTAATGTTGCGAGCGGATTGAGCAAAACCGGCGGTAAGGTTGATTCACTTTCAGATGGAGCGGTCTATACAAACAAGACTTTTAATTTTGGATTTAAGCTTGCGCCTACTGCCGTTGTGATGACTGGTGACAGTCTTGATTTTATGCAGACTGAGCCCAATGTTCTTGTTGACATCATGGCGATGGACGGAAACAACGTTCATTCCATTTCCATTACCGATGTGAGCGAAAGCACGTTCAGTGATGACGAAGATGATGATGATAGCAACTTTTCTTTTGCAAACTCAGAATTCTTTGTTGAAATCATGAAGGATATTTTTGTCGCATCATGGGAAGGAGCCGGATTCGTTACTAAGGATGTCGGAGTAAAGCAAATGAATTTCATGGGCGAGAAGATTCCCGGCGTTTACTACAATGGAACGCTTGCCGGTACTGACGTTTGGTACTATGTCGTCTTCCAGCAGAGCGGAAACTATATTGCTCAGATTGTGCTTGGAGGAGCAAGCGAGGCCTCTGTAAAATCCATGCTCGGAATGTATTACAGGCTTAAGTAGATTTTGAAATGACCAAGGACATGACTCAGGGGAATCCCCTTGTTCTGATTCTTAAGTTTTCCTTGCCTCTTTTGCTGGGAAATCTTTTTCAGCAGACTTACAATATGGTTGACGCAATCATTGTGGGTAAAGTCCTTGGTTCGTCTTCTCTTGCCGCGGTGGGTGCTTCGTCCTCGGTGCAGTTTCTTGTCCTTGGGTTTTGCATAGGATTTTGTGCCGGATTCGCGGTTCCTGTTGCCCAGCGTTTCGGTGCGGGTGACTACAGCGGAATGCGACGCTACATCTTTTTGGGAACATGCACATCGGCAGGCATTGCTCTTGTACTCACGACCCTGTGCGCGATTCTTACTCCCCAGATTCTTCTTGTGCTCAGAACCACTTCGGATATTTTTGAAAACGCGAGAATCTATCTGCTGGTGATTTTCCTGGGCATTCCATTTTGCATTCTTTACAATTTTCTTGCGGGAATTCTTCGTGCGGTGGGAGACAGCCGGACACCTTTTATTTTCCTTGTGATTTCCGCGTCCCTCAACATAGGGCTCGACATCCTTTTCATCATCTGCTTTAAGTGGGGTTGTGCGGGTGCTGCCATTGCGACGGTTCTTTCTCAAGCCATCAGCGGAATCCTCTGCCTGATTTTGATTCTGCTGAAATATGACATTTTGAAATTCAAGCCCAACGAGCGCACTTGGTCCTCACAGATTTTCCGTCGCCTGATTGTGATGGGTCTTCCAATGGGACTACAGTTTTCAATCACCGCGATCGGCAGCATGATTATGCAGGCATCCAACAATGCCCTCGGTAGTCTTTATGTCTCTGCGTTTACGGCGGGTTCCAAGCTCAAGCAGTTTGCAATCTGTCCTTTTGACGCCATTGCAACTTCGGTCTCAACTTTTGCGGCACAGAATTATGGTGCGGGAAACATTCCCAGAATCAAGAAGGGAGTGCGGCAGGGTGTTCTGCTCGGTGTGCTTTACGGCGGATTCATTGGTCTTGTGTTGATTTTCTTCGGGCGGACTCTTTCCATGCTCTTTGTGAAAAGTACGGAGTCGGCAGTGCTTGATGCTTCGGGAAAATATGTGCGCTGCCTGGGATATTTTTACTGGATTCTCGGATTTTTGAACGTGCTCAGGATGACCACCCAGGGACTTGGATTTTCAAACCGTGCAGTCTTTGCTGGTGTGGGAGAGTTGCTTGCGCGCAGTCTCGGAAGTTTTATATTTGTCCCAATCTTCGGATTTTCTGCAATCTGTTTTTGCGATCAGACCGCATGGATTTTTGCAAGTCTCTATATTACGCCAACCTGTCTTTTGTGCATACGGAAAATAGAAAGGGACTTGAAAAAGGGGAGCGGTGCAATCGGTTCTGAGGCTTGATTGGTAAAAGCAAAAAAAAATCGAATATGAAAAATCATATTCGAATCTGTAAAAGAATTGTTGATTTTTTTGAAAAACTTGCAGCTGCTTAGTCGGGATGACTGGATTCGAACCAGCGACCCTCTGGTCCCAAACCAGATGCGCTACCAGCTGCGCTACGTCCCGAAGTATGGAGGATGACGGGATCGAACCGCCGACAACCTGGGTGTAAACCAGGTGCTCTCCCAGCTGAGCTAATCCTCCAGATGATGTGTTTATATTATACTTTTTGATTGTTTGTGTCAAGATGATAATGCAAATTTTTTAAAAATTTTTTGAAAATATGGATTTACATCAGGGATACGGGGTCCACGTCAACCTCAATATATACGTTTGAGGGCGGAGCATATCCACGCACAAGGAATTCTGCTGCCTTTTGAAGAGTTGCTATGTTTTTACCGCGGAGCAAAATCTGCTGCCTGTGGTTTCCCGCAATCAATTCTATGGGGCAGTCGGACGGGCCTAAAATCTCCACGTTGCTTTCACAGTGCTGTCTCATAATGTTGCAGGCTCCCTCCGCGGCACTTTCGGCGGCACCTGGAACCTTTGAGCGGAATACAAGCCTGAGGAGTCGTGCAAAAGGCGGAAACGCAAGAATCTTTCTCTGGGCAATTTCGTTTGTGTAGAATTTTTCGGTCTCTCCTTTTACGGCAAGCGCGATGGGCTCCATGTCCGGACTGTAGCTTTGAACAATCACTTTGCCGTCGGGGAAAAATCTTCCGGCTCTTCCTGCCACCTGGGTAATCAGTGAGAAAGTCCTTTCTGCCGCCCTGAAATCCGGGAGATGGAGTGCTGTGTCGGCAAGGACAACACCGACGAGCTTGAGGTTCGGAAAATTGAGACCCTTCGCGACCATCTGTGTGCCAAGGAGGATGTCGTATTTGCCCGCCTTGAAGTCATCGATTTTTTGCTTAAGCTCATCTTTGCCCCGCGTGCTGTCGGTGTCAATCCGCACAATCCTTTCGTTGGGAAATCTTGCCCTCACTTCCGACTCAATGTACTCGGTTCCGAATCCGCGGTAGCCCACGTCAAGGGATCCGCATTTCGGACATTGGTGCGGGGGCTGGATGGAGTAGCCGCAATAATGGCAGCGCAGGCGGTTTTCTTTTTTGTGGTAGGTGAGTGAGACAGAGCAGTTCTTGCACTTCATTTCAAATCCGCAACTGGTGCATCGGAAAAAGTGAGTGAATCCGCGTCGGTTTAAAAAAAGGATGACCTGCCTTTTTTCGTTTACTGTCTCACGGATTTCTTTAATCAGGACTTTGGAAAGACAAGTGTCGCTGTCACTTTCAAGACTCATGTTTACCGCTTTGATTTCGGGCATTGCTCCACCGGCAAGTCTTTGGGTAAGCTTGTGGCATACAATCTGATTTTCGCTCATGGAATTCCATGCCTCAACCGAGGGAGTCGCTGAGCCCATTACCAAAGGAATTCCCAGAGTCTTGCATCTGTGCATTGCAACCTGCCTTGCGTGATACCTGGGTGCGTTTCCCGCTTTGTATGAGCCGTCGTGCTCCTCGTCGATTATTATCATCCCGAGGTTCGGAACCGGTGCGAAAATTGCGCTCCTTGCACCGATTACAATCCGGGCTTCCTTCCGCATTATGCGTCTCCATTCAGAAAGTCTCTGGCTCGGTGTGAGTCCTGAGTGGAGTACCGCCGCCGTGCCCCCGAATCTTTTGACCGCAGCTTCCACGACCTGAGGTGTGAGCCCTATTTCCGGCACAAGATAAATTACGCCTTTTTCTTCCGACAAAACTTTTTCCGCCGCAGAGAGAAAGACTTCGGTTTTTCCGCTTCCTGTCATTCCGTAAACATAATGGAAGAGTCTCGATTTTTCGCCGATAATTCCTTCCACGGCCTTTTTCTGCTCGTCGCTTAGTTCTCTTTTTTGAAAGCTGCTCTCGTCCTCCGAAAATGAAAATCCTGATGAGTCGCTTTCACGCCGTCCCGAGGGAATCATAGTAAAAACAGCTTCCCCGATTGAAGCGATGTAATATGTGCTTATCCATTTTGCAATCTCGTAAAGTTCGCGCGTGAGGATTTTTTCTTCATCAACATAGCGTGCGGCAGGTCTTATGCTTTCCTCACCGACCGGACAAGTCTCTGGCAATGTGTCATGGAGTCCGACTACGATTCCGGTCATTTTTCTGTTTCCGAATCTGACTTCCACACGGCGGCCGAAAAGCTCTTCCTCGCTTGCGTTTTTTTCCTCGTCGCTCATTTTCAGAGGCTCGTGGTATGTGAAGGACTGGTTCAGCGGCAGGTTCAGCACAACATCCAGATACCGGGACATCAGTTTTCCTTCCTTGCTTCGTCAAAGGATTTCGCGTATTCGGGGCAGATTTCCTCAAGCTTCGTGCGGAACACTTTTAAATCATCCCACGCGGGTCTTTTGAGGCTCTGGTCGCGGAGGAGCGCGGAAGGATGGTAGGTCGCCAAAAGAGGGATTCCGTTGAAGTCAAGAATTTTCCCACGCAGGCTGTTGATTCCCTGTTCCGTCTTCATAAGATTTTGCACGGCGGTTCGTCCCATGGCGAGTATGGCCTTTGGTTTGAGTATGTGAATCTGTGCCTGTAAAAATCCGCTGCATGAGTCCGCTTCCTGTGGCATGGGCGTGCGGTTTTTCGGTGGACGGCACTTCACGATGTTCGCTATGTAACAGTTGCATTTTCGGTCAAGGCTGATTGCGGCGAGCATTTTGTCAAGGAGCTGTCCTGCCTTTCCAACAAAGGGTCTTCCGCTTAAATCCTCGTCCTCACCGGGCCCCTCGCCGACTACAAGCACGAACGGATTTTCCACACCTTCGCCGGGAACAGCGTTTGTGCGTGTGTTTGAGAGCGGACAGTTTTTACATGCCTTGATTTTTCTTTCTATTGACTCAAGCGTCATTCCGCCTGACTTTTGTTTTTCGCTTGAAATAACGTCATCCTGAAAATCCGGCTCCCCCCCGCAATATTCCTGCGGTATGTAGCCCAGCACGCATGAGGAGGCCGCCTTGAGTAGATTGTAGATGTCTTTTTTTTCAGTCTGGGTCATTCTTTCTGCCTTGTTTTCTGAACTTGTCTTCTGTCCCATTATAGCGAAAAGCGGGTGCTTAGGCAAGGATTTCCCATTTACAAACGGCGATTCATGGTTTATAATTTTACTTATGGTTAAGATTCCCGTGAAAGTCAAGCTGCCGTTTTTGTGGGGCAGGGCTGTGTTTTCAAAAAGCGAATGGTCTCATATCAATCTTGTGGTGGGGCCGAACGGTTCCGGTAAGACGCTTCTTGTGGATGCCATATCCGCTCAGTTTGCCGAAGCCGGGTACTCAGTCAAATTCCTGCGCGCCGACCGTGGTTCCGACAGCGAGTCTATTTCCATCTTGCAGGAGAACGAGGCAATCCGTGAGAAAGTGCAGACCGTGCTTTCGAGCATGTTCGGTAAGACAATCGTTTTTAAGATGACCGGGGAAGGGGCTTATATCCCTGTGGTGGAAAACCGTGCGTGGAATGTGGAGTACAATCTTCAGGAAGTGGAATGTCACGGATTGAAGGAAATCATCACCCTGCTTGTTGCTCTTTATGCGAACACAGGGAACACCTGCCTTGTTTTTGACGAGCCGGAGCTTCATCTTCATCCTCAGTTCCAGCAATTTTTCGTCGAGGAGCTTCGCCGGGTTTCTTCAAGGCATCCGAAGCGTGTTTATTTTGTAATCACCCACTCGCCGTTTTTCATTGACCTGCGTTTCCCGGATGAGCTTTTCGGGGTGATTGTGTGCCATACCAACCGAGAGCCTACGCACATTGAGTCCATGGGAAAAAAGGACGCCGAGCTTTTCCGTCGCTTTCTTCCAAGATTCAACACTTACCACAAGCAGTTTTTCTTTTCCGACAATCAGATTTTTGTGGAGGGATATACCGACCAGCAGATGTTCGCGAGCCTTCTTCCCTATGTGCATACCGAGCGCGGTGTGGCCGGGACCGGAATAATCGACGTGGGTGGAAAGGACGAGCTGGGGGTATTCTGCAAAGTGTGCTCTCTCCTTGGAACCGACAGCAGAATCATCACGGATTTGGACTCGCTTTTCGGTGGAAAGCTCCGGGATGTTTTTTGTGCCGACGAAAGGGCGGAGTTGTGGCTTGAAAAACAGGAGGAAAAACAGCGTCCCTTTTATGAGAAGATTTTTACGGCAAGGGAACTAAATCATAAAGTGACCCTTGAAAAACTCGTGCTCCGTCTTGAGCGTTTCCTTGCCGTGTTCGGACGTGAGCTTTGCAATCTTCATGAGCGGAATGACCTGCCTCCTGAAATCGCGCTTCTTTCAGAGAGATTGTATTCCCTTGATCAAAAGCACGTACATTCGGAAAACATTGACACTTTCAAAACCGTCTCTTTGCAGGGCGTGATTGCCGAGGGTGATTTGCAGACCCAGCTTGAGACTTATCTTCCAGAGCAGACCGCGCAATCACTTCCTATTATAAGGAATCTTTTTGCCATTGTGGTGGCGGGTGCGGCGGCGGCTTCGGTCTACATTCTTCCGAGGGGTTGCATTGAGCATTATTACAGGAGGTCGGACGTTCAGTACATGCCGGTCGCGTCGAAGGACAGGCTTTTCCATGCCGAGAGGGAATATCTTTTGACTGCGGATGAGGCTGATGTGCGGCGTGAGTATGCCGAGCTGATTTCCATCCTTGAGAGTGCGTGTGCCAGATAAGTGGAACGATGAAAGTGGAAAGTGGAAAGCTTGGGCGAGTGGAGAGTTGGGAGAGAAAAGCTAAAAAATTAAATAAATTTTTTGTGTTTGCTTGAAAAGTGATGGAGCTTGTGTTATATTTTAGGTGTTGAGAAAACTTTTAAAAAGTGTTTCTGATTTACCTAAGTTTGTGACTGGAGGTCTCAATTATGAAAAAGATTTTACCCTTACTTGCGTTTACTATACTTTTGATAGGGGGGGGCTGACATCCTGCCAGAATTTTCTTACCGGCGGAGAAATCAAACAGCAGATTGAGGATGAGATTGCACGTGCAAATGCCAAGAAAATTGACATACGCATTGCCGTGGACTCCCCGGAGTATGGTTCCGTCTATCCTACGCAAGTTACAGTCATAAAGGGCGATTCTTTTTCCCTGGAATTTACGAAAGCCTCCGACGCGGGATTCCTTGAGTGGGTTTGCGTTGACTCTTCCACGAATATGGTTCTTGATGATGCCGTTACTTTTACAAATCAGTCCGGTGAAAAAAATAAACTTACCGTTACGGCCCAGCTCAACTGCGAGTCGGAAAATCTTGTAATAAAGCCACATTGCTATTTTGCCACGGAGGAAACCCCGCCGGAATTCAAGACTCTGCGCTTGGCAAAGACAGAAGAGGATGCCATAAACGGAACTAATCTTATCAGTTTCGGTGATTTTGCCACTTATGCGAAAAAAGCGACTTATAGCTATGACACAGCCCAACTGGCGGCCGCGATAACAGAGCATCACGTGAACTCCCTGTGGGTTTATGTGGAAGCCGATGATGACTCCAGCGGTGTGGGAGAGTTCATAATAAAAGAGGAATTTATAAGAAAACAGGATGGAACTGCTGTTCCGACTGCTACGGGCCTTAAGACTGTTTTTGAAAATCCTTCCATGTCAAGGGACTTTAAAAAGGCATTTAAACTGGACTTCAAGACAGGCGAAGACGGAGTTCTGAAACTTTCATTTTTCATAAAGGACAGGGCCGGAAACAGCAGTGAATATGGAAATACTGTTGATGTTATCAAAGATACGTCTTTTTCTTTCTCTTATGTTTTGATGGATCCGAATCCAAATATAGCTGAAAGCAGCTCCTTTAATTATACATACAGCTTTCCAGTTTTATTCACTGACCAAATAGACAGTAGAAATGAATGGTTACCTTGTTTTATAGTGGATGCGGATGGAAAAGAGCATTACAAGATTTCTTCGCTACCAGCGTCAGGGGATTGTAACTATTATGAAAAGTTTGATGTGGCCTCGGTTTACTGGGGCTACGATGAGAATAATATGAAGCCTGTGGACAGTTTTTCTATTGAGCATCAAACTATTGATTATTTAGGAGCTGCAACGACATTAGAAGGCGATTTTCCACATGTTTCTTTTACAGTTGATAGACGCAAGAATGTATGTGTAAAAGTAATAGCAAAGGATGCTTGTGGAAATGTATCTGAATCAGTTGGCTACATAAGTAAAGGAATTGATATATTGTCATGCAAGGAAGAAAGTGACAGCTGGACTCTAACGCTTAGTGGAACTCCTGATTCTAAAAACAATTTTTATGCGGATGGTACTGAAGAAACTTGGTGTCCGTGGTTTTATATAGTCTATACTGATCCGAGCGGACGGGTTTCAAGACCAAGAGTTGTTAATACTTTCCCTGCTTCATCCAGTACATCTGAAATAGAACTTACTAAAATTGTTTACGGCGAAGGCTCTGACTATTTAACTAATTCAGCTAATATATCCGATTTGCCTGATGGAACCTATGAGATTTACTGTATGCCAACGTCGTTTTTTGTTTTTATTATTTTTCCTCTTCCTCTTTTTTCCAGTGCTGCCGGAAAACCCTATACCATCTATAAGGGGGTAACACCTCCTGCGGATCCCAACCCCACGACGGCGGATTTGCCTTCCAGTTTCACAGTAAACGTTGATCCTCCTGTAAAGAACACCGGAAAGAGAACCGTTCATATCTCATACCCGAGCGGCTTCACTCCGAATCCGAAACTTACCTATGCCATTAAGTATTCAAATTCCAAAAACACTGTTTCTGAATTTTCTATTTCCAAGGATTTTGAAATTCCTACACAGTATTGCTCCTGGAATTTTGAAATTCATGCGTTCAACTCAAGCGGGAAGTCCGTATGTACATCACCTGTAAGCATAGATCTGACGAGTTCAGCAGAAAATGACAATCTGCCTCCAACGGCTAATCTTACTTTGAAGGACTCTAGTCTGACTGACTTGACGTTTAGTTACACCAGACAGAATCTTCCATTTGTAGATGATGAAGGGGGAAGTGGAATAAAATCAAGTTCCAGCGGAAGTGGAATACGCACCGTTTATACCGTTTCTTTCGAATATACACTTGCGTATGAGAAAGGGCTTGAAGATAAAATAGACTGGACAGGCGACGGAATAAAGACGGCCACATACGAATATGGTCGCAGTACATCGGAGCGTACTTTTTCTGTTTCACTGCTTGGACTTTCAGGAATATATCTTTATATGAGAGTATTTGATAACAATGGTAACTATCTTGTATATAGATATCCGTATATGGTTTTGAAAATGGTGGAAAAACCTTATGCAGAAAAATCATCTGATGGCACTTTATATGTAAAATGCGAGCGAGGCAATAGAGATGAGGCATGCAATATTATTCTGAAATATTGCTCTGAAAATGAATGGAAAGAAATTCCGGAGCATTCCACTATGGGACGAAGTGGCGATACATTTTTACGCGCTTTAACTCTTACCACGGAACAAAAAAACACTTTTGTTTTTGCTCGGCCTTGGTATAAGACGGATGCAATATATAAGAATGGTGAATTAAAGACGGAAGGTCAAATCGTAATTTATAATTCGCTGTATTTCTGCCCGGCATACTACCTCGAAACAGGATTTAAATGCAGGCAAAAGAACTTCATTGAGGGAAGCCGAGGCATTGAGATTCTTTCAGATAAACCCGTGCTCGTTCATACTTTCTATAGTACTTATGATTATGGAAACTCTTATGAGAAGTGGCTGGAAAATGCAGAGGAGACCGGACTCAGGTGCGAGCCGTCATCGTTCACCTACGATTATGACAATCTTTATGGTGTTCCGGCGGGAAACTACTACACTACGATCATCCACTATGCGGACGGAACCGTGGACATGACAAAGGTAAAGAGAATGTAGGGAAGTGGAAAACGGAGAGTGGAAAGTGGAAAGCTTTCCATTCTCATTAATGAAGGTGACAGTAACATAATTGTTATAATACCTAAATTTTGGGTACTCCCGTAATTGACAATGGGGAATAAATATTGCATAATGCAATTATATATCCCAAGTATGTTATCGGAGGAACTTATGCAACAACCATTCTTTCAAGGCTCAATATCAGAATTGCTTTCACAAGTTTCACAGCTTTATTCAATTGCAGATATTGCGACGGAATTTCAAGTAAACCAAAGTACCATTCATCGATGGATGAATGGTAGTGTTGAGCCAAAGAGTTTTATAGCCGACAGACTTGTAAATATGCTTTCGCGCAAAATTTCCGCACAAGACAATGATGACAGACAGGGAGATTTTACATTCATTGATTTGTTTGCAGGAATAGGGGGGATCCGCAAAGGCTTCGAACAGGCTGGTGGAAAATGCCTTTATACTTCTGAATGGGATGAATATGCGCAAAAGACTTACAGCAACAACTATCCTTCAAAACATCAGATTAATGGTGACATAACAAAAGTAAATACGGCGGATATTCCCGACCACGATGTACTTCTAGCAGGTTTCCCATGTCAGCCGTTTTCTATTGCAGGCGTTTCAAAAAAGAAGTCATTGGGAAGACCGACAGGTTTTGAAGATAAAACACAGGGTACTTTATTTTTTGATGTTGCAAGAATCATAAAAGAAAAACAGCCGAAAGTTTTTGTTCTGGAAAATGTTAAAAACCTAAAATCCCATGACAAAGGGCATACTTTTGAAGTGATTTGGGAAACTCTTACAAAAGACCTAGGCTATACTTGTGATTACAAAATAATTGACGGTCAGTGTTGGGTTCCTCAACACAGAGAAAGAATCGTAATTGTAGGTTTCCGAGATAAAATAAAATTTTCGTTGGATGATATGGTGCTTCCTCCAAAAGGAGAAATAAAACTATCAACTATCCTGCATAAAACAGATGGAACGGAACCAAAATTAATACAAGACGGAGATAAATATTTCGATTTTGTAAACAATAAAGTTTTAGATAAATATACCTTAACTGACAATCTGTGGGCTTATTTGCAGGCTTATGCACAAAAACATCGTTCAATGGGAAACGGTTTCGGATATGGGTTGGTAAAGCCAGATGATATAGCAAGAACTCTTTCAGCCAGATACTACAAAGATGGCTCAGAAATTTTAGTCTATCAAGGCGAAAATAGGAATCCTCGTAGATTAACCCCGCGAGAATGTGCAAGACTAATGGGGTATCCTGACGATTATATAATTCCTGTTTCAGATACAAGGGCATACATATTATTTGCTAATTCAAGTGTAGTTCCTCTGCATTGTGCTGTTGCAAAATTTATTAAATCATACTTATAAGGGGTAAAACAATGAGAGACCTTTGGACAAGGGAAGAAATGATATTAGTACTTAATTTATATTTGAAAATGTCTTTTGGAAAAATGGATGCAAAAAATCCAGATGTCATTCACATGGCAAAAATCATAGGACGTACACCAAATGCAGTTGCTCTTAGGTTGGTTAACTTTGCTTCCTTTGACCCGATTTTGAAAAAACGTGGTATATCAGGTATGAGTCATGGTGGGAAAAAGTGTGAAGAATACTGGAATGAATTTATTAATGATAGAGAAAAACTGCTTTTCGAAAGTGAAAGAATTCTTGCTCTTAAAGAAGGAACAACAATTGAAAAAAAGTATGAGGCTGTAATAGAAGATATTCCACAGGGGCTAACTGGCGAAACAAAAATACGTCAAGTAAAAACACGTGTCAACCAAAATGTATTTCGTCAAATTGTTCTTGCTAATTATGACTGTAAATGTGCATTGACAGGAATAGATTTGCCAGAACTTTTAGTTGCAAGTCATATTATTCCATGGTCAGAAAATGAAAAAGAACGATTAAACCCGGAAAATGGAATATGTTTATCATCATTATATGATAAAGCTTTTGATATTGGACTCATAAGTTTTTCAAATGACAGAAAAGTTTTGTTATCAACAAAGTTAAAATCAAATATTGAAAAAGAATACTATTCTGCTTATTTTGCACCAATTGAGGACAAAAAACTGATTGAACCAATAAAATATAATATCAACACCAAATTCTTAGAATGGCACAGAGATTATATATTTAAAAGGTAAGAAGGTTGTTATGGAGTCAAGATTTAAGATAGGTGATACAATTTTTTGGTATTGCGATATTGAACAATGTACACATCATGCTAAAATCAAGTTCGTCAATTATGCAGGAGTTGGTTATCCAGATATAAATTATGAAGTATTAACAATTTGCTGTGGAAAAGAGCAGACAATATTTGTAGATGAAAATGATGCTATGGAAGAGGAGTTTTAAGTTATGTGGCGTAAGGTAGCCTGCAAAGACCGTTGGCGCAAGTATTGAATGAAGCTGACAGATTACGCTCTAAAAATAAATTCTTGTGTACACTTCAGCAGGGAATTTCTTCTGCCCAATTAGAAGAAATGAAAAGTGAAAAAGTTGTTTTGGTTGTTCCTGAAAAGTATATAAAAACATACCCTAAAAAGTTTCAAAGCGATATTTGGACTATAAAAAAGTTCATAGACTACATAAAAGAAATGGAGAAGTAAGGAATATTTTTCGCCGGTTTAGGCTCAACGAAAAAAAAATGAATTCTATAGTACATTTTTTGGGAAGTATTTTTGATTTATGCTTTTCATATATTTGCTTTATGCCCCTGTCGTTAATTTGTATTAATCTAAAACATGATGGTGAAAGAACATGCATAAGGCAAGTGCCATAACTTTTACATGGGAAACCTAATGTTGATTGAGGAAACGCTGTAATGGAGGTGGGGTTTTTGTCTTTAACATAATGCTAAAATGTGCGGAATCGGAGGCTGACATGCAACAACATCTGCACAAGCGTAGCGCGGTATTCGTAGCGTAGCTTCAAACGAGCCGTTGTTGTGGGGCAGACTTCGATGGGAGTGCATTTTAGCATTTTTTGGCACAGTTCCCACCGCAAATGGAAGCGTTTCCTCATTTAGATTTGTGTTTCCCAAGTTTAATTTAGATTTGCACTTGCCTTATATATTTGCTTTATGACCCTATACATTTTCAGATTAAAATGATATAATCACTGTGGTTTATTTGCCGATAAGGGCCGTTTTTATGGCGGCATAAAATATACGAGGTTCCCGGCAATGAGAGGGGAGCCACAGGAATTGCGATGAATTTCACAGAATTTGCTTTGCAGGATCAGCTGCAACAGGGAATCGCGGGGGCCGGATATGTCACTTGCACACCGGTTCAGGAACAGGTTTTGCAGAATTCCCTTGAAGGACGTGACTTGTACGTTCAGTCACAGACCGGTACTGGTAAGACGGCGGCTTACCTTGTTTCAATCATTCAGGAGCTCCTTTCGCGGGGAGAGGTGGCTGGTAAAAAAGCCCTGATTATGGTTCCCACGAGGGAGCTTGCGGTGCAGGTGCAGGAAGAGGCGGAAAAGCTATGTGCCTTTACAAAGCTCAAGTGCGGAAGTTTCTACGGCGGAGTGGGCTACGACAAGCAGATTTCCTTCCTTAAAAAAGGCTGCGACATCATGATTGGTACTCCCGGACGCGTCATTGATTTGAACAAGGGCGGCCAGATGGACTTGAGCTCGGTTGCCTTCCTCTGCATTGACGAGGCGGACCGCATGTTCGACATGGGCTTCTATCCGGACTTGCGCGAGCTGATAAAAGTGCTCCCTGTTGCGGAAAAAAGACAGACCATGCTTTTCAGTGCCACGCTTAACTCTTATGTGAAAAATCTTGCGTGGGAGTACACGAGGAACCCGGCGGAAATCACCATTGAGGCGGAAAACATCACCGTGGATGAGATTGACCAGGTGCTTTACCATGTCTCAAGCGACGACAAGATGAAGCTCCTGCTCGGACTTATCAGCAAGGAAAATCCTGAGAGCCTGATTATTTTCTGCAACACGAAGCGTACCTCCGAGGTGGTCTCAAAAAGACTCAACCGAAACGGCATTGAGAGCGAGTACATCATCGGGGATTTGCCCCAGAAGCAGCGACAGAAAATCATGGACTCCTTTAAGGAAGGAAAAGTGAAGTGCCTTGTCGCAACCGATGTGGCCGCGCGTGGCATTGACGTTAACGACCTTGCGATGGTAATCAACTACGACCTTCCGAACGAGGCCGAGAATTATGTGCACAGAATCGGTCGAACGGCAAGGGCTGGAAAATCCGGTAAGGCATACACTTTCTGTTCCGAGCAGGATGTTTACTCACTCCCACCAATCGAGCGATACATTGAAAAACAGATTCCTTCCCAGGTTGCGGACGAAAGTCTTTTTGCCGAGGACAAGAGCGCGGGCGTTTACATCAGGACGGAAAGCTATCACGAGGATTACAGGGACAAGAGCGAGTACGGAAGAAAAAAGCAGCGTGAGTATGAGGCACGTGAGTCCCGTCGTGGCGGAAGAAATGGCGGAGGAAAAAAATCATCCCGCGGAAAGGGACGCTATTCTTCAAGGAACGAAGCCGCATCCAAGGAATACAAGCGTGACCGTCGTGTGTTTAATGCCGAGGAAGAGGCCATGCTCGCGACAATGTCCACCGACGAAAGGATGAAGCTTTACAAGGAGCGTTACGGTGCGTCGTCATATTCCGCCAAGGGAGAAAACGATTCCGTGAAGAAGTCTGGAAATCAGTCGGGCTCTTCCAAAAAACACGGCTCAAAGAAAAATCAGCAGACGGGAAAATCAAGGCAGGGAGCAAAATCTTCCGCAAAAAATACAAGCCCGGCAAAATCTGCTCAGAAGGGAAAAACGGCAAAGAGAAATGACGCTGGAAGACAGATTCAGAAGACTCCCGCAAAGAAGGGATTCCTTTCCGCACTCAAGTCACTTTTCTCAAAGAAAAGATAAATGGCATCTCTAAAAACTCATTTCCAATGACTTTTTAGAGATGCTGCCGAGTTTAAAAGCCCGAAATTGCGGGCTTTTAAACATCGCATTTTCAGAGTTACCTCTAAAAACTGAAGTTTTTAGAGGTTCCCATATAACAGGAGATTTTTAAATGCTGTCAGTATCAGATTTGACATTGAAATTTAGCGAGAAGCCCCTTTTCAAGGACGTGAACCTCAAGTTCATAAAGGGCAACTGCTACGGAATAATCGGAGCGAACGGAGCGGGAAAATCAACCTTCCTCAAAGTGCTTTCGGGCGAGCAGGATTTTGACTCGGGACAGGTGAGCATAACCCCCGGCGAGCGCATGGCAAAGTTGAGCCAGGACCACTTCGCTTTCGATGAGTACTCGGTGAAAGAGACCGTGATGATGGGATATCCCAAGCTTTACAATCTGGGAAAGGAAAAGGACGCAATCTACGAGAAGCCTGATTTTTCCGAGGAGGATGGAATCAAGGCGGCGGAGATGGAAGCTGAGTTCGGTGAGCTCGGCGGATATGAGGCGGAGAATCAGATTGAGCAGATGCTTTCGGGTCTGGGTCTTGAGGAAGAATTCCACGACCGCATGATGAGCGACCTTGACGAAGGACAGAAGGTTCGTGTTCTTTTGGCGCAGGCACTTTTCGGCAATCCCGACATCCTGCTTTTGGACGAGCCTACGAACGGTCTTGATTTGGAGAGCATCGCATGGCTTGAGGACTTCCTGATTGAATTCGAGAACTGCGTGATTGTCGTAAGCCACGACCGCCACTTCCTGAATGCGATTTGTACCTATATATGCGACATTGATTACGGAAAGATTACCCAGTTCACGGGTAACTACGATTTCTGGTATCAGATGAGCCAGATTATGCAGAAGCAGGCCAAGGACCAGCAGAAAAAGCGTGAGGACAAGATGGCCGAGCTCAAGACTTTTATCCAGCGTTTTGCGTCCAATGTCTCCAAGGCGGGACAGGCATCGAGCCGAAAGAAGGTTCTTGAAAAGCTGGAGCTGGAGGAGTTGCCTGTTACAAGCAGAAAATTCCCGTACGTGCAGTTCCAGAGCGAGCGTGAGATTGGAAACTTCGTCCTTACCGCCGAGCATCTGAACTCAAAGGATTCCGAGGGCAATGTTCTTCTGAATGATTTTTCAATCACGATTCACCCGGGCGAAAAGGTCGCTTTCGTCGGTATGGAGCATAACTCAATCACCTCGTTCTTTGACATTGTGGACGGAGTTGAAAAATGCGAGGGAGCCACAATCAACTGGGGTCAGACTACCAAGCACACTTACATGGCGCGCGACAACAGCAATTATTTCAGCAACGACCTGAACATTACTGAATGGCTCAAGCAGTATTCCAAGGAGCAGGATGATTCCTACGTCCGCGGATTTTTGGGAAGGATGCTCTTTTCCGGCGACGAGGGCTTGAAACCTGTTAAAGTCCTTTCTGGAGGTGAAAAAGTCCGTTGTATGCTCAGCAAGATGATGCTTTCCGGCGCGAATGTCCTGATTTTGGACGATCCCACCAATCACCTTGACCTTGAGAGCATTGAAAGCTTGAACCAGGGCCTCGTGCGTTTTAACGGCGTGGTTCTTTTCTCAAGTCACGACCATGAGTTCATCAGCACCATTGCGAACCGCATAATCGAAATTACCCCCAAGGGAATAATCGACCGCATGATGAATTTCGACGACTACCTGAAGGACGACCACGTGAAATCCCTCAGAAAGGAATATTACGCCGGCACGGACAAAAAAATCCGCTTCTAGTCAAGGCAAAAAGGTACCCTTGGGTCTCTTCATTCACAAAGGCATCCAAGCGGTACCACAAACACCCCGTCTTTCCGTCTGTATGCGAATTCGCCTCCGGTGACTACCATCAGGACATCTGGTTCCCGAATTTTTTGAGCTGCGTTTTTTTCATTGTGATTCTGAATCAGATGTTTTAGCTCCAATAAATGCTGGCTTGCTTCTTCAATCTCATGGCTTCCAAGCTTGAACTCGATGATCGCATATTTTCCGTCGCGAAGATGCAGCACGCAGTCTGCCTCAAGATCATATCGGTCATGGTAATACGAGATTTTTCCGCCGTATTTTGTACTGTATGCGCGCAAATCCCTCATGCACAGGCTCTCAAACACAAAACCGAAGGACCGTAAATCTGTCATGTAGTAATCCGGCTCCAGTCCCAATGCCGCAACCGCTATGGAAGGATCGCAGAATCCTCTTTTTTTACCGGATCTGATTGCCGTCGCTGACCTGATTGAAGGGCACCACGCCTCAATGTCTTGGATGATGAACAGTTTTTCAAATGCCTGGATATACGAGGAGAGGGTGTCTTGTGAAATGGACTCGGAAGCTGAAACGACATCTTTAAGAATGTTGCTCGTCTTTGCCAGAGTAGAGATGTTGCGTGCGTATGAGCGTAAAATCTGGGATGCCCAAGTTGGATTCCGTTTTATTCCGTCTACCGTAGAAATATCCGTCTCGCATACGCTGTCGATGTAGTCTCTTGCAATTCGAAGTTTTGCCCGGTCGCTTTTTCGTGAGAGGAATCCTGGCCAACCGCCTCTGCATGATGCGAAAATTATCTGTTCTATTTCCAGATCTGATTTCGCCTCAATTTCCATCTCCGGGTTTTTGAACAATTCTGCAAGGGAAACTTTGCCGTTTGACTCTCCGGTTTCAAAAAGACTCATTGTCTCAAGCCTTAGCCTTGAAATTCTTCCTGTTCCAGAGTGACTTATTTTGGATCTGTCAACGGAATTTGAGCCTGTAAGTATGTATAGTCCGGTCTCATTTCTGCTGTCAACGGAAACTCTGACCGCATCCCAAAGGACAGGAGCCTCCTGCCATTCGTCAATAAGCCGGGGAGTTTCGCCCGCAAGGAGCAGGGAAGGTTTTGTCGCCGCAGTTTGAAGATAGCCTTGTCTTTTGTCCGGATCCTGCATTTTCAGTATGCTTTTTGCATGATGTTCCGCAAACGTTGTTTTTCCGCTCCATTTTGGCCCCTCAATCAGCACCGCGCCGCTGCATTCCAAGCGAAATTTCAATTCATCATCCTGTAATCGTCGTCTATATTCCATTTTACCCTCATTTTCATTCTATACCATTCGGCATTTTTGTGCAATATCGTTCGGTACTTTTGCGGTATTTTGTTCGGCATTTTTGCGGTATTTCATTCGGTGTTTTTGCGGTATTTCGTTCGGTATTTTTGCGGTATTTCATTCGGCATTTTTGCGCCATCTTTCCACTTTCCGCTTTCCACTTTCCGCTTTCCACTTTCCACTTTCCACTCGTTCCCCCTCTTGACCTATTTTCAAATAAGAATTAGAATATCATTATGTTTGAGTTAAAAGATTCCATGCCCTTCGAAACGGAAGAGGACGATTTTGATACCGTAATGGCAAGCGACATCACTTTCTCTGGTAAAATCAAGTTTGCCAAGCCGTTTATGATTAAGGGAAAAATGAACGGAAATATTGAAGCTACCAGCGATCTGCTTGTTGATTTGGATGCCGAGATCAATGCTGACATTGTTGCCGACCGTGTGCTCGTGAGGGGCAAGGTTAAGGGCAATATAAGCGGATACAAGCTTGTTTATGTGGCCGCTTCTGGAACCGTCATCGGGGACATTAAGTCTGCGCAGGTTGTGCTTGAGCCGGGCTCGACTTTTTCCGGCAAGTGCTCCATGACGAACGCGCCAGAATAATTTTAGGAAGGTTGTCTTATGAAAAGCATGAGAAAAATAGTTGGACTGATTTTTGTCTCTTTGATTTCACTTTCATCTGTTTTTGCGCAGGGAAAGCCGGATGCCAGAAAAGAGTGGCTGAACGGACGCTATGCAAGGGCCATTGAGATCTGTGAGGACGAGCTGAAGGCAAATCCGCGCAGCCTTGATTCTTATGTGGTTTTGTGCTGGGCTCTCGTGGACAACAAGCAGTATGCGGAAGGAGAGCAGAGGGCAACGGCCGCAAGAAGAATTTTCCCGGATGATGTCCGCTTGATTGAGATTCTTGGCGAGGCAAAGTATTTCCTGGACAAAAATACAGAGGCGCTTGAGCTTTTCCAGCTGTATGTCGCAAGAACAAGGGAAAGTTCCGCTTCACGTCTTGGCAGAGTGTATTTCCTTACCGGCGAGATTTACATCAGGCAGGCAAAATACGAGCACGCTGACATAGCTCTTTCAATGGCCGTGCGTCTTGAACCCGCTACAGGAAAGTGGTGGGCACGCCTCGGTTATGCAAGGGAAATGGCGAAGGATTACAGAAATGCCATCGCGGCTTATGATAAGGCACTGGATTTGAATCCGTCTTTTTCTGATGCCGCAAGTGGTAAAACCCGCTGCCAGTCACATCTCTGATTTTTGATTTATGGAAAAGACCGTACATTTTGAAACTCTGGGTTGCCGACTCAACCATGATGAGAGCGAGGGAGCTGCAAGAGCCTTTGTCCTGAACGGATTCAACGCTGACATGGAGGAGGTGACTGCACGCACGTCTCTTTCGGAGCAGGTCATTCTTTCGGTAATCAACACATGTACGGTGACGGGCAAGGCAGAGCAAAAGGCACGGCGGATTATCCGGCTTCTGCTTGAGAAATTTCCCGCCGCACCAATCATCGTGACGGGGTGCTACGCTGAGCTTGATTCCGACGAGATCAAAAATCTGTGCCCGGACCGCATCGTCATAATTCCGGGCCCGAAAAAATATCTTCTTTCACTTCTTGCGCATGAGATGTCCCACGGCGGACTTCTTGACGCATGGGACGGCCGCTTTGATTTTAACTCGCTCACACATTTTATTGACTCTGAGCTTTCCAAGACACACAATGGTCTGAATCCATTTTCACTTTTTACGCCTGTCTTCGAAAAGCACAGCCGGGGTTCAATCAAAATTCAGGACGGATGCAACTGCTCGTGCACATTCTGCCGGATACACCTTGCGAGGGGAAAATCTCTTTCTCTCGATGCAGACACGCTCATAAGACGCATTCAGGAGATGGAAAAGCTAGGATTAAAGGAAGCCGTCCTTACCGGAGTGAACCTGAGCCAGTATTCCAGCTCATATATGGATGAAAAGATCAACTTCGCGCGTCTTATAAATCTTATTCTTCAAAAAACGGACGACATTTCCCTGCGAATCTCCTCGCTTTACCCGCAGAGCGTAAACGACGAGCTTTGCCGCATCCTTGAGAGTCCACGTGTACAGCCGTTTTTCCATTTGAGCATTCAGTCGGGTAGCGATGAAATCCTGCGTAAGATGAACAGGCCGCATTCGGTCGCGCAGGTAGAGGAAGCCATTGAAAGTCTGAGGAAGGTAAAGGACAATCCTTTCATTTCGTGCGACATCATCGCAGGTTTCCCGGGAGAGGGTGAGGCTGAGTTTGGCATGACGCAGTCGCTGGTGGAAAAATCAAGGTTCGCATGGATACACGCATTTCCTTTTTCACCAAGACCAGGGACTCCCGCAAAGGACATGAGACCGCAGGTGCCGGAAAGGGAAAAGGGATTCAGGGTAAGGTGGCTTACCGAGATGGCGGTGCGCGGAAAGATTGACTATATCCGTGAGTGGAAGGGAAGGACTCTGAGCGCAATCGTGGAGAACAGCAGGACCCAGCGGATTTTCGGAGTGCAAAAAATCCATGCGGTGACGGAGAACTTTCTGCATGTGGAATGTCCGCTTCCAGATTTCGGAAAAAATATCCCGGCTCCAGGAAGCAGAGTCTCCGTGTGCATTGGAGAGCCCTTGGAGGACTCAATCAGGGGTGGCCGGGAAATTGAGTGCGCGGGGCAAATCAGTTTTTCTTGATTGCGACCAGGGTGAGGTCATCGTACTGCTGGTCTTCCCTTATTCCGGAGTAGTAAACATGCGTCGGATCTGTCTCAACTTCGGAGCGGTTCATGCAGTAAGTGCTGTAGTCCCTGAAATGCATCCTGAGGAATTCATCAATTTTTTTGTCGGCCTTTACCTTGTCGCTCTGGCCCATTCCCTTTGTCTGATACATTCTGAAAACTTTTTCCACCGACACCAGCGCCATGATTGCTTCCTCTGCCGTTCCATCGCAGTTCGAGAAGTCAAACGTGAAGGTTTCGTTCGGATTCGGATTGTGCCATTTTTTCAGCTCATAGCTTCCGCGTGAATAGACGCTCTCGATGATGTCATTTACACGCTCAGGAGTCATCTCTTCCGAAGACTCTCCGACCGTATGGTTTCCATGCTCGTCTCCATCCTTGAGTCCGCTTTCCTGGCATGTCACAATCTTTCCGTCAGCGTTTCGGAAATTTCTCTTCGCCTCTTCAATACCGTCAGTGTAGAGGAAAAGCACGTCGTTCTTTTTCAGCGTGAGTTTTACAACCTTGTATCCGCCCTTCATGTCAACGAGGTCCGTGCTGAACATTCCCGCCGCAGGTGTCTCAGGAAGATTGATTGATTTTTTCTTCTTTTCCGTTCCGTCGTAAATCTGCACGAGGGAGTCACCGGCATTGCAGAACCAGCAGTCACCGGTGCGTGTGTTCATGAGGCAGAGAGTAAATGCGGCGAAGCGTCCCTTGAATCCGCGGCTTTCAATGAGGTCGTTGATTTGTCCAACCACAGGTCCGAGGTTCGTTCCCTGGGCAGGATTCTTCATGCTCCAGTTACTGAACGCGTTAAGGAAAAGGGCTGCGACCTCGACCATGATCAAAGCGGCCGGAACTCCGTGTCCTGAAACGTCGCACTTGATGATGATGTAGTGGTCCTTGTCAATCTGCTTGTAGTCAAAGTAGTCTCCGGAAAGGTCGTCTGCACCGGCGTAATAGCTGAAGAAATCCGCGCCCTCTGTTTTCATAAATCCGTAGGTGAGCGTGTTTCCCTTTTCATCGGTTTGCAGAGGAATGAATCTTGTCTGGACTTCTTTACCGAACGTTAGGTTTTTCGCCTGTACCGCTGCCTCTACAAGTCCGTGAGTCATTTCGTTAACTGTGTCGCCGAGCATTCCAATCTCGTCCTTGCTCTTGATGATGATGTCCTTTCCGGAAAGATTCTCCTTGTTGTCGGTATCGCGGATCATGGCGACGTGTTTTGCGAGCTTGACGATCGGGCGGACAATAATCAGCGAGATGATGAATGAGAAGAAAAATCCGAGGAGAAGACCCAGACCCACGATGATTCCCGTCATCTTGATGATTGCGCTCTGTGCGTTGCGGATCTCATTGACAAGTGCCTCCGTGCTGATTTCAACGAAGACAATTCCATGTACGTAATTCTGCTCCGATCCGTGGCGGTACAGTACCGGCTTGTAGAACTGATAGATTGTGTTCTCAGCGTCAATTGAAGTTGAGTCGTAAGTGGGGTAGGAGCTGATTGCGGATGATGCGAGCTCGTCCAAAATTGTGTTTACGCGGTTTGAGAGCTGCGTGGTGATTTCTGAGATTTCCGTCTGTCTTTTTATTGATTCCTCGTCGGTGGATCCTGCAAGGGAAATTCCTTCCTCCGTGAGTTCCGTAATCTGCTCTGCGATGAAGTTCACTTCGGAACCTGCCTTTTCATTGAGCGACGCGCAAATTCCTGAAAGCTCCTTCATGTTCTCAAAGTTCAAGCGGCTCTGACCGAGAACAAAAGTCGGTGTTTCAATCTTTGAGGCAATGGACGGGTCGTTCGTAGCCCAGATGTAGTCGAGGTTCATGTCATTTTCGGTTTCAGAGAATCCTGTGATCGTCGCATAGTTTGCGTCGGAAAGCGCGAGAGATTCTTCGGTAAGGTCGCTGAGTGCGAGAAGGTTGGAGCTTGCGTTCGGCAGGTTGATTTTTGCTCCGCTCGCAATTGAGTCAAGGATTACGTGGACTTTTTCCTGCAGACCCTTTGCCCTTGTCTGCTCCTCACGTTTTATCATAAAGTAGCCCAGTGCAATGGCGAGTGACACAATCAGCACGACAATCAGCGTCATTGTATATGCCACGAGTTTTACGCGGAGGCTCAATCCCTTCCTGTGCATCATTTCCTGCTTGTTCTTTCTTTCTTCAGGCATAATGTCTCCTTCAATCAGTGCCTTAACTTCTGCTTGTATAACCATCGCTTCCTTTGCCGTTCTGGTAAGTCCCTTGAACGCCGCAATGAAGACGAATATTCCGAGTATGAGAATGACAATCACCGCAATGAGCGAAATGTCAATCCTGAATTTTCCGCTGCCAAAATATGTGAGCCACTTCGGCAGGAATTTAAATTCCTTGTATGGTTTTACGGTTCCGAATTCTTTTACCGTGAGAATCTTGCTTTTTGAGATGTAAGTTCCGCGGTCGGTGTGATAGAGTCCCACGTAATAGTCGCCTGCGTCAATGCCCTGCAAGGTGAGTCCGGTAATCCTGTTGTCGCTTGTTACTGTGTATGCCCCGTCCGCCGCAGAGATGGTATAGTCATAAGGTGCCTTGCCGTCGCTGTCCACATAGATTCTTGAGATGGTTCCTTCGTAAGTGAATCCGCCTCCGAAAATTTCCATGTCCAGATCGCCGAAAACATTGAACTGCGTGTTGATTGCCGTTATGTATGTCTGCGGCACGTATTTGTTAAGGAAGAGAACTTCAGTGACAGGCTCGCTGACGTTTCCGACATCATCAATGGCCGAGACCGTGAAAAGATAGACTCCGTTCCTTTTGTTCGTGAAAGATTCACTGAGAGCCTCTTTGTCCCCGCGTGCATATTTCGGAAGGTCCTCCGGGTTTTGGATTTTGCGCTCATTTTTTTCAAGCAGCTTTTGCTTTATTTCTTCGATGGCCTGTGAGTTCAGCCTGAGCGGATGACTTGCATTTACGGCCAGTCTGCTCGGTATGGAGTCCACATATTGCAGGGCCCATGTGTATCCGTCAACATCGGTATCTGCGGGATCGTGGTTCCAGCTGATTGAGAATGTGTTGCTCTTCAAAAGTCCGTTGTCATCAAGTGGCAGCGGATCAAAAATGATTTTTGCCGGAGCTACGGTATCCCTTCTGTAGCAGAGTGTCGCGCTCTTTGACCAGTTGTCGGCATAGTCAACCTGCTTTGCTTTCAGATACCAGAGTCCGTCTTCAGGTGCCTGCGTCTCAATCTGGTTTTCCTGAGGGAAGTTCGTTATTTCTTCTTTCGGCTCTTCGTTGATGTCGCGCGTCCAGATGTAAGAGAATCCCTTTATGCCGGATGAGTCGGATGATTCTTCCAAACTCATTAGGACTGTGCTTGAGGTTCCTCCTCTTCCTTCCTCAAAGGATCTCGGCACAATCCTTGGCGGAACAGCGGAGGAGTCTTTTAGGAGCATCGCAATCTGGTAGTTGCCTTTTCCTGCTGCCTGCTGCCATACAAAAGCGAGTTCCTTCTGCTTGCTTGCCGTTACAGGGAATGTTGATGTCGTGACTTTTTGTGCAAGCTCAACAGGGTCATCCCAGAAAAGGTCGAGTCTCTGGCTCATGTACATCTTGTTGTTGGAGCCCTGGCTTTCAGTCCACATAAGATAGAGCGAGTCATTGAAGACAAAGAACTCCGGGTGAAGACCTCCCGGCGATGTGCTCAGCAAATCGGGCTCAGAAAGCAGTTTTCCGTCCGCCGAGATTTTTCCCACGTACACGGATGTGTTCGAGCTGTTGAACGGGGAGCGCTCCCACGCTATGAAAGACTCTTTTCCGAATGTCTGTATGACCGGACGCTGGTTGCTGTAGTTCTGGTATGATGCGACGGTCTCCGTTGCCATGACGGGTTCGCTCCAAGTTTTGCCCGAGTCCTTTGAAAGCGACGTGAAAATCTGGAACGAATAATGCGAACCGGAAGAGTAGTGCGCCTGGAATGCAATCATGTCTCCGCCATTTACCGGTGCAAGGTAAGGAATCAGCGGATTGGATGCTCCGGGAAACGAAAAGTTGAAAGGAGAGAAATCCGTCCAGTCGCTTCCATTTTTTGACGTGGAGTACACGAGTGAGAATGATTCATTTTTTCCCTTGGTGGCAAAGAGCACGAATGTGTCGCTGGATGTTGCGAAAATGCGCGGACCCACAAGAGGCACGTCCTGCTCGGGAAGTTTTGTCTGCTTGAAATTTGATGCATCGCTGCTTGTGAAGACGGAGATTTCGTTCAGACCTGAGAGTACCGCCACGGCCATTGTTCCCTTGGTGTTGAGGGCTGCGGAATATATTTCTGGAATCTCGCCTGAATACGAGAACGGTCCTGCGAATCTTTTTCCCGCGCTCCAGTTCACGCTGTCGGTGCTTGTGCTTATGGAGATGTGAATCTCTTTTTTCTCTTTGTCAATCTCTTCCCAGAAAGCTGCGGAGACAGGGGATTTTTTTGTGGTTCCCGAGACGGCGGTTGGGAATCGGCAGTCAACAGATGATGACGTTACGGGCTTTGGATTTTCCCAGTAAAGGGTCTGCGGGAAGATGCTTGACGCTCCCAGTGCAATGAGAAATGATGCTGCAATAAAAAATCTTAATCTTTTCAATTTAACATACCCTTAATGCGGCTCTGAAGTTTCTGCACTTTTGCCGATCTTCTGTTCGCCGGATTTTTCAGCAGCTCCTGAAGATTGGAGTTCGCCGCTATGACATTTCCATTCTGCAGATAGGTGATGGCCTGCTGGTATTTTGCTTCGTCGCTTGCGCTGAGTACGACTGCTGCCTGTGCTCCTGTTCTGAGTGCGACCTCATCAAGGACCGCGATTGCAACGTCATTGTTTGGATCAAGTGCAAGGGCTTTGTTTGCCAGGGACTTTGCGTTTGCGAGCAACATTGTGTCACGACCTGCGCTGTCCAGCTGTTCCTTTGCCTGTTTCGCGTAAGTTCCTGCCTCGCCTGCCGCAGCGGATGTAGGGGCGACCGCAATCTGCTTGAGTCCGAGATCGAGCTCCACCTTGTACATGAAGTCCGAAAGTCCCGGATAGTTCGGGGAAATCTCGTGGAGGTCCTGCAAATCGGAATATCCGTTCTGAGCCGTAGTATCACGCTTCGCGTAGTTTATTGCCTTCAGTTCCTCAAAGCGAACCTTGAACGACTCGTTGAACTGATTCAAATCGAGCACCTGGTCAATTCTCATGGAAAGCAGGTTTGCCTTCTGGTTGTGAGGATAAATTACCTTGAGCTCGTTCAGCTTGTTCTTCGCCTTTGAAAGAAGCTCGCGTCCCTCCGCCTTGTTTCCCTTTGCAATCAGCTCCTGTCCCTGCTCGTAATAGATGTTTGACATGGAAAGAATTTGCGACATCTCCGGGTAAAGCGCGTCGTTCGGATTCAGCTCCTTGCCGCTCTTGATTGAAAGGGCAACGTTCACGAGGTTTCTGAGTCTTTCAAGCTCCTCGTCCGAATCCAACTCGATGTCCATGAACTTGCACCAGCTGTTTCTTACCTCATCCGCCTGATTTATCTGGTTGCTCGCCTCGTCAAAATCTCCCGCGTAGTAGGATGTCCTTGCGCTGTTTTTATATGACCTGAGTTCCTGGACGAGAAGGGGCTTCTGTTTTTCCGCGATGTCCTGCTTGAGCTTGTTCAGATTGTCGTAGGTCTCCTCCTGAATCATCACGTCTCTTTTCAAGCTGTCGTATGAGCTTTCGTAAAGTGACATTGCCCTGTCCAGATTTGTGCGCGCTGATTTGTAGTTCGCCTGCCTGTATGCGGTAAGGGACCTGTTGTAGTAAATGTTGATTTGGTTCTGAGCCTGCAATGCCTCTCTCTGCTGTGCCTTTGCCTGTGATGAGAGCGCGTCGGTCTGCGAACTGAGCTTCTGTATGTTCGTGATTGAGTCGTTGATTTTTTTCTGCATGAGCTGGATGTTGCTTGAGTATGTGGAGCTTCCCCTGCTCAAAACGGCCGAGCCTTCCTTCAGGGTCTTTACGTCAAGGTCAATAATCTGCCTGAACGTGCTTATGCTGGAAAGAAGCTTTGACGGCATCTGTCTTGCGTTTTCATCCGACGCATCCGGGATGAGAGACATGAGGGCCTGGTATTTCTCGGAATCCTCCACGTACATCTGCTTTCCCGCGTTGATGATTCTTGTTCCCGCAGAAAGAATCGCCTCGCCGGAGTATTCCCCACATGCCTTGCTGATTGCCTCATATCCTTCGGTGTATGCTTTTGCCGCGCTTTCCCACTTGGGAACGTCCTGCGTGAATACGGTTTTGAGCCACACTTCCTTTTCTCTTTCCGCCGCTGTGTTTGAAAGCCGTGCGAGCGTGTTTGACTCGTTGACGAAAAAATCAGTGACCTTGTCAACCTTGTCTCTCATGTCCTGAGCGACCTCAGCGGAACTCTTGTCAATGAAATCATATACCTGATAGACGTGCTCTGCCGCATCCGAGGCGAAAAGCAAAAGCTCGTCCGATTTCGTGCAAAGCGTCTCCAGATAGTTTCTGGATGCCTCAAGGTTCGTCTTATATTCGGTCTTTGAGCTTTTATAACTTGTCTCCAGCGGTTTGATTGTTCCGTTGATTTTGAGAAAATCATCCATAATTGGAACGATTCCTCTGAGTCCGCTGATTTTGTCGGATATTGCGGTAAGATCCGAGGGATATGCCAGAAGTGCGTCCTGAGTCATTACGGAGGCCAGTCCTTTGCTCAGCTCGTTTCCCTTTACCTCGATCAGTCCTATGAGATCCATCAGGAGCGTGTCCCACTGTCTGTCTATGGCGCCGATGATTCCCGTGTATTCCGTGCGTCCTGTTCCCATGATGAATTTCGTGAGATAGGAGAGATAGCTTGCGTCCTGAATTGCGCGTGATCCCTTCAGATTGTTGAAGGTCGTCTCTAATTTTTTTCCGTCGCTGAGAATCGTGTTCCTGATTGAGACGAATTCCTTCATGACGGATTTTACCTTGTCAAGTGATGCCGCTGATTTTTCAGGGCTTGCAGGATTGTATGAGTCCAAGCCGGATTTCAAGTCCTGGGAAATTGTGCTCAGTTTTTTCTGAAGGTTCTGATAATCCTTGACCCTTGCCCTTACGTTTGACTCAAGCGCGGAAACATCATCGTAGACATTCTGCGACAGACCGCCGTTCAGGAAGACATCCTTTCTGTATTCGATGGGGACTGTTCCGGTGCTGTCCTTTACGTAAAAATAATTTGCGGCGTCAGAAAAATTTCCCGCCATGGTGAGTTTATATGCCGCGGTAATGGCGTCATTAAAATAGGAAGGATAATACGGATAGTCCTTCAGATATGTGTTCGTTTGTTTTGCTGCTCCAGAACCTGCGTTTGCCGTGCCGTTTCCTGAGTTTGCATCTGTGGCAGATGGGGCAGAAGCCGTAGCGGAAGCCTGGGTCGTTCCTGATGTCTGGGTTCCTGTTCCCTCGCTTCCCTTGGAGGAGTCTTTAGAAGTTTTTTTTGTGGATCCGTCCTTCAGCTCTGTGCGCACCACCCCAGATCCGTCAGACTTTTCCTTTTTACCTCCCGCCCACAAGCTGCCTGAGTAAATGAATATAATTCCTATGCTAACGCAAAAAAATCTCTTTAACACCTGGATCTCTCCATAAAATTCCCTGAATGCAAAATCCTGCAATAAATTTTCGGCAGAATTTTCCCCTTTCTTCAATTATATCATTTTGCACGCATACCGCCAATAGCCCCCCTAGACTATCATCATTGAATTCTATATAATAGGCTTCATGTTGACAGTAATTACTATAATATGTCTTTTTGGTGCCGTGGGATTTCCAACTTTCATGCTGATGCTCGTCTATCCGTTCAGCAAAAAGGCAGCTCTTTTCTGGTCAAATTACATAACACGCAGGTCCTCAAGACTTTATTTCGCCATATTGAAATGTTACCGGGGATTCTTGTATCTGGGGGACAAGAGCCGCTTCAAGGATTTGCCCGAGCAGTTTCTTGTGATCTCAAACCATCAGAGCCTTCTTGACATAGTGCTGTACCTGCATTATTTCCGCGGAAGGGAAGTCCGTTTCGTTGCCAAGGACACATTGCGCAGCGTGCCGATGGTCGGTAAGATGCTCCATTCACAGCGTCATTGCATGATTCCGAGGAAGGGCAGTCCCACCGTGGCGATGAAGCACCTTGAGAATTTCGGAACGCAGGTCGTGAAGGAAAATCAGATTCCCATAATCTTCCCTGAGGGCACCAGAAGCCGCGACGGAAATTTGGGACAGTTTTATTCCGCAGGTTTCAGACGGCTCGTTCAGTCAACGCATCTTCCGGTAGTCGTCTGTGCTTTGGACGGAGGATGGAGACTTTCCAGGGTAACTAACTTGATTCGCAATCTTAAGAGGGGCAGTTACCGTGCGAAAATCCTCAAGATTTATCCGGCTCCACAGGGAAAGGAGGACGAGAAGATAATCCTGGAGGAAAGCAAGTCCCTGATTCAGGCTCAGCTGGATGAGTGGAGGGCGCTCCCGGCGGATTCTCTTTCCGTTTAGTGGAATTTTTGCCTGTTTTTTGAAGAATTTATGTCCATTATGGGGATAAAGACTTGACACAAATGCTTAAATTTGTGTATTATCACAGAATAGATATTATTATGGAGGAATGTCATGGCTGGAGCAAGTAAAAACTCTCGTACGACCGTTGCGACCCAAAAGTTTTTCTGCCCTTGTGGCGGTGAAATCTCAATGAAGACTATGTTTGAGAAGGGCCGGCTCAGAAATATTGCTGAGTGCCAGAAGTGCAAGCGCGTCGAAAGAAGACCGAAAGACTTCAAATAAGAGTTTTCAATAAATTTTTAATCCGCAAGGATGGGGCAGCTGTTTTTGAGTGGTGTGCCCTAGGTGAATTGTTTCTATTGATGTATGTCCGCATAAAAGCTTAGGGACATATATATTTTATGGGGGGTAATCCTTTGGCAGAAGAAAAGAAGAATGCAGAGAGAAAATCATCTGCAGAGAAAAGACATGCACAGAGCGAAGTTCGTCGCCTGCGCAATAAAGCAGTAAAATCAACATGCCGCACAAGCGCAAAGAAATTTGTTGCAGCCGTGCAGAAGAAAGATCAGGAAGCAGCAAAGGCCGCTTTGGTCGCACTTCAGCATGAGTATGATGTGGCCCAGCGCAAGGGTGTTATGCATCGCAACGCTGTTTCCCGCAAGAAGAGCCGCATGTACAAGCTTTACAATGTTACTTTCGGAGTTACAAAGGCTGCCGAGTAATAGGGGATGGGGTGTCTGCGGACATCCCTCTCGTACATTGGGATTTTGTTCTAAAATTTTTAGGAGTGTATGATGTCTGCTAAAAAGGTAACGAAATATGACTTGATTGAGGCGATTTATCAGGATAGCACTGGTTACGAGAAAAAAGTTGTTCAGGATGTTCTGGAATTGCTTCTGCAGAATATTAAGGGAGCTTTAAAGGATGGTAGCACCATAGAACTTCGTGGATTTGGAACTTTTGAGCCGCGTCTCAGAAAGGGACGTGAAAAGGCTCGTAACCCAAAAACAGGCGAGTCTCTGTCTGTTGCACCTCATTATGTCGCTGCTTTTAGGGCTGGTCAGGAACTGAAAAACGCCCTGTGGGAATTGCCGGTGGAGAAAGCAGGCAGTTCCAAATAATAAGAGACGAACGACGTGAAGCACGTAAAGACATTACTTCTTGTCATTTCTGGTGCCGTTCTATTTTCATTTTCTCATCCCGGATTTATCTTCGAAAACGGATTAGGAGTCTTAGGATTTTTGGCTCTTATTCCTGTTTTTATTTCCATTCATCGGGTGAGTCTTAAATCCGCATGGCTTTGGGGCTTGTTTTACGGAGGTCTTTCCTACGGCCTCCTGTGCTACTGGCTCGCTTCATTCAATCCTTATACAATCTACATCGGGGTGCTGGGGTTCGCTTTGATGACGGCCCTTGTTTTCGAGCTTCTAAAGCTTACCGACGCTCTTTTTTCGAGAAAATCACCGGGAAACTCTCCGTATGCAATGGCTCTGCTTTGGTGCGTCTATGAGTATCTCAAGACGAAAGGCTTCCTTGGATTCAGCTACGGAATCATTGGGTACAGCCAGTGGAATAGCAGTCTGCTGATTCAGTCCGCGTCGCTTTTCGGTGTGTGGGGTGTTTCCGCTCTCTGCGTGTTTACGTCAGCATTCTTTTCTTCCTTTATTCTGAGCGCGTGGTCCTTGGGTGAGGGAGGAAAAAAATCACTTGCGGTAAAAAATCTGTTTGCTGCCTTGAAATCCGAGATGATTCCTGCCATCATTCTGTTTGCCTCCTTCATGTTCTTTTTTGTTTTCGGTGCGGCAAGACTGAGCTCGTGCGGGAAAAAATCAGCGGGAAAAAGCCTTTCCGTGGCTTGCATTCAGAACAACACCGACTCCGACAAATATGGATTTGACGTCTACAAAAGGGATGTGGCGAATCTGATTGACTTGAGCGAAAAAGCCATTGCCGCGCATCCTGAGGTGGAGCTTGTGGTTTGGCCCGAGACCGCCGTGGTTCCTCCGATTGTATTTCATTATGAAAGAAAAACCGACGAAAGACGCGTCCAGATGATTGAGGAGCTGCTTGATTTTATGGAAAAGAGCGGTAGAGCCTTTGTAATCGGAAACCAGATGAGCGTGGACAACGGTGGAAAGTATATTGACGATTATAACGCGGCCCTGCTGTTTGATTCGGAGAAAAACAACATAATGCCGCCGGAGCCAGAGACCTACTACAAGATGCATCTGGTGCCCTTCACTGAGTATTTCCCTTACGAGAAGATTGCCCCGAAACTTTACAAAATGCTCCTCATGGGCGACACACATCTCTGGACTCCCGGAACCGAGGCAAAGGTCTTTTCTGCCCGCGGACTTGATTTTTCCGTCCCGATCTGCTTCGAGGACTCTTTCGGCTCTCTCTGCCGCTCCTTCGTGAAAAATGGCGCGCGATGTTTTGTCAATATCAGCAACGACTCTTGGTCATCAAGCAATCCGTGCCAGATCCAGCATCTTTCCATGTCGGTGTTCAGAAGCGCAGAATGTGCCGTTCCGTCGGTGAGAAGTACCGCGAGCGGAATCACCTGCTTCGTGGATTTATGCGGCAGGGTCCACAATAGGAGCGAGCCGTTTGCCATGAATTACGTTGTCTGCGATGTCCCTGTCCTGGATGATTACTCTCCCACGCTTTATGTGAGGTTCGGTGACTGGCTTCCGTGCCTTGAGATTCTTGTTCTTGCCCTGATTTTCATCCTGCGTGCCTTTCCCTTGATTTTTATGAGGCTCAAAGGAAAAAATGCCGGAAATTCCTCAGAAAAACCCCGCCAAAAGAATAAAAATTCATAAAATTTGGGCTTTAGTACTTGACGTAAAATGCAAAAAAAAGCATAATTTAGTTACCTATAAATATTAAGGAGTTCTATCGTGCCTTGTGGAAAGAAAAGAAAGCGCGCAAAGATAGCGACACATAAGCGAAAGAAGAAGCTTAGACGGAATCGGCATAAGAGCAAGTAATCGAAATCTTGTTTTTATGTTATGCAAGACCGCGGTTGTTTTCGGACTTACTGCGGTCTTTTTTTTACCTGATTTTTTTGCTATATTCGCGGGATTAGGGGGACGATTTGTTACTTCAGAAAATACATTCACCGGATGATTTGAAAAAAATCCCTGAGGATCAGCTGTCCCTTCTGGCCGGTGAAATCAGAAGCGAAATCATAGAGGTCGTCGCAAAAAACGGCGGACATCTTGCAAGCAATCTTGGTGTGGTGGAGCTTGCCATCGCACTTCACAGAGTGTTCGACAGTCCCAAGGATGCCATAGTCTGGGACGTGAGCCATCAGTCTTATCCCCACAAGCTTCTTACCGGGCGCTATCCGGATTTTCCCTCGCTCAGGACTCACGGCGGTATGTCGGGATTCACCAGAATCTATGAGAGCCCCCACGATTTTTTTGATGCCGGTCACGCGTCGTCCTCCATTTCATCAGCTCTCGGTCTTCTTACGGCATGGGATTTGCAGGGCAGGGATGACAAGGTTGTTGCCGTTATAGGTGACGGTGCTCTTACGGGCGGTATGGCGTTCGAGGCTCTGAGCCATGCGGGACATCTTGCGAAAAAACTTGTCGTGGTGCTTAACGACAACCAGATGTCAATCAGCCGCAATACCGGTGCCATTTCCCGCTATCTCTCCCAGCTCACGATGGGCGCTCCCTACCAGAGGATAAGGCGCAAGATAGACCGTGTAGTGGATCTAATCCCGTATTTCGGCAGCCATCTGGGAAAATTCGTCTACAGGTTCAAGCGCGGACTCAAGGGGCTTTTGCTCACCAACAATCTTTTCGTGGACTTGGGATTCGAGTACGTTGGACCTTTGAGCGGACACAACATAAGGCAGCTGGAGGAGACTTTCCGCCGCGTCAAGAAGATTCCCCGTCCCGTGGTCATTCATGTCGTCACGAAAAAGGGGCGCGGTTACAGGCCTGCTGAGGACAATCCCTCGGCGTTTCATGGGGTGGGCCCCTTCAACATAAGCGACGGCGTGATGGAAAAATTCGACACGATGAGCTTTACCGAGGTTTTCAGCCGCAAGATGGTGTCTTTGGGTGAGAGCAATCCTTCCGTGGTGGCCGTAACTGCTGCGATGGCAAAGGGTACCGGGCTTGCGTCTTTCTCAAGGCATTTCCCGGACAGATTTTTTGACGTGGGAATAGCCGAGGAACATGCCGTTACTTTTGCCGGTGGACTTGCGGCGGGCGGTTTGGTTCCTGTGGTGGCAATCTATTCGACTTTCATACAGCGTTCGGTTGACCAGATAATTGAGGACGTGGCCATGCAGAACCGTCATGTGGTTATGGCGTTTGACCGTGCGGGGGCCGTTCCGTCCGACGGAGAGACACATCAGGGAATATTCGACATTGCCCTTTTGCGCTCGGTTCCGAATCTTTCCATCCTTACCGTAACTTCCGCGTCCGACCTTTCTCTCTGCCTTGACTGGGCTGTTAATGTGAACAAGGGGCCGGTCGCAATCAGGTGGCCGAAACTTTCATCGCCCTCCGAGATAGACGCTTTCTCCGCTCCAGTTGAGCCGGGCAAGGGACTTTATATACCGTGCGGTAAATTCGCTCCGGCCATCAGCGCGGAATTTGAGGACGCTCCTTCCGTGGACGGAAAACCGAGAAAGCGGGTCCTTTTGGTGCTTACGGGCTCCCTCTACGGTGAGTGCCTGATCGCCGCCAGATCCATGATCATCAAGGGAATTGTCGTGGACATGTACGTGCTGCGCTTTGTAAAGCCCTTTGACGAGGAGCATTTCCTTTCCTGCGCGAAGGATTACGATGCCATTCTTTTCCTTGAGGACGGCATGAAATCCGGCTCCATGGCTGAGTATCTTCAGGGGCTGGTGCTCAGAAAATCTGCTGGGGCAAAATCATGTCCCCGTACCGACATAATCACTTTCCCGGACAAATTCATCTCAAACGGCACCAGGTCGCAGATCCTTGAGGAAGCGGGCCTTTCCGGTGGACAGATTGCTGAGAGAGCCGTCCGTGCCCTTGTATAAAAACGCAAATGGTGGCATAATTGTTTCTATGGATAAAAAAAATTTGGAGATGCGTCTTGCGCGACGGAGCATTTCTACTTCAAGACCGGCATTTGTAATGGGCATTGTGAACTGTACCCCGGACAGTTTTTTCAGCGGAAGCAGGGGCGGTGCGGACAATGCTCTCAGACTGATTGACGAGGGTGCCGACATAATTGACATCGGGGGTGAGTCCACAAGACCAGGCTCGGCATACGTTCAGGAAGATGAGGAGATACGCAGGGTAATCCCGGTGATTCGTGCAGTCAGAAAGGTGTCGGACATCCCCATATCGGTGGACACGAGAAAGTCTGCCGTGATGAAAGCCGCTTTTGACGAGGGCGCGGACATTCTGAACGATGTTTCTGCCCTTGAGGATGATCCTGACATGGCGGGGCTCGTCTCTGGGTTCGGGATACCGGTTATCCTCATGCACAGAAGGGGAAATCCCGACGTGATGCAGGACAATACCGTATATAAGGACATTTTTTCCGAGGTAAAGGCTCATCTTTTGGAGAGGGCCGGTTTCGCGGAGAAGGCAGGAATCGCGAGGGACAAAATCATCCTTGATCCGGGAATCGGTTTCGGAAAGAATTTGGACGGAAATTTGGAGCTTATCTCCAGGTGCGGCGAGATTGGGGACGGAAAATATCCCGTGCTCATGGCTCTCTCAAGGAAAACGTGCATAGGAGAGATGACCGGAAAGGATGCGGACGGAAGACTCTACGGAACCCTTGCCGCCGACCTGATTTCGGTTCTTTGCGGTGCGACATTCCTTCGCGTGCATGACGTGGGGCCGTGCGTGGACAGCTTGAACGTGCTGGGAGCCCTTGAATCCGTAAAAAAATCTGCCCGTGGGAGGCTTGAACTGTGAACGGGACTGGACTGAGTAAAATTTTAGAATATGTGCGCTACGCCATTGACATGGGAATCATCTTCTTTCTGTTCTACAAGGGCTACAAGCTGATTGTCCGGAACAAGATGCAGCAGCTCCTTACCGTGGTGATAGTGATCGGAATGGCCTATCTTTTGGTCAGGGTTCTTCATCTTGACGTGCTCGGATGGATTTTCAGCACGCTCCTTACGCCTCTCATCATCGGATTCTTCGTAATCTTCCAGCCGGAGATCCGCAAGACCTTCATGAACATGGGAAAGGGCAAGAAATGGGATCTTTTCAGTCTCACGGGGAAAAACTCAGGGACCGCGGAGCTTTCAAAGACCATAGAGAGCGCTCTTTCCGCCGCCGTTGATCTTTCCGAGGCAAGGAGAGGTATGCTTGTCGTGTTCCTGAAGAATTCCTCGTCCGACGAAGTGACCCTCCCGAACGACCACAGCGAGATTCTTGACGCGAGGGTTTCCGCAAGTCTTCTCAAGACCATTTTCATGCACGACACGGCTCTTCACGACGGAGCATGTATAATAGAAAAGGACAGAATCTACAGGGCGGGCGCGCATCTTTACACGTCCGAGCAGCCGGATGTGAGCAATGATTTCGGAACGAGGCACTGTGCGGCTCTTGGTACAGCGGAAAGGACGGACTCAATCGTTCTCGTGGTGAGCGAGGAGACCGGCGCAATCAGTCTGGCTTATGACTCCCAGATTCACTACGGCATATCCGTGCAGGAGGCATCCGACATTCTGAACAGTTACCTGAACGTGGAGAGCAGGGAAGCCGAGGAAAAAAAGATGGAGGAGCTGGAAGATGGAGCATAATGTAAGATCCGGCAGAAAGTGGGAGGAGTTCAAGGCTAACATCTCACACATAGCCATTTGCATCGGACTGACTCTGTTCGTCTGGATTTTCTACGTGAGCACTCAGGGCATGGCCTCAAGGGATCTGATTCTGGACCTCAATGTGGTTGAGGAGGGCATGATGACGGCATCCTCCAATTTTACGGCGGGAAAAAAGACCGTCAGGCTTACGGTAAAGGCGAACAAGGACATGGTGAAGGGAATCTCAGACCAGTATTTCAGGGCCTACGTTGACATAAGCGACAAGGTGGACGAGGGAACGTTTGACTTTCCGGTGCAGATTGAGTTCACAGACAAGGCCGAGGGCATAGACGCGCTTTCCATCGAGGGAATCAATCCGAAAAAGGTGTCGCTTGCCATTGAGAAAAAGACTTCCAAGCCGGTGCCAATCACGGTGACGGTCCTTGGAACCCAGGCCAGGGGATACATGGTCTCGGATACGGATGCCTTTCCGTCCTACGTCATGATCTCAGGCCCGCGAAGCATAGTCGAGGCGACTGATTTCATAGCGACGGACGCGGTTGACATAGAGGGTGTCGCGCGCAATCTTGAGCAGGATGTTTCCCTCGTGAACGAGAACAGTCTGATCAGCCTGGAGTCCTCGTCGGTCAAGGTGAAGGTTTCCTTCTCTCAGGTGGAGACGTCCAGGGATTTCAAGAACGTGCCGGTTCAGCTTTCCGACCTTTCCACAAAATTCCGTGTTGACAACGCTCCATTTACTGTGGATGTGTCCCTGAGCGGCAGTCAGCTTGGACTTGAGAGGCTTCTCGTTTCCCAGATTTACGTGAGCGCGGACTGTTCAAAAATCTCGGGAACCGGAAAATATGACATTCCCATAGTGGTTTCCGTCCCGAGCGGATTCAAGGAAGTCTCAAAGTCAAGGAGTACCGTTCCGGTTGAGGTCACTCTGCTTGAGAGACTGGAGGAGCCTGAGCTTGAGTCCCCTGATGATGAGGAGACCCATTCCGTGAAGCCAGATGAGAAGGATGATGACAAATCCGGCGAAAACGTGGTGTCGGCATCCCCCGGTCTGGTTCCCTGGGAGACCGTCCCATGATTTTCGGTGTCGGTTGTGACATTGTTTGCGTTTCCAGATTGGAGAAATGGGTAAAAAATCCCGATATATTGAAGAGATACTTCAACGAAGGGGAAATGGCTCAAAATGATGGCGGCAGAATGTCGTTGCAGAGGCTTTCGGAGTACTATGCGGTGCGTTTTGCGGCCAAAGAGGCGTTTTCCAAGGCTTTGGGTACGGGCTTGCAAGGATTCGAGTTAACTGATATATATATATCAAAGGACGAAAACGGAAGGCCGTCCATGGTGGTCACAGGGGCTGCCAGGGAAAGGCTGGAGAATCTTTGCGGACGTGGGGCGGAAGTCTTCGTTTCCCTGAGCCATGAAAAAGAATATGCGATTGCAAATGTAGTCATAGAGCGAGGTTAAAATGGTTAGTAGTTCAGCATCCGGAAATTCCGGTACTCAGAAAAAACACTCAATCACCTATTGGGCGAAGGAAAAGATGATGTGCCCGGTCTGCAGCAAGGGGTTCGCCCAGGAAGTCATGCAGAAGGGAGGCGGACGTATGATTGCAGGTCCCCTTACCGATGAGCTTCACAGAATCTTCGAGCCGTCAAAAAAATATGGACGCATCTATCCGCTGATTTATGATGTGGGATGCTGCCCGAACTGCCACACGGCGCTTTACTGGAAGGACTTCACCGACATCAAGGATCAGGCCACACTTGCGCGCCTTTATGACGACGAGGACAACCGTGCCGCAAAGGTAGAGACCCTTTTCCCGTACTACAACCTGATTGAGAACCGCACCCTCTATGACGGAGCCGCAATGTATTACATGGCCCTCCTGTGCTATGAAAAGGTAGACATCGGATACGCTCCCACGTTCAAGCGTGCGCAGATTGCCTTGCGACTTGCCTGGATATGCAAGGACCTTGACACCGCATGTCCCGGACACAATTTTGAGTACGTGGCGCAAGTATTTTACAGAAAGGCTCTTTTCTTCTATCAGCAGACCTTGATTAACGAGACCGGCCGCATTGAGACGATTGAGTCCGTGAGCAATTTCGGACCCGACGTAGACAAAAACTACGGTTATGACGGAGTGATTTACCTGAGCGGACTCCTTGAGTACAAGTATGGACAGAAAAAGGACAGGGAGCTGCGTCTGAAGAAGCTCGATGAATTCAAAAAATCCATTGCGCGAATCTTCGGACTCGGAAAGTCAAGTAAGGAAAAGCCGGGACCCCTTCTGGAACTTGCCAAGAACCTTTACGACAAGGTAGGAAAGGAGTTGTCCGCAAACAGCATTCTGGACAATGACTAATATACTACTCACCGTGTCCTACGACGGCACCGACTTTTGCGGATGGCAGAGACAGGACAAGGCAGCCGGGGGACTTCCGGTTAGGACAGTGCAGGGTGAAATCGAAAACGCCCTGGAAAAGATGTTCAAGCGGAAGATTCCCCTTTATGGCTCAGGACGCACCGACTCAGGTGTACATGCCGCGGGACAGGCCGCAAATTTTTTCTCTCCCGCCGATTCTATCCCCGAGGAAAATTACATCCGTGCTCTGAACGGTCTTCTTCCTCCCGACATCAGGATAATGGAAGCCAAAAAAGTTCCCGAGGATTTTAACTCACGCTTCAACGCGACATCCCGCAGCTACCGCTATTTCATGCACACAACATTTCCCCAGGCTCGTGACATGCGCTATGTATGGAGATTGGGACGTCGGCCTGATTTGGACAAACTGAACGAAATGTGCTCCTTTTTGCGGGGCGAGACTGATTGTGCCACCTTTGCCGCAGCCGGGGATCAGAGCCTTTCGACCTGCCGATACATTGACGACGCGCGTTTTTGGTACGAGGGCGACATTCTGGTCTTTTCCATAGAGGCAAATGCATTTTTGTGGAAGATGGTCCGCTCCATTACAGGCACATTGATTCAGCTGGAGCAAAAAAACAAGGACCCTGAGGAGTTCAAAAAGATTCTGGAAAGCCACGACCGCTCCAAGGCAGGCATGACCGCTCCGCCCACAGGACTTTTTCTCTGGGAAGTAAAATTCGACGGAATCCGCCGCCACCCATGATCCGGCCTCAATGCTTCCGTAATTGAAATTTCCCATACCCTTGAATCTTTTCATGTAATTTGATATTATATCTAATTATCTGCTCTCCGCAAGGGAGGTTTTAATGTTGAAAAAATTTCTCACAGCATCGCTTGTTTTCTTGACAGTCACAGGATTTATTTTCGCATCTCCTCGTGGCAAGCAGGAATTGGTAAATTCGGACAGCTGGATTTATGACGCGCTTACCGCACTCTGCATGGAATCAGGAAAATCGTGCATGGCGGATGAGACTCCAATTACAATCGGTGAGATAGAGAGCATATTGCTTGAGGTGGAAAGAGAAAAACTCAGTGCCGCAGGACAAGCACAGTATGACCGCATAGTTGGATACATCGCTCACGGAGGACTCTCTTTCAGCATGGGACTCCTTTCCTTTGGCGTGGATCCGGAGCTGAATCTTGAGGGATATTATAAATCAAACGACGATCTTGACTGGGTTTATGACCGCTATTACAAGCAGCCCATTGTGAGCGCTCCCCTTACTTTCATGGCCGGAGACTATTTTACCATGGGCATGGAAGTGGAGCTTTCGATGAACCATTGCGCGTTCAACAGGGATGACAATTACCTCAACATTCCAATTTCATCTCTCGGCGACCTTGACATAAACTTTCCGCATTTCGCTTATGGCAGCACCGGAATAATGCTCAACGAAAACACGGGCGTAAATCTTCGCGCGGGACTGGGAACCCAGAGCATTGGACGTGCCCTTACCGGAAGCATAATGATGAGCGAGTATTTTACCGACGCAAGCTATCTGAATCTGGAAATATTCTCTCCATTCTTCCGCTATAACATGAACGTCACTGAATTCAATGTGGACAAATATCTTTACACCCACCGCTTCAACGTGAGATTTTTCAAAAAGCTCCAGTTTACGGTCATGGAGTCCATGCTTGTTAACGCACCGCTTGAGCTCCGTTTTTTGAATCCGCTTACGATTTTCCACGGCACAGCGGCATGGGAAGATTACGGTGGACATGAGATCCGTATTTCCGACTATCTGTGTCTCGGCATAAATTATGTCCCTGTTCCCTATCTGAGAATCTACGGACAATTTGCCATGAATCAGTGGCAGACTATCTACGAAAGAACTAACTGGCCCAATGACACTACGCCGAACAGCATTGCCTTCCAGCTTGGAACCGAGCTTTTCTATCCCATCAGCGAGGGATATCTTCACGCATGGATTGAGGGAGTCTACACGGATCCATATATGTACATAAAGGAAGGACCGAACTGGTCGCTCGTCAGAACATACCGCGAGAATGTGGGAGATATGGACCCAATCTATGAGTGGCTTGGAAGCTCTTTCGGACCCGACACCATTGCAGGAAAACTCTCTGCCGGATATGAGGTTCCCGGAAAGTGGAATGTGGGCGCCTCTTATCTTTTTGCGGCTTGCGGTGAGTATTCTGGAAGCAAGGTGTTTACGGAGGCTCTGAACTGGGGCGGAGTAAACAGATATGACGAAGATTTGGATGAATGGGTTTATCCGAACGCCGACAAACCGACACAGGGATTCGATGAGGCGAAGAGGAGACAGTCGTGGCTTGCACCACATGGAACCCCGGAGTTCATTAATCAGATTACACTTTCCGGCGGATGGAATCCAACAGATTATCTGAGCCTTTCAGCACAACCGTCGCTTGTTTTTGTCTTTAACCGAAATAATATAGAAGGAAATTTTGAAATCGGCTGGGAATTTGCCCTCAGCTCTAAATTGATAATCAGTAGGATGTTCAAATGAAAAAGTTCTTGGTTTTAGCTTTAGCTCTGTTTTTGGGTACTTCCTCCATTTTCGCACAGGTGAGCGTGGATCCAAATGAAAATTTCTACACTCTTGTCGAGTCATGGGAGCTGCGTGGACTGATTAGCGATGTTCCTCCTCTCAGACCTTTCCCGTTGAGCGTCATCCGCGACATCTTGCAGACCGTCATTGAAAAGGGCAATGAGCGTGATGTAAACAACGCACAGATGTATTGGGAAAAAGTTACCGGTAAACCTTGGAACGCATCCCTTGAGACCGGAGTTACATACAAAAAAGACATAAACGAAAGCGGATTTGGAGAGGCTCTTATTGGACTCTATCCGGATGTGAATGGTGACATAACGCTTTTTGATAATTTTGTTTCCATCGGTTACCATCTTGGAATGGCGGTTTACAATCATTCTGTTTCAGATTATCTTCCGGTATATGAGAATGATCTGCATGACGGACTTACTGATTCCGCCAATCTAGGCCCCTTTGAGGCATTCTGGGACATGAACGACGTGCTTGCCCTTGGAACAAAAAATATTTTCGTACAGACCGGAATTTACCGCTCGGGATACGGTCCCTTCCTTGGTGCCGGACTTGCGCTTAATGACAATTCATACCACAAGACAAACCTTTCGTTCACGACGATTCATCCCAAGTGGTCTTATACACAGCAGTATTCGACCATCGGTGCGACGACATCCTACGACGGAACGGACCAGGCTCCTGACAAATACATTGCTTTCCACGCGCTTGAATTCAAGCCATTTCCGTTCATCTCCTTTGCTTACTATGAGACAATCATTTTCGGAAAGCGACTTGATCCGTCTTACCTGATGCCGGTTCCATATTATATTGCGCAGGGAATCGGTGGTTATAACGACAACCTTCAGATGGGAATCCTGCTCAAAGTACGTCCGGTAAAGAGTCTCCTTTGGGCGACCGACCTTTTTGTGGATGATGTAAGCGCAAACGAGCTTGTAAAATTGAATTTTGACACCAAACTTCGCCTCGCCGCAAAGACCGGATTCATCTATACGCCGGAGAATTCCTATTGTACGAGGATGGGGCTTGATTACATGATGATTACTCCGTTCACATATTCACACTGGGAGTATGATGATTTGAACGTGAGCGCCGCAATCAGTCCCGGATGCTTTAACTTTCAGAACTATACAAACAACGGAATCCCAATGGGTTCTTCATATCCGCCGAACAGTGACAGGATCTGCCTTGTCATTGATTTTCTTCCCATTCCTCCGCTTCACATAAGAGTGCAGTCATCATTTTTGCGCCATGCAAACATCTGCGAAAGTTATACGGATGACGAGGCACTTAGTCTTCTTCTCGGTCGGGCAGGACAGTACGCAACGGACGGAAGCATTTATACCCACGCGAATCTTGAGGATCCGGATTCAAAATTGGGAACGCACATTGACACTGCATGGGATCACTTGAATTTCCTGAACCAGGACCACAAGATGTATGTTCTGCAGGAAGGACTTGACGTTGAATATGCGTTTAAAAAGATGAAGTGGGGACAGGTGACGCTGAAGTTCTCATACCTCTTTGAATGGATAAAAAATCCTGGAGTCTCCAATCACCTTTATCCGGGCGGACTTGTTACTGAAAGCGGCGGAGTCTATACATACAAGGGCAGCTCATATTCCAGCGCGGAAGATTTGGTTGAGGCTGCAAGACAGGACTGGATTGACGGCATTGGAAGCGACCAGATAAACAATTTCTTCACTTTGGGACTGCGCTATCAGTTCTAGAGCCGGTTTCAAATCTGACACGAGGATTTATATTATGGAAAACAAAACGACCGACGGTGCTGATGAATCCCTTTTTACGGAACAGTACCTTGGGAAACTTGGTGAGCTGACACTAAAAGGCGGCAACAAAAAGATTTTTGAAAAACAGCTCGTGAACAACACCCGGCTTGCCCTTGAGACCGTGGATGCCCATGTCATGCTCAGAAACGGAAGACTCTATGTACGCTGCACAAAAGATGCCATGCCCGCCGTGGAATATGTGCTCGACCATCTGATTGGCATAACCGGATGGGCAAAAGTCCGCACGGTTGAAAAAAACATAGACGCAATCCGAAACGCTATTACCGACATGGCTAAGCAGGCCAGGGACGAGGGATTCTCTTCTTTTAAAGTTGAGGCGCGCCGTGAGGATAAATCTTTCCCCTTGAATTCCTATGAGATTTGCGTGGAGGCTGCGGGAGACGCGAGCGACGGCGGAATCCTCCGTGTGGATGTGCATAAGCCTGATGTCGTTTTCAATGTGGAAGTTCGTGACAGAGTTTATGTATATTCATCTCAACGTAAGACCTGCCGTGGACTTCCTGTTGGTGTGAGCGGAAAAGGGCTCCTTTTGCTTAGCGGCGGATTGGACAGCCCGGTTGCCGGTTACAGGATGATGCGCCGAGGAATGAAGGTTGAGTGCGTATATTTCCATTCGTATCCGTACACTTCAATGGAGGCTCAGAAAAAAGTCGAGGACCTTGCCAGAATCCTTGCTGATTACGGCGTGGACACCCACCTGAACATCATTTCCATGACCGACGTGCAGATGGTGATTAAGAAAAAATCCCCGGAAGCGTTTGCGACAATTATGCTCCGTCTTTGCATGATGAAAGCCGCGAATCTTTTGGCAAAGAGACTTCATGCCGACTCAATCATCACTGGGGAAAGCCTGGGACAGGTTGCAAGTCAGACGGTGGAAAATCTTGCCGTGACCGAGAGTTTTGCCGAGAGACCTCTTTACCGTCCTCTGATTGGAATGGACAAGGAAGAAATCTGCGATATTGCGAATGAAATCGGGACCTATGAGACTTCCATACTTCCTTATGAGGACTGCTGCGTGCTTTTCAGTCCCAAGCATCCTGTCCTGCGCGCTGATTTGGACGAGGCACGACGGATTTATGAGGGCATGGAAGTGGACGCAATGATAGAAAAGGCGTTCAACGAAAGGCAGATAGTCCGTTTTTCACTCCGCGACACTGTTGCAGAAAAATGGGGCAAAAAGTCGGACTAATGCTTCTTTACCAGTTGAAAATCAAGAGAAAATAGGGTATAATTTGAATTATGACTAACGAATTACTCAATGAGACCGTATTCGGACAGGAAACCGAATTTGATGGAGTTCTGAATTTCACCGACAATCTGGTTATTACAGGCCGCTTCAATGGAACGATTGACGCTTCCGGCGCACTTGAGATTGAAAGAACCGCCATCTGCACTGTGGACAAGATGATTGCGAGATCCATAGTCGTCTATGGTCGTGTAACCGGAGATATTGAGGGAGCGGAAAGGGTGGAGCTTTGCAAGGGTTGCAAGGTAAAAGGCGACATCAGAACCGCGAATCTGCGTATTGCCGAGAATGTTGAATTTGAAGGACAGGTTTACATGCTTGATGATGTGCCTGACATCAATATTTTTTCAGTCGCTTCAACGGAGTTTAAAAACGCCATCAGGACAAAATCCTCCGAGTGAGACTGAACCGGGGCGGGGTGTTTATGTCAGGAAAAATATCCTTGTGCGGCATGATTTTTTTATTCCTCACTTTTGTTTCTTGCACTCAGCCTTCAAATCTCGGTGCTTACGATGGAACTGATTTACGCTCACAGGCTCTTGCCCTTGAAAATGGCGTGCATTGGGCGCAGGAACTGGAATCCTCCGTGCTTACAACAAATGTCGCCGCTGCGGACGGAATCATAAAATCGCTGCAGTCCGATACATCCATCATTTACGCATCCGGAAAAGAAGATGACTATGAGCCGATTTATCCTGAAATCGAAGGATTTTCCATTCTGAACACATCCATGCTTCCTGAGACCGCTCGTGCCGTTCTGGAGAATTTCTGCAATGCAATTATCAACGGAACTTCTGCCGACGCTTGTTTTGCGCGGGACTCAATCTACGTGCTGCTTATTTTCCGCTATGACATTGCAAAATACAACGCCGGAAAATTCAGTGAGTACATTTTGGGCGAGCCGTTTGCAAATCCTTCAATCATACAGTGTCCGGTTCGCTTTTTGAGAAAAGACGGCACTTTTATGGATTTTGCGGTCTACCTGAAACCTGAAGATATGTGCAGAATTTGTGCCATCGAATATATTAAGGGCGGAAAATGATTTTATGGAAAGCAGCGAAAAAGTTTCAAAAGTTGCAAGAGACATTCTGATTGAAAAACTTCCTTCCGCAGGAGTCCCGCTAACAATCAGCCTTGAGCATGGTGAATCCGATTTGAAATTTCCCATTGCGCTTCCTTCCGACAAAATCCGCTTTGACCGTGGTTTTTTCATTGTGGACGGTGATTTCCCGGGGCTTGAGGGCTTTTTGGGTAAGAATATCTGCGCTCAGTTTTATCTGAATGGTCTCGGATATTCGTTCTCTGCCGTGCTGAAAAAGACTTCCCGCTTTTATGCTTTCGTGCTTCCAGATGACATCTCTTATTTAAAAGATGAGTCTCCGTCTGACCGTGGACTTGTGCAGGCATCCCTCAGTTACAGGGCGAAAAACACGAATGTTGTAATTAATGTGCGGTGCGCGGAAAACTACAGCATTTTTTCTTCTCCAAAGTGGTCCGATGTTCCCGAGGTGTACCGCGAAAAGGCGCAAAAACTTCTCGCATCTTTTGTTGAGGACAGCCGCTCCGGTATGGGAGGAAAAATTGGCAACGGACTTCATCTCATAACCGTGGCCCGCTATCTCTGCGATGATTTTTTTGAGGACTCTGGTGCCGCAAGAGGAAAAATCCTTCCCCTTGATTTGATTTTTATTGATGACAAGCGGCTTGTTCTTGGTGACAAAAACAACAGTTACAATCTGGCCCTTGAGGATGATTATGATATGTGCGCGGAATTTTCAATCCCACCATGCATCCGCCGTAAAATCCGCTTCACATGCACAGTCGAGGACCGCTATCCTGGAGCAAAGAACAGCAGCTGTTACACATGCCGAATCAGCTCCCTAAAAGAAGAGGATGCCCGCTTTTTGAACGAGGGAATCTATGGAAGTGGAAAGTTGAAAACGGAAAGCTGAGAGTTGAGAGTGGAAAACGGAATGAAGTTTTTTGTAAGATTTTTTATAATTCTGATTTTTTCGGTCCTGATTTTTTCCTGTGAGACTACGGAAGAAATACGTGAGGAGCCGGAAGTAGAAAAGACTTTCAGCTATCACAATGCAACTTATCTGAACGAGCTTTTGGGAAAATGGGAGTCGCAAAATGGTGTTTATGAATATCCTTTTGTCGTAAACGGAAAAAGGTATATGCGTTATGCTTGGAACGCAATCGATGATACTTCGCTGTGGATTTCTTACGCGGAGAAAAAATCTATTGAGCTTTCTGAGCTGTGGCAGAAGCGCTATGTTTATGCCGCATACATTTACAATCAGAATTTGCCTGTGTCCGATAAAAATGGAACGGAGATGGGCATAAAACTTTTCAAAAAAAATAATAGAATTTATTCGAGAAAAGAAATTTTGATTTCTGAAAATGTCCTTTTGGTAAACCTGAATTATTTTTTCATGCGTGATGATGGAAAATCTTTTATAGAGAAAGGTTCCTTTAATTTGGCTTCGGACAAGTTTTCGACGCTAACATCGGATTCTTCTGAATACGTTAAAACTGGAGATTTGCATTTATGAGATTCAGAATTCTTTTTATTTCTTTGATTTTCATTTTCGCTTCTCCCGTATTTGCTCAGGAATGGGGGCTTGTGCTTGCAGGCGGCGGCGGCAAGGGAGCGTATCAGCTTGGTGTCTGGAAGGCACTTGAGGAATTTGGTCTTGACAAAAAAATAACAGTGATTAGCGGAACAAGCGTCGGAGGACTTAACGCGGCTCTTTTTTCTTCTGTCTCAACTGAAGAAGCGGAGAATATTTGGGTCAATCAGGTACCGCATTTTTTACAGACTGATCAGGATTTGATTTCACAGTCTGGGCTTGAATATATTATGAATGCTTTGCCTCTTGAAAAAATCGACAGATCGCATTTTCCGCTTGTTTATGTTACGGCAATCCGTTCCCGCCTTAAAGTGCTTAAATGGATTGACTCGAATGTCTTGGGTAGTGGAATCGGAAGCCATGCATACAGATTTTGTCTTAATGATTGTTCTCTGCAAAAGAAAAAATCTTGTCTCCTTGCGACATCTGCTGTGCCTGTAGTCTGTGATTGCGTTTGGATTGATGACGGGGACGGCGGACATTATTATTCAGATGGAGGACAGGAATCTTTGGGAGGAGACAATGTGCCGATTGATCCTCTGACATGGCACAACAGGCTTTCAAATGTGATTGTCGTTTACTGTTCGGACAAAAATCATGCAAGAAGAATTAAGGTAAAAGATTATGATAATCTGAACATCATAGAAATTTTTCCAAGTATAGACACTGACGGAGATTCTTGGCTTGAGGGAGTTCTTGATGGCACGACGAACTTTTCCGCAAATAGAATCAGGCTCTTAATTAAAACCGGATATGAAGACGCTGTAGATATCCTGACCAAAAGGGGATTTTCCAGAGTCTCAAATTATTGGTTCGATTAAGCTGTCATTTCTTTTCTTCTGTGCCTTCGGAGTTCGTTCCGCTTTCAGGATTTGAGCTTGCTGCTGGAATTTCCAGGGAATTTTTCTTTCCCTTTTTTCCGCTTCCCAAAAGTATGGCGATCGGTCTCAGATAGGCGGAGTTTTCAAAGCAGATTTTCAAAATGACCATGAGAGGGACTGCGAGAACCATGCCTGCGAATCCCCACATCCATCCCCAGAAAGAGAGGCTTACGAGAATGACGAAGGGGGAGAGTCCCAAATCCTGTCCTTCCCAGCGCGGCTCAACGATGTTTCCCAAAACCATGTTTATGGCAAGCACGACGACAGCGATGAAGATGATTGGTCCCCATGAAGGTGCGAACTGGACTATGGCAAACACAGTCGTAATTGCCCATGAGATGATTGAGCCGAGAGTCGGGATGAAATTCAAAATGAATGCGAGAATGCCCCAGATGACCGGGAACTCCAGCCCGACCAAAATAGAGAGCAGCCAGACTCCGCATCCCGTAATCAGGGAGATGAGAAATTTTATGGAAAGGAAGTGCGTCACGTCATGGATTGTGTTTGCGATGACGCTTTTAACCTTGTTCCTTGTTCCGGCGTTGAGAAATGCCGCGTCGATTTTGGAACTGGAATTCTTTGGGTTCAGCTCAATCAGCAAGAAAACCAAAAAGAGCAGCAGAATCAGAATGGTCTTTAAAACTGAAAGAACGGACGTGCCGACGGAATAGACATTGAGCAGCGCGGACTTCAAATTGATGTTGAGAGAATTTGAGAGTGTGCGCCAGATGCTTGCCTGGTCGTCATATTCAATGTTCATCGTCTCGCAGAATTGCTTGTAGATTTGCGTGATTTTTTCGGACAGCGCGTTGAATTTATATTCGTAACTCGGATAGACTTTGACGACAGACGAAATGGATGAAACCAAAACCGTACTTACGAGTATGAAAAGGAAGGTTCCCAAAACCAACATGATGATTATGCAGAGAATCCACGGGATGTGAAGCCGGTTCAGTTTCAGGCAGAGCGGATAGAGCACAAATGCGAGCAATACAGAGACCGTTATGGGAATGGCGAACGATTTTGTCAGCTTGAGCACGGCGGCAATTACAATAAATGCAATCAGCAGAAGAACCATAAAAATACGTCGGGTAGACTTTGATGTTTTTTCTTCCATAAGTGGCTCCATTTTTTCCGATCTGCGTAGAAAATATTTTAACTCAGGTTCAAAAGTCATGTGACTCCTGAACCTGCCTTTGTCTTATTTTTTTCCTGCTGAGTATACCGGTGAATTCAGACTGTCCTTTGGTCCGATGTGATCGAATCCGCAGTAGGGTACGAGCACTTCCGGGACCGTTACCGAACCGTCCGCATTCTGGTAGTTCTCAAGGATTGCGAGCATGGCTCTTCCCACAGCAATTGCCGTACCGTTGAGCATGTGCACGTATTTGTTCTTTCCGTCATCGTCATGGTATTTTACGTTGAGACGGCGTGCCTGATAGTCCGTGCAGTTTGATGTGGATGTTACCTCACCGTAGTCTCCCTCAGGATGCTCTTCATCGGCTCTTCCGGGCATCCATGCCTCAAGGTCCCACTTTCTGTATGCGGGTGCTCCCAAATCTCCTGTGCATGTGTCAACCACACGGAATGGAAGTCCGAGTCCGGTGAAAATCTCTTCCTCAATCAGGCGGAGTTTTTCGTGGATTTCATCGCTCTGCTCAGGGAGACAGTAAACGAACATCTCAACCTTATCAAACTGATGCACGCGGTAGAGTCCCTTGCTGAAATGACCCGCCGCACCTGCCTCGCGTCTGAAACAGTGTGAGAGACCACAGTAGAAAAGGGGAAGTTTTGTCTTGTCAAGGATTTCTCCTGAGTGGAATCCTCCAAGTGTGATTTCAGCTGTTGCGACAAGACAGGTTCCCTCGTCCTCAATGGCGTACACATTGCTTTCGTTTCCGCGTGGATTGAATCCGATGCCCTTAAGAACTTCCTCCCTTGCGACATCTGGAGTGATGAAGGTTGTGAATCCGTGCTTGCGGAGTGTGTTCAGGGCATACATAATCAGTGCCTGCTCAAGGAATACGGCCTCGTTTTTCAGATAGTAGAATTTGGGGCCGGAAACTTTGGTTCCCCTGTCAAAATCAATCAGGTCAAGGGACTCGCCGAGGGCAACATGGTCCTTTGGCTTGAACTCAAACTTGCGCGGTGTGCCGACTTTCTTTACCTCAAGATTTTCAGTGTCGAGTTTTCCGACCGGAACCGCAGGATTTGCCATGTTCGGAATCTGTCTTGCGGCTTCTTCGAGACGGGTTTCAAGATCATTAAGGCGGGCCTCAACTTCGGCGACCTTTTCCTTGATTGTCTTGCCTTCTTCTATATACTTCTGTCTTGTTTCCTGGTCGAGCTTCTGCTTCATGGCTGCTGCATTTTCGTTGCGTTTCTGCTGCCAACCCTGCAACTCGGTAACTGTGGCGGTTCTCTGGTCAAAAAGGGACACCACCAAATCCGCATCCGCCGTCATGTTCCTGTTTTTGATGTTTTCTTTTACGGCGGCAAGATTTTCCTTTATAAATCTGTAGTCTAACATATTTTCCTCTGTGTTTTTATTTTTTCCTCTCCGTAGCGTTTTCTATCTGATGTTGAAGTAGAATCGCTTCAGGTAAATGACCCTTTCGTTTGCGGCCTTCCATTTTTTGCTCTTTGGATACTGCTTCACAAGGGTCTCGTAAGTTTCAAGAGCCGCTTTTATGTTGCGGTAGTCTGACGGAGCCTCAAGAGCCTGTCCCTGCAAGAAAAGACCCTCGTCCAATCTGGTCACGGCATTGTTGAAGAATTCGGTGAGATATTCCAGACACTCGCCGTATTTCTTTGCGCTGTATGCTTTCTGTGCCTTTTCGAGCAGCTCATCATCAGCAGATGATCCTATGACGGAGCTTCCAGATGATTTTGCCTGTCCCTTGCTTGAGCTTGACGTACTCTTTGGAGCGGGAGCCGGGCTGGTTGCAGGACTTGACGATGGTGTCTGAGCCGTGCTTGTGTCCGGTGTCTCACTGTATGTGCTTGCCGTGCTTGACGGTCTTGATGTTGAACTTGAAGCTGAGCTTGAGCTTGTGCTGCTTGATGTTCTGGCACTTGATGTGGTAGAACTTGAAGTGCTTGTCGTTGTCGAAGACCTTTGTGTAGAACTTGAGCTGCTGGCGGGTTTTGTGCCGCTTGTGCCGGATCTTGAGCTTGACGAGCTGGCTGTACCTGATGAACTTGTGCCTGTGCTTGTCTTTGGTGCGGAACTTTGGCTTGTTCTTGCACTTGATGAAGACGAGCCGCTTGTATTTGAAGATGTTTGTGGCGCAGTGCTTGTAGCTGTGCTTGAGCTTGTCTTTGGCGCATTACTTGTGTTCGTTGCCGATTTCGTGCTTGATGAGCTTGCCGGTGCAGGGCGTGCGCTTTCTTCTTTTGCAATGGGCTGAGCCTGCTCTGTCTCTGCCACAGGTTTTGATGTTGTTTCTGCTGCGGTTTCTGTCTCTGTTTTGGTCGCTGTCTCTGAACCGGTTACCTCAGTTGCAATTGGTTTTGTTTCTGTTGTAGACGCTGCAATGCCGGTGCTTTCCTCGGCGGGTGCTTCTACCTGCGCTGCGCTTTGAGTCTCTGTTTCAGATGTGGCCTGTGCGGTCTCTGTCTGAGCCGGGCTGTACTTTTTGCCGGGTACAGTTTCAGCATAGGACGGAGCCGTAATGTGAGAGTTTCCGTCGGATGTTCCGGAGATCGTTACCTCAAGGTAGTCGTCAATGGAAGTTCCGTCCAGCGGATCAATCTTGTAGAAGTGCAGGATTGCCTTTCCGGTTCCCCTTGCCCTGAGAGTGAACATTGTGTCCTTAGTGCTGATTGAATGTCCGAAGTAGCGGAGGAGAGTGGTGTTTGCTGTCTCGCCAAGATAAATCCATCCTTTGCCGGGATAGAACACGTCGAGATACTGGTTTCCTGCAATGCTCACTGAGCGGGATGGCTTTGCCTTTGAGTCCGTGCTGTCAAGGCTGCTCTTTTCCTGTCTCTTGAGTATGTATGAGTCGGCGGGATTCACATCAGGAAGGATTGTGTCAACATTCGGAATGTCAATGTATTCCGGGTACTGAGATCCGTTCCAATTTCCAATCTCCATGTCGTCCAGAGACTCCAGCTTATAATCATCCGGATTGAATTTTTTCTGAGGCTGCGAAGTCGCTTTTTCTTCCGTTTCGGTGCTGATCGGACTGTCCGTTACCAGTTCAAGCTCATTTATGGACTGCTCGGCTTCCTGAATTTCTTCTGTCATTGCTGCCTGAGGGATTTCCTCCATTGCCGCGTCCTGAGCTGCGGATTGTGCATTGGCGGAAAGAGAAATCGCTACGGCTGCAAAAAGCGAGATTACTGTCTTTTTCATGGTGCTGCTCCTAGTATTTCCTCAACAAGTGAGTCATTATCTTTTCGTAATTCATCTATGACGGATGGCGTGGGAACCGTAAAGTAGCCGTCAGCTTCTTCTTCGCTCCACTGTTCCTCCGTGTTTCTGGAAAAATAATAGTCGTCGCCAAGTGTTGCGTCCTGTGGTGGGATGAATGAGTCCTCAAATGCCTCTGCACCGTTCGGCTCCTGAGTGGAAACCGATTTGTTTCCTTTGTTTGCCGAGCCTACAATCAGCATTACGAGAAGAATTAAAATGAGCAGGATTGCGACCAGCAGTATGAGAGCCAGTTTTCTGTTCCCGTCAATAAAGTCCTGAACCTTTTCCTTGAAGCTCCGGAACTTATCCTTAATATCATCGATCTTCATGGTATTCTATTCGTTTTCCCCCGTGTTTTCTGGTTCTGCCTCCACAGAAACATCCCCACCTACCTTATTTTCCACATTATTTTCATTTGCGTCAATTACATTGCTTATATTTTCGGCTGAATTTGTCGCGTTTTCTTCATATTTTATATCATTTTCAGTGCTTTTTTCAGCAATCTCGGGCTCTTTTAAAGAACCGTCGGGATTATGCTCCCTTCTTGGCGGGCGTGGAGGAATGACAATGCCTTCCTCAGGGGCCACATCTTCCTCAACGAAATTGTCGTCAGCCTCAAACTGAGCCTTTCCGTTCAGCATATCATCGTCGAAGCGAATCTGGACGACCTTCGTGATTCCGCTTTCCTCCATAACCACACCGAGCGCGGTTGAAGCACCGAGAACCGTCTTTTTGTTGTGAGTAATGACAATGTACTGGCTGACACCTGAAAATGCCTTTAAAACATTAACAAGGCTTCCCACGTTTTTGTCATCAAGAGCCGCGTCAATCTCATCAAGGAGACAGAAGGGGCTGGGGCGGACCTGATATGTGGCGAAGAGCAATGCCATGGCGGTCATGGTTTTTTCACCACCGGAGAGCAGGGAGATGTTCTCAAGCTTTTTTCCGGGCGGCTGCGCATAAATGTCAATTCCCGTGGTGAGTACGTTTGTCGGGTCAATCAGCCTGAGCTCTGCCTTACCTCCGCCGTTGAACATCCTGCGGAACATATTGTGGAAATTCTTCCTGATTTTATTGTAAGTGCTCAGGAACAGCTCCGAAGATTTTGTCCTGATTTCCTCACTTACGCGGATAAGATTTTCCAGGGTCTTTTTGGTGTCGTTGTAGCTTTCCTGCTGCCTTTCAAATCTTTCCTTTTCCTCGGCGAACTGCTCCACGGCCATAAAGTTCACGGATCCAAGGTCGCTGATTTTCTGCTTTGTGGCGGCAAGCTTTTCCTTGAGCATCTGCGGAGTTTCTGTGATTGTATACATCCGCTCTTCGAATTCCATCAGGTCCCTTGAATAGTTGTCCTGGAAATTCTGCTTTACGTTGCGGATTTCGGTATCGTTCTGCGCGACTGAGGCAGTGTATCTCTCAATCTGCGCCTGATACTTGTTTTTCTCATCTTGACGTTTTTTAAGGGCATCTTCCTTTCCGCTGACCTTGCTGTTGCATTCGTTAATCTGCTTGTTCAGCTCGTCAATCTCATCGAGCAATTTGTCGCCCTTTGCCTGCAATTCTGCAATCTGCTCCTCAATCTCCTGCAGCTGGTCGTCCATCTCCTCCTGGCGGCGGTTTTCCTGAAACAACTCATCCTGCTGTTCCCTGAGGCTGTTTTCCTCGGAAGCGAGATTCCTTTTTAAAGACGCAATCTGCTGGGTGCAGTTGTTGTTCTGCTGGATTATTTCCGCGCGGTTGATTTGAAGACCGTTCAGAGTCTCCTTGTATTCGCTGATTTTTTTGTTCAGCTCGACGTTTGTGTTCGCAAGCTCCTTGTTCTCAAGGTTCAGCTGTTTTATCTGCTCCAGATTTTCCTGAATGCTCTGGTCAATGTTCCTCTTTTTCGTGATGATTCCCTCTGGAGATAGGAAGTCGTCAATAAACTGGGGAGTTGTTTTGGTGTATGTTTCGATGGAGCTTGAAAGTTCCTCCAGCATTCCCTGCAAGTCAGTAAACGCCTGGACGGCATCGGATGAAAAACGCTCGCAGTCTTTTTCTGAATGTGTGGAAAGCTTTGAGAAATCCATGAAAATGTTCGCGCGGCCGGTTGAAAAAATCTTGATTTTCTCAAGAAGAGTGTTCAAGGCTTCCTTTGCCTTTTTGCTGCCAGATGACGAGTAGCCCGCTTCCTTTAGCTTTGCGTCCAGCTCGGTAACTATGTCCTCGGTGATTGCGGCGAGCTCCTTTTGCAAAGACTCCCTTTCTGCATCCAGATTGTTGATTTTGCCGGAATTCGTGCTGATTTGACGCTGGTTGTCATCAATCTGACCGTTGCACTGGGAGATGTTTTGCGTAAAGCTGTTGATGTTTTCTATTATCTTGTCCAGAGCCTTCTTTTTCTCATAAAGATCGGCGTTAAGGCTGTCAATGTCCTGATTGTACTCGTCAATTCTTTCGGTGGTGTTTTTTATCCTGTTTTCCAGCTGTCCTATTTTTTCGCGGATTCCAATCTGCTGCTGCTTAATCTGCTTGACGAGGTCCTTTTTTCCGGACTGCTCGGCCTGGAGCTTGATTGTTTCCGTCTGCTTTGCCGTAAGCTGGTCATTGAGAGACTTGATTTTGTCGGTGTTTTCGTTGAGCGTGTCATAAATCTCGGCGATGTCCTTGACCGCGGCATCCCTTTTTTCCTTTGCCTCGTTAAGAATCTGCTCGTGATGTGCCTTGTCCTGGGTAAAATCCTTGAGTTTCAAAAGCTGTATGTCAAGCTCGTAGTTGAATTTTTCTTCGGTAAGCGCGCGGTATTTTGTTGTCTTGTCCGCCTGAACCTTGAGAGTCTCGTATGAGCGTTTTGTTTCCTGGAGTCCGCTGTTAATCTGCTCAAGATTTGCCTTGGTTTTCTCAAGCTTGCTCTCGGCTTCCGCTACCTCTGCCTTGCTGCGGCTGATTCCCGCTGCCTCCTCAAAAAGATAGCGACGGTCCTCGGGCTTGGATGAAAGAATCTGGGTGATTTTTCCCTGCTCCATGACAGAGTAGGCCGCCTTTCCGACTCCGGTGTCCATGAAAAGCTTGCGGATTTCGGTTGCGGTCGCCGGTCTTCCGTTGATAAAATACTCGTTTTCGCCTGAGCGGTAGAGTCTTCGCTTTATGGCAATTTCCGTGTCTGAGATTGGGAGCAGGCTGTTTTCATTCGCAATAGTGAGTGTGACTTCGGCAAGTGAGAGCGCCGGACGGGATTCCGTACCATTGAAGATTACGTCCTCCATGCTCGCCGCACGCAGATTTTTAGATCGGTTCTCAGCCAGTACCCATTTGATTGCGTCAACAACATTGCTTTTTCCGCATCCGTTTGGTCCCAAAAGCGCGGTGATTCCGTCGGCAAAATTTATATGGGTTCGGTCGGCAAATGATTTGAAGCCGAAGATTTCCAGACTCTTTAAAAACACAAGATTCCCCTCAATTTATAATTTTGGACAGACAAGGATAAAAACTGATTATTCCCACTACGTTTCCCCTGATGTGTCCGTATAGGCGTTTTAACAAACAGGGATATTATATCATTTTGCAAAGTCTTTAACAATAGGGGAAGGGAAACAATTATTTATCTTTCGGATCCGGGTCAAGCATCTCCACGTCGCCCGCATCAAGGAGTTTTCCTCCATAGAGAATCTTCGGATATACGGTGAGCTTGAGCTTTTTCTCCAGCCTTGCATAAGCCTCCATCTCAATGGCATCCCCGATCACGCAGTTGATTCCGTCCTTGCCCGCACGTCCCGTCCTTCCTGCCCGGTGGATGAAAAAATCAGCTTTGTCCGGCAAATCCATCTGCACCACATGTGTGATTCCGGGAATGTCAAGGCCTCGTGACGCTAAATCGCTCGTTACAAGTATAGGTGTTTTTCCGGATATGAAGCGGTCTATCATTTCTTTGCGGGTTCTTTTGTCCGCCTTTGCGCTGAATCCCTCACATTCGAGCTTTTTGTACTGCAATTTGCTCACGATGTTCTCAACCTGGTCTGTCCTGCTCGTAAACACTATGAGTTTTCCAGGCTTTACGGCATTTATGAAGCTCCTGAGGCTGTCGATTTTTTGCCTTCTTTCCGCGAAAATGGCCCAGTGAGTGATTTTCTTCCTTAATATATCCTCCGGCGGAAGTGAAATCAGCGTAATCGCCTTGCTTCCTCCCTCCTTTGTCTCCGTTGCAGCACCGTCGAGCGAGTCCCTTGCTTTTTGCAGTGTGTTTCGGGTAAAGTCACTTACCGTCGCGGAATTTCCAATGAGCTGTACTTTTCTGGGAAGACGGTCCAAAAGCCCCCTTGTCTCATCCCTCATTTCCGGTGAAAGCAATCTGTCCGCCTCATCAAGCACAAGACATTCCACCTTTTCGGCGTTGAGTTTTTTCAGGTGAATCAGCTCCAGAAGCCTTGAGGGGCCGCCAATCACTATGGAAGGTCGTTCGCGGAGTTTTTCAATCTGTTTGGTCAGCTGGGAGCCTCCAATACAAAGCGCGCATTTCAAGTCGCTCACAAGCTGCACCTGTTTTTTAATCTGGGATGCAAGCTCGTATGTGGGGGATGCAATCAGCAGACGCACCCATGATCTTTCCTTCTCGCTTTCCCTCTCAATCTTTTGAATAAGCGGAAGTAGGTAGGCGAATGTTTTTCCCGTTCCCGTCTCGCTCTGAAAAAGGATGTTCTTTCCCTCCGCAACCAGGGGCATTACCTGTTTTTGAACCGCTGTTGGCTCCGTGATTCCAATGGACGAAAGTTTGTCCTGCATTTCCTGTGTGATTCCGAAATCTAAAAATGTCTCATTCATATTTTTAGTATAGCATATTTTTATGATTTTGTGGTATACTATTCTTATGAAAGTTGGAATTGATACTTTTGGCTGTGATCACGGACGCTCTGGAATCGGAACATATCTGATGTCCCTTGTCCGCAATCTGCCTGAGAATAAAAATAATGGCAATATGGATATTGAGTTTGAGCTTTTCGGCGCGGAGATGGACCGTTTTACCTTCACCGGGGACAAGAGCTTTAAATTTGAGTCCGTCGCTGTGCCCGAGAGCCTTGTGGCGGAAAGATACTGGCACACGTTCAAGGTGAACTCATTCGGAAAAAAGCACGGATATGACGCGATCGTCTATTCCGCAGGTCCCAGGATGCTCCCACGCAGCTTCAAGGTGCCGGGAATTGCCGTTGTGCACGACATTGTGAGCAATCTTTTTGAGCAGAGTGACGATTTTTGGTTCAGGAGACAGATGAAAAAGGGACTTTCCCATGCCGACTGCATCATCACGCCGAGCCAGTACATAAAGAAGGATCTTGAGCGGTCCGGAATCAGGTGCCGAAAGATTGAGGTAATCCACAACGGAATTGACCACAGTCTTTTTTATCCGCGCACGGATTTGGGGGACGGTGATGAGATTGTGGACATAAAGCCTTTCGCCATAAAGCGTCCGTACATAATCTATGCGTCCCGGATGCAGAACGAGGGAAAAAAGCATGTGGAGCTCGTAAAGGCATTCTCCATGTTCAAGGAAAAAACGGGGCTCCCGCACAGATTGGTTCTTGCCGGCAGCGAGGGCGCGTATGGAGAGATGGTTCACAAGGCGATTTTTGACTCGTCTTTTTCAAGCGACATTTTTGTTACGGGATATTTTCCGCATGAGAATTTTCCGGAGCTTTACCGCAACGCAGACGCTTGTGTTTTTCCGTCCGTAACCGAGGGAGTGGGGCTTTCCGTCCTTGAGGCCATGGCATGTGGAATTCCGGTCGCATGTTCGCAGGCAGGTGCGATGGGTGAGATGGCCGGAAGCAACGCGCTCTTTTTTGATTCCGAGAACCTTGAGGAAATGTCGGATGCCATTGAAAAGATTGTCTGCGATTCTGCCCTGAGGAAAAAACTCTCTGCCGACGGACTTGAGTGGACAAAGCGTTTCTCATGGGAAAAAACAGCCGCCGCAACCTTGGAGCTTTTGAAAAATCTTTCCGAAAAATAATTCTAGGAACACAGAGAATTCCTAGTTCATCTCAAAAAGCAAAAAAAAAAGGCTGCCCGATAAAATGTCGGACAGTCCCTTTCTTCGTGTGTGCGGCAGATCGTTTATGCCGTCTTTTGATCCGAAAGAAGCGATTCCACATCCGCGATGGATTTCTGGTCCACGATGTTCTTTGTGATGACCAGCTTTTTCTTTCCCGGGATTGAAGGAATCTCAAACATGATGTCCAAAAGAATCTGCTCTACGATGGCTCTGAGTCCGCGCGCACCGGTCTTGTTCTTTATGGCGATGTCCGCAATCTCATCAATGGCCTCGTCATCGAAGCTCAGGTCAACGTCATCAATTGCGAAGCTTGCCTGGAACTGCTTTGTGATTGCGTTCTTCGGTTCCTTGAGGATGCGGCGCAAATCGTCCCTGTCAAGCTCCTTGAGTGCACAGGTCATGGGAAGACGACCGATGATTTCAGGAATCAGGCCGAATTTCACGAGGTCATCCGACGTACACTGGTTCAGAAGCTCCATGCGCTCTTCCTCGGTGCGTTTTGTTCCGGTAGCTCCGAATCCGATTGATGAAGATGAAAGTCTCTGCTCGATGATTTTTTCAAGCCCAACGAATGCTCCTCCACAGATGAAGAGGATGTTCGTAGTGTCAATGTCAATCATCTCCTGGTTCGGATGCTTGCGTCCACCCTGGGGCGGAACCGATGCATGGGTTCCTTCAAGAATTTTAAGAAGAGCCTGCTGTACTCCTTCGCCCGAAACATCGCGGGTAATGGATGTGTTTTCGCTCTTTCTGCTGATTTTGTCAATCTCGTCAATGAAGATGATTCCTCTTTCTGCCGCCGTAACGTCACCATCTGCCGCATTGATAAGCTTCAGGAGCACGTTCTCCACGTCCTCACCAACGTAGCCGGCTTCTGTCAAAGTGGTTGCGTCTGCAATTGCGAACGGAACCTTGAGCCTTTCTGCAAGGGTCTTTGCAAGGAGCGTCTTTCCGCTTCCAGTTGGTCCCAGAAGGAGAATGTTGGACTTTTCAATCTTCACGTCACTCGCCGCCTGCTGTTCCTTGGTGATGGAAAGCTGCTTGTAGTGATTGTAAACGGCAACCGACAGAACCTTCTTTGCCCTGTCTTGTCCGATAACATACTGGTCAAGATATTCCTTGAATTCGCGGGGGGTAGGGACGTCCTCCATGTTGATGGGGGTCATGGAATGTTTTTCATCGTTAAGTACGGTCTGGCAAGCGGCCACACACTTTTCGCAGATATAAATCGCCTCGCTGGGAGCCTTTACCACACGCCTGTTCTCATCAGCAGGTCTTCCGCAGAAAGCACAGAACTGCTGGTCGCTTTTTCCGAAACGTGCCATTATTTCTTTTCCCCCTTCTTTGCGCTCACCATTATATGATCGATGATGCCATAGGCCTTTGCTTCCTCCGCGTCCATGTAGAAATCACGCTCCATGTCTGCGGCAACATCAGCCTCGCTTTTTCCTGTTTGCTGTGAAAAGTATTTAATGGAAAGCTTTTTGAGTCTTCCGATTTCCTTTGCCTGAATCGCAATGTCTGAGGCCTGTCCCTGAGCTCCGCCCCACGGCTGGTGAATCATAACGCGGCTTGAGGGAAGTGCATAACGCTTTCCCACGGTTCCGCCTGCAAGAAGAATCGCACCCATGCTCGCTGCTTGTCCCATGCAGATTGTCTGCACGTCGCATTTTACGTACTGCATTGTGTCGTAGATTGCGAGTCCTGCGGTAACGGATCCACCGGGGCTGTTGATGTACATGTTGATGTCCTTGTCAGGATTCTCGCTCTCAAGATAAAGTATCTGCGCCACAATCAGGTCGGCTGTCTCGTCCCGGATTTCTCCGTCAACAAAGATGATTCTGTCTTTCAAAAGCCTTGAGTACAGGTCATAGGCACGCTCACCGTTTCCGCTTCTTTCAATTACGGTTGGAACAAGGGTGTTCATATATTCGTTCATTTTTTACTCCTTCTAAAACACCGTTTACTCGGCGTCGTACATTGGAACTTACTTACCCTTAATAAGGTAATAAAAAAAGCGGAATCAGGCAAGAATTTTTTTTAAGTGCCTTAGTTTGCGCTCTTGAAGAGGTCTGCGAAGGCAATCTTGTCTCCCTTGCCGACCTTTACTTCCTTATAAAGCTCCTCGAAAAGTTTGTCTTCCTTGGCTTCGTCCACCAGATATTCCTTGTTGCGGGGATCCTCGTAGTGCTTTTTGATTTCATCCACGGAAACTCCCTGCTCGTCAGCCATCTTCTGATAGCGACCCTCAACTTCCTCTGGTGTGACGGAAATATTTCTGTCGCGGAAAAGGATGTCCACGATGATGCGGCTCTTGAGCATCTTCTCTGTGTCTCCAGTCCACTGCTTGATGATTTCCTCGCGGGTCTGTCCTGAGGCTGTAAGCATTTTTTCAAGCTGCTCCGGGGTGGTCTGCATCTGCTGGGCCATCATGTTCCATCTTGCGTCCTGCTCCGCCTGAATCATAGACTTGGGAAGCTCGAAGGGGTTCTTTTCAATCAGCTGCTCAAGAAGGCTCTGGCTCTTGATTTCTGCAATCTTTCTGTCCTTTGCGCTTTCCATCTGTGTCTTGAGAGCCTTTTTCAGGTCGTCAAGTGTCTTGTATTTCTCGCTCACGTCCTGAGCCAGATCATCGTCGAGGGCGGGGAGGTCACGCTGCTTGATTGCCTTTACTGTCAGCTTGATTTTCTTTGTCTTTCCCGCGAACTCAGGATTTGTATCATCAGCGGCATAAGCCTTGGAAATTTCCTTTGTCTCGTCCTTTTTCATTCCGAGGATTTCTTTGTCAATCTTGTAGAAATTCTCATTCTTTCCGACTGTAAATACAACACCCTCGCGCTTTGTGTCGGCGGTCTCGCTTCCGTCATCTGCAAGCTCAACGTAGTCGGTGGTAACAATGTCCCCGTCCTCTACAGGTGCGCCGTCCTTTTTGTCAATCACCATTGCGTTGCGCTCCTGGATAGCCTTGAGCTCCTCCTGGATTTCCTTGTCGGTGATTTCAACCTGCGGCACTTTGATTGAGATTCCGCTGAAATTCTTGATCTCCGCATTCGGGAAAATGTCATAAACAAGTGTGAATGTCAGATCCTTGGTAAGATCCAGCTCCGGCATCACGTCATTCTCAAGACGGGGCTGTGCGTAGGGGAGCGGGCGGTAATCCTTTGCGTCCTCACCCTGCAGGATTTCATTCAGAGCGTTGTCGATGATGTTTCCGACGGTCTCGTACTTGATTGCGCTTCCATATTTTGTTTCTATTATATGCTGCGGAACATGTCCTTTGCGGAATCCAGGAATCTGGAGGTTCTTGGTGTATTTTGCCAGGTCGGTCTTGTAAGTTGATTCTACATCGGCCTGAGCAACGGTCGCGGTCAGTTTTACAGCTGAGTTTTCGATTTTGGTGAATTCTTTGGTAACGTTCACTTGAGTTTCCCCTTGTCTATTATGTCAAGACGCATTTTTAGCGGTCTTTCAAAAAAATAGGCGATTTAGAACATCTAAACCGCCTTTAATTAGAGCGGAAAACGGGAGTCGGACCCGCGACATCCACCTTGGCAAGGTGGCGCTCTACCACTGAGCTATTTCCGCGAAAAAAAATTAATCGCAGAGCGGAAAACGGGAGTCGGACCCGCGACATCCACCTTGGCAAGGTGGCGCTCTACCACTGAGCTATTTCCGCAAAAATTTCCGAATCTGACGGACAGAACCTATCAAATCGTGTTCCTAGATTATCATAATTAAAAAATCATGTCAACAAGTTTTATGGAAGTTTTGAAAAAAGTTTTTTCCTTTTATAAATGACAAAATCCGTATTTTTTGAACTTTTTGCGGATTCTTCATATATAATTATTGTATGAGGAGACCGCAGAATGAATCCGACGCATTGTGAAATGAAGTTTTTGATCCACGAGCAATTCCTTGCTTTTGTTGAAAAATTCGGAAACGAGAAAAACGAAATCGACTTCAAGTATTTCGGCTATGATTTTAATTTCAGCTACATAAGCGATAACGGAGAGGGAATCAAGGGCTGCATAGAAAAACATCAGTATTTTGTGACCCACATGTTTTATTCTGAAAACGAATTTGAAAATCTGGTAGATTACAAGGAGTCGGGTGAGTATGAGTGGAATGAAAAAATCAGAAAGCTGACGATACAAAAGGCAATGCCGAATGTCACGATGCGAAAACTGGACGGCACTTTTGGAATAATATCTGTGGTAAAGGCTAATCATCCGAGGATAAACGAGCTTGTGTGGAGGTCCTGAACGACTTAGATCCAAAAGAATGAAGATTGCGGATAGCTGAGGATTTTTAATTCGTTACATTTTAGAGATTCCCCATAATTTTGATTTTTTTTCCAAAAAATTTTGTCATTTTGTTTACCGTGGCGAAGATTTGATTCCTATTAATATATGTGAAGGGATTTTTCCCCACATATCAAATTGTCGCAGGAGACGCTATGAGCATGGCAAAGTACAGAATCAAATCCGTAGACGAGTTGACCTTCACCGACGAAATGTCAGGAGATTGAGAGGCTGAATTTTGATGACAAAATCACGAAAGTGTTTTATAATGCAAGTGGATATGATAAGGAGCCGGACAAAAGGACAAGGGATTTTCTGCGCTTTGTCTGCACAAATGATCCGAGCGAGGATGATTTTTCAAGCCGGCTTTTGGAGCGGGTGGAAAAACTCAAGAGGGACGAGCATTTCAAGGAGGTTTACGCGGCGATGAATTTACGTGAAATGGACATACGCAGGGAAGAGCGACAGGCGGCACTTGCGGAAGGAATGCAGATTGGTCTCAGCAAAGGCTTGAAGCAGGGCCTGAATCAAGGAATAAAGCAAGGACTTGCCGAGGGCAAAACACAGGGAGCGATGGAGAAGTCCGTTGAGGCCGCCGTTATTGCCGTCAAAGATTTTAACATAGACCCCAAGCTTGCCGCAGAGAAAATGAACGCACCACTTGATAAAGTGATGGAAAAACTAAAGTAAAGAAAGCCGAGTTCAAGGAGGTTTACGCGGCGATGAATTTACGCGAGATGGACATACGCAGGGAAGAGCGGCAGGCGGCACTTGCGGAAGGAATGCAGATTGGTCTCAGCAAAGGCTTGAAGCAGGGCCTGAATCAAGGAATAAAGCAAGGTCTTGCCGAGGGCAAAACACAGGGAGCGATGGAGAAGTCCGTTGAGGCCGCCGTTATTGCCGTGCAGAAGTATAATGCCAGACCGGAGGTTGCTGCCAAGGATTTCAATGCTCCTTTGCCGAAGGTACTGGAAAAACTAGGCCAGTAGAAATCATAAAACCAAAAATTTTGAAAAAAAATCAAAAAAATCTTCATTTCAGTGAGTTTTCTCACTGGATTTAAAAAAAATACGGTGTATAATGAATAAATGTTGAATCGTTTTGGTTCAAAATTATAATAATGCGCGGGGAAAATGGACGTGGAAAGCATAGCAAGAAGTAAGCCTCTATTCTATTCTATTCTATTCTATTCTATTCTATAGTTGCGCACTTAGGTTATTTTCTAAATCAGGACAATATATATTTTCTCAATCGAAAGATGTGTGCCGCCGTAGCTTTGGGACTGGGGGCATTATGAGCCGTCTGCCGGTGGAGGTTATTTATGAGTGAAAAATCGTCTGTTGATGATTTCATTGCTTCTTTTAAATTGCTGCAGAAAAAAAAGGGCGGTGACAAAGTTTTCCGTGAGGCGCGTCTTTTGGACATCCGTTTCCGGCTTTCGCTTGATCTGCGGATTGGCATTGAGACCAAATATTCTCACACAAGTTGCAAGTCTGTGCGCGATTGTTATGAGCGGCTCTTTAAATTCCTTGACTTGTGGAATGTCTACGAGGTTTGTTGGTCGTATGCAGAAAGATTAGGGCTGGCAACAGGAAGCAAAGTTAAGGGATGGAATAAATCATTCCTAAAGGAAACAGGAATTTCTGACTTCCTTAATGGCAGCGCGAAGAAATTCCAAAAGCTTTTTGTGTCGGACGAAAGAAAGATTCAGAAATACAGGCAGTATCTTGATCATTTTTCCGATCTGGATGCAGTGAATGACCGTAATCAGGAACAGTTTAAAAAATACCTTGCTGCGCCGCCGAGTGCTTTTGATTATGAGCAGCTGCTTTTCATTCAGTACATGGAGCGAAATGCCTATTATCATGGAGGCGAGGCTGCCCGTGCGGGAGTTGATTATGGCTACAGGAAAAAACAGTTTGATTTTTACATCGAATTTTTGACAGAGCTCATTGCCCGGATGGGAGAGACTCTCTTCACTAAAGAAATGCAAAAGGAGGAAAAATAGAAAATGGCAGAGTATTGTGCAAATTGTGGTAATTATATTGATGGTCATTATAGTGGTTGTTGGTCGGGTGGTATACATTTTTGTTCAGGTAGTTGTGCAAATGCCTTTGAAGCAAAAACACGGGCTTCGTCTCCTCAAGTAATCGTTGAATCTGGACCAGACTATTCTGGCGAAATTTCCAGTATGCAGAACGAGCTGAACGCACTCAGGCAGGAGCAGGCACGGCGGCAGCAGGAAGAGAAGCAGCGCCGTCGGGAAGAGGAGCAACGCCGTCAGGAGCAGGAGCGGAAGGAACGGGAAGAAAAAGCTCGGCAGGAGAAGCTCGGAAAGTGCGCTTGGTGCGGAAGGCAGAACGAGCAGATTTTCGCGAACCAGCTCCTGTTCCCCGGAAGAAAATTCTGCTCCAAGAAGTGTCTCTTTGACTGCAGGAGTGCGGAAAACCCGGCTGAGCCTGCTGCGGACACCCCGCGTATAACCATGCAGCCCAGCGGAAACATCTACACCTCAATAAAGGATGCCGTGGATGATGCCCCCGACGGCGAGACGCTCCTGTTCTCGAACGGCGTGTTTGAAGTCAACGAGACGATTGAAGTGGACAAGACCTTGACCTTTAAGGCTACCAACAGCGATATGAACTCCGGGCTGAGCGAGCGCACCGTGTTCAAGATGCATGATATAAATAGTCTTCAGCCATGGGAGGAGGACAAGGCAACAATTGACGGTATTGTTTTTGAGGGCATGGATAAGGAAAAAAGCCGGGGACTTTGGGCTGGATGTGATGAGCTTGTCATTAAGAACTGTGTCTTTATGACGTTACACCATGCAATTGAGTTTATTGGAAATAATATAAAAATAGAGAACTGCCTTTTCATTAATTGCACTTGGGCTTTCAGACAAAATCACTCTTTTTTTGAGGATTCTGATTATATTAAGGATTGCACTTTCGATTCCGTAAAATACATTTTTGAGGAAAAGAGCTGTGACTGTCTTGAAAACTGTACCATAAAGAACTCTCTTTTAAGCCCTCATTATGACGTGCCCTCAAACAATGCCCAGAGCTACAACGAGCGCAGCAAAAAGACCTATGGCTGCCTGCAGACCGCCATAGACGAGGCTGTAAGCGGTGACACGATTGTCCTTGCCCCCGGCACCCAGTACGAGGGATTCTGCCTGGAGGGCAAGAGTGACATCACAATAAAGGCTTCCGTAATAAATACCCAGGCTCCAGACCCGCAGAAGTCGGTGGTCTCTGTGGATTCAAATGTTTTTATCACGGACTGCAAGGGAATCACCTTTGAGGGAATTTCGTTCAAGAATTTAGCATATTGGAGTTTCAGGATCAGAGATTCAGAATGCATAGGCTTTAATTCCTGCGAGTTCTTCACGACTAAAAATTATGATGGCTCGAATTTCACTTTTAATCCGGATGATAAGTGCGTGTTCAATTCCTGCGTCTTCAATGATTTTGTTTCTGTCTTTGAGGATTACAAGGTTCAGAACACGGGCTGCAGCTTCAACAACTGCGACGTGGTTTATGGCTCCGGGAATGTGGTTTATCTTCCGGTCAAGCAAAACTGCCTCTCGGACGGTCGCACTACAATGTCATTCGGCGCTGAGACTGTCGGAGGCGCGTATTCCAAAGTGATATACCTGGACAGCTCTTCAACATCTGGCTCTGGTTGTTTCACTACATCCTGTGACAATCAGGTTGGTGTTACTTTGTCTGTGTTTGGAGCCACGTCCGATGACGCCACAAAAGTAAGCGAGTGTCTGCCCCTGGGATCCTATGACTTCTTAGGATTCTCGCCCGCGCCAAAAGGAAAGGAATATCGATATGAAATTATGTTGGTCGAAAACCACTGGCTCAAGCTCTGCGTCTCGTCTGGTGATGATAAGCTGAGAGCAAGGCGCAATGTCGCCAAGGAAACCGAGATGTTCGCGTCGGCGGCAAAATCAGGCCCTAAGTTCTGTAAAAAATGCGGTGCGGCTCTTGTGAGCGGCAAAAAATTCTGCACGAAATGCGGTGCAAAAGCATAATAAAAGGAGAAATACATTATGGCAAAATGCAAGGTTTGCGGAGCGGAGCTGGTCAAAGGAGACCTGTTCTGCGGAGAATGTGGTGCGAAGGTGGAGCCCCAGACAGACGAGGAGGATGTCTCTCAGGACGAGGATGAGGAAGAGGTAGAGGAGACTCCGGCTGCCAGCTCAACAGGCAGTGGCTCCCAGTCCTCCGGCGACTCAAATGACCCGGACAATGGCCTCATTCCGTGCTGTGTCCTGAGCATAGTCGGAATCATCGCCTCCGCCGCCCTCCTGAACAGGGGATGGAACAAGATTGGCGGTATTCTTGCCGTCGCTGGTGCGTTCTTCGCCCTTCCGTCCATGACCGCGAAATCAAGGAAGAACACCGTGCTCCTGTACGTCTTCCTTGTCCTGTGGCTCGGAGCCACCCTTTACATGAAGATGGCGGGGCATAAGATTTCCTCGTACATATCGCTTGTCGGAGTCCTCTGCAATGCGGTGGGCCTGTGCGCTCTCAGCAAGAAGAAGGTCGCGATCATTCCGCTTCTCCTCACGCTCGGACTTGCCGCGGTGATTTTCTTCAACGTTGACCTGGGCTTCCTGAAGAACCTGCTGCATCTATGAGAAAATGCAGGTCATGCGGGGCGGCTCTAGCGGATGACGATCTTTTCTGCGGTGAGTGCGGCGCGAAATTCGAGCTGGACGAGCCTGTGTCAGAGAAAATCGTGGAAAAGCCGGAGTCTCCCCGGCTGAGGGACAGATTCCGGAACTTCGAGAATAATTCGGAGTACAAGCTTAAGCGCGGTGTGTCGGATAAAATCCACGGCAACATGGATTTCATCAGGCGAAACCTTATCAACGTGTGGTGCGCCGCAGGGCTCTTCTTCCTTTACGAGCAGCTGTTCCTGGGAAAAAGAAGCGCCTGGAGCATCATCCCCTCGCTGGTATTCACACCGTTCTGGCTTCCGTTCAGCACATGGGCGGAAAGCAAAAACAACCTTAAGCTGATGCCGGTCTTTTACGCGGTCTGGGTTGCGGCATGTGCGTGGACTCACTTTCGCCATGGCGGTGGAATCGCATGCCTGATAGGAGTCGCAATCTATGCGGTGGGAATAATAAAATTCTCGTCCAGATTTTTCTTCCGGGCTCTCATCGTGTTGGTCACGGCGGTTCTTGCGGTCCTCGTGTTCTTCATGAAGTGACTCAAAGCGGAGACGTAATTGCATGAGAAAGCTTCGGATAATTTCATTCACTTTGATTTTCCTCACGGTTCTGCTTCCCGTGTTCGCTGAGTGTGCGTACTGCGGAAAGATGTCCTACGGCGGAACCTGCGTCTACTCGCCCACGAAAAAACACGAGCACAGGGACGACCCCGACCGATGCCGTTATTGCGGCTCCAGGGGATACGGAAAGACCTGCGTTCACTCACCAGAGGAAAGCCGTGTCCATGTCCATGCTTCGGGCGGCAAAAAATGCATTTACTGCGGCTCCAAAAACTTCGGCCGAACCTGCGTCTATTCCCCCACCGGCATCCATGAAAGATAGGGACATCTCTAAAAACTCATTTTCAATGATCTTTTGGCGATTCCCATAAATTTTTTTTTTTCAAAAAAATTTGTCATTTTGTTTACCGTGGCGAAGATTTGCTTCCTATTAATATATGGAGGAAAAAATAAATGACAAGAAAAGAATTCAAAAAGTCCCCCGCGTGGGAGGAACTGACATTCGCGAACAACTTCATGTTCTGCAAAATCATGGAAAGCGAGCCTGAAATTTGCCGTCGCCTGTTGGAAATCTTGTTACACATCAAGATTGAAAAGCTTGAAATGCCGCACTCGGAACATACACTGCAAGAAGCCCCGGATGCCAAAAGCGTGAGGTTCGATGTCTACACCAAGGATGAAAAGAGAATCTTCGACCTGGAGATCCAGACCACGCTAAAAGCCAACCTTCCGAAGCGAGCGCGGTATTACCAAAGTATAATCGACATGGACAATCTCTCGCGTGGAGAAAACTACAGTAAACTAAAGGACTCGTATGTAATTTTCCTGTGTCTGGATGATCCTTTTGGAAAAAGCCTGCCCGTCTATTTCTTTGAGAACAAGTGCCCGGATAATGCCGGCGGTGAAATAAAATTGAACGACGGAGCCTACAGGCTCTTTTTCAACTCGTCCAAATATGATAAAATGGAAAATGACGAGGAGAAAGCCTTTTTCAAGTTTCTTGTGAACCAGAATGCCGACAGCGATTTCACGAAGTCCATCGAGGAAAAAGTCTCCTTCGCCAGAAAGAATATGGAATGGAGGAAACAATATATGACCTGGCAGCAGACAATAGATGAAGAAAAGGACATCGCGTTTGAGGAAGGTGTAAAACACGGAATTGAACAAGGAATTGCGCAAGGTATTGAGCGTGGTGCGGAAGAAAAAGCCCTTGAGGATGCGGAGAATCTTCTTCGAAAAGGAATACCTATAGAAACAATATCAGAATGCATCGGACTGCCGCTGGAACAAGTAAGGCAGATTGCTCAGTCTCTTTCCGTAAAAGCATAAAGATTCATGGTGGACATGGAATAACGAGGAGAGATCCGTTGATATAAAATGGCTTTGGTTGCAAGTTTTTGTGTTTTTCCACAAAGTGGAAAATGGGAGCTTTGCGACCAAACAAAAACTTGAAGAGCAAGCTGAGCTTGCGACGAGGAACAATATATGACCTGGCAGCAGACAATAGATGAAGAAAAGGACATCGCGTTTGAGGAAGGTGTAAAACACGGAATTGAACAAGGTATTGAGCGTGGTGCGGAAGAAAAAGCCCTGGAGTCTGCAAAAGCGATGCTCGCTGACGGCGTGGATATAAATTTGATTGTAAAATATACAGGGCTTCCGGCTGAGAAAATCGAGAAAGAGTTATAGTATAAATTTTTGAACTTTTTCCCAATTTCTCATATATTATATACAGGTAGTTCAAAACTCAATAAAGGAGGAAATCTGAATGTTGTTTTTTAATGATTTACCGGCCGCAAAACCTGAGTACGAGCAGACTTTGTTCGGCATGGCAAGGTTTATCTTAAGGACAATTGAGCTTGCCCGTCGTGAAGGAATCTTGTCGCTTGAAGGGTATTTCTGCGATGTGGATACATTCAATAAATTTGTGGGAAGGGATTTTACAGACAAAATTACAAAGCGCGGCAGAGTGCTTGCCATGAATCTCATCCAGCTTTCCTACACAGGCCTTGAAAAATCAGACGTTGAAAAAATGGTCTTTTATTTAATTAGCACGTTTAAAAATTTCAGCGGAGACGAAGAAAAACTTGCCCTGATGATGGTCGCAGAGGGTGTGCTTTCCATAATAGGTGATTGTAATCCGTATCACGCAGGAATGAAGCTTTCCTCGATGATTGGCGACGCTTTCTATGACAGGGGGATAAATGTTTTTAGACCTGTTTACGAGGAAATCGAAGCGGAATATGAGAAAGCCGCTGCTGAAAAAAATTTGCTAAAGGCGATGTATGTCCCGGATCCTGATTTTTCTGATTTGAAAGTTCTGTGCTCGCTAGATGAAGTTACCGTGCAGAAAATCGTGGAGGAAAATCTGGACTCAATCGCAAAAGCCGTTGCCTTTGCTGATGATGAAATCCAGCAGAAAATCTTTACCAGCGTAAGTCCCGAAACAGTGCTGAAAATTAAAAAGGAGATAGAGGAGCTTAAAAAGCCGGTCTTGGAGAGTCAGGAAAAAATACTGAATTCGCTTCGGGCAAAGGTTAGGAACGTCTCCGGCAACACTGTTGTTTTTGATGCATAGAATCCATTTATGAGAAATAAAATGAACAAGGCAATCTACATACACGGCTTAGGGGGCAGCGGTAACGGATCATCCGCACGGAATGTGAAAAAGCTTTTGGAAGGTGAGTATGAGTTTTCAGCATCCACATACAATCTTCTGAATCCCGAGCAGGCTTTCTCCCAGATTCAAAATGACGTGAGAAATGCAGATTTCGTTGTCGCGTCTTCTCTGGGTGCGTTCTATGCGGTATCCGTGAACGTATGCACTCCAATCCTCCTGCTGAACCCATGCCTTGAGCCGGAGAATACGATAAAAAATATTTTGTACCCGGAGCAGCGGAAAGATTTCGACGAGGAAAAGTGTCACCGCGAATGGCTCAAAATCAAGGAGGGGTGGAATCTGATTGACCATGAGAGCTGTGGTTCAAGATTTGCTGTCTTTTCCGACAATGACGAGCTTTTTTCGTTCCGCGATGTGTTCAAGAAAAATTTCGGAACCTTTTACGGCACTGAAAATTCCTGCATGATACACGGAACCCACGAAATTGCGAAGGATGAAAAATGCCTTTCCGAATCCCTCTCGCTCTTCAAAAAATATGTGGATGTGGCGGACAGAATCGCAGGAAACCAGTCGGCAGGTGGTTTCGGTGGCTTTGATGAATTTGATGGATTTCTGCCTTGACGCTCAATGGTAAATTTGTTAGTCTTTTAGTGAGATCTATCATCCATTAGGAGCGAACTTATGCGAAGTGCCTTTAAGTTTTTTTGCATTCTCAGTCTCTCGGTTCTTTCGTTTTTTTCCTGTGAAGCATCTGTGCGAGGGGGAAGCATGGATGATGTAGAAGTCGAAATTTATGATTCATCTTCGTGGAATGGTGCAGATTCTGTGGTTTCTGATCCAGAGCTCGGAAGCCTTGTTTTTCAGACCCCTGCGGCTCAGGATGAGGAAATCTTCTATATAATTACACTTGACGATGGTTTGATTGAAAAAGAACTGGGCTCCTCCAAGGTCATCGTGTTTAAAAATCTTGCGATGAAAAACTATGAGCTTACGTGCCATGCTTACAGCGAGGACGGCACTCTTCTTGCGTCGGGCTCTTCTTCTGTGATGATCGAAAGCGGAAAAACTAACTCCCTGAATCTTGTTTTGCATCGGGTACATTCTGATGTAACTTATACAATCAGTGTCGGTTCATTTGCAAATGGAAACGTGTCAGCTTCCAGAACAGATGCGTCTGCTGGAAGTCTTGTAGTTTTGACCGTAGAACCCAACGCTGGGTATGAACTGGTACCGGGAAGCATTTCCGTAACCGATTCCGACGGACAATCCATTTTGCTTACCACTCTTACGGATGGAGTGTCATACAGATTCTCTATGCCGGAAAGCAATGTGTCGGTGAGTGCTACATTCCAGCTGGAGACCTATAAATTCCATTCGACAGTTACCAGTGTTGGCTCTGGATATAGCGGAACAGCCGGTACAAGCGGGACCTACGTATATTTCGGTGACTGGCCGCAGACAATAAAGGATGATTCTGTAACAGTAGATGAGGCCCACAGCATCACGATGGGCGGAAACACGTATTATCTTGGAAACGACGGAAACTATTATGCGAAGATGAATGCAAGCGTTTATTCTGATTCAAATTATTCTTTCCATGATGGGACAAGCATTACTGATGGCTCCCAATATTACTTCAAGGTTGAGCCAATTATATGGAGAGTTTTGAATCCAAGTGACAGCGGAGAAAAAATTCTGCTTGCAGAGAGTATTCTGACTTCTGGCATTCCGTTTTTTGAGTCAATATCCACGAGAACTTCTGGTACAAATACAATTTATGCGAACAATTACGAGAAAAGCCAGGTTCGTGCATATTTAAATGGATTGAGTTATTCCAATGCTTCAAATTCTACTGTTTCGACTTATCAAAACAAAGGATTTTTATATTCTGCCTTTGGTGAAAGCGCAAGAGGCCTGATATTGAATAGAAGTGTAGACAACTCATTGGTCAGCATTTATCCATCAGGGACGACGAGCCCAGCCGCATCTGATTATACCTGTAATAATACATCTGATAAAGTTTTCCTCATGAGCGTAAATGAAGTTACCACAACTTCTTATGGATTTAGTAGTGGAACGAGTTCTGGCCCAGCAAGAAAACGAAAATCAACGGATTATGCGCTTGCAACAGGTGCTTATAAAAATAACAACGGTTATGGATGGTGGTGGCTCCGCTCTCCGTATCAGCCGTCAAGTACGTCACCATCTCCATCGACTTGTGCCGTAAGAACTTGTAGTTTTGATGGTGCAACAGGAAATCCTGATGCGGATGAATCTGGTGGTGGAATTTGTCCTGCGATTAGAGTCTCTTTTTAAGGAATAAGACTCAATCTCTTGCAATCTTCCTCATCTCCTCCACGGCGAATTCCAGCTTGGTCACTAGAAAATCCGGCGAGTCGGAATAAGCGTAGTAGCAGCAGTCCCTTGTGGAAAGGACAATGCATTTGCCCCGGTTCCTGTAATTGTATTCAGTCTGTGTGGAACCCAGCGTTCGGTTATCAATGAAAAGAGGGAATGAATCCCTTGTGCCTTCCGGTGGAGTCCCGTTCAAAATCAGAGTGTAGCCGCGCATGTCGTGAATCAGACGGCCTTCGCCAAATGGAACAAATCCCTTGTGGTTCGGCAATGCTTCAATCCGCACGGGAACATCTAGAGTTTTGTACGAACCGCTTTTTATTTCCTCCTTGACGTTTTCTCTTTCCCATCGGTACCACTCAGGGATGGAAATCAGCTTTTTGTCTTTTGCAGACTCAAGTTCTCCGTTTTCCAAAAGAGTCCATGACGCGCCGCATTTTTTGCATGAGAGGGCCGCGCCTGAGCTTACAGTCTGTCCTTCGCATCCACATTCACGGCACTGGTACAGGGGCAGGTGAAGTCCCTCGGCACGGAACGGCTCGCTGATTTTTATTCCATTCTGTTTCTGCCACTCATATTCGTTGTACTCAAGTTTTTTCGCGATTGCTTCCTGGATTTCCTTTTCGCTTTTGGAATGAAGATCCTCCCTTGTGAAAAGACATTCCATGCTCGCAATGAACGGAACCTTCCGGCCTCTTGTCTCGTCCCAAAACGGATTTGCAAGATAGCTTCCGTTTATGCTGATTGTCACAACCGGCACGTCCAGCATTTTAGAAAGCTTTCCAAGATTGTCGGGCAAAGATGATGTGACTCCCGCATCCGCATGACGGGCTTCAGGAAAAATCACCACGCTTTGCTTCAATTTTTGTAGCGCATAACGAATGTTGCTTAGAACCGACATATCGCTCACATAACGGCGTTTTCCTATGCATCCCCCGTTTTTGTATGCCCATTTGCCGTATCCCGCGAAACCCTCCACGTCCGAAACATAATTCGCGCGGTGAGGAAAAAGCATCCTTGGAACTATAAAATAATCCGAGAATCCCTGGTGGGTGGAGATGACGAGGTAGGGCGGCCTACATTTTTCCATGTTGATTTTTTCACGCTTCATTTTTCTGCCGCCGGTCAGGAAGTAAGAGGTAATCCACAGCAGAAAGGCTAGGGGCGGCCATTGCTTTACGGGCTTTTCCCTCATGTCGAACGGTGTCATGTCCATCTTTTTATTTACCAAAGCCATGAAATCCTCCGTGTGCAAAAAAAAAAGCGCCCCGAAAAAGGACGCTGAATCATGCGGAATACTAGAGTCGAACTAGTGACCCCCAGCGTGTCATGCTGGTGCTCTAACCAACTGAGCTAATTCCGCAGATGATGTATATACTATATCAAAATCCAAAAACAATGTCAAGGGGCAAATGTGATTTTTGTTAAAATCATCAATTTTTATGAAAATCAGTGATTTTTAAGAAAATCTCCCGTCCCAAAGCTTTCCACTTTCCACTTTCAACTTTCCACTCGCTCAAATCTTCGGTACCCTTGGTTTTGCGAGATTCTTCAGCATGTTCTGCAAAAGCTCCTGTGCCGTGGCTGCGTCAACTTCCTTGGGTGGCTCGTGGTAGGTAATCAGATTTTCTGGAATCTCCTCAAGGAATCGGCTGGTCTCACATTCCACCGTGGCATTCATCTTTCTGCGGTGTATGCATGATGAGATAAAAAGCCTGTCCCTAGCGCGGGTCACCGCAACATAGAAAAGCCGTCTCTCTTCCTCAATGGCAGCATCCCCGCCTTCCTCAACGGCCCTTGCATGAGGCATGAGTCCTTCTTCCGCACCCGCAATGAACACAACCGGAAACTCAAGTCCCTTGCTCGCGTGCACTGTCATCAGATTCACCTTGCCCTTGTCCTGCTCGCCGTCGTCCATGTCATCCCGGGAAAGCAGGGTGATGCGGTTCAGGTATGCGTAAAGGCTCGTGTCCTGATTTTCGGGGTTGTTTTCCCATTGCTCCATGCTCCGGATCAGGCTTTCGATGTTCATAAACTTGAATCGCACGGCTTTTTCGCTCTTGGGGTTCTCCCCGATCAGATAGTCAAGATACGCAATCTGGTCCACAAGTGAGCGCACCTTTTTGGCAAGTCCCTTTCCGCTCAGCATGTTTTTGTTTTCTTCTATTAAATTCACAAATGCGATGATGTCTTCCCTGAATCTTGCACTCTCAGGATATCGCTCCTCGTCACCGGCGATGATGTCCTGCATTGCCTCCCACAGCGAGCAGTCCAGATTCTTCGCCACGTCGCTGATTGCCTCGATCGTCGCGCGTCCAATTCCACGGCGGGGTGTGTTGATTATCCTGAGCAGATTGATGTCGTCATCGTGGTTTGAAATTACCCTCAGGTACGAGATTACGTCCTTGATTTCCTTCCGCTCGAAAAAACTGGTTCCTCCGCTCATCGTGTAGGGAATGTTCGCCTCCAAAAACGCTTCCTCAATCGGCCGGCTCTGGGTGTTTGCCCTCATCAGCACTCCGAACTCATCATATTTCCTTCTTTCCTCGGCACAGATTCCCTGAATGCTCTCCGCTATGAAATCAGCTTCGGCGGCCTCATTTTCCGGCATGAAGATTTCAATCGGCTTTCCGTCTCCTTTTCCCGACCAAAGCTCCTTGTCCTTTCTGTTCGTGTTGTGCCTGATGACTCCGTTTGCAGCCGCGAGTATGGTTCCGGTGGACCTGTAGTTCTGCTCAAGGCGGATTTCCTGCATCCCCGGGAAGTCCTTTTCAAAATTCACGATGTTCATGTAATCCGCGCCGCGCCATGAATAAATGCTCTGGTCATCATCTCCCACAACCGCCACGTTTCTGTCGGAGAGCAGGTGCATCAGCTCGTACTGCTGGTGGCTCGTGTCCTGAAACTCATCCACCATGATGTAGCGGTAGCGGTCCTTGTATTGCGAAAGAACGTCGGGATGTTCCCTGAAAAGTTTTATGGGAAGCGTAATCAGGTCGTCAAAATCCACCGCATTGTAAAGCTTGAGTCCCTCCTGATATCCCTCGTAAAGCGCCTTGTATTGGTCGGCTCCGTCGGTAAATCCCTTGCGTCCAGTCTTTATGTCGCTGAAAAGTCCTCCAATCTTGTATAGGTCAAGGGAATCCGTGGTAAATCGAAGCTCGCGTCCGGTCTCCTTGATCAGTGCGTATCGGTCAGTCTCGTCGTAAATGGAAAAATTGGTGCGGTATCCCAGCTTGTCTATGTCCTGCCTCAGGATTTTTACCCCGAATGCGTGGAACGTGCTGATTGTGAGGTTCTGCATCTTTTTCCCCGTCAGCTCCTTGATTCTGTCCTGCATTTCCCTTGCCGCCTTGTTGGTGAAGGTGAGCGCAAGAATCTGGCTCTGTGGAATCCCTTTTTCAAGCATATTCGCGATTCTGTATGTGATAACGCGGGTTTTTCCGCTCCCGGCCCCTGCAATAATCAATATGGGCCCCTCAATCGTGGTAACGGCCCTGTACTGCTCGGGATTCAGCTTATCTTTTAGCGTTTTTTCCAATGAATTTTCAACTGACATGGAAAGTATTCTAATTCTATTGTTAAAAAGTGTAAAGTATGTTATAATAGAAAATACCTTTATATGGAAAAATCTATAAAGGCAAATGACGGGTTGTAACACTTATGGATTCAAACTGGTGGAAGTGAGGGGCTGAATCGAAAAAAATCTGCACAAGCGTAGCGCGGAAGCCTTTTTTCGAGGCAGACACTCGCTGGGAACCAGTTTGTGATTTATGAAAGTTTAACTCGGTAATTGATTTATAAGATTTGAGTTTCAGGAGACAAAAATGAATAACGCTGTGGCAGCATTTTTGGGAAAGCACAATTTCCCGGTTCACATGGACATCAATCCGGTAGTAGATGCCATGTTGTACGACATGAACGAGGGTCTTTCGCAGAGACCAGCGGCCGAGGACATGATACGCACGTTCTGCAATCCCCCGGAGAAAAATGTTGCCGGTGAGAGCGTGATTATGATTGACGCCGGTGGAACCAATTTCCGCTCATGCCTTGTCACTTTTGACCAGCAGGGAAAGCCCACCATTGATTTTATGGAAAAGACAAAGATGCCCGGAATTGAGAGGGAGCTTTCAAGGAAGGAGTTTTTTGACCAGTTCGCCACCAATCTGGAGCATCTGAAGGACAAGTCTGATAAAATCGGTTTCTGCTTCTCATATCCCATGACCATTACCGAGGACGGAGACGGAATCTTGCTCGGATTCTCAAAGGAAATCAAGGCTCCCGAGGTGGTGGGCTGCCACATTGGAAAGGAGTTTGCCAAGGCGCTCAAGGAGCACGGATGGACGAAAAATGTGAAAATCTCGCTTTTGAACGACACTGTTGCCGCGCTTCTTGCCGGAGCCGCATGTCCTGATGAGGGAAACAAATATTCTTCCTATATTGGATTCATTCTTGGAACCGGAATGAACGGAGCATACATCCAGCCTGAGGATCCCGCGTACAAGGGACTCAAAAAACAGATCATCGTGTGCGAGAATGGTAAGTTCGACAAGGTCCAGAGGTCTGATTTTGACCGTGCCTATGATGCGAAGTCCGTGAAGCCGGGTAACGGAATCCTTGAGAAAATGTGCTCTGGCGCATATCTCGGACCCGTTGGATTTGAGGCCATCCATACTGCAGCCGAGGAAAGTCTTTTCAGCGAGGGATTCTGCAAGTCTCTCCTTAAACTTGAAGGCCTTACGCTGATTGAGATGGATTCCTTCCTGCACGCTCCCTATGGAACTGGCTCTGTCCTTGGTGCAAAAGCCGCGGAGTCCGCGACACCGGAAGATTACGACAAGCTCTTCCAGCTCCTTGATGCCATAGTCGAGAGATCTGCAAGACTTTCCGCCGCAATCCTTACCGCGTGTGTGGTCAAGAGCGGTGCTGGACAGGATTCAACCAAGCCGGTGTGCATTCTCTGCAACGGAACCACATTCTTCAAGACCTACAAGATTTTCCCGCGCGTAATGGGCTACCTTGAGGATCTTTTGGTCCGCGAGAGAGGTCTTTTCTATGAAGTGATCAGCCGAGAGAACGACATTACCCTTGGAACGGCAATTGGCGGTCTTATTGCAAAGTGAGCCTGAAAAAAATGCTTTAATAAATCTTTTCGGTTTCCGATAGTTTAAAAAACAAATAGGGGAAAAGAGCGGTGGTTAGAGGAAAAGTTCTTGGTAAGTCAATAGTACTGATAATTCTCATTATAATTCTGGTATTTTTCGGACTTATGTGGTTCGATTACCTGGGTGTCGTCAGGGCAAAGAAGATTTTCGCTCCTGTTTACAAGCTGATTGGACTCCAGCCGCAGACTACGGAAACCGTGTCCTCCCCGGATGATTTGGCCGAGGATGATTTGGACAACGCACGCTGGGCAAAACGCATTGAGGCTCTTGATGTTCGCACCGAAGAGCTTGACAAACGTGAGTCCGACATTGAAGTTGCTGAGGAAAACAACGCCCAGATTGCCCAGGAGCTTGAGGATCAGAAAAAAGCTCAGGAAGAGCGTGAAAAAACATTCAACAATCAGTTGAAAATGAACGATGATAGAGAGAGAAACATCGAGCAAATTGTTCAAAATCTGAACGGAATGCAACCAAAGAATGCCGTTTTGATACTTGAGAAAATGGATGACCAGGACATCATTGATGTTCTTAGGCGCGCGGATGCTGATGCAAGTGCTGCCGGTCAGGTTTCCCTTGTAGCTTACTGGCTTTCACTTATGCCTGCAGAACGTGCTGCTGAAATCAGCCGCAAGATGGCGAACAAGCCCAATACTCTTGACGATACGGAAGACGAATACTACGACGAAGAAGAGTAGGCGGTAATTGTTTACCAGTGGCAATGCCTCGGTGTTGAGCCGGAGGTATTACCAATGCAGACCTTGAACGTGCAGCTCAATCAGACAGAAGCTGCAAAAACGCAAGTCCAGACTCAGAAGATCGCAAAACTTTCAGGTTCCGGGGATGGAGATTTCAAGTCCATCCTTGAATCAGTAAAGTCAGAGGGAAAAGTTGAGAAGAAGCCGTCCACTCGTGCGGATGACTTTGACAAGTCCAATGAGTCAAAACCCCTCGCAAAATCTGAGGCAGATGAGCCAAAATCTTCAATAAATAACACAGAAAGTGCTGCGGCAAAAGAAACTGCCGACAAAAAAGTTGAGAATCCTGTTGAAGAAATCGCTGAGAAAACACCAGAAAGCACTGCAACAAACGAAAATACTGAAAAAATCAATGCCGGAGTGGCAAAGACTCTGCTCAAGGATGCTCTGAATGTGTCTGAAAAAAATTCAGAGAAGGAAAATGAGCTGACAGTTGAAATCGATGCGGAATCAATGGAACTTAACGAAGAGGCTCTCGGAGTCGCCTTGCAGAATGCCGTTACCGCCAATGAGACTGAGAACATCCCGGTACAGGACAACATGGAAACTGAGACCAACGTGCTTGCCGTCGCTGAGACAGTGGAGGACGATTTGGAGCTGGTTCCCGCAGATACGATGATTGCATCCGAGATTGAGAGTGAGGTTGTTGAGACTGCCGCAATCAATGCCGGAGAAGAGCTTGCCCTTAAACCGGAAATCCCAAGCGATGAAAAGCCAGTTGAGACTTCGGTGGTGGAGCCTCTTTCAGAAAACGTACAGCCCGTCGCACAGAAACCAGATGTGGAAAAGAAAGCCGAAGTAAAAAATCAGCTTGCGGATTCTTCATCGCGCACAGAGAAAAAGGACGAGGCTACGTTCAAGATTACGGACCTGCGTGGCTCTGAGTCAAAGGAAGAGAAGAAAATCCCGTCCAGCGAAAAGGTCGTCGCGCAGAATGAGAGCGTGAAAGTTCAGGAAGACGCGGCATCATCGCTTATGAAAACTGCCCAGGCCAACATACTTGCATCGGACAATCAGAGTGCGGGTGCGTCAGGCTCAACTTTCCAGCAGATGCTCTCACAGCAGATTCAGTACAATGCGCCTGAGTTCGCCAAGGCAGGAAACATCATCCTCAGGGACAACAACTCCGGCTCAATCAATATGATTTTAAAGCCGGAAAATCTTGGAAATGTTAAGATTAGCCTTGAACTTTCCGATAAAATTATTAACGGACAGATTGTTGTGCACAGCAAAGAGGCATTTGAGGCTTTCAAACAGAATCTTGACACTTTGCGCCAGGCATTCCGTAACAACGGATTTGACAATGCCAACTTCAACTTGAGTCTTGCGGACAGCGGAACCGGTAATTTCAGTCAGGGACGTGATGAGACCGGAGCGCAGTTCATGGCAAACAAAACTTACAACAATTATGCCGGATCTGATGAGGTTGTCCAGCCTCAGTCAGAATCAACAGCGTATACCACAAGCGATGACTATCACGTTGATGTCGTCGCCTAAGGGAATAGGAGTGTTATAGATGGAAAGCGTTAGCTTGAACACACAGATGAGTGCCCAGGAGAAAGCAAAGCTTCAAATGACTGTGGACACTTACAACAAGACTTTGGCGGTAAACGGACGTACCACCACGCAGTCGCTGGGCAAGGATGACTTTTTGAAACTCCTGATTTGCCAGATGCAGAATCAGGACCCGACGGACCCGATGGACAACACTGAGTTCATCGCGCAGATGGCTGAGTTCTCCACACTGGAGCAGATGACAAACATGAACACCAATTTCGAGCATCTCAACACAATGCTCACGTCAAACAACGCGATGGGAACAATTGGACGCACTGTTGAAATCGATCTTGGCGACACAACGACATCGGGAGTTGTTCAGGCTGTCACTTACGGAGAAAATCCGCAGGTTAAGGTCGGCAACATGTATTATGATTTGAAGAAAATTGCAGCCGTTTACGGCGAATAAGAAGCAAAAAAGAGGTTAGCTATATGATGAGATCACTTTATTCTGGTGTGAGCGGCTTGCAGAATCACCAGACACGCATGGATGTAATCGGAAACAACATTTCGAACGTCAACACTTATGGTTTCAAGAAAGGCCGTGTGGACTTCCAGGATATGATCAGCCAGCAGCTCAGTGGTGCGGCACGCCCAGGTGAGGAAGTTGGTGGTGTGAACCCGAAGGAAGTTGGACTTGGAATGAGCATCGCAGCTATTGACACAATCTTCACACAGGGAAATCTCCAGTCAACCGGTGTTTCTACTGATTTGGCAATCCAGGGCAACGGATTCTTCGTGCTCAAAGACGGAGAGGAGACATTCTACTCAAGAGCCGGTGTGTTCGGAGTGGATGCAAACGGAACTCTCGTAAACCCCGCAAACGGAATGAGAGTGCAGGGATGGATGGCAGATGAGAACCAGATGCTCCAGACCTCAGCTTCAACAACAGACTTGAAGATTCCGGTAGGACAGAAGGATCCTGCAAAGGCAACACAGACAGTCCGCTATCTCTGTAACTTGGACAAGAACCTCCCCGAGATTCCTGAGAACCCGACAGAGGAGCAGATCAAGGCCGGAACATGGCAGACAGAGATCGATATCTACGACACTTACGGTAGCAAGCACCAGCTCCACATGGACTTCCAGAAAGTTCCCGGAAATCCGAACCAGTGGACAGTAGCAATCACAGTTGATCCGAATGCGGAGATTGCAACTGAGACTCGCGCAGGAATCAACACAACCGACGGTGTTTCAAATATCTACACACTGAACTTCGACAACTATGGTGCTCTTGCATCCGTGGTTGACAGCGCAGGAAACGTTTCCAACACAGAGGGCAACATCATTCTCCAGACTTCATACAACGTTCCTTCTACAAATCCTGATGAGGCTGGAAATCCGTTCAGGCAGACAATGAACCTTGACCTTGGAACAATCGGATCTTTCGAGAACACGATTACCCAGGACGCATCACGCAGCACAACAAAGGCATACTATCAGGATGGATACACCCTCGGCTATCTGGACAACTTCAGCATCAGCCAGGACGGAATCATCACTGGTGTGTACTCAAACGGTTCAACACGCACCATCGGACAGATCGCAATGGCAAGCTTCGTAAACCAGGGCGGTCTTGAGAAGAAGGGAGACAACACATACGCTGAGTCAATCAACTCCGGTATGGCAAACATCGGTGAGGCACGCACAGCCGGAAAGGGTAGCTTCCTGGCAGGTACTCTTGAAATGAGTAACGTTGACCTTACAGAGCAGCTTACCGACATGATTGTTACACAGCGCGGATTCGAGTCCAACGCAAAGACAATCCAGACCGGTGACTCAATGCTTGAGACAATCATCAACCTGAAGCGCTAATAGCTTTAGATAAGTAATCAATTCGACCGTCAGATTCCCCAGCGGATATGGCGGTTTTTGAGCCGGTGGATTTTCTGCCGGAAATATAATGCATGTATTTTGAAGCTACATGTCATTATGGTAACACTCCATTTTCCTGACCACCTAAATTATTGTATCGCAATGTTTTAGGTGGTCTTTTTATTTTGTCATTTTCCTATTTACACATTCATTGAAAATTTGATAAGCTATTTATAGGGTATCTCATTGCTAAGAGATATAGAATCATTTTGTATGGGAGTAAAAAGATGAAAAAGAAATTCGCGGTCGCATTGCTGTTCATGTTTTTTTCATTCGCTTTGTTTTCAGAAGATTTGAATGATGAGCATATAAAGAAAAGCGAAATTCTGGTTACTTCGGTTTTGGATTTTGTGGATCAAAAGGATTTGACGGATTTTGGAATCAAAACTTTTATAAGGAAGCACGGTGAGCTTGAAGTGCATGATCTCGGGTTTGGATTGAAAAAAATTTCTTCATTGTTTTCAAGTCCGTATATGTATTTCCTTGTTGATTATGTCTCATACAAAAATACCCCCTGCAAGTTTGTTGTCAGGCTTGATGATTACTACTTCCGAATGAGCGAAAAGAAACTTGATGAAAAAGTGCTGAAAAGATTTCAAGAAAAGTTTTCCAAGGAGGAGACGGTTTATCCGCCGTGTTATGAAGTTGATTCTGACGGTAATGTGAGCATTCAAGAAAGATTCGTATATAAATTTGTTCGTGAGTTTCCTCAGGGGGTAAAAAAATATTCCGAGCATAAGGAAAAACTTGTCGGTGCGAGTGAAAAAATAAGTCTGCCAAAAGAGTTTCAAAAGTATTATGATTTTTTATGCTCCGCCGAAGAACAAACTGATTACGGAGATTTTGGCTATCTTGGCGGTGAAAAACCTGCGGGCAGAATAGCTATGGAAAATCTCATAAAACTCAATGACAAAAATGTTTTCATAAATATCTTGAAGGGAGACAATCCGTGCGGAAGAATCTATGCGGCGGAAGGTCTTTTGCGTTTGGAGAACAGTCAGAAAAACGTCGATTTAATCAACAAAATTTTTGCTCCTTTGGTAAGAGGAAGAATCAAATATGGGACAATCGATGGATGTTATGCTGATTTCGAAAAATATAAATTTTACAAGTACGACAAAAATCTGAGTTTTCCGAAAATTGAGGAGGATCTTCCTTCGATTACGAAAGAGACGAAGCCTGAGTTTAATTTGGATTTTTTGTATGACTTACAATAGAAAAGGAGTTTGTAAATGAAAAAAAATTTTATGTTGTTTTTCCTGGTACTGCCGATTTTTACATCGTGTTTTGCCAAGACCGTTTCTGCGGAGTTTGCGGATTCAGAAAATCTTCCAGACGGAATAATTATTTGCGATGATTATTATGAGAAGACTCAGAATATATTCTTAGTGCTCGAGGATTATGTGAGAAGCTATTCCAAGATTGTGGAATACGACACGGAAAAACTTGAGATAACAAAGACGATTTTTTCGTGCGAGGAAAAATTTTCCATAAGCGATTTCAACGCTTCAAAAAACGGATTTGTATTTTCCGTAATCAAAATGCGTTATCCGAATGATGAGGCAAATGTCTACAGCGACATCTATCATTATGATTGCCTTTCAAATCAGCTTACGAAGGTAAATGATGCTCCGGTCTCTGAATCTGCAAGGGGATTGTATCCTTGTAATCCGCACATCAATGAGAGCTGCATAGTGTATTTGTGCCATGATTTTGAAAAGGAGACCTCGCAAATTGTCATGTATGATTTGGGCTCAAAAAAATCAGAGGTGATTGTCGCTGAAAAATTTCCTGAATCCACTACCGGCGTAACCTTCCTTGATTTGGACGGAAACAAAATGCTTTACAATTCATTCAATCAGGAAAACCCCGAGCTGAATATTTTTGATTTGTCGAATAAGGCGAAAATACAGACCGTGAAAGCTTTGAAAACAACTTCAGTTCATTATAACGGCTGCCTGGATTCTGAGTCGAATGTCATTGTCCTTTACGCGAACAGCAGCAGGTATGGCGATTTGATTTACATGATTGATTTGGGCACAGAAAAGAGTAAAAGACTCGTCGGTTTCCGGGACAACACGCTTTTGAAAAACGACCAGATGTATTTTGACGGACGGAATATCATGTACACGGTTCAGAGGGATATATCGGGATATATTTACGATCATTATTATGCGGAGATTTATGACGTTCAAAGATTACAGAGCGCGCAAAAACTTCATACGGCCTATTGCTTTTTGACGAAAGGCTGGAAGGGATTTTTGGTCTATGATAAAAAATTGCAGACGAAAAAAATCCACTTGCAGATTGAAAAAAAAGGAGCCTCCAAATAATGGAAGCCCCCTTACTAATTTAGCGGGTTGCTAAGTTATTTCTTTGTGACACCGGCCATTTCTTCGGGGTGGAATACCTCGTCGAACTTTTCGGCTGTGAGGAATCCAAGCTGCACGCAGGCATCCTTGAGGGAGATATTTTCCTCATAAGCCTTGTGGCTTGTCTTTGCCGCATTCTCGTATCCGATGTAGGGATTCAATGCAGTTACCAACATGAGCGAGTTGTGCAGGTTGAAGTGCATCTTTTCCTTGTTTGCAGTGATTCCGACGGCACAGTTGTTGTTGAAGCTTACGATTACCTCGGCGAGCAGGCGAACTGACTGGAGGAAATTGTATGCGATTACCGGCATGAATACGTTCAGCTCAAAGTTACCTTGGCTGGCTGCCATTCCCACGGCGGCATCATTTCCCATGACCTGAACAGCAACCATCGTCATGGCCTCACACTGGGTAGGATTGACCTTTCCCGGCATGATTGATGAACCCGGCTCGTTCTCCGGAATGTGGATTTCTCCAAGTCCGTCTCTCGGACCTGAGGCAAGCCATCTCACGTCGTTTGCAATCTTCATGCAGTCCGCTGCTAGTGCCTTGAGTGCTCCGTGTGCGAAGACAATCTCGTCCTTGCTTGAAAGAGCGTGGAATTTATTCGGTGCCGTGACAAAATCCTTTCCGGTAAGGTCACTGACCTTCTTTGCTACAAGCGTGTCGAATCCCTTGGGCGCGTTAAGTCCTGTACCGACCGCAGTACCACCGAGGGCGAGCTGCTTGAGGTAGGGAAGTGAGGATGCGAGCATTTCCTTGTCTCTTTCGAGCGATGATCTCCATCCGCTGATTTCCTGGCTGAATGAAATCGGAACGGCATCCTGAAGGTGTGTGCGTCCTGACTTTACGATTCCCTCGTTTTCTTTCTCAAGCTTTTTGAATGTGTCAACAAGCAGGTCAATCGCGGGGAAAAGTTTGTCCTCCACTTCAACAACAGCGGCAATGTGCATGGCCGTCGGGAAGGTGTCGTTTGAGGACTGGCTCATGTTGATGTCATCGTTCGGATGGCAGAGCTTCTTTCCGGCAATCTCGTTGGCGCGGTTCGCAATGACCTCGTTGGTGTTCATGTTGCTCTGAGTACCGCTTCCTGTCTGCCAAACAACAAGCGGGAAGTTCTCGTTCAATGCGCCAGAAATCACTTCGTCACATGCCTTGGTGATTGCTGCGACTTTCTCTGCGGTCATCTTCTCGGGCTTAAGCTCGTTGTTTGCGAGTGCTGCTGCCTTTTTCAGATATCCGAATGCCTTGGTGATTTCCCTTGGCATGGTCTCAATCCCGACACCGATGCGGAAATTCTCATGGCTTCTTTCAGTCTGTGCTCCCCAGAGTTTATCCGCGGGAACCTTTACTTCGCCCATTGAGTCGTGTTCAATTCTGTATTCCATTTATCCAATCTCCTAGAAGTGCAGCTGTCCGATGATGTCCTTGAGTGTGTCGGCGCTCTTTTTGAGTGAGACAATCTCGGAGTCGGTAAGAGGAGCGACCATGCGGTTCGTAATTCCGTTTCCGCCAACCTCGGTAAGGATGCTCAGACATACATCGCTGATTCCGTACTCACCGGTGAGCATTGTTGAGACGGTAAGGAGAGAATCCTTTCCGGCTGTGAGGCAGTTGCAGAGCTGGGTTACAGTAGCACCGATTCCGTAGTTTGTGCATCCCTTTGCCTTGATGATGATTCCACCGGACTTGCGAACGTATTCCTCAATCTCGTCGTGGTTGAGCTTTGGAAGATTGCGTCCCTCGGCACACTCGGCATACTTGTCAACTGGAATAGTTCCAATGTTTGCAAGAGACCACGGAACGAAAGAAGAGTCACCGTGCTCACCGAAAACATAGGCGTGTACGTTTACAGGAGCGACATTGTATGTGTCAGCGAGCTTTGTTCTGAGACGGGCTGTGTCAAGCATGGTTCCTGTTCCGAAGATGCGGTTTGCAGGGATTCCAGAGTACTTCACGAACTGATATGTAAGAATGTCCACGGGGTTTGCCACGATGATGTAGTTTGCGTTGGGAGCGACCTTTGTGATCTGGGTCATTACGCTCTTTGTGATGTCCACATTGATCTGGGCAAGGTCAAGGCGTGTCTGTCCAGGTTTGCGGGCCACACCGGATGTCAGGATAACCACGTCGGAGTCCTTTGCGTCCGCATAATCTCCGTCATGAATGTTGATGGCTTTCGTGTATGGGGTACCCTGCCTCATGTCCATGGCCTCTCCCATTGCGCGCTCTTTGTTGATGTCAATGAGCACAATTTCAGATGCCACACCCTTGACAATAAGTGCATAGGCAACGGTTGAACCAACCTGTCCCGCTCCGATAATGGTAATCTTGTTAGCCATTTTTTATCTCCTCTTTAAACAGCCGATGTATAGTGTTTTTTCTAAAAAAAATCTTGTCCGAAGACATGCCCCGGATGCACCAACGGTACTTCAATCATTATATCCCAAAAATAAAAAATTGTTAATACCCAATCAAGAATTTTCAAAATAAAAATCCGTAAAAGACTAGTTTTTTTTTTGATAAAGTTGTATACTTTATTATGTGGATTTTTTTAAAGTACTGACGGACATGGGACGTACAGTGTGGAGGGAATGTGAAGGTTAAATTCTGGGGCGTCAGGGGTTCTTTGCCGGCACCAATTACACCCGAACAGGTTCAGGCGAAGATTGTAGCTGCTATTGAAAGGATTACCCCGAAAGATATAGAATCTGAGGATGCTAAGACCCGTTTTATAGCATCCTTGCCTCCGTGGATTTTTGGTACCGTTGGAGGAAATACACCCTGTGTCGAGATTACCACGTCTAAGGGGGCAAAATTCCTCCTTGACTGCGGCTCCGGTCTGCGTGAATACGGTGTGCATGGTGATCAGCCTGAGGACAAGCATTATCATATCTTCATGTCTCATTTTCACTGGGATCACATTCAGGGTCTCCCGTTTTTCGGCCCCATTTACAATCCGAATGCCGTCATTGATTTTTACTCCACATTTCCGGCGGCTGAGCGTGTCCTTTCCGAGCAGAACCGATGCCCGTATTTGCCCCCGAACTGCGCGTGGGAGAAAGTCAAACATCCATTCCGTTTCCATCTGATCCGTGAGCTGGAGCCGTTCTATGTGGACGGTGTGAAGGTAACGTGCAGAAAAATGAAGCATCCGGGAAATTCCTATGCATATTCCTTTGAGGAAGACGGAAAGAAGATCATTTATGCCACCGACGTTGAGCTTCAGGCGAGCGACCATGACAGAAGCATTGAGTACAATCATTTCTTTGACAATGCCGATGTGCTTATCCTTGACAGCCAGTATACCGGAGAGGAAGCCATTGCAAAGGCTAACTGGGGACACAGCATTTTCTGCTACGCGGTTGATTTTGCGAACACATGGAACGCGAAGAAGCTCTATTTCTTCCACCATGAGCCTACATACAGCGACAAAAAGATTTATTCCATCCTGAAAGCCGCGCAGTGGTACGAGGATTATTCCGCCAAATACGACGTTGAGCTGAACATAGCCATTGAAGGGCAGGAGATTGAACTTTAGCCATGGGAAAGTCTGAGAAAAAAAAGTCCGGACGCAAAAAGAGAAGCGTTCTCAAGGTGATTCTTACCATTTTTTTAATCCTCATACTCTTGGTTCTTGCCGCGTGCGGAGGAGCCGTTGCATATTTCTTCCATATAACGTCACCAATGTCCAAGGAGCCGGAGGGCAAGGTTGAGTACAGAATCCCGGCAGGACACACGGTTTACAGGGTTGCTCAGGATTTGGAGGAGCTGGGACTTATCCGCTCATGGAAGATTTTTTACTACGGAGTGAGATTGCAGCTCTTCGGCAAGGATGACGGAAATCCGATTAAGACTGGGTTCTACAATCTGGACAAGTCCATGTCGGTTCAGACTATCGCAAAGATGGTGCGTACCGGGGCTCCCGAGTATCTTACGCTGACCATTCCCGAGGGACTTACGGTAAGGAAGGTCGCCAATCTTCTTGGGGAAAACAATGTATGCGACACCGAGGAGTTTAAGGAAGCGTGTAAGAATCCTGAACTGCTTGCCGAGTACGGAATCCCCATGGACACTTTCGAAGGCTTCCTCTATCCAGATACCTATTATTTTGTAGAGGGAAGTTCCGGGGAGACCGTCCTCAGAAAGCTGGTGGACACATTCTTTATCAAGGCCAATGAAATCCCGAATCTGAAAGGAAAGACCGCGGATGAAATCTACGACACAGTTATTCTCGCGTCCATTGTGGAAAGGGAGTACAAGGTTGATTCCGAAGCACCTCTGATTGCCGGAGTCTTTGCCAACAGACTTAGGGCGCACATGGGACTTGAGTCCTGCGCTACAATCGAATACATACTCACGGAAATCCAGGGACGTCCGCATCCAGAGCGCATTTATTACGTCTATTTGAAAATTGACAGTCCGTACAATACCTACATGTGGGACAAACTGCCTCCCACGCCCATATCAAATCCGGGCTTTGTGGCTCTAAAGGCTGCGGCATCTCCTGCTGACACCGACTGCTACTATTTTGTGGTAAAAGATCCAGACGCGGGAACACACACTTTCTCAAAGACACTTTCAGAGCATAACTCCGCTAAGTCAGCCTATCTCTTGCTGAAGGATTAGAATGGCCGGTTTTATTACTCAGGAATCCATTGACGAGGTTGCGGCCCGTACCGACATTATCCAGGTAATCAGCGAGTATGTACCACTTACACAGAGGGGCACTGATTTTTCCGGCTGTTGTCCCTTTCATCATGAAAAGACACCGTCGTTCCATGTCTCGGCGGACAAAAAACTCTACCATTGTTTTGGTTGCGGAGTCGGGGGAACCGTCTTCAATTTTGTAATGGAGATGGAAAAAATTAACTTTCCTGCCGCAATAGAGCTGCTTGCAAAAAAAGCCGGGGTTCAGCTCCATTATTCTGAGTCTGGAAGTCCTGCCGTCAAGGAGGATCCCGATGCAAAGTTAAAGGAAGAAATTGTCTCGCTCTACAACCGCACCGCAAATCTCTTCAATTATATGCTCACGCAGACCGAGGCGGGTAAATTTGCGCTGGACTACATCATGAAAAGGGGCATTTCAAAGGAAACCGTGGAAAAATTCAAGCTGGGATATTCTCCCGCCGACAGAAAATTCCTGCACAGATTTCTTGTCAAAAAGAATTTCAGCCCTGAGTTCCTTGCAAAGACAGCTCTTTTCAGCGAAAAATCCCCGGAGATTGCTATTTTTTCCGACCGCCTCATGTTCCCGATTTTTGATCGCAAGGGTGATGTCGTGGCGTTGGGCGGGCGCTTTCTCCGTGGAAATCCTGAGAGATCTGCCAAATACATGAATTCCCCGGATTCGATTCAGTACAAAAAGGGCAGAATCCTATACGCGTTTAATTTCGCCAAGCAGAGCATAAGGGAAAACAAGAGGGTCATTTTCTGCGAGGGATACATGGACTGCATCGCATACCACCAGTGCGGAATCCAATATGCGGTGGCTCCACTTGGGACGGCTCTTACCGAGGAGCAGATTACCATAGTTAAGCCTTTTGTGGAGTGCATTTATCTTTCGTTCGACAGCGACGGTGCCGGTCAGAAAGCGACTTGGCGTGCCATTTTGATGTGTCGGCGTGCGGGACTTTCGGTAAGGGTCATAAATCTGAGCGGCGGAAAAGATCCTGCAGAAATTATGCTAAAATATGGCCCTGACTCGTTGACGAATGTAATTAATGATGCTATATTAGATAATGATTATCTGTTAACTAAACTGCGGGAAATGTACCCTAAGGACTCACCGGAAGGAAAAGCTAAGGCCTGTCTTGAGTTTTTTTCGTACCTTGATGTCCTGCAGTCGGATGTGCAGAAGGAAGCATGCCTGGAAAATTTGTGTCAGGCATACGAGATAGACCTGGAGGCCGCAAGAAAAGACTATTCCAACCGGGAAAGACTCGCCCGGAACATCAAAAGAAATACGGGAACTACACAAAATGCGCCGGAAAAGCCCAAGCAGGGAAAAATTCATCTTACTGCAGAATTGAGAGCTGTTATAACGGTTGTGTCAAATGATGCCGATTATTTTAAAAAGATGTCCCAGGAGATTTCCGTGGAAGATCTTACGGATCCACAGGCTAAGTCTTTGTTCATCATAATGGATGAATGTAGCAAAAACGAAACCTTTTCCGTGAGCAACATACTGAACCGGTGTGAAAGCGAGGAACTGAAACGGCTGATTATTCAGTCCATGGACGAGTATTCTTCGAATGTTGGTAAAGCGGTCTCGGACAGCATATTGCTCATCAAGCGGAATGTTCTGGAAAGAAAGGGTCAGGTAATACTGCAGGAAATGCGCAGGCTTGAGAAAAGTCCCGTTCCAGAAGACAGGGAAAACGTTACGAAGCTGCTTCAACAGAAGATGGATATAGACAAGCAGATTGCTTTAATAAAAGGATAAAACATGGCTAAGACTAAGTCATCTACCCCAAAAAAGGCAGAGAACGAAAATGTGAAGGCTGCTGCAAAGAAAACGGCGGCGAAATCGTCTGAGAAAAAGAGCTCCAAAACTGAGGGCGACGGTAAAAACTCAGAGCAGAATACTCCTGAGGCAAAGGCTTCTGGAGGAAAGTCCTCTGAGAGCAAGACCAAGGAAAAATCGAAGGATAAATCTCGGACTTCGCAATCTTCATCCAAGGAAAGTGCTCCCAAGGAGACTTCATCCAAGAGTTCCGGCTCTAAATCTGCCAAGAATGCTGATGGCGATTTAAAGAAATCTTCGTCGGCACAGGATGGTGGTAAGTCACGGTCTTCGGATGGAGAGAAAAAGTCTGCGTCTGGAACCGGAAGCGAGTCCAAAAAGAAAAAAGATAAGGAAAAAGCGGCCGAAATTTCCGCTGCCAATGATGATAGCGATGACTCTGATGACGAGGACGAGTCCCTTTCTCCTACCGTACAGAAGCTTCTTGATTACGCAAGAACGAAGCAGGTCGTTTCCTGGGATGAAATAACCGAGATCCTTACTCCCGAATTCGTGAATTCGCCGAAAATGGACGATGTCCTTCAGCTCCTTACGAAAAACAACATTCAGGTTATGGAGGAGGCCGACGCCTTCTATGATGATGAGGACGCTGACGATGAGGATGCTGAGCTTGGCGAGGGTGTTGACGAAGAACTTGCGGTTGAGGCAAAGATTGATGAGACTGGCGCGCAGAGACTTGTAAACTCAAGTGACAAGGACGTAAATATTGATGACCCGATCCGTCTCTATCTGCGTGAGATAGGAAAGGAAAAGCTTCTTACGGCAGAGCAGGAAGTCTCCCTTTCAAAAAAGATGGAGGACGGACAGAACATAATCAAGGACGTGATCAAAAACTCCGGCATGATGATTCCGGAATTCTTCGCCGTTTCCCAGAAAGCATTCATGAAGATTGACATACACGAGCAGGGACGCGCAAGAAAGGAAATCAACGAGGAGATGGCGGAAAAACGCAGGCTCAAGAGTTCGTACAGCTCCATTTTGAAACCGCTCAAGGATGACATGAAGCAGTACATGCAGCTTAAGAAGCAGCTGAATGAAAACGATCAGTCAATGGCAATCTTTGAGGTGCCGGAACTCGTCGCTCTCCGTGAAAAAATCATTCCCGAATTGCAGAGGATTGAAATACAGACTGAGGAAATTGAGCGTTTCAGTGCGAAATTCATAGAGACATCGGAAAAAATCGAGGAGTACCACAGAAAGCAGGAAAAGCGCATGAGTGAGCTCCGCATTTCCGACACGGCTGGTCTTCGTTCCATCGGAAGGAGGCTCGCGACTCATTCAGAAAGCCTCAAGCTGGAAAAGGAACTCGGTATGGAGGCCGACGCAATCCGCGAGATTTACACTCAGATTCAGAAAATCGACCGCAAGCTCAGACGCTTGGAGTATGAGTTCGAGAATACGGTTGAGGAAATCCTTGAGAAGACAAAGGAAATCCAGCGCGGAAAACTGATGATGGAGCAGGCCAAAAACCGCCTCATCAACGCGAACCTGCGTCTTGTGGTTTCCATCGCGAAAAAATACACGAACCGCGGACTCCAGCTTTTCGACCTGATTCAAGAGGGAAACATCGGTTTGATTAAGGCCGTTGAAAAATTTGAGTACAGAAAGGGATATAAATTCTCAACCTACGCGACGTGGTGGATCAGACAGGCCATCACACGCTCCATTTCGGATCAGGCGCGTACAATCCGTGTTCCGGTCCACATGATCGAGCAGATTAATAAGGTTGTGCGTGAAAGCCGCCAGCTCGTCCAGAAACTTGGTCGCGAGCCAACAGACGAGGAGATTGCACAGCAGCTTTCTTGGCCGGTAAGCCGTGTAAAGCAGGTGAAGAACGTTGCGAGGGAGCCAATTTCGCTTGAGACTCCGATCGGTGAGGAAGAGGACAGCTCTCTTGGAGATTTCATTGAGGACAAGGAAGTGGAAAATCCCGCTCTCCACACTTCATACAAACTCCTGCAGGAACAGTTGCGCTCCGTTCTGAATACTCTCCCGCCACGTGAGCAGGAGGTTCTTAAAATGCGCTTCGGTCTTGAGGACGGATATTCCCTTACGCTTGAGGAAGTCGGCTTGTACTTTAACGTTACAAGGGAAAGAATCAGGCAGATTGAGGCGAAGGCTTTGCGTCGTCTCCGCCATCCGAGACGGGCTTCCGGTCTCCGGGATTACATTGACTGAAACTCATAAGATTTGGCCTGGCAGCTTTCCTAAAATTGGGGATTTCGTGCCTTAAACCTATAGACACATTTTTCAAAATGCGTTATATTATGCAAATAGAGCATTTTGGATTATTGTGTCCAAAATTGATAATAGTGGGGTTGTTTACCGATGCAGATGTCTAAGATAAAGGAATGTCTGGAGAATCTTCAGGACGTTCTTGCTCAGAAGTATGACTATGAAAAGCAGGTTGAAGAGTTGCCTAGGAATTTTGAGAATAAAAAGGAAATTCTTGAAACTATGGAGCGCAGTTTTTTTGAGAAGAAAACTGAGTATGAGGCACAGAAAGCCAAGGTTTTGGCTCTCAGGGCTGAGTATGACACGGCTGAGCGCACCAAGGAAGCCGGCGAAAAGAGCATGGATGAGATTACCAACCACAGGGATTTCGAAATACTTGAAAAGCAGATCAATGATGCCAAGGCAAAAAGCGACGAGATAAAAGGAAAGCTTCACAATGAGGAGCGGAGACTGGAAGAGCTGAATGACAGCCTTACACGTGAAACCGAAATCATTGATGACACGAAAAAAGAGAACGCAGAATTTGAGGCGGAACTCAACGCCAAGCTTTCCGAATTCAACGAGAAAATTGTAAAGCTCTCCGAAGAGGAAAAGAGCATAAGTGAGATCATCGCTGATGATGAGGTCGTTTCCAAGTTCCAGCGTATCATCAAGCGCAACGCACACGGTATTGTTGCTCTTAGAGGTACGGTCTGTACCGGTTGTAATATGATGCTGCCGAAACAGTTCTCAAACAACGTAAGACACAGTTTTGATCAGGATGATGGAAACATCTTCTTCTGTCCATATTGCAGCCGTGTCCTTTATTATGAAAGGGCCGATGATGAAGAGGACGAGATGGAGGCATCTCTTGGCGAGGCTGGTTCTCTTGCCGAAGCGCTTGAGGAGTATGAGAAGGATAATTCTGATTCCGACTCAGCTGATCACGATGGCGAGGGCAACGGAGGCGATGACGGATATTCATACTAAAAATGGATGTCCTAAGTTCAGAAAGCGGTTTTGAGACTGTTTTCTGAGCCGAAGTTAAATTGTGGTGATAATTTAGGATATATGGTCGCGCGCAGAATCCTGATGATAGGTTTCCTGCGTGAGGTAAAGTCCGGGCTCCACCGGAAAAGATGCCGGGTAATAACCGGGCAAGGGAGGATAGTTGTTCTTTTGGAGAAATCCATCAGGGCATAACTCTTCGCTTGACAGAAAGTGCTACAGAAAATTACCGCCTGAAAGGGTAAGGGTGAAAAGGCAGGGTAAGAGCCTACCGCGTCTCTGGCAACAGCGATGGCATAAGCAAACCTCATCTGGAGCAAAATCATGCAGCAGTTTGGCGTTCCGGACTTATACTGCGGGTAGATTGCTGGAGGTACAGGGTGACTTGTACTGCGGATAGATGGCCATGTGCGGTTTTTGCCGCATACCAGAACCCGGCTTACCATATCCTTTTATAGCCTTTTGACGGGCTGCCTTTTATTTGCTTTGTTGTGCTTGAATTAAAAAAAACGGGTGATTGTATGAAACGGGGAAGAAATGTAAATACAATGGTCGCAAAACGTGTGAGGCGGATTGCATTCGGCATTCTGCTTGTTGTACTTACGGTCTTCCTATGCATTACGGTCTGGCGTGTTTCCCATAAATATTTTCTTAAAAAATTCCATAGGGAAGAAAGGGTCTCTAAGCTTTACGATGAGTGGAACGCCCATAATTATGAGGAAGTCTACAGAATTTCCGAAGCCATTTTGGAAAAGAATTTCCTCCAGAACGCCGCACGCACTTTCCACGGTTACAGTTCATTCCTGCTTGCCGTATCTGAAAATGACAATGCCGAATATCAGAATCTTTTGGATGAAGCCATAATAAATCTGCGTATTGCCCTGCAGTATGCAAAAGATGACGTAAAGCCCCAGATTGAGTATATGCTGGGGCGGACTTATTTCTACAAGGACGTCGTTCCGGTTCATTCGGATTTCTACAAGGATAAGGAATCTGAGTCCCAGCATTATTATTCCGACCTTGCGATAAAATATCTTTTGGCAAGTCAGGAAGACGGATTCGAAGCCAAGGACACGTCTGAGTATCTTGGGCTAAGTTATGCGGCGCTGGGTGAGACTCAGAAAAGCATAGAGGCTTTTGCTCAGGCTCTGAAATATCGTGAGTCCGACACGCTTCTTCTTTCCATAGCCGAACAGTATTGCAACGCCTCGCAAGGAAAGACGGCGAAACAGTATCTGAAAAGGGCGGATAACCTCACAAAGGATGAGGACATCAAGTTGCGCTGTAAATTCCTTCTTGCACAGATTTGCATGGAGGAGGAGAGTTTTGAGGAGGCCGAGCAGGTGTTCTTGGAGATTGCGGAAAATCAGGAGCTGCCTGGATCCGCAAGAGCCGATGCACATTATGGTCTTGGCGTAATATATGAAAAACAAAAGGATTTGGTCAAGGCCCGCTACGAGTGGCGATATGCGTTGAATCTGAATTCCAATCACAAAGGATCAAGGCTTAAAATGGCTGAACATAACTAGAGATTCGTTGGTTAAGACAGAAATTGATCAACGGACCTTATTATTTTGGAGGATATATAAATGGGATTTTTTGACAGTTTTACGACCGATATAGGAATTGACTTGGGTACGTGTAACACGTTGATTTATGTTCGCGGACAGGGAATCGTAATCGATGAGCCTTCTGTTGTTGCGGAAGAAAAAGGAACTGGTCGCGTTGTTGCGGTTGGTGCTGAGGCTAAGCAGATGCTCTGGAGGACTCCGGGAAACATCGTCGCAATCAGACCGCTTGCCGACGGAGTTATTTCCAACAGCGACGCAACTGAAAAGATGATCAAATACTTCCTTGCAAAGATTATGCCGCGCCATCGTTTGTTCAAGTCAACACGCATGAAGATTGGAATCCCGTCTTGCATTACTCAGGTTGAGCGTGATGCAGTTCTTGCCGCCGCCATGAAATCCGGTGCGAAGGATGTTGAGGTTATTGAGGAAAGTCTCGCCGCTGCAATCGGTGCCCAGATTCCGATTTATGAGCCTGCCGGACACATGGTTTGCGACATCGGTGGTGGAACAACTGAGGTTTCCGTTATCTCCCTCGGTGGAATGGTTATCACAAGCTCAATCCGTACCGGTGGAAATGAATTCGACGAAGCTATCATGAAGCATGTCCGCTCAGTACACAACCTGATTATTGGACAGGGACAGGCGGAGCGCCTTAAGATTGAGATTGGTTCCGCTATGGCCGACAAGAATATTGACAAGATGGAAATCAAGGGAACCGATGCTATTACCGGTCTTCCGAGAAGGCTTGAGGTGGATTCTGTTGAGGTCCGCGACGCACTCAAGGAACCGATCACAAAGATTGTTGAGGAAATCAAAAAGACTTTGAGTAGAACTCCTCCGGAACTTGCAGCTGATATCGTTGAGCGCGGAATCGTTATGACGGGTGGTGGCTCCATGCTCAAGGGATTGCAGAAACTCATTTCAAAGGAAACATCTGTTCCTGTTATTCTCGTGGAAAAGCCGCTGGAATGTGTTGCCGTAGGTGCGGGACAGGCTTTCGAGCTGTTCAAGGACATTTCATCCAACCGCTCAATTTACGACAGTCTGAACAGCTAGTAATATAGAAGAAAGATGAAACATAATTTTCGCTTTAAGTTTCCTGAACTTGTTCTCGTTGTGTTGATTCTGCTCAGCGGAGTCCTGCTCGGATTTTCTTCCGGCGGTTTCCTCGTGGACTTCAACAAGGTCGGTTTTTCGGTCATGTCCACAATGCAGAGTGGCGTCAATGCCGTTTCAAGGGGAGTGACAGGTTTTTTCGGCAATATCAAGGATCTTTTTGTGATGAAAAAAGAATATGCTGAAATGAAGGAAAAACTTGCAAATTATGATTACCTGCAAAGAAACAATGTAGAAATCCGCAAGGAAAATGAGCTTTTGCGTGAGCAGCTTGATTTTGCCACTGCCCTTGAGTACAAAAATATTGCCGCTCAGATTATAGGCCGTGATCCTGACAGTCTCTATTCCGCCATAACAATCAACAAAGGCGTGCACAGCGGCGTGAAAAAGGGAATGCCTGTCATTGCGATTCAAAATGGAAATGTCGGTGTCGTCGGAAAAATTGTGACTGTCGGACTTGTTACAAGCCAGATCATGCCCGTCTATGACAGCAAGTGCAATATTTCCGCGAGGATGCAGACTTCACGCGAGCTTGGAATCATCACTGGAAACGGCTCGATTGACAAACCTCTTTCCATGAGCTACATCAACAAACGCTCTCTTTCCGAGCTTAGCATCGGAGATATTGTGGTAACGTCCGGTGAAAACGGAAACTATATGCGTGATGTCCCTGTCGGAACCATCGCTGAAATCAAAGTCCTGGATTATGATTCGTCACTTGACATTGAGCTGAATCCCATTCTCGATTTCTCAAAACTTGAGACAGTCCTTATTGTTGATCCGGACAGAAAGAATGACAGGGTTCCGTTTACTGAGGAGGCTGAACATGATTAAATCTTTTTCGCTCAGTGTTTTTATTCTGCTTGTCGCTGCTCTTTTGGAATCCGCAATCCTTTCAAATATCGCAATTCTGCCGGCCATCCCGGATTTGAGCCTTATCTGCGTGCTTTATTTTTCGCTCCACAACGGAAAGCTCATCGGAGAGACCACGGGTTTTGTTTCCGGACTTTTCCTTGATTTTTTAAGCGGGGCACCCTTTGGCCTTAACTGCCTTCTGCGTACTCTGATTGGATACATCGGGGGCCTTTTTAGCAGGACGGTGAATTCCGACGGATTTTTCATCGCAATCCTTCTTGGAATCCTCGGTACAATTTCAAAGGGACTGATTCTTTTTGTTCTTTCGTTCCTTTTCCCCGCCGGTGTAATCAGATACAATCTGTTCTCATGGTTCTTCCTTTTCCAGCTTTGCGCCAATGCAATCCTGACACCCTTCGTGTTTAAGTTTCTCAGCATTTTCAATAAAACCTTGATTTTGCAGGTGGAGGCTGCTTCCTGAATATGAGTGATGCATTGCACGGTAATTCGGATGACATAGGAAAGAAAAACGCTCGTCTTGCAATTCTTTCCATAATCATTCTTCTCTTGTTTATCCTCTATGTTCTGAAGCTTTATTCCATGCAGATTGCAAATGGAGATTATTGGAAAGAGCAGGCCGTCCAGATGACGAGTACGCCTACCATCCTTGATGCCCAGCGTGGTGAAATCTACGACAGAAACGGTGATAATCCTATTGTCGTAAACATGGATTCATTTGTGGTGGAGCTTCGTCCCGGAGAAATTCCCAAGGGACAGTACGACACCGTTACCACCAAGCTTGCCGAGTATCTTGGAATCAACAAGACTGCCATTGATAAGAAAACTTTTGGCAAAAGGGAAAGCTTTCAGGCTTTGGAAATAAAAATCAATGTTCCTCTTGAGGTAATCAGCAACATCGCGGAAAATCTTACCGAACTTCCCGGCGTATCCTGGAGAAACAAACCGATCAGGCAATATCTTCAGACCGGCTCCATCAGTAACATTCTTGGTTATGTCGGAAAAATCAGCCCGACCGAGCTCAAGCTGATGAATAACGAAGGATACACGCGAAACTATGAAGTCGGAAAGACCGGCATTGAAAAGCAATACGACCGCCTCTTGCAGGGTATTCCCGGAAGTGAGAGCCGACTTACAGATGCCAAGGGACGTCTGATTGACGAGGAGCCGATCGTTGTTCCTCCTCAGATGGGAAAGAACCTCGTTCTCACAATTGACACTCGCATACAGAAACTTGCGGAGGAAGCTCTTGGTGACAGGGTTGGATCCGTGGTGGTTTTAAAGCCTTCGACCGGTGAAGTGCTTGCAATGGTGACTTATCCGTATTATGACTCGAATCTTCTCTCGGGTGAAAACTCATCTCAGGAATACTACCGCTATTTAAACAGTCCGAACAAGCCTCTTTTGAACCGTGCCGTCGATTCCTCTTATCCACCTGCTTCGACATTCAAGACGATTATGACTACGGCAATCCTTTCTGAGCGCACGTTTCCTGCGGATAAGGCTGTTGAGTGCTCGGGAAATATATTCTATGGAAACCGTCTTTGGAACTGTCATGTCAAAACTGGACACGGCTGGCTTGATTTGAAAAATGCCTTGGCTCAGTCATGCGACATTTATTTCTGGGTCGTTGGACGTGACTATCTTGGTGTTGACGTGATTTCCTCCTATGCGACTGAGTTCGGTTTTGGACAGAGCCTTGAGATTGACCTGCCTTCACATGTGGCCGGATTCGTTCCTACCGCTCAATGGAAAGAAAGGGAGAGACCCGGTGAAAAATGGACGCTCGGTGACACGATGAATATTTCTATCGGACAGGGAAATCTTCTTGCGACGCCGCTTCATGTTGCGAATATGATGGCGATGGTCTGCAACAGCGGAATCATTTACAAGCCGCATCTTTTAAAGGAAGTCCGTGATCCAAATACCAACGACTTGATTCAGAGCGTGGAGCCGGAAGTCCTGCATGAGTCCACGGTTGAAAAATCAGTTTGGCGGCAGGTACAACGATATTTGCGCTACATGATTACGGACGGAACCGCGACTTATCCTATGGCAAACAAAAAGATCCAGATTGCGGGAAAGACCGGTACGGCTCAGGTCGGCCGTGACGAGGAAAAACGCTGGCACTCGTGGATGGTCGCTTATGCACCCTTTGACGCACCCCTTGAGGAGCAGCTTGTTGTCACAACAATGGTTGAGGCCGTAAACAATTGGGAATGGTGGGCACCTTACGCGACAAATATGGTCATTCAAGGAATTTTTGAAAATCAGACGTTTAAGGAAGCGAGCGAAGAGCTTGGATTCGCCTACATGATTCAGGATGCGGCAGGAGGACAGGAGTAATGAAAGCAAAACCTTTGCAGATGTTTGATTTCGCCATGATAGCCTCAGTGCTTATTCTTGGAACTCTCAGTGTAATTTTTATTTACTCATCCGCTTTCGATTCATCCGGAACCATGCAAGATAAACTCAAGACGGATTACATCAAGCAGATTATATGGGCTTCGGGCGGTTTGCTTTCAATGGTTGTTCTTGCGCTTTTGGATTACAGAAAGTTTAAGCGTTACATTCCGTGGCTTGCCGCAGTTACTGTTGTTCTTCTTGCCGTCACATTGAAATTCGGAAGAATCAGTCATGGTGCAAGGAGCTGGTTGAGTTTCGGCCCCATAAACTTGCAGCCGGCTGAGTTCGCCAAGATTTCCTTTACGCTTTTTCTTGCATGGTATTTGGACAAGTACAGAAAGCATTCTGATCTGAAACGATTTGCCATTGCGCTTTTGATTCTTGCCATTCCTGTGGGACTGATTCTTAAGCAGCCTGATTTTGGTTCCGCGATGGTTTACATTCCGATTTTTATAATCGTGTGTTTTATGGCCGACATTCCGCTGCGCTATCTCTTCATCATTCTTTTGACCGGTGGACTGGCGGTTGTTCTGGCGGTGCTTCCTGTGTGGCAGGAGAAAATCTACAAGCAGCCGTTTTTCCTTGTGAGCATTTTGGGAAACAAGCGTCTTTTTATGATTGTGGTGGCCGCAACTCTTATGGTCGCTCTGATTGGTGCCTTGGGTCTCCTGCTTTTCAAAAAGCGATATTTCTATTGGATAGCTTATGCGTTCGGCATTATTTTTGCTTCTTTGCTTTTGTCCGTGGTTGCGAGAAAATTCCTCCAGGAATATCAGGTGATGCGTCTCATAATCTTTTTGGATCCCTATGTTGAGGCAAAAAAATCTGGATGGAACATCATCAACTCTAGGATAGCCATTGGTTCCGGTCAGTTTACGGGCAAGGGATTTTTGCTTGGAACACACAGCCATTACCGCTATCTTCCTGAGCAGAGTACGGACTTCATTTTCAGCATTCTTGCGGAAGAGCTTGGTTTCATTGGCTGCATGATTGTCTTCATTGCCTATTTTATGATTTTGATCAGAATTGTTTTCGTTGCCAGAAATACGACCGATTATTTTGGATGTCTTATCTGCACCGGATTCCTTGCGATGTTCTTCTTTCACTTTATGGTAAATGTCGGAATGACCATGGGAATCATGCCCATTACGGGAATTCCTTTGCCATTTGTTTCTTATGGTGGCTCGGCCTTTGTAACCAACTCCATTGCCTTGGGCTTGGTGATGTCCGTGCGATCCCGTCGTCTTGATTTCAGTGCGACAGGATATATTTGATTTTTGATGGGTGTTTTTTATGGACTTGAAGTCGCTGTATGCAGAAATTTTAAACGAGCATAATCTTAATCCCGCACACAAGGGAGTCATGGAGAATCCTACTTTTACTCTTCGTGGCGTGAATCCCAGTTGCGGTGACAATATCTATTTGCAGCTTAAAATCAACGAGCAGGGAATTGTGGAGGACGGAACTTTTAACGGCTCCGGATGTGCCATAAGCCAGGCTTCCGTGGACATGATGCTCGATGACATAATCGGGAAAAGCAAGGATGAGGCTCTGCGTCTTGCATCACTTTTTATGAAGATGATAAAGGGCGAGGTTACGGACGATTCTGAGCTTGAGGAACTTGACGAGGCAGCCTCCCTTAAAAACATCAGCCACATGCCTGCCCGTGTTAAGTGCGCGGTTCTGGGATGGCACACAATGGAGGAGATGCTCCAAAGCGGAAAAACAAGTGCCGAGGGAAGTGCATCTCATTGCTCCATTGAATAATCGCTGGTGACTGTTGCTGCCACCAGGATTTCTTTAATGCTCGTTGTCCATAAGTGCCTGGAGTTTCTTTGCGGCTTCCTGCATCCTTAATGCGAGCGACTTCAAGGATTCCACTTCCTCGCTTAAAGTTACCGTTCCTTCCGTAATGTTCGAGCTTGCCTGAGTTACGGCCTGTGATGCCTTGGACAGATTTTCCATGTTGCCCATAACCTGACTTGAGAACGAGCTTTGTTCGGAAACTTCCTTTTTCATCCTCAGGGCTGACTCGCTCAGACGCACGGATTCTGTCGCAACTTCCTGTCCCGCCATCTGCTGTTCTTTTATTCCCGACGCAGCGATGGAAACCTTTTCCGCACTCTGTGACGCACCTTCCATTATCATTGAAAGAGTCGCGTTTACTTTTTCCGTGAGCTTTACACCGCCGTTGATTTCCTCAATGACGCTCGTAATAATCTCACCGATTTTTGATGCCCATGCCGAGCTTTGTGCCGCAAGATTTTTAATCTCATGCGCAATGACGGCGAATCCCTTTCCTGACTCACCCGAGTGCGCAGCCTCAATTGACGCGTTCATTGAAAGAAGGTCTGTCTGCTGTGCGAAATCGTCAAGGGTAGTGGCTACGTTCAGAATTTCCTGCGATGAGTTCTGAATCTTGCTCATCACTTCCGAAAGCTCCTTCATGTCCCTTGTTCCGTTGCTCGTCATTGAGCTCAGGGATGTGGAGAATCCTGCCGCCGTTGAGATACCGTCACCGACTGCATCAATTCCTTCCATGACCTGTCTTGTACCGTTCGCCGTCTTTTCTATGCTGGCTGTGGAAACGTCGAATTCATCTGCAATGCGTGAAAGAAAATCCGTGAGGCTGTGGACTGCATCCTCGGTCTGAGCCTGAATCATGGCCTGCTCTTTAAGTGCGTTTTTGATTTGCGCGACATTTTCACCGGATTTTTTTGTTGCGGCCGAAACTGAGTCGACTGAGCCTTCAAGGGAGTCCGCAATCTGCATGGTCTCATTTATCATCTGCCTTGCGCTTGAGAACACTTCCTTGAGCCGGTCTCTCTGCTTCATTGTTTTTTCAACCAGCTTGTGAACTTCAATCTGGGATTTAGTGGACCTGAGGGTGAGCGTAAGGAATATGGCCATGTCGAGCACGAAGAAAGAGAGTCCCTGCAGCCACATGAACGGAATCTTGTTGATGAACATGAAAATAATGTCGTAGGATGCGAGTGCGGTTGCAATGGCATATCCTATGAAAATGACTCCGGCTTCCTTTTGCTTGCGTCTGTATGCTTTTGCGGAAATGGTAAATCCATAAACGATCGTGACGATTACGAAGAGCAGATAGAGTTTGAAAAGCAGCTCCAGGACAGAGTTCTTGTTTATGGAGGCGAGATAGCTTATGAAAATGATTGAGTCAACAATCAGTACGGTATAGTGCAGGGCTTTTTTGTGCTTGCCGTTGAAGCAAGAGTTCATAAAAAGCATTGTGAAGCTCAGACTGACCGGAAGACTCGCGCGGGAAATTGCACGGTGGATTCCGTAATCCAGGAAGATATGCTCCGCACCAAGGTCGTAGAAATAGACGCTTACGAAAAGCAGGGCGAGTGAGAAATAGAGATAGGTCTTGTCGCTTCTGTTTCCAAGATATTGGAAGAAAGTCGAGAGCATGAGGAAAAGACAGATAAATGCGATTACGACGAAGATTCGCTCGGAGAAAACATTGTGGACATGATTTTCAAAATATGCCTCACGCTCATTGTCAAGCGTAGTTGAAACAAATGATGTGTCTCCCGCTGGACTGTAGACTCTGAACGCAAGCATAATCTCACCGTCATCAATCAATGCGGAGGGAATGAGAATGTCGTGTTGTCTTTCCGTTCTTATGCTGTAATTAGGAGGCATGGAGTTTATTGTGCCGATGTAGAATCCGTCACCATAGACTTCAACCGCGCTGTTCACACGGTCAACACCAAGCCAAAGGGAATTCTTGTCAAACGAGCTGGGTATGGAAACATTTTTTCTGAGCCAGCAATACCCGCTTTTGGGCAGCTTGATGGTTTTCAAATCTGTTTCTTCCCATGTGGAATCATCAAAAGATTTTTCCGCACGCTTTTCAGAATCTCCCTCGCAGAGTTTCCAACCTTTGGAAATATCCTTTGAGACTCTGTTTTCAAAATTACAGCCGGTGAAAAGCAGCAAACAAAAAGCAATCAATGCCGTCGCCTTAATTTTTCTCATGTCCATTCTCCGCATTTATTGTACATTAAATTTTATTTTTCAACCGCACGCCTCAAATCCGCCATCATTTTTTCAGCCAGCTCCTCGCTCAGGTGGCTCCAAGAGATTACGTTTCTGAGCGGATGTGCGTCCATCATGTTGATTTTCATCTCTTCCGTAATGGCCTCGTCCGCGTTGGCTCCTCCGTTCTCAATCTCGCTGGTCGTTGCCTCAAAGACTTTGTTGAGTATGCCTTTTGTCCTTTCATCCTTGAGCAAGTCGCCGCAAGTTGTGTCCAGAGTGATTTCAAGGGGAAGCTTAACTGATGTCGTGAACGCGACAGGAGCTGAAAGGGGCAGGTCTCTTGATGAGGGCCCCACTTTGATTTCGTACTCCCCGGATGCCGCGTACCAATCCTGCAAGTCTGTGCTGTACCATGCGAAACTTGATTTGTCAAGCTCGAACGAAACATCCACGGATTTTCCTGCCGGGACAAATACTTTGTCGAATCCCTTGAGCTCAATTTTCGGTCTTACGGTGGATTCGGTTTTGTCGCTCACATAAAGCTGCACGATTTCTTTTCCGTCAATCTTTCCCGTGTTGCTGACCGTGACAGTCGCGGTAAGTTTTTCGCCGTCCGAAATGGAAGATTTGCTCAGCCGCAGATTGGAGTATTCAAAGCTTGTGTAGCTGAGTCCGAATCCGAATGGGAAGAGCACGTCCATTTTTCTTGCGTCATACCAGCGGTATCCCACAAAGACTCCTTCCGTGTAGACCGTGTGCTTTTTGTCGTTCGCAAAGTTCAGGAATGAGGGTGTGTCCTCAAGACGCAACGGGAAGGTTTCCGCAAGTTTTCCGCTTGGATTCACTCGTCCTGTAAGAACATTTGCGGCGGCCTCTCCAACAGCTTCTCCACCAAGGTAGAGCTCCAGGATTGCGTTCACGTCCTTTACCCAGGGCATAGTTACGGGTGAGCCGTTGTGAAGAATCACTACGACCTTTTTTCCTGTGGCACAAAGTTTTTTGATCAGCTCGTTCTGCTCCTCCGGGAGGTCCATGTGCTTTCTGTCATATCCTTCGCTTTCAAAACTGTCGGGAAGTCCTGCGAAAACAAGGATTGTGTCACATCCGGAAGCGACTTTCATCGCCTCATCTGCAAGGGCTACGGTTTCTTTTGCAAGAAGATCTTTGTCCTTCGGCGGCTCGGCGGAGAATCCCTTGGCGTAGGAAAGTTTCAGGCCATAAGCCTCAAGACTGTCGAATGCGTTGGAGACCGTCTTCGTGTTGATGTGGCTTGATCCACCTCCCTGGAAGCGTGGCTTTTTGGCAAACTCACCGATTACGGCAATCTTTCCAGCTGTGGCCGGGTCAAGTGGCAGGATTCCGTCGTTTTTCAAAAGAACGATGGACTCTTCCTCAATCTCGCGCGCAATCTTGTGGTGCTTTTCAATGTCGAACTCACCCTGCTGCCTGTTGTCCTCGAAATCATAAATCCAACGGAGGATGCGGAACACGCACTCGTCAATTTTTTTCACAAGCTCGGGATCATTTTTCGCGGCTTTGAGTACCTTCGCGTCATTGATTCCGTCGGAGGAGGGCATCTCCAAATCTGTTCCGGCCTTTACACCCGCGATTCTGTCCGAAACGGCTCCCCAGTCGCTCATCACAAGGCCCTTGAATCCCCATTCTTTTCTGAGGACATCCGAAATGAGCCATGGATTTTCACCCGCGTATGTTCCGTTGATCAGATTGTAGCTGTGCATGATTGTGGCCGGCTGTGATTTTCTGACCGCAATTTCAAATCCCTTCAGGTAGATTTCACGCATGGTCCTTTCGTCGCAATCCGAGGAATTCGTGAGTCGGCGGTACTCCTGGTCGTTCAGCGCGAAATGTTTCAGGGATGTTCCCACGTGTTTTTCCTGCACTGCGTTTATGTAAGTCGCGGAAAGTTCTCCCGCAAGATAGGGATCCTCGCTGATGTACTCAAAGTTGCGTCCGCAGAGTGGGGATCGCTTTATGTTGATTGCAGGTCCCAGCAAGGTTGAGACACCCTGAGCCTGACATTCGTCTCCAAGTACGGAACCGAGCCTTGCGTATGATTTGCGGTCGAAGGAGGCTGATGTGGCACACGCTGCCGGGAAACAAACTGCCTGGATGCTGTCATTGACCCCTGTCGAGTGTTCTACGTCCTGTTTTCTTAATCCGTGCGGACCATCACTCACCATTACTGCCGGTATGTCCAATCTTTCGACGGGCTGTGAGTGCCAGAAATCCGAGCCGCTGAGAAGACTGCATTTTTCCTCCAGCGTGAGTTTTTCCATGATTTCCCTGATCTGTGAGTCGCTGTGTGACATAAATCCTCCTGTCATATAGCGTCCTGGTTTATGGCTTTTTCAGCACAAAAGGACGCTTTCTTCCATTATATAGCAGAAAGCGGTGTTTGAAAAGTCAAATTTGTTAATTCTCTACATTTTTTTTAGCGTGAAAATAAAGGACGGGAACCCCAAAAATTCGCTTTCCGAGGTTCCCAAAAGGGGTTATAGCAAGAATTGTCAGATTAGAACTGATAGCGTGCTGAAAGACTTACGAAGCTGTTCTTTTTCCATGCGGCGAATTCACTGTCGTCGTCCTTGCACCAGATGTACATTCCCTTTGCGGTGAGGGTCAGATTCTGGTCGGGCTTGTATGCGAGGGTCGGAAGAATCACGAGATCTCCGTTTTCAATGCCGTACATTGCGGTAATCTCCGGGCAAAGCTTGTCGTTCAGGAAAGACGTTGTGAAGTTGCAGACAATCTTGTTGTTGGTATATCCGTTCTTTGCGTAGTCAACGTCATCCGCACTGTATTCCGCATACTGCTCATGATTTTTGTCGCACTCGTCTCCGTGAAGGATGAATGTACCTGTCTCCTGCACATTAAGGTTCGCGTTCCAGAAAGGAAGGTCGATGTCGAATCCGCCGAGCCATGCAATGGAGTTGTTGTGCACCCACGGGTCGGTTCCGTCCACATCATCCGTAAGATTGTAGGCAAACTCACCGCGCACGTTGAAGTGCCAGAGTACTGTAGCTCCCTCTAAACCGAACGTTTGCTTTCTGTCATAGTCAAGAGTCGGAAGCGCAAACTGCCATCCATTTGCAACCGCGAGAGACTGAAGTGCCTCGGACTGTGATTTGCCCTGTGCAAGCAATCCCATATATGCGGCTCCCAATGTTGAACTCGTTGCAATGTTTGCCTTCATTCCGTTAATGCTTTCTATATAGTTTGAATAATTTACGGAAGGCTGTTTGTACCAACCGTAGTAATAGCTCGCGCCGAAATCAAATGTGCCGACTGTTCCAAGGACTCTTGCACCGTACTGGCTGTACTTCAGGTTCATAAGATCCGGGAAGAGGGATTGCGGATTTGATGAAAGCTCGTTTGCGTAAGTAAGGTACTCAAGATAGGCTTTGTCTGCTGCAATGGCGGCCTGTTGTTTTGCGGGTTTTGTTGCATCGGTTGTGGCTGCGGCTTCTGCATTTGCGGCGGCGGCTTTGCTTTCAAGTCCCAAAAGATTCATGGAAACAAGTTTTGTTGCTCCGTCCGTAAGTGTCGTAAGCTGAGCGGGTGCCCATCTTCCCTCTGTCGCGAAATGGTCGGTAGGAAGAAGAGGTGTGTAAATGGCTTCCATGTTGATGTTGGCGACCGGAAGACTGTATGCGGCACGAATCATCGGGGTGGAGATGCGGCGGTCAATGTAGTCGGTGACTATAAAATCAGAGTAGTCGTCGGCGTTGAAGTTGTCCAGCACGTGAAGCTTGTCTCCCTTGCCCCATACCACTTTCATTTTGCCGGCCTCAAGGGTGAGGTTTCCGAAATATCCGCGAAGAAGCAACTCGTCCACAATGTCTTCGGGATGTGTCTTGATTTTGTCCGCGTCAATGGAAAATGTAAGGTTCATGTCGGATTTATTGCCGTCATATTTTAAGCTCAGGGTTCCCGACGGATTTGCCTTTAGCTCCACATCTTTTGCTTTGTCTGCATCAACGTACGCACGGACTTCCATTGATGCGCTGCCGTTTACTTCCAGCTTTGAAGAAGAAGCGGACTCATCTTCAAGATCGCCGAAGCTGCCGAAATCATCAAAATCCTGTGCGAATGAGTTTGCCGAAAGAGCCAGCGCAAGACTTAGGAAAATCAATTTGTTTGTTTTTTTCATAATGTCATTCTCCTTAAAACTGAGTTACAAAAAATGGGGAAGGGTATGGAGCCGGATTTGGATATGCCCCTCCCTGTGTTTTTTCGATGCCGGTTTATTTACCTGTGCTGAGGAATGCCTGGGTGAAAACGCGGTCAGGAAGCGGCTTGTCAACAACGACTTTCAGAATCTTGAGCGTGGTGCTGTGGCCTGTCTGTACGTTCTTGAGCTTGTTTTCCATCGGCATGTCGTATCCGTCAATCTTCTGGATGTTCAAAACCTCAAGGACTTTTACGAGCTTGTTGTTCTTGTCGTACATCTCGGTGTGAATCGGGTACATTGTGTTCTTGTCAATCCATGTGAGGCGGTAGTTGTACTGTGTGCCCTTTTTGTCAATGGGGATTTCCTTGATGACATAGCAGTTGTAGCTTACTCCGCTTTCCACTTTGATTGACTCCTCGCGCAGATACTGGTGCTCGTCCTGTGAGACATTGCGTGTGGTGAGGTCATCGTAGGTTGCGTCTGAACCCATGAAGGATTTTGAACCCTCGCTTGAGTTAACGCGGCGCACGGACTTCAATGCCGGAAGATAGATGAACTTGTCATCGGGACCGTTCTTGTTTGTAATCTGCAAGAATCTTGTGTCCTTTACTGACGCGGGGCCCTTGAAATCCATGACGACGTAGGTTTTTCCTCCTGCCTCTTTTCCGTACTCAACGATCTGTCTTGCTTCCTTTCCGCCGTTCTTGTCCTCAAGGGTCATAATTACCTGGCTCTGAGAGAAGCTTGGTTTCTTGAAGTCGGCGACTTTGTTCATAATCTCATCACCCTTGGCATCTGCAAAGACGAGTCCACCCATAACAGCAAGTGCTGCTGCGACCAATGTTTTAGTTGTTGCTTTCATATATATCTCCTTAAAAAATAGATTCATTTTTTGTTGCTTTTGCTGATGAACTTCGGCGCGTACATGTTCAGGAAGCCCGGAATGACTGTCATTGCAAGGAAGCTTGATGTGAACATTACGATTGCCACCAGGATTCCGATGTAACGGAGCACGACAAACTTTGAGAAGCAGAGCACAAGGAAACCGAATCCTACGGCGACCGCATTGGTTACGATTCCGTGTCCGCTCTTTCTGAACGTCATGCGTGTCACTTCCTCAAGGTCATCGCTCTTCGCACGCTCCTCCTTGTAGGTTGAGAGGAAGTGGATTGTGTAGTCAATTCCGACACCAACCGCGACCGATGCGATGATGCTCGTCACAAGATCAAGGTTGATTCCCGCGAATCCCATGACCATGTAGTTCAGGATGATTGCGAGTGCAAGTGGTACGGCTCCGAGAAGTCCTGCCCATCCGCTCTTGAATGCGAGTGCGATGATGACGAACACACAGAGCAATGAAATCAAGAGGCTTGTGAGCTGGCTTGAAACAATCATCTTTGTCATGGTGTATTCCATCTCTGCTGTTCCAGTCGCTTCCAGTGTGTATCCTTCCGGGAAATGCTCCTCGGCGAACTTCTGTGCTGCTGCGATGATTTCCCCGGTTGTCTGCGTGGAATGATTTCTGAGCTGCACGGTGATGCGCATAATCTGCGGGTTCATGTCGTCGTCCACAAAGCGGTCAAGGGAGCCTGAGAGCAGTGTGAGGTAGCCCTGCACGACACCTGCAAGTTCTTCCCTGCTTGCCACAGGATATTTTTCCGTGTCATAGGGAATCTCGTAGTATGCGCTTCCGTTGTAGTTCACCTGCTTCTGCAGCTCGTCCACGATGTCCTCGAACTTTGCGGTCTTTCCTCCCGCGGCAATGTAAGCCTTGTTCAGCATGGTGATTGCGTCCTCAACCGTGATGTTCTGCTCAAGAGCCTGTGCATACGCTGTGTTCGGATCTGTCCATGTTGAATAATCGAACGTTGGGTTTTCCGAATCCGTGCTTTCGGTGTCGGTGGCAAAATCATCAAACTCGCTGAAGTCAGAAAAGTCATCCATGCTGCCAAAATCTTCCGCTGAATCTACAGATGTGTCAGTTTCTGCGGATGAAATCATTTGTGAAGACTCTGAGCTGTCTGTTGCCGGGACGTGCCATACCTGGTTTATCCTCTTGATGAAATCCGTGAATGAGACAATCTTTCCCACGTCGCTGAACTCGCTTTCCATATAGCCCTGCAAATCATCTACGGCTTTCAGAATCTCCGGGTTTGTGAGAGAGCCTTTGTCCGGTCCCTTTACGTTGAGGTAAAGACTGTTGGTTCCCGCGAACTGCCTGTCGATGTAGTCCATGTCCTGCCTCATGTCGCAATCCTTGGGGAAGTAATTTACAAGCGCCGTGTCAATGTGGAGCATCTTGAGTCCCACGATGGAGATTCCGACCATTGCTATTATGGAAAGATAAAGGCGTGGCTTGGATCCGCAGAAGAAATGATAGATTTGATAGAGCGTGTCTCCCTGTGCCTCGTCCGCTGATTTTCCTCCGCGAAGACGGCGTGCGTGCTCAAGTTTTTTTGCGAGCTTTTCACTGAGGTTGTGCTTTTTGCTTCTGCTTGCCTGAACTTTTTTGTAGTCCTTGAGCAAAAGGATTGCCGGAATGAATGTGATTGCGAGAATCAGGGAGATTGTTACACCGATTGCCGTAAACACCGCGAAACTGTGGAGTGGTGCGATGGGGCTTGAAATCAGTGAGATGAATCCGATTACGGTTGTGATTCCAGCAAGAAGAACCGCGCTCATAACCTCATGCAATCCCTTGAAAACTGCGTCGGTGTATTTTTCCTTGTCCAGCTCGCCCTCCGTCATGTCAAGTGCGACGTAATAATGAGTGAGCACGTGGATTCCATAAGCAGAGCCGACTGCAATCAATGCGACGGGAATTACTGAAGAGACCAGCGTGAATGTCACATGGAAAAGAGCCATGAGTCCCATTGTCCAGCTTGTTGCCATGACCACGGTGATGAGCGGGAGAAGTGTTCCGTCCAGAGTTTTGAAGCTGAAGTAGAGTGAGAGCAAAACCACGACGATTACGAGCGGAATCAGGCGGGTAAGGTCTGCGAGCATAAATTTGCGTGAGTTCTGCATTACGACCGGATTTCCATAAATCTTCACGTCAAGATTGTGTCCCTTTGTCGCTTCGTTCACGATTGCCGTAACGTCATCAAGGACACCTTCCTGCATCTCGGCCTCACTGCGGATTTTCTTTTTGCCAAGGTTTTCCGCGAGTTCCTTTTCGTGCTCCTTGTCATAAGATGCGAGCGTAATCTGGAGCTGGGTTCCGGTCATGTTGTCGTTCGTGATAACCCGGTTGTACATTGCGTCCCATTCGTTGAGCCGGTTCCGAATCTGCTCGATGTCTTCCTTTGTACCCGTGTATGTGTCGGGGATAAGCTGGCTTGCGGAGATGGATCCGTCGGACTCGCATACAAAATCAATGTGGGTGAGGGAGTCCACGTCGGAAACCTCGCTCAGCTCAAGTGATTTGTCGGTAATCTCTCGGATAACGTCGATGTACTCCGGGGTGAGGATTGTTCCGTCCTTTGCCTCAAGACTTACGCCTATGACCATCATGCTGCCGAACTGCTCCTCCGTTTCTGAGAGACGTGTGTATGATGCGTCCTTCTGCGGGAGAAACTGACGGATTGAGTTGTCAATGGCCAGATCCTTGATGAAAAATCCAAGAACACCTGTTATGATTACACAGAGCGCGATAATCACTGGCGGATGCTTGAAAAATTTTTTTGCAAAACTCATAAGTGCTGCTCCTTTCATTTAATTGCATTTGTTTAAGTGTTTAATGGTTTATATGTTCAAATACTTAAACGCTTAAACTTGTTTACAAATATAGTTATTTCATTTAGAATAGTCAATAGATTTTTGAAAAAATTTAAAAAATATTTTTTGCTGTGTTTGACAAAGCCAAAAACACACTTTATAATAGGGGGAAGATAAAATGATAACAAAAGAAGAACTTCACCGAACAAGAGAAATCCTGCGCTCATGTCTGCCCATGTTCATTGCATTGGGAGATGAATTCCGCCAGCAGCTGATTGTGGACATTGCCGCGGCAGGTGAGAGTGGAATCAACGTGACGGATTTGTCGGAAAAATCTCAGCTTTCACGCCCCGCAATCTCGCATCATCTTAAGGTGCTGAAGGACATGGGATTAATCACTCCGCGAAAAACAGGTACGCAGATTTTCTATAAGCTTTCAATCCATAAAGATTTGGAAAAGCTTTCTGACTTCATAAACTCTATCAGCCGTGTCATTGAGACCCTGAAAGTGGAAGAAAATGCGTCGGATTCGGCTCGGGCTTGATGGAGCGGGGATTTTCGAGGTAAAAATGAAAAGATTTTTCCTTCTGATTTTTTTTGCTTTGATTTCCTCTTTTACTTTCGGACGCAGCGGGCATGGAATTACGCTTACTGACCATGGGCGAATAAAGGTTCTGTCATCATTCAAAATACTTGACCAAATTGATTTATACAATGAGTATACCAGATACACTACGCTTAACCATGAGGGCGGAACGGAAGTCCGTGTGCTTGAAATCCTGAAAAGGGATGTGCAGGATGGCGAAAGGGGCATGTGGATGTATGTTCTTCTGGTGTCTCCCATGTGGGTTGAAAGCGGCGAATGGCTTGAAAGATATGAAAAATTTCTGATTTTCCTCCCGGATTCAGTCCCGGTCTTTGATTATGAAGAATAATCTGCGTTAAAACGAGTTAACTTGAGTTAAAATGAGTTAAAACGAGTTGGAGGTGTAGAAAAATGCGTTCAATTCCAGAAAAGGAAACATTTTCCGTAGAATTCAAAGTGGAATGTCTTCAAGCGTTAGAATGTTAGACTTGAATACTCCTGTTTTTTTCAAAAATCGGGAGGGGGTGGTGATTACACTTGAAAGATTTTTTTAATTGTGTTATTCTAATCGCATAAAATGTAGAATTCTACAAAAAAAAGGATTAGTATGATAAATCGTCCTCAGTATCTGAATAGGCTTGTGAATTCAAAATGGAACGGTTTTCCTAAAATCGTAACAGGAATCCGTAGATGTGGAAAATCTTTCTTGCTCAAGGAAATTTTTAGGAGACATCTTCTGGATGAAGGTGTTGATGAGAATAACATAATATGCATTGAGCTTGATGATGCGAAAAATGCCTCTTACAGAAATCCGCTTGAATTGAACAGGCTTGTTTTGGAACGGTGCAAAAATCAGGAAAAGAAATATTATGTCTTTTTGGACGAAATCCAGCGTGTGTATTCTATTGTCAATCCCGGTCTTACTGAAGGAAAAATAATTCTTGCAAAGGATGGCGATTCAGAGACTGTTTCCTTTGTCGATGTAGTTCTCGGTCTTTCACATGAGAAAAATATTGACCTTTACATTACCGGCTCAAATTCAAAAATGCTTTCAAGTGATATTGTTACGGAGTTTCGCGATAAGGCGACTGAAATTCACATGGCTCCACTTTCCTTTGCAGAGTTTTATGATGCTGTGTGTGAAAAACTTGACAGGCAGGAAGCTTTGTATGAATTCATGCGGCACGGAGGGATGCCTCTTGCTGTCTTAAAAAATCAGGAAGAGAAGGAAGCGTATCTAAAAGCTCTTTTTGATATGACTTACTTTAAGGACATTATTGAGCGCAACAAGCTTCGGAAGGGTGGTGCTTTGGATGAGCTCTGCACAATTCTTGCAACATGTACCGGAGAATTTTTAAATGCTGAAAAACTTTCAAACACATTTCTTTCCAGGAGGCATGAGAAAATAGACAGGGAAACCATTACAGCGTATATAAATGCCTTTAAGGACGCCTTTATAATTCGGGAAGTGGAACGCTATGATTTAAAAGGAAGAAAGATCATAGGCTCCACACGCAAATATTATTTCTGCGACACTGGTTTGCGTAATGCCCGCATTGATTTTATGTACGGTGATGACGGGCAGATTTTGGAAACAGTCGTTTATAATGAACTGATTTATAATGGCTGGAATGTGAATGTCGGAACCTTTGAGTCGGTGGAAAAAAAATCTGATGGAAAAAGTGTCCGCAAAAGCTATGAAGTCGATTTCCTGGCCGCAAAGGGACTTGAATCGATGTATCTTCAAATCACGGACAATCTTTCCAGCCTTGAGACTGAAAGACGGGAGATTCGGCCGTATATTCTGCTGAATGACCAGATAAAAAAAATCATAGTGGTAAACCGCCCGATAAAAGAGATGAGGAATAAAAATGGATTTACTGTGATAGGCATCGTAGATTTTTTGCTTGGTTTGAGAAGATGAGATAGTGAAAACTTTTTAAATTTCCGTAAAAGTTTTCAGTATAGTGAAAACTTTCTTGATTTTCTTAAAAGTTTTCAGTATACTATGCTTATGTTAAAGCGAACGACTTACATAGACAAAATACGCCCCTTTTATGAAAACGACCTGATTAAAGTCATAACTGGCATCAGGCGGTGCGGGAAATCCGTCGTCCTTGAGCAGATTCAGGATGAAATCAGTTCTCGTGGTGAAAGAATCATCAGCTTGAATTTCGAGGACAGGGCCGTTTCCCTAAAAATCAAAAATGACCTGGAGCTTATTGAATTTGTGGAAAAGGAAATGTCAGCCGCTCCTGAAAAAAAATGGTATGTTTTTTTGGACGAAATACAATCCGTAAAAAACTGGAACCTTGCCTGCCGTTCACTTAGACTGAAAAATCTTTCGCTCTTTATCACCGGCTCCAACTCAAAGCTGCTTTCGAGGGAATTTACAAAGGAGTTGAGCGGACGATATGTTTCTTTCACGATAAGGCCTTTTGTTTACAAGGAGATTCTTGAATATGCCGCAGAGTTGGGAAGAAATGTTTCCATTAACGACTATCTTGTGTACGGAGGTTTCCCCAAGCGTTTTGAGTTTTCAGGAAAGGAAGAGATGATCCGTTATCTGAATGATTTGGACGAGACCATCGTTATAAACGACATAATCAGCCGGTACAAGATTCGTAAGGACGAAGTGTTCCGAAAGCTTGTGGATTATGTGCTTGTCTCAAATGCAAGAATCTTCAGTTCCAATTCAATCTTCAATTATCTGAAATCGCAGAAAATAGAGTGCTCAATCAACACGGTTATGAAATATCTTGACCATCTTGAGGAAGCCTATGCAATCAGGAAGATTCCGCAGTATTCAACCAAGGCAAAAAAGCGGCTGGATTTTTATGCCAAGCTTTATGATGAGGATGTTGCCTTCAATTCTATCCGGCAGATAGGCAAGCGCTTTGACCTTACGCACAACCTTGAGAACGTGGTTTACAACGAGATTGTGTTTATGGGCTACGAGCTTAGCGTGTACAATGTGGACGGAAAGGAGATTGATTTTCTTGCTGCAAAAGACGGCAAAGAGTATCTTGTGCAGGTCGCCTATTCTGTAGTTGAGGAAAGCACATACGAGCGTGAATTTGCCCCGCTTAATCGACTTGACAACTCACGGCAGAAAATCCTGATTACGAACGACGAGAATGATTTTTCCACAAGTACCGTCCGCCACATCCGTCTTTCTGATTTTTTGCTGATGCGGGATTTGGAAGGGTAGGCGATTATCTCCAGATATTTTGGTTCAAAATGATTGTCACGCGGATGCGCAAGTCGCTTTAGCGACGTTTTCAATAACTTCCAATCATGCAAACGGCTCGAAGAGACCTATTCGAGCTTGCCAACGCAATCTCTTTAAATTTTTTTTCCAGCGGTCTGATGATTTATCTTCGTGTATTACATCTGTTCAAAAACTCTGCATCTTACGAAATCATCACTGATCCAGAAAACATCTAATCAATCCACGATCGTCATTGTAAACGGTGTTCCAAGGGTCAGGGTCATAATACCACCACCATTCATAATCTCCGTCGTAGTCGAAATTAGCCTTATAGTGGATTAAGTACCCATTGGCGATAGAGGTATATTCACCCCATAGCTCATATCCGTCACTATCCTTTTCGTGGATTTCGTTACCGTCGGAGTCATATTCCCGCCATAGCTCATATCCGTCACTATCCTTTTTGTGGATTAAGTTACCGTCGGAGTCATATTCCCGCCATAGCTCATATCCGTCGCTGTTCTTATAGTGGATTTCGTTACCGTTGGAGTCATAATCCCACCATTGCTCATCTCCGTCTCTGTCCTTCTTGTGGATTAAGTTACCGTTGGAGTCATAATCCCACCATTTCTCATATCCGTCTCTGTCCTTCTCGTGGATTAAGTTACCGTTGGAGTCATAATCCCACCATTGCTCATATCCGTCACTATCCTTTTCGTGGATTTCGTTACCGTCGGAGTCATATTCCCGCCATAGCTCATATCCGTCACTATCCTTTTCGTGGATTTCGTTACCGTCGGAGTCATATTCCCGCCATTGCTCATATCCGTCCCTGTCCTTCTCGTAGATTACTTTACCGTTGGAGTCATAATCCCGCCATTGCTCATATTCTCTTCTTTCGTGGATTTTGTTACCGTTGGAGTCATAATCCCACCATTGCTCATATCCGTCTCTGTCCTTCTCGTGGATTAAGTTACCGTTGGAGTCAAACCAATTCTCATATCCGGCACTACTCTTCTCGTGGATT
>JAEEYO010000058.1 GCA_016288205.1 Treponema sp. | reverse complement strand
ATACGAAAGCCCGGAGAACGTAGTTGAACAGCAACCGACATTACAAGCAAGCGGCTCCTCTTCACCCCCAGCAGCGAGCTATGAAATTGAAAATGCATCATTTTCGCGCGTTTGATTTGCTAAGATAATGCAAACCTTGCCATGCCCGGGAGGAGGTGGAATATATCAAGGAAAAAAGTGCGATATACATTGCACGAAAGTATGGAGATAGAACGAAATATTTCAGCGGGCAACTTTTTTTGCTCGTGGGTATTTCGTCTCAACCGTCGGCAGAAATGAAGAAGCTATACGAAAATATATACAGAATCAGGAAGCCGAAGGCGTGAAGATGGGCCAGAATCTGGGCTTGTTCTCAGAACTGTAGAGAGAATCTTGCGCGGAACATCAAGACATTCAGGACAATCCAGCATATTTCCCAGGCGGAGCTTGCCGAGCGGGCGGACATTTCCATACCTTTTTTATCGCAGATTGAATGTGCCAACAAGTTTCCCTCACCTGCCATTCTCGCAAAACTTTCCGACGCGCTTGAGGTCTCCGTCTCCGATCTTTCTAAAAGCAAGGAAGCCGCCAGATCCACAAATTTTGATTTCACAATCAATGCCATAAAATCCATCCTGACAGCTCAAACAAAATCCTTCGAAACATTCTGCGAGAACTATTTTGAAAAAAAATTTGAATTGGATTCATAATTCCTCCTCCCCCTAGAACATCCCCCCGAATCCGTTTTATACTGTTTTTATGGAAAAGATTTTTTTGGACTCCAGGGTCTTGGACAAAATGTGCCGGGAAAAATTTCATCTCAGCGAGGACTGCATGATGGAAAATGCGGCGGCGGGACTGGAAGATGCGGTCATGGAAGCACTTGCAGGGAGAAGTTCGGCCCGTGTCTTGATTTTGTGCGGAAGCGGAAACAACGGTGCGGACGGATATGCCCTTGCGCGAAAACTCGTATCTTCCAAAATCGCCGTGTCGGTCGCAATCTGTGGAGAGCCCAAATCCGAGCTTTGCAAGATTCAAAAATCCAGGGCAGAAAACACACCGGTGGAATTTCTCACGCTCGAAAAATTGCTCAATTATGAAGAAAATCCGCAGGCCTTCGACCTGGTTGTGGACTGCATTTTCGGAAGCGGATTTCACGGCTCTCTCCCGGATGACATTTCCAAGCTGATTGAAAAAATCAACTCGCTTGAGGCATTCCGAATTTCCTGCGACATCCCTTCAGGTCTGGACATGCTCGGTAATTTTTCGGGAACGGTCTTTCACGCGAACCTCACTGTGACAATGGGAGCCCTGAAACTTGCGCTCGTCAGTGATTGCGCGAAAGATTGCACCGGTGAAATCCAGCTTGTGAATCTTGGCGTTCAAAGGGAACTTTTTGAAAGCTGCGTCCCGGACGATGAGAACAAAGACAAGTTTTTTCTTCTTACCGAAAGCGACATGCGTTTTCCATTCAGAAACAAGCAGAACGTGAACAAGGGAAGTTTCGGTCACGCGGTTTTTGTCGGCGGCGAGAAAATCGGGGCGGGGGTCATCGCTTCCTCGGCTGCCCTGAGGCTCGGTGCGGGACTTGTGAGTCTTGTTGATTTTAAAAATCAAAACCGATGCGGAGACAAAATCACCTTGGGCGAAAACGGTGAGTGGAAAGAGGACGGAATTATTCCTTATGAAATCATGTGCACGAAAGAGATGCCGGAAAACACAAAGTCTGTCGCTCTTGGCATGGGACTCGGAAGGGACGCGGAGATTTCATCCTACGAAAAATGGATGGAAACTCACCCGGCGATTCCAACTGTCTTTGATGCGGACATTTTTTACAACAAGTCATTCGAAAAGATTTTAAAAAAACGAAGCGATGAAAAATCTGCGACAGTCCTGACACCGCACCCGAAAGAATTTTCCGTGCTTCTTGAAAACTGTGGTCTTGGAAAATATTCCGTCGCGGAAATCCTTCGGGACAAAATCAGCCTCGTGGAAAAATTCTGCGCCTCATTTCCGAACGTCATCCTTCTTTTAAAGGGAGCCACCGTTTTGATTGCTCAAAAAAAATCCGGAGAAAAAACGCAGATGTTTTTCAATCCGCATGGAACAAACGCACTCTCAAAGGCGGGAAGCGGCGATGTCCTTGACGGTCTGATAGCATCTCTTTTGGCACAGGGCTACGAGACTCTGGACGCGGTAAAATCAGCATCCCTCATCCACGCGTTCGCATCCCAAAGAATCACCCCGGATTTTTCCATGACACCATTTTCGCTTATGCGCGCCATACAGGCCATTTCTTTTTTATAATTGATTAACCACAAAAGTCATTCCCGTGCCCCGACGCGGGAATCTCTAGCAAAAGTGATTGCCGGGTCGAGCCCGACAATGACAATGGCTTATAAAACTCGAAATTGAGTCTACAAATTAATCAACTATAAAATATTGTTTTATTACAGATTTTTTATCAGGATTTGTATAACAAAATTAAGGAAAAACGGTTATAATATATGTATGAAACGGAAGAGATTGTTTTTTGGCTTGTTGATAGGCTTGGCATTCGGAATTTCACGGGCTTTCGCGGCGGAGAGTTTGGAAAAATTGCTCTCGGGATATCTTGCGAATGACATGCAGCTTCGTGAGCTTTCCATTGAAATGAAAAGGACGCTTTTGGAAAATGAAATCAGCGGAATTCAAAACGGATTCAGCTTTAAAATTTCCACGGGCACAATCACCTTTGTTCCGGGAAGCGACGCTTATGTAAAATTCACGCCGTCCCTTTCTCTTGCACTTCCAGAGACACGAAACCTCAACATCTCGCTTTCTTCATCCATACTTTTTGACTCCCTTGATTCCACCGACACTTTTTCAAACACGTCTCTGAAAGCTTCCATAGACATAATCTCAAACAGCGCGAAGGAAAGGGAGATTGAGAAAATCAAGACGCAGAGAAAAATCCTTGAGGCGAAGAGAAATCTCCAGAACGGATTTTTAAATGCCGAGACTGAGTTTTACAAAACGCTCCAGAGCCTTTATCAGATGCAGGCAAAAATCGTGACGCTCGAAAAAAATCTCTACGACGACAAGCTCACCTTGGAACAGCTTACCGCACAGGGATACCGCTCCAATTCCACGAAGTACCGGACTGCGAGCATGAACGTAAAATCCGACGAGAACGACATCAAAATCCAGACGAGGGAACTGAACCGAGAGACTCATATCTTCGCGGCTAAATGCGGAGTGGAAACTGATTTTGAAAATCCATCTGACTTTCTTCCCGCCGACATTCCCGAAGTCACTCCTGTAAGCATCCGTGATTTTTCAAGCGACAATTATGTTAAGACCGAAAGCGCGAAATGGACGCAATACATTAACAGTCTTGAGCGTGAGGCTGACAGCGCAATCACCTTGAAGGGAAACGCCGGATTCACTTTCAACAACGAAAGGACGGACTCGCACACCGTGGATTTGGGATCCGACTTTACTTGGAACAACACGGGACTTACCGTGAGCGCGGGTGCAAATCTTCCGGTCGGATCAGACTCATTCACTCCGGTTTTTACGCTTGGCATTTCCGTGGACCCGAACGCTTTCCGCACGGTGGATTTGAACAATCAGATTCGGGATTTGGAAATTGAAAAGGAAAACAACGACATCACAAACGCACAGACGGCATTCCGAACGGCGGTGGTCGCGCAAAGGACGGAGCTTTCAAACTTGCAATGGGAAAAATCAACTTACGCGGAGTCGCTCGACATGTACACAACGCTTGAGGCTGACATGGCAAAATATTACAAGCAGGGTTACGTCACACAAAGCGAGTACAAGAGCAGCCAGGTGAACAAGGAAAACTACAGAATCAAATGCATCATCAACAGGATTGATTTTCTGATTTACAACAACAGCACGAAGGCGCTTTTTGTCCGGGACGACGAATTCATTTCGGATGAAAAAATTGGGGAGGCACAGGATGCGAAAGAATAAGAAGAGACAGATGGAAAACAAGACGCAAAAAATTGATGAGGCAATCCAGCTCCCGGACTCTTTGCCCAGAGCAAAAAAGATGCCCGTCCTCCTGAAAATATTTTTGGTCCTACTGATTTTGGGAGCCATCACTTTCGGAGTTCTGATTGGCCTTAGGAAATATCTTTCGTCGAAGAAAACAAACAACACGACTTATACGGTTACGAAGGAAGTCTATGAGAACGTGATTGAGGTCTCCGGGGTTGTCTCCTCGGCACAGTCGCAAACCTTGCAGGCTCTCTCCGACGGAACTGTCGTTGGCGTTTACGTGAAGCAGGGCGATGTCGTAAAAAAGGGAGATTTGATTATCCAGCTTGATGACTCAACCGAGCTCTACAATCTTGCCAAGCATGATTATGAGACTGAGACCGTAAGGATAACGGGATCGTGGAGGGAATATCAGCTTAAACTAACACAGAGAAACTCGCTGGTCCAAAAAATCGCCGAGCGGAAAGTCACCGCAACCTTTGACGGAATCATCGCGGACATCAGTGCGGCCGTGGGTGACTCCCTTGCTGCGAAGGATAACGTCGGAACCCTCGTGGACAACTCATATCTTACTGCGGAAGTTGAGGTCGCTGAGACTGACATCGGTAAGCTTGAGGTGGGTCAGGAAGTTGATTTTAAATTCGCTGCGAGTAAGGAAAACGTAAAGGGATATGTCGTGGGATGGCCTGCGCTTGGAACCGTCACGAACAGGGGAGCTACGGTCGTAAAAGTGAAGCTCAGGATCGACGAATACCCCGAGGATATCTTACCCAACTTTTCTTTCTCGGGCAAAATCAAAATCGCACCCGACGAGGAATATCTGATTGTCTCGCGTTATGCCGTGGGAAGAGAAAACGGACAGGCTTACGTGGAGCTCGCATCGAGCGGACAAAAAATCAACGTGAAAGTGCAGCCCTACGACAAGGACTATGTGAAAATCACCGAGGGACTTTCTGGCGGAGAGATTTTAAAACAACTCACGGATCCAAGCACGTCGGGAATGCAGAGACGGAACAACGGCGGAAACAGGCAGAGTGGCGGAATGCCGGCAGGTGGATTTGGAGCTCCACCTGGAATGGGAAGATAAGCATGGGAGAGTGATTATGAGCGACTCTGTAATTACTTTGGAGGACGTGAAGCGCGTTTACTCCGTGGGTGAAACTCAGGTCTACGCATTGCGGGGTGTTTCCTTCAATATCTGTCAGGGAGAATTCGTCACGATAATGGGTCCCTCAGGCTCAGGAAAATCCACGTGCATGAACATGATCGGATGCCTTGACCGACCTTCTTCCGGGATTGTAAAAATCAACCAGAAAGAGACCGCGAAGATGAACGAGAAGGAGCTTGCCGTGCTGAGGAACCAGACCGTGGGATTCGTATTCCAGCAGTATTTTCTTCTTCCCTCGATGACGGTTTTGGAAAACGTGATGCTTCCGCTCCGATATGCGAATGTTGAAAAAAAATACCGGCGTGCATTTGCCGAGGAAGCGCTTTCGAAAGTCGGACTTGAGGACAGGATGTTTCATCATCCCTACGAGCTTTCGGGAGGACAGAAGCAGAGGGTCGCGATTGCACGAGCCACAGTGACCAAGCCGAAAATCATTTTGGCCGATGAGCCGACTGGAGCCTTGGACAGCAAGACAAGCCGCAACGTGATGAATCTGTTTTGGGAAATCAACGCTAGCGGAACCACGGTCGTAATCGTCACCCACGATCCAAGGGTCGGAGCAAGCTCAAAACGCTGCATTAAGATTTTCGACGGACTGATTCAGGAAGACATAGAGCAGGAGCCTGTGGACTTCTCAAACCAAAACGGAGGCTCATGATGTGGGAAGATTTTGTCAACGCGCTCCAGAATTTCAGACGCAACAAGATGAGGACCTTTCTCTCCCTGCTCGGAATCATCATCGGAGTGGCATCGGTAATCGTCATTATGAGCATGGGGCAGAGCTCAACGCAGCAGATTCAGGACACATTCGGCTCATCGGGCCTGGACATGGTGAACATCAGCTCAGGATTTTCGCGGAGGAAAAGGGAGGCTGTGTCCCTTGTTTTCAATGACTCCTTCCGTGAGAATATGTTCGGTCAGATCCGCGGAATAAAAAAAATCTGGTACAAGAATTCCGTGAACGGGACCATCTCTTACGGCGACACATCCGCAAGCACATCCTGCACCGCAGTTGAGACGGACTATCTTCAGGCATACGGACTTTCGTTGGACAGCGGCGAATATTTTTCCGTCACCGACAATGTGATGGGAAATCAGAGAATCATTTTGGGAAGTACCCTAGCCTCCACTCTTTTCCCGAACGGAAATGCGGTGGGCAATAATGTCGCCCTTGTGATTGATTCGGTCACATTCAATTTTTCGGTCATCGGTGTCTTGAAGGAGCAGTCATCCGGCATGGAGAACACCACAACAGGATGCTACATCACGCGGGGATTTTATGCGAAAAAGATTTCACCGAATCCCACGGCGGCGACAATAATGGTGCAGGCAGTGTCGAACGAAAGGACCACGGAGCTTGTCACGACACTCGCAAACTATTGCACGGAAATCTCAGGCACGGAAGGCTCGGTCAACGTAAGCTCCATGCAGACAATGATTGACCAGATGAGCGAGGTAACGAACAGTCTTTCCGTAATGCTTGCTGCGATCGCGGCCATATCGCTTTTGGTCGGCGGCATAGGAATTATGAACATAATGATTGTGACGGTGACAGAACGCAAGCAGGAAATCGGAATCAGGAAGGCGCTGGGTGCAAGTCCCTCGACAATCAGGCAGCAGTTTTTGATTGAGTCGGCAAGCATCACGATCATCGGAGGAGTCGCGGGAATCCTGCTAGGAATCGGAATCAGCATAGCGGTGGAATACGTGCGCTCGCTTTCCTACATCATCAGCTGGGACGCTTGCATTATCTCCTTCGTCTTTTCTGTCTTCGTCGGAATCTTCTTCGGTTTCAGTCCGGCATCCAGGGCAGCAAAATTGGATCCGGTCATCGCACTTTCCGGGGAGTAGAAAGAAAAGATTTTTTTCTGTATAATGCAGCTATGAGTTTTACGGTAAAAATCATTTTGGGAATTGTCTTTATTGTCATGGGTCTCGCATTCTGTGGTGTCGCAATGTATCTGGGCCGTCCCGAGTCCGTGAAAAAAGCGTCCATCTACAAACCAAGCAGCGTGATTTTTTATTCCATCGGCGCGCTCACTTTTGCGGTCGGACTTGTCATCCTGATTTTCGCACGAGAGATCTCAAAATCAGGAATCCAGCTCTGCGCCTTGATTTATCTGGCACTTCTCACCGTGATATTCTCCGTCTTCACTCACATGATAAAGGGCATCGACAAAAAATGAAAGAGAACTTCCACAAGGTAAAGGCAAGCACAGAGTTCAAGAGACAGCACAAGGCAGATTACGGCAAAGAAAAAATTGACATTTTATATGAGGATGAATTTCTCGTGGTGATTCATAAGCCGTCCGGGATGCTCTCGGTTCCATACCCCGGAAGCAAGGCGAGAACCGCACAGGAAGTCCTTGAGAAAATCTACAGGAGCCGCGGCGAGCTCTCTGCGAATCACAAGCCCCTGGTAGTGCACCGTTTGGACAGGGACACATCCGGCGTGATGATGTTCGCATTGAATGAAAGCGTGCAGAAAAAAATCATGGCGACATGGCATGAGATGGTCACGGAAAGAATCTACCATGCGGTCGCGGAAAATCCGAGGGACAAAAAGAAATATCTTCCCGAGTCAGGCCTGATTGACGCACCCCTTGCAAAAAACGCATACAACGTAGGCTATGTGCCCGTCGGTGAAAATAAAAATGTGGACACGGTGGACGCAAGGACAAACTACAAGATTCTTTTTCAGGGACCTACGCACACACTCTTTGAACTTTCTCTGGACACCGGCAAAAAAAATCAGATAAGGGCGCATCTCTCATACAAGGGATATCCGCTTGCAGGGGACGAAAACTACCGCGCAAAGACCGATCCCTTTTTCCGTCTGGCACTCCACGCAAGGACACTCGCGTTCGATCATCCTGTGACCGGCAAAAAAATGCGCTTTGAAATTCCCGAGCCCGAGGACTGGATTCGGTACGTGCAGGAGGGAGACAAAAATCCGCGCACTCCGGTATGGAATCAGAAGAGGAGCAGGCCCCAGCCGAAAGAAAGCGAGCCGGTTCAAAAAAGACTCAGCGGAAAAAAAGCGAGCCAGATGGATTTCATTGCGCGCGGAAAAGCAAGGGACAGCGGCCGGTTTTAAAATTTCAAGCTGAACTTCGCCTTCACCTTAAAATCATCCTGCTTGGGATGATACTGAGCCTGAAGCCCCAATCCTATGTTCCAGTCAGTCATAACGCCGAAAACAGGTGCGAGCATTGCCTCCGCCGTCAGATAGAAATAATGGTCATAATCAGCGTTGTTAAAATCAGTGTAGTAATTCCACAGTTTTTTCGCGTCCAAACCAGGAAGCTCCAGAGGATTGTAAATCAAACTTCCATGATAGCCGAACCAAAGCCCCATGCGCTTTAAGTGAATGTTCACCGCCGGAATTCCAAACTGCGACTCATATCCAATCAGCAGAAGCTCGGCATTCAGCTCATTTGTCGTACCTCCGAACGCATACAGATTGAATGACAGATTTGCGGGTAGGGTTACAATCCAAGTCTCATAATCAGGAAGAGGAATGAGCCTGGGGATTTTCAATCCGGCAGAGACCAAGACACGGCGGACGGCATTCGAGCTCAACTCATTCAGCTTACCGTCTCCGGGCAAACGGGAAAAATCCCAGATGAATGAGCCGTTGAATTCAACGCCCTTCTGCTGATAGGGACTGAATCCCACCTGACGGAAAGTATTGTAGTTGATTCCGAACTGAACGAATGTGTCGCGGAAAGTCTCCTCAAGTTTCGGCCAGTCTTTCAGAGCAACATCCTCACCGGACAGTTTGTTCGTGTATTCGGTCGTGAACTGATGAAAAAGCGCCGCGGAAAAAGTCAGCTTGTTTTTTGACATTCCAACTCCGGGACTCCATTTTCCCTCGGCAAGGAAGTTCAAATCATACGCGCCGTCAACCGTAAACTCAAAGCTTGAGCCCAACTTGATTTCAATCGGCAGAAATGTAAGCGTGAAAACTCCGGTCAGACAAAACTCGTCCGTGTAATCAAGCGTCGGACTTTTGTAGTCCCAGTAGCCGGCTGAAAACGAAAGCACGCCTGAAAAAATATTGAACGGATCCGCGCCGGTTATAAATGAAAGTCCGAGTCCGGGATAAATCGAATATCCGTCGATCCCCAGATTCGCGACCGGAAAGAACGGAAGCCAGCTGCCATGAATTATATATTTGAAAATATTGAAATCGCGTACCTCATACTCACCGAGCCTCAGTCTCGTCTTGCCTTTTTCATCACTGTATTTTGTAAAGGACAAGCTCTCGTGCTCAGTCTCTTTCTGGAAATTTGGAACCTCGCCGTACTCTCTCTCCTCGAATTTCAGCTCTGAGGAATCAACCATGACAAGAGAGTCCTCGAAGGATTTGTGCGCCACATAGATTATTTTATCGCCGTCAATAGAAGCAACATTTACACCGCCAGAGAAATCCACGGTCTGCAAAAAAAGTTTCTCCGGCAGAAGATTTTCGTCCAGCGTAAAAAATCCCGTGCGTGAAAAAGAATTCTCCTCAGGACAGACGTAAGTCAAAAAAAGTTTTCCGTCAATCAGCGAAAGCTCAGAGACCGGATACGGAAGACTGTAAGTGTGCTCCTCACCGCTTTCAAGATTCAGATGCACCAAAAAATATTTGTCCAGACTCTTTATCAAAAACACAAGCCTGTCAGGCCCGGCAGGACACAGTGAATATGCAGTCTCGCTCCTTTGAAATGTGCAGAGAGTAGTGCCGGATCCAGGATCGCTCATGTCGGAATAAGCCCTGAGCAAAAGTGACTGGCTCTGATTTTCCAATCCCACGACAAGATTTTCTCCTGTTGATTTTTTTACCATCACCGAATTGAAAGCAGGAATTTTTTTGCTCACGAATTTTTTTGTGCCCGTGTCATAAATCCATGTGCGCGCATTTTTCATTCCCTCAAAAAGTCCGTTGGTGAAAAGGGAAAGCACAAGGAAATTGCCGTCCTCGGAGACTGAGAGATTTGTTATGTCACTCGCCGACATGACTTTCCGTGATTTTTTTGACCCGAGCTGGAAGGTCCTAATTTCCATCGCATTCTCATCAAACCAATAGATGCATTTTCCGCCGCTTACAAGATTGCTGTAAAGAAAACTCTGGGCTTCGGTCAGCGCGTTCTGAGTGAGCATATCCCGCCTTAAAAATTCCTCGTAGGTTCCGTTCACCGGCACAGATTTTTTGAAATCCTCCCAGGCCTGAGAAATGGAGATGTCATAGACCTTGTAAAAGATACCGGTAGTAAAATAGAAGAAATGGAGCGAGCCACATTCTTTCCAATACTCGTAAAATTTTTCCATGCCGTAAGTCTGCTGCAGATAGGCCGTAAAAGCACTGCACGCGGTATGACTCAGCTTGTCCTCAGGATAGACATCCCTCGCTCCGGCGACCTCAATCCATGACGGAAAACGATTGTCCAATTTTGCCTGGGACAAAATCTGAATGGCGAATCTGTCGGGAAGGACGAAATCAGAACCGGATGACATAAGCTCCGCCGCTCCGTCAACGAAACCAGATGGGATGTTCAAAAGTGCAACCGGCTGCAAAAGGTCTCCCAGAAATGAGAAAAAAGTCCACACGCGATCCTTCACGGAACAAGCGACCGCCTTGTAAACTTCCCGGGCAAAGGAATCAAGAAGCTCATCATTCAGATAGTAGTCACTCATTTCTCCCCGCTTTTCAAAAATCAAAATGCGGTTGTAGGGCGAAGGAGAATAGCTGACGGAAAAACTGTCCGAATCCGGGGATATGACCACAGGCATGTGAAGATGCTTTGACGGCTGGAATTTTGAGAAAGCCTCGTCATAAATTCGCTCGCAGTTGTCCGCAATCAGTTTGGATGCCTCAATGCTTTCCTCGCAAAACATGATTTCAAAATGCTCAGTGCGAATTACGCGCAACATACGGGGCTTCTTAAAAACCCCCGCAAAAGATGGGAGCGCGACGGCAAAGAGAAAAATTAAAGCGAGCGAAAATTTATTTTTCATAGAAAACCTGAATCACAAATATCGCTTTCACTATAAAGGATTTTTTCATTGAATTCAAGTTGTACAAGAGTCTTTATTAGTCAAGCGACGATTGATTTTTTTCTCCACAACTGTCAACTTTCCTCATGTTTCTTCTCCTATTTTATGCATCTGTCGTACAAGGTGACGCATTGAATCCCTTGCGTTTGTGTCATACTGCCAATTTTCATCGAAACAACTTATAGCATTTTTATTTCCTGTTTCTCCAATTACAAGTGAATAAAATTTTGTTTTTTCATCTTGTCTTTTACGAATTTCTGAAATGAGATTTTCATCATAATCTGGATAAATGAAATCAGAAATAACTAAAATATCTGCATTTTTGTAATTCTCTCTCTCTAATACTTTTAACGCATATTCAAGTCCTGTATCATCATTTCCACCATAGAAACTCATTCGCAAAAAATCCACCAAGTTGTGCAATGCATTCGATTTTGAAAATGAACCTAAATCCACTTCCTTAAATCCTGTTGAAAATGAAATCAAAAAGCATTTTCTTTCTTCCTCAAGACATTTTTTCGCAAGTGCAAAGGTGATTGTTTTTGCAACGCACTCAGGTGTCCCATGCATTGAACCGCTTGTGTCCACACAGATTATGACTGGACCTTTCTGCTCGGTTTCTTTTTTGGCAACCTCAATTTCTTCTGTTGTTGTTTCGGTGCGGTAAGATTTTTGTCTGTTTATGTAGGCATACGAAAGTAATTTTTTCTCCGCAAACTTTTGTGAAAAATACAATTTCGTTGCAGGATTTTTGCTCATGGCAAGTTCTGTCGGCAATGCGGATGAAATCTCTCCGCTCAAACGGAGTCCCGAAATCTGACCACGGTATGCGGGCTTTGGATGATACTCAGTTTTGATTTCTGTTTTTTCACGCAGCTCTTTTTCAAAGATTTCTTTTTCGGCTTCTTGTCTTCCGATTAAATCAGCAAGCTCTTTTAGTGACTCATCGTTTTCAAGCAAATCGGCAAAATCTTTCAGAATCTCGAATCCGTAATCATCAAAACTGCCTGCCGATAAATCCCAAAGGCGGCCAAATTTCTTTATGAACGGATTCAGAAGCTCTTCCAATTTCTTAAACTGCTCGATTTTTTTGTACAGTTCCGCAAGATATGCACGCCGCTTTTTGTCGATTTGTTCAAGCTGCCATGCCGTGTAGCGCTCGGTCAGAGATTTCTGCAAATCAGATTTTAGATTTCGGGAAAGAATTTCAAATTCGTGGTTTCGACTCTGCTTAATTACCGAGGCTTTTTTTGTGTCATTCTGAGTTTGTTTCAGAATCTCGTTGTATTGTTTCCGATAAAAATCAAAATTGCAAAAATTGTCCTTGCCGCTTTTTGTTTTGAGAAGCTCCGTTTTTTGTTCCGCAAGATTTTTCAACAAATCTTCATCTGAAAGGGCTGATATTTTTTGAACGAAAAGATTTTCATCGTAAAACGGATTTTCAGGATTTGTGATTTCAGTTTCATCATAGGCACTTGTGAGAGTTTCCAATATTTCGACTTGAATCTGCTCGCTTATCTCTGAGTGTTCCTTTGCAAAATCAAGTAAATCCTTTTGACTCTGATTTTCTGTATGCAAAAATTTTTCAGCTTCACTTGCGCTCAGATTTTCTGAAAACGGCAGTTTTTCTTCCTGTAATGTAGAAGAATCCATCGAATCAAAAATACTTTGCGCAAGTCGTTTTCGCTCAATCTCATCTCCGAATTTTGGGGAACCGAATTTTTCAAATTTACGAATCTGCTTATTCTCGGAATAACTTTTTTCAACATTCAGCTGCAATTCTGCCTCAGCATTGTTTGAGAAAGAGAAAAACTTTTTCCAGATGGACTCAAGATCATCTTTTGAAAGCTCCGCCGTACTGTGGGCAATCGCATTCCGTACCACCCTGCTTTCATTAAGGAATGAAAACCGCTTGTAATTCGTCTTTACAACGCTTTCGTGGAAAGTACGGATCCGTTCATTGAGCCAGGAAATCTTTTCATCATCAAGAGAGTTGATTTTTGGAGCAGACGGATATTTCTCCTTGATTTTTTTCAGCTCGTCCAATGCGAAAAGAGAATATCTGCGTGACCTGTCGGAAATATGATGCGCCATAATCTACAATGCCAATTTACGAATCAAAATTATATTAAACTTATGGTCTAAAGTCGTATAATCCTCTTCTCCATTATCAAAATCAAAACAATAGGCTGCTCCAGTGCCTTTTGTCGTGGAAGTCCAGTATTTACCAGAAAGCTCAAAATCATTTTCTTCATGCGAATTTTCATAAATCTGCTTCAACTGTTCTTTAGTCGGAAGCTGCCAGCCGGAATTATATGGCTCCGAAAAAACCTTGCCATATCCTTCAGCCTTTTTCTTTGCATCTTCAAAATTACATTCATCGAATTCACCCCAAGCGATTCCATAAGCAGATTTTACCGTGTCGCCTTTCAAGCAAACTTTTGCAAGAATATCTTTGCCATCAACATCTTCATCAGATTTTTTATATGTTCCGTTTTCAGAATAATGTCGCCAAGCTCAAAATCAGACTTTACATTTGAGTCAGAAGCATAACGCTCATGCTGTTCTTTGAGTTTGAGCTTTTTATCTTCCAGAGTTTTGATTGATTCATCGATTTTACTCAGAAGTATCGGGCTGTAGCGGCTCGCATTCGCAAAAGCATTTTCACTAAACGGCTTTTCGTTATCAGCCCTGAAATTCTGCAAAGTCACAATTTTTGAATCAATCTGCTCGACAATCGGAGTGTATTTTTCTTTGTCGAAGTATTCCTTTAATGTCTTTTTGGCAACAGGCTCGAAAAGTTTTAGCTCATACTTACTAGGTGGAACAGTTTTCTGCATTTCTATCTCAAAAGAATATGTTTCCCCTCTATATCCATCAACGAATTTTACAGTATTATTTTCGATTTTAAATGATTCTTCCTGAAAAAAATAATCATAATCCCCAATTAAGTCTTTATCTTTATCATAGTAAGCACCTTTTCTATTATTATATCTTTGATGTTTATAATCTTTTGAAACATAAAATGGAGTTATATAATCATAACTTCTTATTTTTTCAGGATTGATAATTTTATAAGCCAATGTTCCATCTTTCATTTTATATTGCTCTGGTTCGGGAGACTGAACAATTTCATCAAACCACTTTTCATCAACGGCATTCTTAAAATCATCAATCTGATCTGAAATATCATCAATGGCACTGCTTGAACTCAGCCCATTCTGCTTCAAAATCTTTTCAACAATCCCGCAGGCTTCATCATGCTGCTTGTCCGTGTTCCAGATTGCGTACTCAATCAACGAGCAGTCCATCAAGTCCACGGAATCGCGGCCGTTCAGGAATGCGCTTGTCTTCAGAATGTGCACAATCTTTTTCCAGCGGCGGTCCGAGACATACCATGCCTCGTCTCCCTTGTGATTTTCGTCATTGTTCAGAAGCGCAAGTTCTTTTCTGATTCCGCTTATTACGGCCTTTGCCTCTTCGCTCAACTCAATCTTGTTGATTTCGTCCTGCCAAGCTTTTACATCATCAAAATTAAGCAGATAAGGCTCGATTTTTGAATACAATTCTTTTTGTTCTATTTCTTTTTCTTCTTTTGTCTTTTTATCATCAGGATCATCAACCACATTGAAAAAATTATTTTCGTCCGAGACAGGATTTACAAACACGCGGAGAATGAACCTGTCCCACAAGGCCTCAAGCCCGCGGTTCTTTTCCGGAAGCTCGTTTGAGGCAGAGGCAAGAGACACAAGCGGAACTTTCTCGACCTTTTTTCCGTTGTGGAATTTCTTTTCATTTATGATTGTCAAAAGCGTGTTCAAGATTGCGGGACCGCTCTTCCAGATTTCATCCAAAAAAGCAACCTTCGCGCTCGGAAGATATCCCTCCGTCTGTCTTTCATAGCGGCTTGGTTTTTCATTTAACGCGGAAAGGTCAACAGGCCCGCATATTTCATCCGGGGTGGAAAACTCGTTCATAAGGTATTCAAAATATCCGCCGTTTTCAGTGGTAAATTTTCCGTCCTCATAAAAATCCTTGAACGCTGCCGCAATCCGACGGCTTATCATGGATTTTGCAGTTCCTGGCGGTCCCATGAAAAAAATGCTCTCGTTAGCGATCGCACTCAGCAGAGCAAGACGGACGGCCTCTTCCTTGCCGTAAAGGTTCTGGTTAAGATACGCAAGCAGATTTTTTATCCGTGCAGATAATGTATTGTTGTTTTCCAAAATATGTTTCTCCTATCAAATATGTAAGTCTATTATACCATGCTTTCCCAAAAAATCAAAAGGAATATCAAAACCCCACAAAAAATCCCCCTTTACACAGACATGTTTTTCTTCTATTATGAAGTTCAGGAGATGAAAATGAAAAAAATTATTTTAGCATTGCTTTCGACCCTTTCCATATTCATGCTGATTTCTTGTTCCACGACCGTATCGTCCACAGTTACCCGCCCCGCAGAGCTGGACATGCACGGTGCAAGGACAATCGCCGTCCTTCCGTTCCAGGAGTATTCTCCGTCAGGATTTTTAGCGGGCAACTCCAGTGAAAAAGACAGAAAGGAATGTAGTGACTATATTTCCACCGAGCTTGAGGAGCGTCTTGCTGATGTGGAATACTATACGCTTGAAAGTTCCACCCGCGTGAAGGTCGCCATTGAAAAAGGCCGCACACCGCCGGTTGAGGTCTATATCACAGGCTACATAAACAGGTTCAACGACAAAGTGTCCGTCAGCGAGCACAAGTCAAAGAATGACGATGACGAGGAAGTCATAGAATACGTCTACACAAGGGACATCGACCTGGACCTCGTTTATCAGATTGTGGACGCGACCTCAAATGTTGTCCTCCACAAGAACAGCAAAAGCTTCAACGCCAGTGACAGGGCATATTCAAAAAAGACTCTTAAGCCGGCATTTGATTTGATCCGCCCGGACCTTGACTCTTTTGTGTCCGATCTCCTGAAAAAGATTCAGCCCTATGAGGAAAAGGTTTATTACACGCTGCTTGAGAGCAAATCAAAAGATCCTGAGATGAAGCTCGCAATGAAACTCGCCAACAACAACCAGATTGACGCCGCATGCGACAAGTTCCTTTCCATATATGAGGAGACGGGAGATTTTACCGCAGGATACAACGCGGCCATTCTTCTTGAGGCAATGGGAGATTTGTACGAAGCACGTGACATTATGAAATATCTTGCGGACGAAACCGCGGACAAGCGTGCCGTGAAAGCCCTCAAAAACATCAACAACGAAATTGAGCTTTCCGAAAAACTTGAGCAGCAGAACGCGAACAGGTTGTTTTAAGGCATAAAATCAATGAATACGTCGCAAGTAAAAGAGCCGGGTTCCGAAGCTCCAAAATTAAAAAGGGGCGAGCTCCCCATGATAAAACTCTGTCTCCCCCTGGTTTTGGAGCAGCTTTTCAGGATTCTGGTCTCCTCGGCAGATACGGTGATGCTGAGCTCATATTCCAACTCTGCTGTAGCCGGCGTGGGCCTCATGGGGCAATATGTCTTTTTCCTGAACATCCTTTTCGGCGTAATCACCACGGGAACCTCAATCGTCCTTGCACAATATCTCGGAGCCAAAAAACCGAAGAACGACTTGAATTCCATCGTGCAGGCAAGTACCGTGATGATTTGCACAGTCGCCCTGTTCCTTACATGCGTGGTTTTTCTGGGAACCAAGCCTCTCCTTTCCCGATACACGCTCGAAGATGAGGTCCGTAAAGCCGCATACGAATATTTTCTAATCTACGGCGGAATAGGCGCCATCGTAAATTCACTCAGCCTCCTGCAGTCATCCATCCTGAGATGCTACGGCTACACAAAGGAGGCCCTCTTCGTCACGCTGATTGCGAACATCATCAATGTGACAGGAAACGCGCTTTCCCTCTACGGATTCTTCGGTCTCCCGATTCTCGGCGTAAAAGGTGTCGCGGGAGCATCCCTTCTTGCAATGACGGTCTCCTGCATCATTCTCTCACAAATCATCAGGCGGAAAAAAGACGTGCAGTTTGATTTGCGGGGATTGAAAAAAACGCCGCTCCATTATTACAAAATCATCCTGAGCGTGGGACTTCCAACCGCAAGCGAAAGCCTTTCCTACAACGTCTCCCAGATTGTAATCATGGCAATGATTTCAACGCTCGGCACATCGGCAATGTCATCGCAGGTCTACATAAGGACAATCTGCCAGTACGTCTACATTGTCGCAATCGGAATGGGAGCTGCCACACAGATAAAGACCGGCTACTACGTGGGAGCACACAAAAGCGAGGTCGCATACAAAAAGATGTTCTCCTACTCAGCTGTGGCGACATCCGTTTCCCTTGGCATGATTCTGCTCATCAACCTTTTAAATGCCCCCGTCATCAGAATCTTCACCACCGACACGCAGATTGTGAAGACTCTCAAAACCCTGCTCAAAGTCGAAATCCTTTTGGAATTCGGACGCTCGCTCAACCTCATTTGGATCGGAGGTCTCAAAGGCGCGGGTGACATACGCTTCCCGGTTCTTTACGGCATGTTCTCCAACTGGTGCATCATGGTGTTTTTGAGCTGGCTCCTGGGCCTTAAAATGGGCATGGGCATAGTCGGCTGCTGGATTGGAATCGCACTCGACGAGACCACACGCGGAATCGTGATGATTTTCCGATGGCTCAGCAAAAGGTGGATGACAAAATCCCTTGTCCGGTCCTGATCAGGGCATGGCTTGACACTTAATACCCAACGCTATATTATTGCTGTAAATGAAAAGTTTTATCGCAGCTCTCGTACAAACGATTTTAGTATCTCTGGCAATTATTTTCACAGCCTTTCTCATTCCCACGCCTCTTTTCTGCATACTGATTCTGGTACTCGTCCCGCTTGCACTTCTGATCAGATGGCTCGTTTTCAAAAAAAACAAGGGAACAATCTTCCTGACGGTCTTTTCCATCATCGCGCTCTTGTTTTTCGCATTGTGCCTTGAGTCGAACCCATACACATTCAGCAGTGGACTGAGCAAAAAGGGAAACGAGGACATGCAGAGGGGATTTGACTCTCTGACCGCGAGCCAGGCCATGAGTGACCTGGATTTTGTCATGCACAGGGTAAAAAAAATCCACCCGGCGGCATATAAAAAGCTTCCCAAAACTCTTTCGCGTGAATGGGAAAAAGTCCGCGATGAGCTTGAAGGCAAAAAAGAAAGGAAAGAGGAAATCTCCAAGATTGAGCTCGCACAAAAAATAGAAGGCATTCTGTCACTCCTCAACGACGCGCACACGAACGTCTCCTTTTCATTCGTTGATTCCCGATACCTGAAGCACGTCTACGCACACACGCAGGCAAAGGACACCCTGATTTCGGTGAACGGAAAAACAAAGCGCGAGATTTTTGAGGAAAACAGGAATCTTTTCAGCACTGAAAACGACGAGTACGCCATATCAAGGATAGGAAACTACGTGACATCCATTGAGGGACTTTCATATCTGAACCTTGTGCCTGAATCCCTGCCAGTCACCGAGCTTTTTGACGAAGAGACGGCAAAGGAAATGAGCGCGGAGTTTGCCCCTGCCTACACATACACATTCGAGCACGTTGACGGAAGCCAGGAAACTTATGCCTACCCGCTTTCTGATTTTGTCTCCTACGACGAATACATGGCCTTCAACAGCGGCGACAATTCGGAAGAGGAAAGCGACAAAGCGGAAGCGCAACCATCATCCTTCGTGCATTATGAAATCAACGCGGATGACAGTATAGGGATCTTTACTCTGGACAGCTGCATTTTCAACGATGTCTACAAGAGCACGCTCAAATCATTTTTCGATGATGTCAAGGAAAAGAAAATCCGCAATCTGATTGTGGACCTTCGTAATAACAGCGGCGGAAACTCCCTAGTCGCAAATGAGTTCCTGCGCTACACAAACACATACCAGTACAGGGAATGTGCGTGCGACCACAGGATGGGACCGTTTACTAGGCACTTCCCCTCCTACACGGTCAAAAATGAAAGATACGAGGGGTATAATTTTGACGGAAAGATTTACGTGCTGACATCCGTGCACACATTCAGCTCCGCCATGATGTTCGCCATGTACATAAAGGACAATAATCTTGGCCTTGTCGTAGGAGAGGCAAGCGGAAACAATCCCTCAAGCTACGGCGATGTCGTGCAATTCCGTCTTCCCGAATCCCGGCTTTATATGCAGGTCTCATGGAAAAAATGGTACCGCATCGACGAGTCAAAGGACGGACAGCTGATTGAACCGGACCTGCCCGTAAAAGCGGATGACGCCCTTTCCTATGTGACCGAGTTGATTGCAGGTCCCAAACTCCCCGCTCCCGAGCCCGTTGATTTTGAAAACGCGGAAACAGACACAGAATCAGATTCCGCCCCGAATGAGCCCAAAAACTAAAAGTGAGGTAATATATGAAAAAAATGAACTTGAAACGAATCCTCGGCATCGTGTTTGCCGTGGCATTGCTGTCATCCTGCGCATCCACATCCAAGAGCACAGCCGCAAAACTTACGAAAACCGAAAGCCGCGCATTCTGGAGAATTGACGGAACCGACAAAAACGGCAACCCCAGCACGGTCTACATCCAGGGAACCTTCCACCTTGGTGACGAGCAGATTCTGCCGCTCGCAGATGAGGTGCAGAACGCATTCGTAAACGCCGACCGCTTGGTTGGAGAAATCTCCACACAGGGATATGCTGAACTTGCATCCCGCTCAGCGGAACTCAACGCGCCCAACAAAGACGGAAAGAAAATCACCGACAGTCTGACAGATACGGAAAAGGCTTTTCTGATTCAGGTATTCGGAGAAAATCTCCCGCTGGTTGATCCCCTTGACCCGTGGCAGGTCACGACAGCCTTAACCGCAAGTCTCTACGCGTCATCAGGACTTTCCGCAGAATACGGACTGGACAATTCATTTATCGCAAGCGCAGCCCAGCTCGGACGCACATGGGAAGGACTCGACGAAGTGCAGACTCAGATAGACGTCATCACATACGGCGACTACGACTTCCAGATAAAGACTCTGAAAGAAATGATAAGGACGATTCTGGATCCAAAGGATGGTGCCGAGCTTCTTTCATTGACAACGGGACTTTACAAAGCCTACGTAAAGGACGACATGAAGGAGATGGAAAAACTCTTCAACAAGTCAAATGAAAATGACGTTGAGGATGACCCCAGGAACAAAGAGATGCTGGATCTCGTTTACAAGAACCGCAACAAGGACTGGGCAAAGGACATTACGAATTACCTGAACGAGGGCGGAACCACATTTATTTTCGCAGGAACCGCACACTGGCTCGGCGATGTCTCCGTCTTCAAATTCCTCAGGGACATGAAGACCATCAACTAAAAAAGACTAAACTTTAGGGATTAGCTGATTGAAACCAGTCTCGCTTTGGAGGCTGGTTTTATTTTTTGACACGCCTGCATTATCCTATCTTGAGAGGCTCCTGAAATGATTGTAAATCAGCTGCCCGCTCTCCGTCAGATCTGAGAAAGCCCATCCGCTTGTCTTGTTGCACCATGAGTTGATTGCGCTCGCAGTCTCAGCCTTGTTGCTCAGGCTCCAGTTCATGTGGCTGATATTGTATTTTGAGAGCAGGTCGAACCATTTCTCGCTCTGTGACTTATTGAACCCGCCGTTACCGCTTGCGTCGCAGGTTCCGAACTCAGTCACAAAAATGGGAAGTCCCTTTTTAACCGCATTCTCGACCCTCGTGCGGAAATAATCGGTGTGGGTCTGGGCATAAAAGTGGAAAGTGTACATCACGTTTTTGTAGGACAAGGGATTCGAAAGAGGTCCCTCAATGTCCTGAGACCACGTGTTTGTTCCTACGATTATAATGCTGTCGGGCGCATTCTTTCGGATCGCGCTTATCAGCTTTTCGGCATAGGGCTTTAAAACACTGTTCCACTCGGAGCCGGTCGGTTCGTTGCAGATTTCATAAAGCACGTTTTCGTACTTCCCGTATTTCGCGGAAATCTCACCCAGAAATTTAATCGCCTCGCTTTGTGTCTCCACAGGATTGTACTGATGCACATGCCAGTCCACAATCACATACATGCCGAGTTCCGTCGCATAGTCAATTCCCTTGCAGATCAGGTCCTTGAGCTGATTTTTATCCCCGCCGTTACAGTATCCGTTGTAATCTTTGGGGTACAGAACCAGACGTATGCAGTTTGTGTTCCAGTCATCGCGAAGAGTCTTGAAGGCATCCCTGTTCACATAGCGGCTGAAATCATTTCCAAAATTCAGTCCGTGGGTGGACATGCCGTAAAGCTGATATTTCTGATTTCGGCTGTCATAAAGGTAGGCTCCGCTCACATGAAGCGCGCCGTGGTTTGCGAAGGGAGTACCCGAAGGAGTCCCCGCAACTGAAATGGGCTTTGGATTGGCAACAGTCACGGAACCACCTGAGTTTGTCTTGGACGAGCCGGGATCTGTACCCTTGTCAGAAAGCGAATCTGTACCCTTCTTTTCCGAAACATAGCCTGATTTTGTACCCACGGTGGAAATGGACGCAATCTTCATTCCATATCCGTGAAGCCGCAATCCAGACTGCCTTATGTGATTTGCCTCGCTCTCATTTGCCGTATAAACAATTGTCCCGGATGACGCGGAGGGAACAAAGGAGCCGTTTTCATTTTTCGCTCCCTCAAGCTTTCCCGAGTTAAGCGAATACCAATCCCCCGCATAGACTTTCACCTGATGATAGCTCGAAGCGACAAGTTCATAACTCAAGCGGATTCTATCACCGGCGGAAAATCCCTGGAATTTAGAAGCATCCACGGTAAAGGTCGGGTACCAGTCCAAAACAACGTTGTCCGTAGAAACAGTCTTAATCTGCGAAAATGCAGGAAATGAGAATCCGAGCACCAGCAGAAACGCAAAAAGACCGGCAAATCTCTTTGCAAGGCCGTAAAAGCGATTTTTCATAAAAACTCCCGAAGCCACATATGCAGCCCCTGACAAATAAGGTTTGATAAAATTGATAAATCCCTTCTATATCACATGAACATATTGCGACTTGCAATGTTACAGAGCCGACCTCTAAGGCAGCACCTTTCCATCCAAAATCTTGCTGATAAGCCTTCCCTCTTTGTAAACCAATTTGAGTGAAAAAAAGGGTACAGATTGAGTCAGCAGATTAAGGAAGATTCTGTCACCTTCCCACAGATTCAAATCGCAGATCTTGTCTTTCTGTACCCATTCCAACTGTCCCTCATCGCAAGGAATCAAAGTGCCGGAAAAATCCCCGCTCGTGTAAAGGTGCATGTATTCCGCAGGATGATCGTCCGAAACAAAGGTGACAATACCCCGGAAACTGTACCCATGTAAAATCAAGCCTGTCTCCTCTTTTACTTCCCGGAGCAGACATTCCTCGGGACTCTCCTGAAACTCAAAATGCCCTCCCACGCCGATCCACTTGTCATGGTTCTCGTCGTTTTCCTTGGAGGTGCGGTGAAGCATCAGGTACTGTCCGTCTTTTTCAATATAACAAAGCGTAGTCAATTGTGATTTCATATTACCACGATTATAAATCTTTTGGCAAAACTTTTCCATGCCTAAATCATTTAAGGCGGCATCATTAATATTGAGTTTTCAAGGTCCTTAGTGTATACTGAGCAAAAGGAAGATTTTATGAAATGGATGATTGCATCGGACATTCACGGCTCCGCAAAATACTGCCGTTTGACTTTGGAACGCTTTGACTCAGAGAAGGCCGGGCGTCTTTTACTCCTCGGTGATTTGCTCTACCACGGTCCACGGAATGATTTGCCCGAAGAATACGCACCGAAAGAAGTGATTGCAATGCTGAACGGGGTCAAGGACAAAATCCTCTGCATACGGGGAAACTGCGACACCGAGGTTGACCAGATGGTTCTGGACTTCCCGATCATGGCCGAATATGCCGTGCTTGACTTTGGCTTTCCCAGTCTGATTTATGCGAGCCACGGTCATCACGCGTCCAAGGAAAATCCGCTTCCCATGTCCAAGGGCGACATCCTCCTGTGCGGACACACCCACGTACCCGCCTGCGATGTGATGGAGAGCTTCACGTACCTGAATCCGGGCTCCGTCTCAATCCCCAAGGAAAACAGCCCCCACTCATACATGACTTTTGAAAACGGACTCTTTTTGTGGAAGAATCTTGAATCAGGCGAAGTGTATAAGGAATGGAAAATGGCATAAAAAAAAGGACCCAAGTAAACACCCAAGTCCTTTATTTTGTCGTTCAGGCAGAGAGATTTATCCGCGCTTGAATACAGGAATCCATTCGATGGGGGCATCCACGCTCACGCGCTTTCCTCCGTCGAAGCTTTTCTTGCTGTTGATTTCAGTCCATTTTCCCTTCGGCAGATAGACCTCTCTTTTTGTCTCACCCGCATGGAGCACGGGAGCCACAAGATAGTCGCTTCCGAACATATACTGGTCCCTCAGGTTCCAGCACTCACCGTCATCGGGGAATTCGTAGAACATCGCGCGCATAAGGGGACTTCCGTTCGTGCTCGCCTCTTTGTAAAGCTTGGTCAGATAGGGCTTGAGACTCTCACGCAGCTTAATCTGTGCCTCCATGATTTTCTGTGCCTTGTCTCCGTAGCACCAGATCTCGTTGGGCTGTCCCGTGTAAAGATATCCTCCGCCCCAGTCCTTTACTTTTTCAAGCGGCTCAATGTCGTGTGGATCGCGGTCACCATGCAGGCGCAGAATCGGGGTGAAGACGGCGAACTCAAACCAGCGTTCCAGAAGCTCCACAAAAGCGGGGTCCTTCGGATTTCCGTACATGAATCCTCCGATGTCAGTAGTCCACCAGGGGATTCCGGCAAGTCCCATGTTGAGTCCCTGGACGACGGAATCCTGCAGGCTCTCAAACGTGCTGTTTGTGTCTCCGTTCCACAGGACCGTACCGTATTTCTGGCTTCCGACCCATGCGCATCTCTCCAGGTTCACGACATCCTTTCGTCCCATTTTGTTCATGCCGTCCCAGAATGCCTGCGCGTAGAATTTCGGATAGAGATTGCTCACCGCAACGGCAGGTCCAAGCTGATAGCGGTAATTGTCGTAATCATACACGTCCAGATCAGGCTCGGCATTGTCAAGCCAGAACATGTCGATTCCGTACTTTGCGTAGTTTTTCTTGCACACGTTCCAGATGTACTCACGTGCCTTGGGGTTCGTCGCGTCAAAGGTAATGCAGTCTCCGTTGAATGCGTAAGTCTGTGCCGTTCCGCGCTCGGTCCTTACAAGGAGCCCCTTCTCCGCCATCTCGTAATAATGGCTGCATTTTCTGTCCACGGAAGGCCACACGGAAACCATGACCTTTGTTCCCATCGCATGAAGCTCGTCCACCATCGCCTTGGGATCCGGCCAGTACTCAGGATCGAATCCCCAGTCGCCCTGACGAATCCAATGGAAGAAATCTATTACGATTACGTCCAGGTGAATTCCCAGCTGCTTGTACTTGCGCGCCACTTCCAGAAGCTCGTCCTGAGTGCGGTAACGGAGCTTGCACTGCCAGAATCCGAGCAAATCAGACGGCATATTCGGAGCACGACCTACAACCGCCGTATAGTTTTCGACAATCTTTGCGGGAGTATCCCCTGCCGTCACCCAGTAGTCCATTTCTTTCGTGCACTGTGCGGTCCACTCGGTCATGTTCTTTCCGAAAGACGCTGTTCCCACGGCGGGACTGTTCCACAAAAATCCGTAGCCCAGATTGCTTACCGCAAACGGGATGGACACCTGGGAATTTCTCTGGGCAAGTTCCAGCACGCATCCCTTCAAATCAAGGTAGGGCATCTGATACTGGCCCATGCCGAAAATCTTTTCTTCGTCGCGGGGCTCAAAGCGCACGGTGAGCTTGTAATCTCCCCCGATGATTCCCTTGAACTGGCGGCTCACAATTTTCAACGCGGCTCCGTCACGGCTTGCCTCCGGGTCATAGCTTCTGTAATATTCGTGGAGGATTACTTTTTTGTCCTTGATAAATGAGATTACTCCGCTGTGATTGATTTCCGCAGTCAGCTTTCCGTTTGTGATTGAGGCACAGTTTTTTTCCTCGTCAATTTTTATGACAGGACTTCCTTTTGCCTTCACCGGCTCACTCAGGCCCCAGTCATTTTTGGTAAACTCCGGCTCAAGGGTGGAGCGAACACGAAGGGAATCTTTTCCCCACGCCTCAATCTTCAAAGTCTCGTTTCCCTTTGTAAAAATCAGGGCACCGGCTGTCTTCTTAAAGGACATATTTCCTCCTGTAATTTCAAGAACCGACTGAGCGGCAAATACAGAGCCATTCAATCAGCACAATGAGATTATAGCACACTAGAAAAAAAAGTCTATTCAAATTTTATGTCAAAAAAATTGAATTTTTAGACGGATGGCTAAGACAAAAAAAATAGGGCACCTCCGAAAACCGGAGATGCCCATCTAAAAGATGCCCACCTAAAAGGTGCCCATCTAAAAGATGCCCATCTAAAAAGATGTCCCTTTAAGCATTAAGTTGAAAATCAGTTATAGGTGTATGTGTAAGCGGATTGTTTCTGCAGTTCGTTTACAGTACCGCCGAATTTCTCTGATACAGAGTAGACGCTGACTGACGTTGGATTTCCCTTTCCGTCATTCTTGTAAATCTCGCGCTGATAGAGCACGCTGTTTGCGTTATATGTGTCAATCTCGGTCAGATATCCTTTTCCTGCGTCATAGCGGTAAACAACCTTTGTCCTTGTCTTTCCGTCCGGCTCGATGTACTCAATCTGTGAGAGAACACCGTAGTCATTGTAGCTGTAAATCTCGCGCTGATCCAAAGAACCGTCGCCATAATAGCGTGCGAGCTCGGCAGGCTTTCCGGCAGCGTTCATCGTGGTGATTGAGCGTGACAGGAGCTTTCCGTTGCCATCATAATAAGACTCAACGATCTTTGACTCCTTTCCCTTGGCAACATCCTTGTCATTGTACTCGTAGATGGTCTTTCCTGAAAGGCGGTTGTCCTTGTCAAATTCAGACTCTGCTGTCAGACGGTTTGACGTGTCGTACTCCAAAGTGGTCTTCCAAATCATCGTGTTCTGTCCGTCATAGAATGTTGACGAGACGAGATTGTGCCTGTCGTTGTACTCATAGGTGATTTTGTCTACCTGCGCGTTTTTGGAATTGAATCCTGTGCAAGCGGTCTCAACACCGGCAGTATTGAAATCATGCACATACTTGACGGCTACCGAGCGGTATGTCGAGCCAAATTTAGACACAATGTTATAGTCAGTTTTTGTGTAGGTGGAAAGCTTTCCAGCAGGATTAAAGCCATTTCTGTCAAAAGCAAATGCTCCGGCAACAACTGTCGCTGCCATAAGTGCAATCAGAATCTTTTTCATTGTTCCTCCATCAATATTTTTTTGCCGTGACTTGGGACTATATCCCAGACCGAGACAAAAACAAGAATAAGTTCCTATTCCTTTATCGTCTATTATACACCAAGTATAAAATAAAATAAAGGGTCAGTTTCAAAAAAATGCGTCCAACAGGATATCCGATGCCTCCAGGATCTTGTTGCGGCAGATAAGGCAGGAACGCTCCATGCAGTTTTTCAGCTCCCGGATATTTCCAGGCCACGGATAGGAGCAGAGTTTCATCAGCGCGCTCTCGGAAATCACCTTGTTCCATCCTGCGGCAAAATCACCCGCAATTTTCGGTATGTCCTCGCTGTGGCTTTTCAGCGGAGGCACTTCGATTATGATTGTGTTTATGCGGTAGTAAAGATCCGCTCGGAAACGGTGCTGACGGACAAGGGTCCTTAAATCCTGGTTTGTGGCAAAAATCATGCGGGCATCAAATTTTTCGATTTTCCCGCTGCCCATTTTCCTGAAGGACTTTGTTTCTATGAGACTGAGCAATCTTGTCTGGTCCTCAAGCGGAAGTTCCCCTATCTCGTCGAAAAATACGGTTCCTCCATCCGCCTCCTTCAAAAGTCCGTCGCTGTTCTGGGCCTCGGTGAACGCTCCCCTGACAGTTCCGAAAAGGTCGCTCTCAAGACGGCCTATGTGGTTCGGGACGTTTATCTCCACGAAATTTTTCCCGCTTCGGCCGGAGGACTCATGGATTTTTCTTGCGGCACAGGTTTTTCCCACGCCGGTCTCACCCAAAAGCAGGACATTCACGTCAGACGCGGATGCCACGTCCATAAGGTCGCGGGTTATGGACATACGGTCGCAGTTTTCCAAGCCTGATTTTGAAAACAAAAACGAGGGATTTCCGTCCCTGGAAAGAAGCCCCGACGAATCAAGGTTCCTCACACGGGATTCCGAATCATCCGAGAGACTTTCGGCGAGCATACACTCCACCTGCACGAGGCGTGAAATTTGCTGGGACTGACTTGGGGTAAAGAATTTGGCTTTTGGGAACCTGCTTTTCCTCTCGACCACGGAAACCCCGATGTCATTTCCCACAAAGATGCAGCGAACGTGATTCTTTTCCTGAAAATAGCTGTATACGGACAAAAGAACCACATCCTCATAGGCGTCATAATCCACAATCAGAGCAAGTGCGGAAGACGGCTCCACTCCCATGAATGAGGCACTGAATACCTCACAGTCGCTGAGTATGGACCCGCACCACGTCAAAAAATCTTTTTTGTCTGAAAGAACGAGAACAATTTGCTTTTTCAAAAAACTTTTTTATGATTCCTTCTTGAACAAACGATACCAGACCAAAAGTACCTTATACTTAATATACGGAAAAATTAAGAATATTTTTAAGGGATTATGGATTATTTCATCCCAAATTTCGTGTCCCTTGTCAAATGTAGACTCTTTTACGCGGTTTCGTCTTTCTCCCAGAATTCCAATCACGTCCCTGTTGTAGAGAAAAATGCTTGACGAGAAGGAGTTGCGGCGGTTGTATGCCCAGCAGTCCTTTTCCTTTATGCCCTCGCTAACGAGAACAAGGGAGGGAGATGCCTTGTAGATTGCCTGCACCACGTCGCTTTCCACGGATTTCGGGAAATAACCCACGTAGCGGCCCACAATCTGCAGGTCCTTGAAAGTGCTCCTCACGTTTTTCTCCGCAGCCATGACGGTTTTCTTTCGGCCACCGAGCAGATAGAGGGATTTGAAATGCAGCTCAAGCACGTTCAGTATGCTGATTATCGCGTTGAAAGGATTGTAGCGGACCGGAACCGTGCGTTTTAGGAATTTCGCACCCTTCAAAATGCTCTTGGAAATGGGGATAATCAAATCGGCGTTCTGCACGCAGCGTGAATACTCGCCCTTGCGCCTTGCCCTGAGCAAATCCCAGACGGACAAAAACACAATCTGCTTGGTTCCGGGCTGAGCCACCAGATCCAAAATCTTCTCTTCCAAATCCTGAGGCGCGCAAACATCCACAGGAACACCAAGTACTTTTATTCTCTGAATTGCCATATATCTTTCTCCACGAGCGCGTTTTGCAAGGCAGCAATCCCGTAGACCGCAGCCGTCTCGCACCGTAAAACATTTGTTGCAAAGTGAACGGGGATTATTCCGTTTTTCTGCATGAAATCTATTTCTTCCGGGGAGATTCCACCCTCGGCCCCCACGAAAAGAGCCGCTTTTCTGATTTTTCCGTCCTGCCCCGCAAGCCCGACAATCTTGTGCATGGGCATGGTTCCTCTGGTCTGCTCGTAAAGCACAACAGCGACGGACTCATTACCGGAACCCATCTCTTCCTTCCATATATTAACGGCATCTTTTAAGGAACAGCATGGCAAAACTTCCGTGTTTACCGCAGAACCGCTCTGCTCCCTTGCCTCGGTAATAAGCCTCGCCCACCTCTGGTCGCTGCCGTCCGACTTTTTTACGGCCGAATCTATGGAACCGTTCTGGCAGAAAGCACCAACCACCGGCACAAATCTGCTCACACCGCACTCCACCGCCTGACGCAATATCAAATCCATTTTCGGCGGTTTAGCAACGAACTGAAAGTGCCATAGCTCACACTCCGGGGAAAAATCAGCAGGAGCCGCCTTGTTCACCGACGCCTGCACCACATCACCGGCCACCTGAAGGCAGATTGATTTTTTACCCTGAGCGACGGACGCCACCGTCATGGGCTGCACCACACCGTCGGGAAGCCGGACAAGCACCATGTCTCCCACGCAAAGACGAAGAACCTGCGCGAGATGCCTGGCCTTTTTTCCCTCCACGAGGATGCAGCCGTTCAAGTCAGGAAACGTTTCCGCTACAAACTGCCTCATTTATACTGCCCGCTGTGCGTCATTTGGTTTCCGCCGGTTTTTCAGCCTGCTTTTCCGCCTGAAGCTCCTTCAAAGTCTTCGTATTCTTTATCAGGGCGAAGAAATCCTCCTCCCTCAAAATCCTCAGGGCCTCCTTGAGCTGAAGGTCGTAATCCAAATCATAGAGGCGGGTCGGTTTCAGGCGCTCCACCTCATTTCTCACGATTTTTCTGAGCACACGCGTTTCCAGCGGATAATTTTTGGAAAGAACCGTCGCATAGTCGCTAATATCGGCCTCGCTCATGTCCGGATGGCTCTCCACATAATCAGCGATCGTCGTACTGTTCATCAGATTTGAATATGCGGTCTCCTGCTCTGGAGTAAAAGTCGGATAAGCCACCTCCCTGTCCGGCGGAATTCCAATCTTGTCGATGTTCGTGTCGCTCGGCGAATAATAACGCGCCACGGTGATTTTGAATCCGTCGTTGTTTATGAGGTCGCTCGGTATCTGCACGCTGCCCTTTCCGAATGTCCTCTCACCCACAAGATACGCCACGTGTGTGTCCTTCAGGGCTCCGGCGAGGATTTCGGACGCAGAGGCTGACGCACCGTTTATGAGCACAATTACGGGAATCTTCTTGACCTTGGTTTTCCGCGCATGGGCCGTATACACGCTGTTCTCATAGGAAATGCGGCTCTTTGTGGCGACTATTATGCCTGAGTCGATGAATTTATCAGCAATCTCCACGGCAGCAGAAAGAAGTCCGCCTCCGTTGTTGCGCAGATCGATTATGAGAGAGTCATAGTTCGCGTCGGAGAAGCTGTCCAAGGCCTCCTGCACCCTCGACGTTGTGTTTGAGGAGAATTCGGTGATCCTGAGGTAGCCGACCGATCCGATCATTCCGTACTTCACCGTGGGATTTTCTATCACCGCGCGCACAAGGGTCTTGTCAAAGGTCATTGTCTTTCCGCGGAGGATTGTCACCGTAACGCTTGTTCCGACCACGCCCCTGAGTTTGTCAAGGACCTCGTTCATGGTCATCGTGGCAGTGTTCTCTCCGTTGATTGCGGTTATCTTGTCTCCTGCCTGGATGCCTGCCCTTGCGCCGGGGGAATCCTCGATGGGCTGCGCTACCTCGACATAAGCCGGTTTTTCGGGGGTGTTCTCAGTCGGCTTGGTGATTGAGAGTCCCACACCTCCGAAGGATCCGACGGTAGTGTCCTTAAGGCTCCTCCACTCATCCTTGGGCATGTACACGGAGTAGGGATCGTCCAGAGCCTCAAGCATACCCTTTATCGCGCCCTCGTAAAGGATCTCAGGGTCAACCTCCTCCACGTAGTTCTGCTGTATATAATAATACAGGGTATTAATCAGCTCCAAATATCGCTTGTCCTCCGTCTGACGGGCCGTTCTGGAGGGAGACTGTGCGAAACACTGCGATGTAGCGATGGACAATACAAAGAAAGCCATTGCGGTAGTAAAAACCTGTTTTACAGATTTAGAAAAAAACTTATCCATACTTATATTTTACGGTGTTTTTTCTCTCTATGCAAGAGTTGAATTTCAGTGTATAATAAAAAATATGCAGATTATACCAGTTGCAAGCGGTAAGGGCGGCGTAGGAAAAACTTTACTAAGTGCCAACCTTGCCATAGCTTTAGGACAGGCCGGCAAGAAAGTGCTTCTAGCCGACTTAGATTTGGGGGCATCGAACCTGCACTTGGTCATTGGACAGACAGCTCCAAAGGCCGGAATTGGCACTTATCTTACGGGACAGAGCCAGTTCAGTGACATCATCGTGCCCACCGACTACGAGAACGTCTCATTTATCGCCGGGGATTCCGAAATTCCGGGCCTTACCTCGCTACGCACAAGCAAGAAAAATGAGCTGATTCGCAATTTCCAGGAGCAGGACTTCGATTATCTGATTCTGGATCTGGGAGCCGGAACCCACCTGACCATTCTGGACATGTTCCTGCTTTCCCCACAGGGAATCATCGTAACGGCGCCCACCGTAACGGCAACCCTGAACGGCTACCTCTTCCTGAAAAACATCGTGTTCAGGATGATGTACAACACCTTCAAGAAGGGAACGAAAGCCCATCAGTACCTTGAGGCGCTGAAAAAGGACTCCGCATCCCTGCAGCGTCTCTACATCCCGAAGCTCGTGGAAGCGCTTGAGAAGGTGGATCCAGAAAACACGGCGCTCTTCAAGAACCGTATGGCTGAATTCCATCCCCGCATGGTCCTGAACATGATTGACGATCCAAAGGACACCGACAGGGCAAACAAAATACGCCACTCCTGCCAGGAATTCCTTGGACTGAACCTGGAGCATCTGGGCGTCATTTACAGGGACTCCCTGCAGGACAAAGCCCTCGCATCCCGTCTGCCGATCATCGTGTACAAGCCGCAGTCCCTCGTCTCACAGGGAATCTACCGGATCGCCGAAAAAATCATCCATTCGGAGACCCTCAGCTTCGATGACGACTACGACATCACCCAGGCGAGCGAGACATCCTTCCAGATTGCCTCCGAGGAAGCGGGTGAGGACTACAGCCAGAAGATGGCCTACGTTGAGGATCTGGTCGGAAGCGGCACGCTGACAATGGGTGAGCTTGCCGAGACGATCAAGCAGCAGCAGTTTGAGATTACCCAGATAAGGAAAGAGAATCTCCTGCTGAAGAAAAAACTTCTGGATGCGGCGCGCCAAGGATTTAAAATTTAAAAAAGGGAAGCCTCCGAAGCGTTTCAGGGGCATCCCAAAGGACTATAAAAATGTTTAGCACTCTACCTTTGTATATCGAATATCCGAAGTGGATTCATCCGGAGCTGTTTCCCGGCGTCCCGGTACTGAGTCTCATTCGATGGTATGGACTGATGTACATTTTTGCATTTGCGACGGCTTTTTTGCTACTGAGAAAACAGCAGCGTGCGGGAGACCTCGACACCCCGGACAAAAAGGCCACCGACGACGACATTTTCAGCTTCATAGCATGGGGAATCGTGGGGCTTCTGCTCGGAGCGAGGATTTTCTCGACCCTTGTTTATGACACGAGCGGCGTATACTGGAAAAAACCGTGGCTGATTTTCTGGCCATTCGACACAACCACGAAAAAATTCACGGGTCTTGCGGGCATGTCCTACCACGGCGGATTCATCGGAGGACTCCTCGGCATGATCATCTGGTGCAAGGTCCACAAGCGTCCCCTCTGGAAATGGATCGACGCGATGGCAGCCTCCATCCCGCTCGGATTCACGTTCGGTCGCATCGGCAACTTCATGAACGGAGAACTTTTCGGTCGCATAACAACGGTTCCCTGGGGAATCAAATTTCCCGCGGCGAAAAAATTTCCCGTAAATCAGGAATGGGTACAGGCAATCATGGACAAAATCGGCATGGTGGCGGAAGAAGGAAGCAAACTGGTAAATCTGCCCCGACACCCCAGCCAGCTTTATGAGGCTCTCTTTGAGGGTCTTGTCCTGTGGTGCATACTCTGGTTCCTGCGGAAAAAGAAGCCCTTCGACGGATTCATCGGTGCCTGCTACACCATCGGATACGGACTCTTCCGCTTTATAATAGAATATTTCCGCGAGCCGGACTCAGACCTCGGCTACAGAATTTCCTTTGACGGCAACAAGGAGACCGCCCTGAACACCTCCCTGCTGAACATAAGCACCGGACAGATTTTCTGCACCTGCATGATAATAGGAGGCCTAGCCCTGATGCTCACACTGTGGATTCTGCACAAGCGGAAAAAGGAAAGCGGATCCTAGGGACTGCAACAAGTATTCATGTCTGTCCAATAAAATCCGATAAATTGATGTGGGTGGACTGTAAAGTGCCTGCTATTTTAAACGAGGTGATTTATGAAATCAATTGGAATCAAGCTTGCCGACGGCTCTTTTTATCCCATTATCAGTGAGGGGGAAACTCAAAAGAAAACTCTCGACGTCACTACCGTAAAGGACAATCAGACTACGGTGCAGATAGACCTGTACCGATCCGAGAATGATTCCATGGACGACGCCGAGTATGTGGACAGCCTGGAAATAAAGAATCTGAAGCCGCATCCCAACGGAGAGCCGAACCTCCATCTTGAGCTGAGCCTTGATGACGAGAACAAGCTGCAGGCAAAGGTGCGCGACCCGGAGACAGGAAAAATCAGCTCCACCAAAGTCGCCCTAGTCTCCAGAACCCTTGAGGAAAGAAGCGAGCCGGCAAATTTCGCGCTGGGAACCACTCCTGAAGCACAGGAAGCCGAGAAATCACTGCTGGCATCTTCCAACGACGAGGATTTTTCATTCGACTCCCTTTCCGAGCCCAAGCCGAGCGACGAGATCCCCACCGAGGGATTTTTAAGCGATTCCCAGGTCCTTTCCGACAACATGATTTCAGACTCCCCCCTGACGGACAGCGACATGCTCAGCCCCGAGGATCTTTTCTATGACAACGGATCCGAAATCAAGGAGCATGACAACACCATCGTGGACAGGGACGGCACGAGCTTCACCTTTGAGAATGAGACAGCAGAGACTGACGCAGACGCAAGCGCGGAAGAATCCTCCGACAAAGAAAGCGACGACGAGATGGAAAACCTTTTCGAGGGAATCAACGCCGACAATTTCGTCACCATAGACGGAAGCGAGCATACGGGCGAAAACGGATTTGAGGTCCCCGAGGAATTCGCAGACCTTGGAAGCAACGACGACTTCTCCATTCCCCCGGTAGACGAGGAGATTGATGACAACCCGAGCACGGAGACCGCAACGGAAGAAAGCGCCGAAGCAGATTCCGCACCGTCCTTTGACATACCGCCGCTTTTCGATGACAGTCTCTTCGATGAGACCCGGGCGGAGGGAACCGTCACATCCGCAGAAGATTTCGGTACGCCTAGCAAACCCGAAGGAGACGACCTGGACAAAGTGATGGAAAATCCCTTCCCGGAGGTGGACCTTTCCGACATTGACGACGGAACAGAAACCGCCGCAAAAGAAAAAGAGACGAACTACGACCTTCCGTCCTTCGACGAGCTTGGAACCGACACGACAAACACGGACAACATTGCTCCGGTACCGGATTCTCTCCCCTCATCCACCAATGATGTCATGGAGACAATCAGCCCCGAAGTACAGGAGTCTGAAAATCTGGACCTCGATCTTCCTGACTTCGATGACCTTGAGACCAAGGAAAGCACGGAACCCGAGGCAGTCCCCGAAGAAAAGCCCAGCGAGCCAAAATCGGATCTGGATCTTCCAGACTTCAACGACCTCCCGGATTTTGACGCAGGAACAGAATCCTCCGCATCCGACAATTTTGACTTCACACTGCCCGAACCCAAAGAAGAGGAAGCGGACGACAGATGGACCGAAACCGACACAGCCACGGCCACAACAGCAGGAGCCGCAACAGCCGCGTCCCTGGATCTTCCTGATTTTGACAACCTTGAGACCACCAGAACCACACCGGACGACCTCCCGGATTTCGGTGATCCTTTCTCAACTCTTTCCAGCCCGACCAGCCATACGGATTTTGAGCTCCCCGACTTTGACGACTCACCGGCGAAAAGGGATCTGGACAGGGAGACATCGGATTTCTTCGAAAACTTCGACTCCAACTACTCCTCTCAGGCAGACAGCTCAGATTCCGGCGACGCATTCGATGACGGTTTTGACGATGCATTCGACTCCGACGACGCCTCAAAATATGGCTACGAGGAAAATGAGTCCAAGAAGAAAAATTCCAAGTCCAAGATTCTGCTTGTCGCGGTACTCGCATGTCTTATCCTCGCGCTGCTGCTCTTCACGGTTCCAAACCTGCTCAAGAACAAGAATAATCCTGAGATCGCAAGTTCCGGGGAATCAAATTCCGAGAACACAATAGCCGAGACAAACGTCTCCAAGTCAACGGAGAGCATCTCTGAGTCCAGCTACGAAAGCACGGACGGTGCAAGCGAATCCGCTGCGGAAGAAATAATGGACAAGCCGGCAAGTAAAAAAACTTCCGAGAAAAAATCCTCCAAGGACAAAAACAGCTCAGCAAAAAAATCCGGAAGCAAAAAATCATCGGCCACCGCATCCAAGGACAAAAAATCTGAGGAGAGCGCACAGTCTTCAAAGACCGCCCAAGGCACACAGATTCTCCCTGAGCCTCAGGTTGAAAAAGTGACAGGCCCCGTCGCACACACGATGGCAAGCAAGAAAAGCGGCCAAAGCACTGGTAATCAGATTGCGGCAAGGGAAGACACCATCGTCGTAGTACGCACGCCGGAATCAGTTGTCCCGGTACCTCCGAGAAGATCCGATAACAGTCCGTCCGACATAAAATACAAAATCTCAAGGGGCGACACTCTCTGGGACATTTCCAAGGCCTACTATAAGACACCATGGAACTACGAGAGAATCGCTGAGTACAACGGCATAACTAACCCCGACTTCATCCGTGCCGGACAGACAATCCTTCTTCCCGTGGAGTAGGAAAAATTAAAGGAGCGTCATGCATAAAGTTTATTTTCCGACCAGCCTGATAATTTTAGTTTTGTGCATGACCTTCAGCGCCTGTGCACAGCAGCCTACCGAACTTGAGTTGAAATACGGGGTGGATGCCTACTACTTTGAGGGTGTCTGCCTCGTAAATGAAGGCGAGACTGAGCTTGCCTCCACAAAATTTCAAAGGGCCTCCAACAGCAAGAACAAGCTGATTGCGGATCTTTCCACGGAGCAGATGATCGCGAATCTTCCCGAAGAAAAACGCGTCAGTGCGGCCGAAAATCTCTACCGGAGAAAAAGAAACGACTTCACTCTGGCACTTCTCCTGCAGGAACTCTTCGCCAAGGAAAATTACAAGCGCATTCTGGCACTCACCCCCAATCTGGATTTTGAGAAAAGCGACGACAAAGTGATTTTTTACCGCTGCGCCGCACTACTCAAATCCAAGGATCCCTCGTTCCCGGGAATCTTCAACAAATGGAGCCTCGTAAAGCCGTTTTCCAACTATCACCAGCAGATTTTCGCGATGGTTCAGGAAGAGGATGACAATGAGTTCGCCTTTTCCTCCGATTTGGTCCGTTTTTCCAACGCCGCGTCCCTCGCCGACTGGACAACCTCCTTCGCCTATGTCTACCGTGTCCTCGCCGACAAAAAGAACCGTCAGCCGCACATAATGCAATATGCGGGAAAAGTCCTCCTCAACGGATCCTCAAAATATGAGTACAACGCGTCTGTCTTTGAAAAATCAATCCCGGTACATGACGGCGCTCAGTTCTACGTTGATTTTTACACCGCGAGAATGCTGGAAAAAGTTGAGGAGCAGAGGGAGCTTGCCGCAACAAAATATCAGAACGCGATGAAATCCGCCGCGGACGAAAAGCAGTTTGACCTTGGATTATGGTATTACCTGAATCTGCTCATGGAAATCTCCCCGCAGAGAGCCGTTGCCGCAATTGAAAAATACAAGGAGCAGTGGCACGATCCGTCTTATTTCGAAGATTTCTTCGACACGCTTTCCGCAAAACTCCTCGGCGAGAAATTATGGGAAACATATTACAACACGGCACGGATGATTGACGGATACGCACCGGATGAGAGCACGGCGAAATTCTCCTACGTGAGCGCAAGGCTTATTGAAAGCGATCTGTTTACTGTACAAGGGGCTGACAAAGACCAAATCTGCCATGTACTTTTCTCCCGCGCATTGCATTCTGGAACGGATTTGTACTATAAATTCCTCGCGGCGAAAAAACTCGGAATGTCCCAGGGAGACATTGAGGCCGAGCTGGAAGGAATCTACACGAAGCCGGAGGAAAGCGGGTTTACGCCAAACAAGGAAATTGAGAAACTGATTGAGGGCTACATTGATTTTGACCTCTATGACGAAGTTTACGCCCTCAGCTACGATCATGTCCATGAAATCAGCCTTGAGTGCGCAAAAAAGGCGGCGGCTTACCTGCAGCTGTGCGGAGACACAAGCGACGAAAGTTTTTATCCGCAGTCCCTGCGCATTGCATCAAGGAAGTTCAGGAAATCAGACGCACCTTTGGACATAGGTATTCAAAAATTAAATTTTCCACGCTACTACAGCGATCTCGTTTCATTGAATGCGGCGGAAAAACATCTGGATGAATCTTTGCTTTATGCATTGGTGCGGACGGAAAGTTATTTTGACACCAACGCAGAAAGCTGGGCGGGTGCGGTCGGTCTCTCGCAGCTCATGCCATCTACGGCAGCGGAACTCGCGCGAAGAGCACACCTTGAGACATACGATCTGAAAGACGCAGGCACGAATCTCTCTTTCGGAGCAGCATATCTCGCTGATTTGGTCCGCTCACTGGAAGGAAACGCAATCCTCGCATCATGCGCTTACAACGGCGGCATCGGCAGGATCAGAAACTGGAAAAAATCATTCGCGGCAAGTCTTGAAAGAGAGAGCATCCCGACAGATCTTTTCGTGGAAATGATTCCCATAACGGAAACAAGAAATTACGGACTGAAGATTTCCTCAGGCACGGCCATGTACGCCTATCTCTACTACGACAAAAATCCCCTGGACGTAATCGCAAGCTTGATTTTCCCCGGGGAATAATTTTGCGGCGGACAGTTATTTTTTATCGGAGGGCAGCGACATCCTTATGTCCACCACCATGTCTCCGTTCAAAAGGCGCACATTCTTTTTCTGCTGAAATTTAATCCAGTTGTTTTCCACGGCGACAATCACACCCTGCTCCCCCGCGATGGCATTCATGCATGTGATGCAGCAGGTCTTTCCAATAAATTCTTTGATGAGTTCTTCCGGCATTTTACTTTTTCCTCTTCTTTTTCTTCTGACATGATTCAAAACCCTGCTCATGTTTTGATTCCTCAAAATCACGAACAAAATCAACATCCAGAATATCACAAAAAACGATGGGTTCATTTGATTTAATTCTATTATAAGATTCAGGCAAAGGTCAAGAGGGAAGTCCTCACCCGATGATGACCGGGACTTCGATGTATGAAACTATCCTTTCCTTTAAATCAAGGGTCCAGTCCACGTCGTTTCCGAGCAGCTTGTTCAGGGCTATGTTCGGGATGTTTATGTTCTCTGCCATGCACGACATCGGGGTGCCGCCGGACATCCTGGTGTTTATCTCAAGGAGATAGGGCTTGTCGTCTTTCAGCTTGAACTGAATGTTGCAGGGATATTCCAGCTTAACCACATCCATGATGTCCTCTGACATTTTCAGTATGCTCTTGTCCGAGCTTATTTTTTCATCCCTTCCGCTGCCCTTAAAACGCGGGATGGCAATCAGTCCTTTTTTCGTGCTCAGGCAGTCAACGCTTATCTCGGAGCCGGGCAAGTATTCCATCACCATAAGGTCATCAAAACTTTTCTTCTCCTTAAGAACCCTCGCATATTTTTCAAATGAGACTTCTGCCCCGGGATAATTCCGGATAGTATCAGCCCCTTCCTCTTCTCTCGCAATCCGCCTGTAGCTCATCGCACCTTCGTCATTTACAAATTTCACGCAGATCTGCTCGTGCCTCTCGTGCATCTTCTTATATGTATCCACAAATTCAGAATAAGAATTGACCACAGCAAATTCAGGAATAAACAGGGACGGGATTCTACTCAGGAGCCTGTAGGTCCGCGCCTTGTCATTCAAAAGCTCCATTTTTTCGTAATCATCCAGCAGGACTTTTACGCCCATGTCATTGAATCTTTTTTTACACCTGCTTATGTCAACCATATTGCGACGCGGAACAAAAACCTCAATTCCATGTTCCCTGCAGAAATTCAATGCGAAATCCACATACTCATCTCCGTCTGAATCCGAATCAGGATACCACTCATCGCACACTTTTTGAATAACGGAATTCATCTGCCTGCTGCTTCCGACAACATAAATATCTTCCCGGCTGTCCTTTTTCATCAGCTCAATAATTCCATAAGCCGTACTGAACCAATGGTTAAACCAAACCCGTATCATTTCATTCCCCCGTCTATGCGTCCGCCAGTTTCTTTATGATTCCGCAACACTTGTAGTGCTTGAGCGGATATTCCTCCACCGGTACATTTTTTTCCTCCGCAAGTTTCAGCAAATGACTCAGCTGCGGGGAATCCATATACCTTTTGTCAACGATGATTTTCCACGGAAGCCGCCTCAGCAAAACCCTTGTCGCCTCCCCTATTCCGGGCTTCACAAGATTTATGTCATCTATTCCGAAATGTGATGCAATCTCCGCAACCTCATCCCTTCCGTTTCCGTCTTCAGGAATAAAATCATCCTTAGAAACATCCGAAAATTCCTTTTCTATCGCATCAATGAAAGAATACGAGAGATCGGAGTCTTTTAGCTCACCGTAGAAAACTGCCCCGTGAAAATCATCCGGACCGATCAAATCATCCCTCAATACGGTTCTGCTGATTAAGCCAGAGACGGTGCTGTTCAGGCATGAGCTTGGAATCAGTATGTCCTCGTGTGTCCCGCACAAATCCGTGATGTTCGCGGGATCTGAGATTACGGCCAAATCCGAAGAGACGTCCTTAAAATCAGCAAGCTCTTTTTTCAGCTCGCTCAAAATCGCTCCCTTTCCTATCCAGCCGTCCACAAACAGAATCTGCCCGGGAGTATGTCTGTCCAAAATGTATCTCATGGCATTATGGTCAATGCCCCTCCCCCGGATTATGGAGATTGAGTAATGAGGGACATCAATTTTATATTTCCATGCGATGTAATGCTTGATTAAAATGCCGATCGGAATCCCAGCACGCGCCAGAGAGACCAGAGCGACGTCCTTTCCTTTCCGTTCGATGATTTTTTGAGACAACCTGGCCACAGCATCCGCAACAGGTTTTGAAAACGCCACAAGAGACTGATTGTATACATCCATATATTTTTGCGTCGGCACATACTCAAGGGGCAGCATCTCGCAATAATGCTTTCCTGACTGAATCAGACGCTCCCTTTCCTCCGTGGTCTGCGGCTCAATCATTCCCGTAATGTCTTTAAGCAGGAGCTCGACATCCTCTTTCTTATAGGAGCTTCTCATTTTACCCACCTGATGACCCTTATGTCACTTGAAAATTTTTTCACCGCATTCACAAGGGAGTTTATGCCCGTGCTGTCTTCCAAAGCGGAGTCCGTTATGATTAAAACCCTGTCATAAAAATCCAGATTGTAAATATACGTTGTGCGCTCCGAATCGTACAGGCTCGAAAGCTGATAGCGTGAATGCAGGGGATAATTTTCCTCGCAACAGGCGCAGATGGGGCTTCGTGTCGTGGAATGGGTCCTGACGGTGTTTCCCAGCTCCTCGATTTTTTTTCCGGCAAATATCGCGGGATACATAAACTCTTCCGTCCCCAGAACAAGGATTTTTTTTCCTGACTCAATTCCCGTCTTTTCTATGATTTTATCCGCAAAAGTCTCGCATGACGCAGAATACTGTGCCGAATCAATAAGCCGCCTCGCGTTCATATATCCGCCGATTGAGACGAGCGTGTAATCCGCGGAAGACAAATCAGGAGGATTTTCAATTCCTTTTTTCTCAAACTCGGAGGCAATTTCCTCAAAATGTGTGCGGTCAATTTTTTCCAAAAACAGAAAGTCTATGTTTACGCCGGAATATTTTTCCATGTCGGAGGCCGTCATTCCGTTCAAAATGGACATGACAGAAAACGAAAGATTTCTTCCATATATTTTCCGAATCCGGTTGATTATATTGAGTATGGTTTTTCCGGTCGAAACCTCATCCTCAACAAAAATGATTCTGTCAATGCTTTCAATCACTTTGTCCAAATCATTCTTCACGAGTTTCTGTTCCGTCGCATGGCTGTGCTCTTCCGAAAAAAAGATATAGTCCGCACCGGGGATGATTTCACGCGTCGTCTGCATATAGGGCATCCCGGAACAGATTGCAACCTGCGCGCCAATCGCAGTCGCCGTCTCCGCAAACCCGATAAAAAGCAGACTCTCGTTTTCATATTTTCCCTCAATCAGTTTTGCAAGCTCCTCAAAAACAGAGAGCGAAACACTTGGAGAAACAGGGATGTGCTTTCCCTGAGTCGGATTCACAATCAGGTAGCCTCGTTTTGCATTGTTTTCTCTTTTCGCAATTGAAATAAATTTTCTTTCCATAATCTTTTTTCTAAATCAGAAATTCCAGGGTCTTTTCCAAAACAAAATCTGAAAATATTTTTTCCGTGGTATTCCGCAATATTTTATTTTTCAAGGAACCAAGTTCCCAGTTAAAATCCGAAGGAATCAGTCCTACGTCAGCGTCCTCAAGCATCGGGACATCGAACTCACTGTCGCCGGCGGAGATCATAAAATCAGCGCCCAGGTACTTTCGCAGACGTCTTATGGCAGACCCCTTGTCCAGTGACTTTGGAAGCACGTAGATTTTTTCACCGTTGTTGAAGACATCCACAAGATTTTCATCCAGGCGGTTTTTCAGGACGGCAACCATTTTTTCAGGGGCGGAACATTTTGTGAAGACAAATAAATTTTCTATGAACCTTATTTCAAATTTTCTGGACGCGTCTTTCTCAAGGATTTTCATTCCCCTGTTCAATTCATCAAGGCATGGCTTTACAAAATCCAGCGACTCGGCATACCAGGACAAGTCCTTCTCTCCGTCCACCAAAAGCAGTCCTCCGTTGCACACCAAAGCATAGCGTATGTCACCGATGCCGAAATCAATTCTTTTATATTGCTCGACCGATCTTGTTGTGACGGGAACAAAAAGAGTCCTGCGCTTCACTTCCTGCAAAAGGGAATAGGTCCGCTCAGTAACGTAAGAAATCTCCCTGCCCTGATACAGCTCAACGTTCCTTTTTTTGTCCCCTATATCATGCTTGTATGAGTAAATGAGTGTGTTGTCCAAATCCGAAGTGAAGACTGTCATAAAAAAACAACAAGAGACAGCTCTCATCTCTGATAACTGTCCCTTGTTTTCAACGATTATTTGCTTCTTACAAAAAGCTTGCGGATTAAATCCACGGGAATGATAAGAAGTCCCAGTCCCATAGACACCAAGAGAGTCTTCGGATCAAGCATTACGGTCTCGAAAACCGCGCCGCCGAATTCAATTATCACTGTCTGAAGAATAAAGATTGAGCCCATGACGAGCACGAACCTTTTGTTCTCACCAAGATGCTCAAAGAGATTTGCCCTCTCTGACCTTGTGTTCAGACTGTTGAAGATGATTGAATAGATGAAGAAGGCGAACATGAATGTCTTTGTGTACATCTCAGGATTCGCGCATCCCTCGGGAATAAGGCGCGATGTCAGTCCGCCCACGTCTTTCAAAATCAGGATGGAAACGAGCGTTATAAAGACAGACGAGCATCCGATCGCGGATTTTATATACTTTGTCAGGATATTGTCCGTGCGCAGGGCGGGCTTGTCGTTCATGTATCTTTCCAGAATCGGCTCACCACCGAATGCCATTGCCGCAAGAGTGTCCATAATCAGGTTGATCCAAAGAATCTGGACGATTGAGAAAGGCTCCACGATTCCAAGGACAGGCGCGAGGATGTTCATAAGCAAGGTGCTGATGTTGACCGTAAGCTGGAAAATCAGGAACTTTCCGACGGATTTTGCCATCGTTCGGCTGTTCAGCACGCAGTCCTTTATGGATGTCAATGAGTTGTTCAGGATGACGACATCACCGGCTTCCTGAGCGACAGCAGTACCGTCTCCCATGGCGAAACCGATGTCGGCCTGCTTGAGTGCGGGCGCGTCATTAACTCCGTCACCTGTCATACCGCAGACATTCTCCAGCTTCTGTGCGATGGACACAAGACGTCTCTTGTCCAAGGGTTTTGCGCGGCTTACGACCCTGAGGAAGGGAAGTTTTTCCTTGAGCTCATCGTCGGACATCTTTTCCAGAGTCTCATGCGTAAGGACGACATCCGTTTTCTCATCCTTGAGTATGCCCGCCTCCTTTGCGATTGCAACGGCGGTTTCCTCCGCATCACCCGTGACCATAACGACCTGGATTCCGGCCTTGTTCAGAATCTTGACCGTCTCGATGGCATCCTTTCGGACATTATCGCGGAGACAGAGAACCGCAAGAAGCACAGTCTTTCCGTTCGTGATTTTTGCGACGGACAGAAGCTTCATGGTGCGTTTCGCCTCATTGACCATCTGCTCCTCGACTTTCTTTTTGGACTCAGCCGTAAATGCCTTTTCCTCGCCGTTCGGAAGAACATAATGCGTCACCTGATTGATGATGTTTTCCGTGGCTCCCTTCCAGTAAACGGTTCCGTCCCTGAGCGTTACGGTCGCGCATTTTTTCTCTGAGTCAAATCCGCTGATCTCCGCAACCTTCTCAGGATCGTTCTTGGAATCATCATATCCGTTGTTCAAAGCATAAGTAAGCAGCGCGCGGTCCATGTTGTTGCTTCCAATGGCCTTTCCCTCGGAAACCTTCGCAAGATTGTTCAGGGTGATTGCCTCAATAAACTCTGAGTCAACGATGCTGTTCGTCACCTCACCGTCTCCCGTTATGAATTCCACGAGAGACAGATTTCCTTCCGTGATTGTTCCGGTCTTATCGCTGAACAGAACGTTCATGTAGGCGGAATCAGAAAAAGCTGCCTTGTGGCTTACAAGGATATTTTTCTTGTACATTGATTCCGTGTTCATGGATTGCACGAGACTGTTCATCATCGGAAGTCCCTCAGGAACCGCCATGATTACGATTGAAGCCATAAGCATTACGGCCTCGGCAACAAGGAGGAGAATCGTCACGACAAACTTCCCTTCTTCCCATCCGCCGTTGATGAGAGAGAACACGACATGCAGAACACCAGCGATAGCAGCCGCAGACACACCGATTTTACCGATGCCCGCCGCAACCTTCTCAAGTTTCAGGCTTGACGTATCTTTTCTCTCTTCTTCCTCATCGTCATCAGTAAGAGCCTTGTTTATCTTGCCGAGCTCGGAAGCGTCTCCAATGACCGTGGCGACCATATATGCTTCCCCGGACGTAACGACGGAGCCCATGAAAACTTTGTTCTCGGACGCATAATCCGTGCTCTCCGCCTCATCCATCGTGGACGCGGCTTTTTTTGTCTCATCGCGGGACTCACCGTTCAATGCAGCCTGGGAAACCTTTATCGTACCCTCGAACAAAAGTCCGTCAACAGGAACCTTGTCACCGGCCTGAACAAGAACAGTGTCTCCCTTTACGATTTCGCTCGTGAGGATTCTGATCAGCTTTCCGTTACGGATGACCTTCGCGTAAGTTTTGTTATATTCTTCCTGCAGGGCCTCGCTCCGGCTTGTGTTGCGATATTCAGACAAAGTGCTGAAACCGGTTGCAAGGGCGATCGCCATTATGATGCTGATAATCTCAACGACATCATTTCCGCCGCTCAGTGCAGGAACAAAATGTCCCAGGACCGCAAGCACAATCTTCAAAATCAAAGCGCCACACAATACCTTAATCCAGATATCGTCGAACGCCCCGATAAACATTGACCAAAGAGACTCCGACTCTTTTTTCGAAAGCTCGTTGGTTCCATTCCTTGACTTGCTTTCCGCGACCTGAGAATCAGAAAGTCCGTTCATCAAATCTATTTTGTTAATAGACGCCATATAAAATTCCACCTTATTATTTTATGTATGTCCATGATAAAAAAGGAGGAACCCGTTAAGGTCCTCCTTCTTTCTGAACCGTTTTTTTTTGCCTACGGAAGATTATTTATATCTTGCCGCAACCTCTCCGATGTATGAGGCCTGGAATCCTTCGCCTACAGCATTGAATTTCCATTCGCCACCTTCCCTGCAAAGCTCGCCGAAGATAAGGCCTGTTTTGCCGGAATAATTGTCGGTCAGGTTATAGCGGCAGATCTCGCTGTTATTGCTCTCGTCAACAACGCGGATGAAAGCATTCTGAACCATCCCAAAATGCTGCTTCCGTTCATTTGCCTTGTAGATGTTTACGGCAATGACAATCTTGTCGTACTCAGCAGGAACTTTTGAAAGATCCACTGAAACCTGCTCGTCGTCACCTTCGCCGGCACCGGTAAGATTGTCTCCATGATGATAAACCGCCCCTGATTTATGCTTCTTGTTGTTAAAGAAAACCATGTCATCATCCGACGAAAGCTTTCCATTCTTCAAAAGATAAACTGAAGCGTCGCAGTCAATGTCCTGGGCCGCCTTGAACAGAGCCGAGAAAAATCCCTTGGACTGCTGAACCTCGTCCCAACCGAGTCCCACACAAACTTTTGACAGACCGGGTTTTTCCTTAGTCAAGTTGACTTTCTGACCCTTTGACAAACTAATCGCCATATTTCCTCCTATACCTTATGCGACTTCAATTCCAAAGTAGGCACAGAGAGCCGCAAGCCCTCCCTGGAATCCATTTCCGATGGCATTGAATTTCCACTCGCCGCCATGCTTATAGAGCTCACCGACCACAATTGCTGTCTCAATGGAGAAATCCTCGCTCAGATCATAGCGGATTACTTCCTCGCCCGTAGCCTGATCCATAATGTGGATATATGCGTTGCTCACCTGACCGAAGTTCTGACCACGTGCCTCAGCCTCATTGATTGTGCATGTAAAGGCAATCTTCTCGACATTTGCGGGAACCTTTGAGAGATCGATCATAATCTGCTCGTCGTCACCGTCGCCGGCACCAGTACGGTTGTCTCCCATTGACTCAACCGCTCCGCTCGGATGCTTTGGATTTCCGTAGAAAATGAATTCCTTATCCGTCGGGCATTTTCCGTTTGCACCCACCATGAACGCGGATGCATCCAGATCAAAGTCCGCTCCGTCAAACGCATTCGCATCCCAGCCGAGACCCACCATAAAGTTCTGAACTCCGGGTCTCTCTTTGCTCAAACTAACTTTTTGTCCCTTTGCAAGACTAACAGCCATTTTATCTCCTCCCTTAGGCTACTTCAATTCCATAATGTCCGCAGAGAGCCGCAAGTCCTCCCTGGAATCCGCTTCCGATGGCATTGAATTTCCACTCGCCGCCATGTCTGTAAAGCTCACCGACTACGATGGCAGTTTCAATGGAAAAATCCTCACCAAGATCATAGCGGATAAGTTCTTCCTCCGTGTCCTGGTCCACAATGCGGATAAACGCGTTGCTTACCTGACCGAAGTTCTGACCGCGCTTCTCTGCCTCGTAAATGGTACAGGTAAACGCAATCTTTTCGATGTTTGCGGGAACCTTTGAAAGATCCACCATAATCTGCTCGTCATCGCCATCACCGCTGCCGGTACGGTTGTCTCCCATTGACTCAACGGCTCCGCTGGAATGTTTCAGATTTCCATAGAAGATAAATTCCTGCTCCGTGGGACACTTTCCGTTCGCCCCAACCATAAATGCAGATGCGTCCAAGTCAAAGTCCGCTCCGTCAAACGCATTTACATCCCAGCCGAGACCTACCAAAAGGTGCTTGATGCTGGGCTTTCCCTTTGTCAAATCAACTTTCTGACCCTTTGTAAGACTGATTGCCATAATAAACACTCCTATTTAATTATTTTTTCACCGGCGCGCCAAACTTGGAATTGAATTCGTTCTTGATCTTCTCAAGTTTCTGAGCGTCCTCAATTCGCTTTTTGTGACCATCGGCCTGAATCTTGTTGACTTCATCAATTCCATTGACGATTGTTTTCCATGTGGTCTCAAGAGTCTCAGCCGTAATGGATGTCTGAGATGAAAGCTGCATCGCGGTTTTGGCCGTGTCAACGGTGTTCTGGGCATTTCTTATCATCATCTCGTTCATCTTCTTGTCAAGCCCCGCAAGAGACTCGGTCATAATCTTCTGCCGCTTGAGCATGATGGCCTGTGCGATTCCCTGCTTCATAATCGGGAGACCGATAAGGAAGTACTCATTCACCTTGCTGATGATGTTGTAGTTCGTAAGCTGCTGGATGTTAATCTGCGGAAGAGCCTGCAATGCCACGCTCTGTGCCGTAAGAAGCATGGAATACTGCTTTTCCATCAGCTCTTTGGCGAGGTTCAACTTGCTGATATAGGTCGTAATCTCAGGATTTCCCGTCTGCTGCTGGAGTCTCGTCTGCTCCTCAATCTGCTTGTTGAGATTGATCGTGCACTGCTCCGCCGCAAAAATATAAATCTTCAGGGCATGGAAAGTATCCAGGTTGGCATCGTACATCATCGCAAGCTTTCTGTTACCCGCCCTTGACTCCTCCTCGTAGTTTTTCAGCTCAGCGTAAATCCTGTCAATGTCAACGCTGATTTTCTGATACTTGGCGATAAATGCCTCAACCTTCTTTCTGAGGTCGCCAAAAATCTTGCCGAAAAGACCGCCCTTGTCATTCAACTCGCTCGGATCAATCAGTCCGAAGCATTTCTGGAATTCCTTAAGGAGAGTGGTCGTCCTGCCCTCAAGCAGCATTGCGCGGGTCTGATCCTGAACTACGGCATCGGAAACCCTGGACATTTCTTCCATCGCTTCCTTACCGAACATCTGGATTGCATCGGAATTGCTCAAATCAATGGACTGCACCATGTTCTGGACTTCGGCGGAGTTGACCATCTCTTTTTCCATTTTGGCAAGCAGAGCCTTCTCATCAAACACAGCAGGAGCAGCATCTGCGGAAACGGCGGGAGACATCTGGTTGTTCATGGGCATCATCTGACCATTCATGGGCTGCCCATTCATCTGATTTGGCATCATGGCATTATTCATCATCTGGCCGTTCATCGGATTCGCCATCATTGTATTGTTCATCATTTGACCGCCCATCGGATTTCCCATCATGCCATTGTTCATCATCTGGCCGCCCATCGGGTTCTGCATCATCCCGTTATTCATCATCTGGCCGCCCATCGGGTTCTGCATCATGCCGTTGTTCATCATCTGGCCGCCCATCGGATTTCCCATCATGCCGTTGTTCATCATCTGACCGCCCATCGGGTTCTGCATCATGCCGTTGTTCATCATCTGGCCGCCCATCGGATT
>JAEEYO010000057.1 GCA_016288205.1 Treponema sp. | reverse complement strand
CTTGTGCACTGAACAGATTCAACAGATTCAAGACCGATATCGTCTATGTATCAATCTCAAAAAAATACAGAGTGTGAGTGTCAGAGTCATAGACGGCGGCGGTATAGTTCCAAGGCATTCTACTTACCGCATTTATGTCTTTAGGATCGGCTTCATTCTGCCTGTTCCTAAAAAAATAGAAACCGTTTTGAACATCTGGAATTATTACACCATCTTCTTCCCTATATTCCAAGTCAAGTTTTTTGCCATCAACTTCCATTCCCAAAGAAAGTTTTAATTCAGAGGGCATGGGAAGTTCATTCCACTCCGGATTATTTTTGAGGTCATCAGAAATATCATCTTCGTCCTTGAACTGCATAATTGAAAAGTAATATCCGTCGCCATTCAGGAATCCATAATCATTTTTCCTTTTCAAATACTTTCCTTTATCAAGATTTACGTTCAACTGCTGTGATGTAATTTCCTTATCTTTTTTTTGGAATGGCAGTGTCGGGTTTAAGAGTGAAAATACAGCCATGACATATGAAAAGAAAAGGATTGCAAGAGACAATAATATGACGGCTATGTTTTGAATGACATTAAACTTTGTTTTTTTACTTTTGATTAAATGAATGATTGCACAAACTAAAGCGACAAATGCAATGATAAAGGATAAAACAGAAAAACAGAGTGCTGGATCAATAACAAAAATTCCATCCTCCACATACCAGAAGCAGAAATAAGCTGCCAGGAAAAAAAGTGAGGCACTTAAAAACATAATGACGGGAATGCTAAAGAATTTTTTCCACTTGACTGTATCCAACTTTTTCGATCCATCCTTTTGTTAATATAGAATAATTATACTGCTCGAATATTAAAAGTCAACATTTAAGAATTCTTTTTTATAATGTCCCCGGTCCCACCCTCGTCTGTCCGCAGGCAATAGGTAATACACATACGCAATGCATGTTACAGATGTAAGTTTACTGGGCATACATTTTAAGATGGAGGAGTTGAACCTCCTAGTACGCGCCCGGCATACTACCATCTAAAGTACTTCATTCTCAAGTACGGGAGATCATGCCCACACGGTCAGACTACCAAAAATTTTAAATCAATTCTGTTGTCCAGTTCAAGCTCTGGATAAGTTCATCGGTTTCGCGAAGTTGTTTTGAATAGGAATCCACTTGCTTTTGCAAATCCGAAACTGACACTGTGCTGCAAATTTTTATTTCTGTTTTTGAGTAGCGTGTCACTTTTTCGCTCGCTGAATTCAAAAAATCACGCATAATTCGGATTCTCTCTTTCAGACAATCCCGTTTTGCAATAAGGGAAGTGAGCGTTGTGTCACCTGATTTTGTCTCATTGTTTGTACGGTTGATTCTTGCCATAAGTTCTTCAAGACGGGTTATGCAGGAATCAAGTTCAGACAGAAGTTCTTCCGGGTTTTCCGCCGGCTTTTCACCATCCTGAACTTTTGCGTTGTTATTGAGCCTTTGCCCAAGTTCCGAAATTTTTCTCTGTAAATCTGATCTTTCTGACAATGCCAATGCAAGTTTCATATCTGCCTCTTTCAAAAATAGTATAGCAAATTCTTTTTCTAATCAATACATCCATCTCGGTAGCGGACACAAAGGAAATATGATATACTATAAAAAGTCAATGAATTTCAGATTTCGGAGGAAAGAACATGAAGGTATTATTGGTAAACGGGAGCCCCCGGGCAAACAGCAACACTCTTCTTGGACTCAAGGAGATGCAGAAGATTTTTGAAAGCCAGGAGATAGAAACTGAAATTTACAACATCGGCAATAAGGACATCCGCGGATGCATTGCGTGCGGTCGCTGCGGTGAATTGAGGCGCTGTGTTTTTGATGATGAGGTGAATGAGTTTGCGAAAAAATTTGAGGCTGCTGACGGACTTGTGGTTGGAAGCCCGGTTTATTATTCGGCTCCGAATGCGACGGTTCAGGCATTTTTACAGAGACTTTTTTACAGCAGCCACTTTGACAAGACGATGAAAGTTGGCGCAGGATTTGTGTGTGCGCGTCGTGGTGGAACAACGGCTTCTTTTGATGTGTTGAACAAGTTTTTTACAATCAGCGGAATGCCTGTCGTTTCAAGCCAATACTGGAACAACATCCACGGTGGGGCTCCCGGAGAAGCGGCGGAGGATGCCGAGGGAATGCAGGTTTTGCGTGTGCTTGCGAGGAACATGAGTTTTTTGATCAAATCAATCGCGCTTGGAAAAGAAAAATTCGGACTGCCGGAAAAGGAAAAACACCTCTGGACCAATTTCATCTAGGAGAAATTAAAGGAGACCGACTTGGAATATTATAATAAAATGGATGATTTTGTGGACGAACGTGATTTTGATTTGCTGGAGCAGGACAGGTACACTTTTTTTGTGCTGAGGAAAATCCTTGTAACTCCATGCGACTTGATTCTGTCCGACCACAGGAGGCTTGTAATATGTCTGAGCAGTGTGCCGAATCCTGTCTGGATTTGGACGGCGGACGATGCGACTGAGGATGAGATGCAAAGGGCTTACGAACTTTCAAAGGATCATGGATTTTTGGACGGCACGCACACACTCAACATGAAATACGGACTTGCGGATTTTTTTATAAGGAAATCTGACGCTGAGAAATCCTTTGCTTCGGGCGGTAAAAAGCTTTCCATTGTTACAAACATGTTCGCCTATGACAATCCGGCTCCTATCCCGCCATCTACGGCAGACGATGTGGACGGTGGACCATACCGGTGCACGCCGGATGATTTGGACGAGATTGTTGAGTTCATGGATCTGTTTCAAAGAGAGACAGGAATCCCGGCTCTTGATCCTGAGGAATGTCGGCGAAAGGCTGAGCTTGGACTGCAACACGGTGCTTACTTTTTCTGGAAAAATTCCGAGGGTAAAAATGTCGCTTCCTGCACCTTCCATCCCGTTGAAAAAATCGCATCCCTGGGGCTCGTGTTTACCAAACCGGAATACCGCCGTCATTATTATGCCGAAAACCTTGTCTATCACGTGACAAAAATCGTGGAAAAAGAGGGCTTTGTCCCGATGCTCTACACCGATGCCGATTACGTGGCCTCAAACGCCTGCTATGAGAAAATCGGTTATATCCGGCGTGGTAAGCTCTGCACCATTGGCTGACGGTTGGCAGGGCTTCTTTATCTCTCTCAGTGCTATAGCAGAAACTGCATGACTAGGTTCACCATCAGCTCCTTTTCGTTCGGCTTGGATTCGGCTATCATGATTGTGAGCGCGACCAGGGTGTTGTCTTCCATGCGTTTGGTGTGATTTTCAAACAACAGGCCATTTTTGTCAAGAAAGTATAGGAAAATTGTTGCTGCTATCCGTTTGTTTCCGTCGCTGAACGAATGGTTCTTTGTGATGAAGTACAAAAGATTGGCAGCCTTCTCCTGAACGCTCGGATAGACATCTTTCCCGCCGAAGGTCTGGTAGATTGCGCCGATGCTGCCTTTGAAAGAGTCATCTTTTTCGTTTCCAAAAAGGCTGCTCTCTGTACCGAAGCGCATGGAGTCAATCACTTTTCTGCATTCCTCGTAAGTGATTCTGTATGTTTCACCTGTGCCGTCAGGCTTTTTTACACAGGAATGATCGTAGTCGTCAAGCAGATCCAGGGCCTTTGTGTACTGTTCGACCACTGAGAGAACCTGGCTTGTTTCCAATTCGGACTCGTTGCGGCGAATAATCTGGAGTGTCTGCTTAAGTTCTTCCAGACGGCGGTCGTTTGCCGCGTATCCCTTGAGTATGTATGATTTCAGGACACTGTTTGCCCATTTGCGGAATTCCACACCTCGTTTTGATTTTACACGGTAGCCTACGGAGATGATTACGTCGAGGGAATAGTATTCCACATTGTAAGTCTTTCCATCTGTGGCAGTTGTCGCAAAATTTGCGACAACTGAGCTTTCAGACGCATCCAATTCCTCTTCCAATGCATTTGCGATATGTTTGCCGATGGTTTTAACATCTCGATCAAAAAGCATAGCCATTTGCTGACGGTTGAGCCACACTGTGTCGTTTTCGAATGGTACGCTCAAACTTACGGATTTATCTGTGCTTTCGAATAGAACAAGTTCTTTTTCTGCCATGACGACTCCTCCTTAATGATGATAGGTAAATTGTATCATAACGGGCAAATGAAAACATTAAAGTAATACTTTAAAATTTTAAACCGCAGGTTTAATGACAAAGTTTTTGATTTGTGCTACTATGATTTTACAACACACATGATAAAAGTCGGCTGCCGCTGCTAAGAACGGGCGGTCGCTGTGGTTCAATGCCCGGTGCATTTTCGCTTGACGGAGGTGCGGCGGCATGAATCGCATTACCAATCTTTTAAGACCGGTTCCTGATTTGAGGGCTACCGGTGAGAAAATCAAATTACTCATGGACGCGGGCGGAATTTCCGTGCGGGACTTGCAATCCGTTTTTGGGTTCGAGCATCCGCAGGCAGTTTACGCTTGGCTTAACGGTCGGAATCTTCCTACGGTGGACAATCTTCTTGTGCTCTCAGAACTTTTTGATGTGACGATTGATGAAATCGTGCGGAAAAAATTTGTGGGCTGATTGTGAGGTGAAAAAATGAGGAACAATTTTAAGTGGCATAAGGAACAGATTTGCGGAAAGTGGTTCAGCGTGTGCGATCATAAGCATGTGCCGATGATTGAGCATACCAAGGACGGAAAATACAAGCTCAGGAATGCGAACGGAAAGGCGGTGCTGCATGAGAATTATGTGGATGCGGTGAAACTTGCGCTTGAGGTGTGGGAGAAATTCAAGAAGTTGAACAAGGAATTTGTGGAGTGAGCGAATATAATAGAAGAAAATTGCATCAGGGAAAATACGAAGTGCCGTTCCAGTGCGGATTTTGTTTCCAAGCTGGAATACCTGGTGATGAAGTCCAGAGTTGATTTTGAGATTTCTCGGTATGGAGGAGGCTCGCAGACTGACAATTCAGTGGTTTCTTCCGTTTTGATTACAATTATCTCATCCATTGAGACCCCGTAGATTTTTGCGAGGGTGACGAGGTTGTCCAGACGGGGCAGGGTTTTGTCGTCGGGATTTTCCCAGCTGTAGATGGCCTGGGGATATTCCATTCCGAACATTTTCTGGATTACCCGGACTTTGATGCCGCGGTCTTCTCGGAGGCGTTTCAGGTTTTCGGACGTCGCTTTCACATCAATTACGGGGATGGAAAACGATGGTGATATTTTATACTGCATTGTGATTTAAATATATAGAAGAAAAACGTGAATCGGCAAGTAGATTTGGAAAATTTTTTAAAGTATTACTTTAATGTTTTTTCTTTTGAGGCATTGTAGAATGTTGGCATGGACAATGAAGAGATTACGCCGGTTTTGGTTGAAAGCAAGATTTTTCTCATTCGCGGCAGGCAGGTTATGGTTGACAGGGACCTTGCGGAGTTGTATGGAGTGGAGACGAAAGTCATTAATCAGGCTGTGAAACGAAATATTGAACGTTTCCCGGAGCAGGACAGAAAAATCAATCAGATAATACAGGTGCTGAACAATTTGATTGAGGAACCGAAGCTTGGGCGTAAAATTGGCTTTGTTAATGGAGAATCATTTTGAAGGAGGGGTATATGGAGCAAATGTGCGACGGTGAAATCAGTTTTGACAGCGTGATTCTTACGCCATTGGAGCGCTGGGTGGACACGGATCTGGACCTGGGGCCTGATGTGGTGGAATACCTGAGTCAGCTTGCCGAGAAATCCAATCAGAGTGTGGACAATGTCATCAACCATATTCTGGCCGACATGCTGGCCGTGCATCTGGAGCTTTCAGAACTGGATGGGGGCACCCTGCTGGAGTCTGGAGAAAAAAGTCCTCGTATCCTCATTTTGGAAAACGGCAGTCCCGTAGCCCGGGTAAAGATGCTCCGTCGGGGAGGAAAAAATCCCGTGCTTGTCTCGGAAAAGATTCCACCTAAAACTCTGTTTGAAAGCGAGCGTCCTGAACTGGTCACAAATTGTGACCGCTTGATGCAGACGGCGGAAATTTAAAAACTTACTTGACAGATTGCAAAACAGAGTGGATTATTATATGTGGGTGGTCTTTGTAACTTGGGTTTTAAAGTCTGCCCATGAGGTTTCAAGAGCCGTAGAAGTTTTGAAACTGAGAATATGTTCGCTCAAATGGAGGACGTTTATGAGTTTGAGAAAGTTAATTCTGTTGTTCGCGGGATGCCTGGTGATTGCTGTCTCTGCATTCGGCAGCGCTGAGTACGACGGGCCGGGTGAAGATGAGGAGTACGTAAATCCGAACCCCTGTGAACTTGTTGTGACGTTTCCTGAACTGGCCAAAGATGGGGTATGGTTCGGTGTTGTTTCTATCCGTGAAAAAGATAATGAAAGCGGCATTACATGTGATAGCCAGTCCTTTAATACGGTGGAAAAGTCCATTTCGGAAATTGCCATCCATTTTTATGATGTTCCCGTAGACAAAGATCTGTTGGTTGAAGCTTTGGTGCTCGACAGACGCAGTATGGCAGACAGAGTTGGCAGGGATTCTGTGGATGATGTGGTCTTTACGTCTCAGGAGCCTATGCCTCTTGTCGGGGTAAAAACACTTCGTCTCAATACAGGCACCCATAAAGTCTCCATGTCAGTGAAACCTCTCAAGCGAGAGTCCTTTACCCGGATGATGTACAATGAAAAGGAAAATATCTCTCTGTATACTAACGACGAGGGCTTCTATTACGTCAGCTGGGTTGATCCTGCTGAAACATATTATGAGCCGGATAAGTTTTACTATCTCTCCGTCGGAATTCTGGATAAAAGAGAGGATGTTTATTGGATTCTTGAGCTTTTCAGACAGGCGCCTTATGTGGGAAAATACAATCTCCGGACCATTTGGACCTATTCTCTGCAACCCAGAGTCATGCATAGATTTACGCTGAACAAGGATACAAAAAGCGTGAGATTTGAAAGCTGGACAGGAGCAATTTACATCTTTGACGTTGAAAATCCGAAACCAGAGGAAAAGCCTGCAAAGAAAGAAACAAAGGCACCTGCTGAACCGAAAAAGACTGTTCCGACAGGAAAGCCAAAGAGTACGAGAACACCGACACGCAAAAAGAAGTGAAAATTTTCGGTGAGCTGTAACCATATTGACATATTTTTTCTTTTGTTTTATAGAATAGTAATACCGCAGGTATCAAACTTGCGGTGGACTTAAATTTCAAACAAGGAGGATTTTATGAAAAAATCCGCAAGAAAGTTTTCCCTCGCAATGCTTCTGCTTGCCGTGGTTCTGTTGTTATCTTCCTGTATTCCTTTGGCTGTGGCTCTGAATCTGGACAATACAACCTTTGAAAGTTCGTCAGGAAGTGCAAACGTAAGACTTCATTTTTACACCGACAGCCAGTTGGGGGCATACAAGCTCGGAGTGAGAATTGGAGGTGTTGAGAATAATACTGATTATTGCTGGATGGTGGATGTCGATGAAAACCATGTCCTCCTTTATAAGGATGACTATGATTCGGAGCATCAGATAGGTGATTTGGACCCAGACGACATTAATCCATCACAACTGGAAGGTGATGTGAATTTTGGGTGGGAATCTGGTTACTGTTCCACTTCTAGACATTTCATCTTCAACAAGGTGGACTGAAATACGTTCACTTGTCAGTGAGCGGCGTTAGATGCGAACAAATCCGTTTGTTTTTACGCATTCCGTATATCCCTCGTGCCAGGATCCTGGTTCGGGGGATTTTCATGTCCATGGCGCTTTGAGCATGCGAGACCCGCAGCCTTGTCAAAAATCTTTTCTATATACTGGGCCTCGCTTTCGCTCAGGGACGCACGGGAGAGCAGGTCCGTCCAGAATTTCTCCATGTCATCGCGTCCTGTCACGCTGAAAAATCCTATCTTCTGGAGACTGTCGGCGAGGGAAGTTACGGTTTTGTCCAATCTTGAGAGTGTGATCGGTGTGTAGCCGGTTCTTTCACCCTGTGTGGAGCGGAAAATGTGGTAGCCCATCACCTGCACCGCATGGCTAAGGTTCATGGATGCGAAACTCTCGCTCGTTGGAATCGTCACTCCCAGATTGCACTGGTCAAGCTCCTCGTCGGTGAGTCCGGTCCTTTCGTTCCCGAAAACAATCGCGGCCTTTCCTCCGCTTTCGGTAATCCGGGACGCCTCTTCGGTAAATTCCTCGGGAAAAAGCAGCTTGCCCCTCTTTTTGCCCCTGCGCCTTGTGGTTCCTGCTGCGACGGTACAGTCGGCTACGGCATCCTTTATGGAATCAAAAAAAACGGCCTTTTCCCAGATCGGTGCCGAGTGGATTGCGAGAATGCGGACGCGGGTGTCATCAAAATCTTCCTTTTTACCTACGATTCTCAGGGTGGAAAGCGAACAGTTCGCCATGGCACGGCATACTGCCCCGACATTGCGGCTTTCTTCCGGCCTGCAAAGAACGATCACAATATTCTCAAGATTCATGGGAAAACTATACAATTTTTTTCCGTTTTCGGCTACAATTCCCGTATGGAAAAACAACTTTTTAATGGAAGAAAATCGCTCGTAATCGGGGGAACCGGCGGGATCGGACGGCAGATTGCCCTTCAGCTTGCGGACTCCGGGGCCGAGGTGTGGGTGATGGGGAGGCACAGAAGCGAAGACAGTCAGCTCCACATGATTCAGTCGGACTTTGACAGGGGCGGACTTTCCGAGCTTTCCCGGCCTGATGTGCGTGAAATCCTGAGCCAGTGTGAGATCTGTGCGGTAACTTACGGTCCCTTCCTGCAGAAACCGGTCCATGAGATGAGCGCGGAGGAGTGGAGCCACATTGCCATTGCGGATTATGCCCTTCCCGGAGCCGTCGTGAGCGCGGTTTTGCCCGGAATGATGGAGCGAAAATGGGGCCGGATCCTGCTTTTCGGAGGCACAAGGACGGAATCTGTGAGGAGTTACAGGACAAATGCGGCTTATGCGGGTGCAAAAACAGGAATATCTGTAATAATTAAGTCCGTTTCAGCCGAATATAAAGAATATGGAATCACCTGCAATGGAATTTTGCCCGGATTTACCAGAAATGCGCCTTCCGAGGAGTATTTGGTGGAGGAAAGCTGGGTTGCTGAGCAGGGAATCCACTTGATTTCGTCTGAAAAACTGAACGGAGTGCTTTTGAACGCTGATTGCGGGTGGCAGCCGCGCTGATTTTCGGATGATTTCTTCCCGGACCGGATTGTCGCCTGGATTTTTGTAAAAATCGCTTAGTTTTTTGTTGTTTTAATTTGACTAAGAGCGAAATTTGGTGTATATTATTAGGGTAAAACTGTAGTTTCAGGTTTTTGGTGCTTCGGAATCGGAAAGCTGATTTCGGGGCCTTGTTTATACAAAATTATAGAAGAAAAAAAACTGTTTGCTGGAGATCCAGCTTAAAGCAGCCGGAGGAGTATGAATAACGATCTTGTTCCTGGTTTTAATGATGAAAAAGACGACAGCCTGAAAATCCAGCTGGATAAAGTTGAGGATGTTGAAAATTGCCTTATGGTAATTTTAAATGGTTATATCGACACTTACAATTCTGTGTATTTTCAGAAGCAGATTGGAAAGATTGTGAGCGCGGGTTTCGTCAACCTGATTTTTAACTGTGCCAGCCTGAACTATGTTTCGTCCACTGGTATCGGTTCATTCACGGCCTTTTTGAAGCTTGTGAAGCCGAAGGGCGGGGACATTGTGCTCCTGAACATTCAGCCCAAGGTCTACGAGGTTTTCCAGCTTCTGGGATTCAGCCAGTTCTTCAACATCAAGGAGACCCTGACCCAGGCCACCGAGCATTTCAAGAAGGGAGCCCCCGTGGAGAATTCAATTTTCCCGAAGGTCTTCAACTGCCCGGTATGCTCACGCCGTCTCAAGGCAACAAAGAGCGGTCGTTTCCGCTGCTCTGACTGTAAGTCAATCCTGGCCATTGACCAGCAGGGACACGTTTTCCTGGGCTAAGCTGATTTTTAGGATTCCGGGGCTTTGACCCTGACAATCGCCTCCATTGCGGTTACGTCTTTCGGCAAGACTGCGGGGGCGATTTTTTTTGTCCTTTTGGCATTTTTTCCCTTTTTGTTGCAAAACTGTGGAAAACTTGTGTCTATCCGCTGAATTTTTGTGGAAACCGGGGCTAAGTCCTTATGCATCCTAAGAAAGACCATTCGCTTTTATTTAAATATTTCTTCTTTTTGACTTGGAATTCCTTTGCCCGTGAGCTTTTTTGCCCTGTTCGCTGGCTGTATTTTCTTGTAAAACAAGGGTTTGTTATCAGGGATGGGTGCACTGTCGGCTATTTTTCTATAAAATTTAGAGATAAATGCGCCTGTGGAAAAGTCGGTGTGGAAATCCCCTCGCCCTGTGGAAAACTTGTGGGGAAATGCCCGGCAGGAGCGGATGGGGGCGCGAAAACATTTGCTTGTTTTTTTGCGGCACATGGTTTATAATTAATTAAATGAATCTCTAAAAAACTTAAATGCGGAAGTTTCAAATTTACGGATTCATGGAAGAAATATCGACCTTCAAGGATGGGTAATGGAATATATTCTCAGTCATCCGAAAATTTACTTTGACTTAGCGGCGCTGGTTTTCGATATTCTCATGTGCGTTCTCATGGTTGTGAAGTATTATCAGAGTGCGAGCAGTCGCAGGTTCCGAATTCTGGTACTTACTATTACGCTTGCCTGCATATGTGAGATTATCAGGGTGCTCGTTGGGGATTTGCCCTATACTCCGGGAACGAATCTCTTGAAGAGGATATTTTATTCTTTGTGCTTCATCACGTCGATGTGGTCATCCTATGCCTACGCGTCCTATGTCATAGCCGTCGCCCAGGATTTCAAGTCGAAAAAACTCTGGTGGGTAATCAACCTGACTTTCGCGCATCTGGTCACGGTCATTCTTCTGGCTAACATCAAGACCGGCTGGGTTGCGACCTACAGCGAGGTTACCCGCTACTGGGCGAGAGGCCCCCTTTACATCGCGATGGGCTATATTCCTCCCTGTTACTTCATGGTCTTCATCCTCGTTCTCTTTTTGCGTTATTTCAAGAAATATTCAAGGACGGTCCGCATCCTCATTTTCTCAAGCCTTTTTGTGACCGCCGCGGCGATGGTGCTCCAGCCCTTCACCAACGGAAAGCTCACTTTGGTTACGTTCGGAATGACGCTCGCGAACTATCTATGGTACATGGCAATGGAGAACGCCGACTACCAGAACCTGCTGCTTATCACCAATGAGCTGGAATTCGCCAGGACCAAAGCCCAGGAGGCCAGCCGTGCAAAGAGCACCTTCCTCGCGAACATGTCCCATGAGATCCGTACTCCGATGAACGCCGTGCTTGGACTTGACGAGATGATTCTGAACTCAAGGGACAAGTCGGAGATCAATGAGTATGCGAGGAACATCCAGAGCTCGGGAAAGGCGCTGCTTGCCATAATCAACGACATCCTGGACTTCTCCAAGATTGAGTCGGGCAAAATGGAGCTTTCGGAAAACGAGTACCATCTGTGCGACATGCTTGACGACGTTATCCTCCAGACATCCATGCGCGCCACAAGGCAGAAGCTGGACTTCCATACCGATGTGGAAGGGGAGATCCCCGAGCATCTTTACGGGGATGAGTTCCGTCTTCGCCAGATTCTGACCAATATCCTGAACAACGCCATCAAATACACGAAGCAGGGAAGCATAACGCTGAAAGTCCGTGCGTTCTATGAAAAAAAGAGAGTCAGTCTCCTGATTGAGGTGAGCGACACGGGAATCGGAATCCGGCAGAGCGATCTTCCGAAAATCTTCCAGAGCTTCGAGCGCGTGGACGAGATGAACCTGCACATGGTCGAGGGAACAGGACTCGGTCTTTCCATCGTGCACAGGCTCATAACGCTGATGGGAGGAACCATAGACGTGGAGAGCGAGATCGGACGCGGCTCAACTTTCACGATAACGATTCCACAGGTGATTGTCGGAAACGAGACCATATCATCTTACCGCAAGATAAACGAGATGACACGCACCCGCTCAATTACCGACGAAAAATGGGCTCCCGACGCGAAGGTTCTCGTGGTGGATGACAATACCGTGAACCTGATCGTCGCCAAGGGATTCCTTGCACGTACCCATGCCCAGATTACCACCTGTGAAAGCGGGGCGGCTTGTCTTGAGCTTATGCAGAAGGAGCGCTACGACATAATCTTCCTTGACCACATGATGCCCGAGATGGACGGAGTGCAGGTGCTGAATCTCTCAAGGACGCTTCCCGGAAACAAGAACCTCTATACGCCGATTGTGGCCCTGACCGCAAATGCCATAAGCGGAATGCGCGAGAAATATCTTGCGCTGGGATTCACGGATTATGTGAGCAAGCCGATTGACAGCAAGGTTTTCTTCGAGGTCTTCTACAGGCTGATTTCCCCGAACCTTATTCAGGATGCCAAGGAAACGCCGGACGAGGCACCCGTGGCGGAGAAAAAGAGCGGTGTGAAATACCTTGATCCTGAGAAGGGCATAGAATTCTGCGGAGGGGACTCTGACCTTTACCATCAGCTTTTGGAGCAGTTTGTGGGCGACAGGGATGAGACGCAGATAAAGCTGGCTAAATTTCTAATGCTGCATGACTGGGAGAACTACCGCATAATTGTACACGGTCTGAAATCCAACGGACGGACCCTGGGAGCGGACTCCTTTGCCGATATGGCGGCGGATATGGAAAAGGCGTGCAGAAACATCCTTGAGCCGGAAAAAGCCGGTGACGTGGATGAGATTGAGGGCGGATATAAAAATTGGGAGAATTATATAGAAGAAAATCATGATGTGCTGATGGAGTTGTACACAAATGTCGCGGTTGCGGCTCTAAACTACATTCGGGAGCCGGTGACTTCGGGTGCAGAACATGATTGAAATTCGCTTTTATTTGTGGGGTGTTTTATGGCGAAACTTTTAGATCTTCCAAATTTGTATTTTTGCTTGGCGGCGTTCTTTTTTGACATTATGATGTGCTGCTTCATGTTCATAAAGTACAATGACGGCAAGCAGAGCAAAATCTTCAGAAGCCTCGTTTTTACCCTGACTCTCGCGACTGTGTTTGAGCTTATCAGGGGCATGATTGTGGATCTGCCGTATACTCCGCTGAATTATTTCATCCAGAGGTTCGTGCAGTCCATGTGCTTCCTCGTGACGGGCGGGGTGCCTTTTTTCTATTACGAGTACGTCAGCTTCTACATGGGCGAGAAAACCCGCGTCATGAAATCTGTGCGGCTGATAAACATCTGCGTTTATTCCGCTTATGCCGCCATAATGATTTTGAACATCCACTTCGGCTGGGTCTGCTCCTTCAATCACGAGACGAGGGAGTGGTTCGGAGGCCCCCTCTATCTTGTGGTCGGCTACATGATTCCTGCATTCCTGATGTCAACCGCGCTCATCACTTTCTTCCTTCACATCGGGAAGCAGAACATAAAAATCAGGTTCCCCATGACAATGGCCATGCTCTGCGGGGTAGGCTCAATGATCCTCCAGCCAATGCTCCACGGGAAATTCAACATCACCACTTACGGGGCCACGCTGGGTCTTTTCTTCTGGTATTTTTCCGTGGAGAACTCCGACTACCGAAAGCTTGAGGAAGTGACCGAGGCTTTGCAGGAGGCTCAGAGAAAAGCTTATGACGCAAACCAGGCGAAGAGCGCTTTCCTTGCGAACATGTCCCACGAGATCCGCACGCCGATGAATGCCGTCCTTGGGCTTGACGAGATGATTCTGAACTCCCGCGACCTTGACGAGATCGGTGAGTACGCGAGGAACATCCAGAGCTCGGGAAAGGCCCTGCTTTCAATCATCAACGACATCCTTGATTTCTCCAAGATTGAGGCCGGAAAGATGTCCCTCGTTGAGACGAACTATCATCTTGCGGCGGTCCTGCGCGACATCAATTTGCAGTTCAGCATGAAGGCGTCCAAGCAGAGTCTTGCCTACAAAACCGACATTGACGAGAATCTGTGCGACGAGCTTTACGGTGACGAGGTGAGAATCAGGCAGGTGATTACGAATCTTCTGAACAACGCCGTGAAGTATACAAAGCAGGGCTTCGTTGAGCTTTCGGTGCATGGAAATGTGGAGGGGTCGGTGCTCTATCTGCACATTTCGGTCAGGGACACTGGAATCGGAATCAAAAAGGAGAACCTGCCGAATCTCTTCTCAAGTTTCAAGCGCATTGACGAGAAGAGAAACCGCAGCATAGAGGGAACCGGACTCGGACTTGCCATCGTGAAGCATTTCGTGCATCTGATGGGCGGAAGCGTTGACGTTGAGAGCGTTTTCGGCAAGGGATCGGTTTTTTCAGTGCACATCCCGCAGAAGATTGTGGGAAACAAAACCATCTCGCAGTACAACGACTCAAGCATGGAGGAAACGAAGGAGTCCATAACCGACAAGCAGATTGCTCCCGGCGCGAAGGTCCTTGTTGTGGATGACAATTCGGTGAACCTCGTCGTCGCGACAGGATTCCTGAAACGTACCCGTGCGAGCATTACGACCTGTGAGAGCGGAGCGGCATGTCTTGAGCTGATGAAGAAAACGCGCTATGACATAATCTTCCTTGACCACATGATGCCGGACATGGACGGTGTGGAGACCTTGGAAAAATCCAGGACGATGAACGGAAACATGAACAGGTTCACTCCGGTAATCGCACTTACGGCAAACGCAATCTCCGGAATGAGGGAGCGCTACCTGTCGCTGGGATTCACGGATTATGTGAGCAAGCCCATTGACAGCAGGATTCTTTACGACGTGTTTTTCAGGAACATCTCCCAGGACCTGATTGTGGATGCAACGGAAGATGGAGCCGCGGATGAAAGGAAATCAGATAAAGAGAATATAGCCAAAAGTGAACCGGAGGAGAGAAAGGAATCGGCTGGCGGGGCAGACTCGGATGCTGCGGAGAAAAAGGAGGCAGATCGTATGATTGACAGAAACGAAGGAGTCAGCAAATGTGGCGGAGACAGGGAGCTTTATAAAACCCTTCTCGGCGTCTTTTCGGATGAGTGCGGCATGAACAAGGCCAAGCTCGTGAAATTCATTTTGGCAAAGGACTGGAACAACTACGAGATTTTGGTCCATGCTCTCAAGTCAAACGGATTTATGCTCGGTGCCGCGGATTTCGGGGAAAAGGCAAAGGCCCTGGAATTCGCATGCAAGGACATTATGGCGGGAACCAGCGTGGATGAGAAAATCGATTTCATAGAGAAGTCGCACGGTCCCTTCCTTGCCATGTATACGGAAATTGCGGGTGAAGCCGCGAAGCTGAGGGACGAGCTTTAGGAGAAAATGGATCCGCCGGACGGTGGAGAATTTGCAAGGAGTCAGGATGAAAGTATTTTTAAGTCAGCCGAGAATATATTTTTGCGTCGCGTCGCTGCTGTTTTCTATGCTGCTCTATATTTTTACCAGAGTCAAGTACAGCACCGAGAAGAGAAATTTTTATTTCCGGCTGGTGGTCGTCGCATGTTTCGCCGCGTCTCTCGTTGAGATTCTGCGCTCCCTGTGCTATTTTCTTCCGTTCGGCCCGGGATCCACATATTATATCCCGCGTTTTTTGCAGTCGGTCAATTTCATCACCTCATCACTGATGACGTACACATACATCCTGTACCTGATTCATTTTGTCCCGGAGAGATCGAAGCTCCTCAGTGTGTTCATGATTTTCTGCACCGTCGCTTTCAGCCTTTACACCGTGTTCTGCCTCATAAACATACACACCGGATGGATCGTCACCTATGATCCGCTTCAGAACCGCTACGACCTGACCCGCGGACCTCTCTATCTTTGGGTGGGCTATATGTTCCCCGCCGTGCTGATTGCGTTCGCCCTGATAATCTTTATTTTGGATTTGTACGAGCAGCCAAAGGAAAGCCGCTTCGTGATGATTCTTGCCATCGCGTGTTCCTTCGGCGGAATGGCCATTCAGCCCGCGCTTCACGGACTGGTCACCATAACGACTTTCTCTGCCGTCGTAGGACTCTATCTCTGGTATTTCGCCATTGAGAACGCGGATTTCAAAAAGCTGAAGAATGTCATGCTCTCACTCGAAAAGGCGAAGATTGAGGCTCAGAACGCGAATGAGGCGAAAAGCGGATTTCTTGCCAGCATGTCACACGAGATACGCACCCCGATGAATGCCGTCCTTGGTCTTGACGAGATGATTCTGAACACCGAGGACATGGAGAAAGTGCATGATTACGCCGTCAAGATGCGCAGTTCCGGAAAGGCTCTCCTTGCCATAATCAACGACATCCTGGACTACTCCAAGATTGAGTCGGGCAAGATGTCCCTCGTGGAGATGGACTACCACCTTCTTTCTCTTATCAGGGAGCTTGAGCTTTTTTATGCGCCGGTCGCAAAGTCACAGGTGTTGGAATTCAAGCTGGATGTGGATCAGTCGCTGCCCGAATGTCTTTACGGTGACGAGTTCAGAATCAGGCAGATACTGAGAAATCTTTTAGACAACGGACTGAAATTCACGAAGCTGGGTTCCGTGGGTCTGAAAATCGGGGGAGAGATAAAGGGCGACACGCTTTACCTCGTGATTTCCGTAATTGACACTGGAATAGGAATCCGTGAGGAGGATTTGGAAAATCTGTTCATCAGCTTTGAGCGTCTGGATGAGCCCAAGAACAGGAGCGTCGGAGGAACCGGACTCGGACTTGTAATCGTCAAGCGTCTCGTTGAGATGATGCAGGGAACAATCACGGTGGAGAGCAATTTCGGCGAGGGCTCAAAATTCACGGCGCGCATTCCGCAGAAAATCGTTGACGGAAAGACCCTTGGCGAGATGAAGATGGAGGTTCAGAGAAGCGAGGGAAAAACCGAGGACGAGCAGTACAAGACACCGAATGCGACTGTCCTTGTGGTAGATGACAATAACGTGAACCTGATTGTCGCGAGCGGATTTTTGAAGCGTACCGGTGCCAAGGTTGTTACCTGTGAGAGCGGTGCTACCTGCCTTGAGCTTCTTAAAAAGCAGAAGTTCGACATAATCTTCATGGACATTATGATGCCTGAGATGGACGGAATGGAGACCCTCAGGAAATCACAGAACCTTGGCGGAAACCTGAACCGGTTCACACCATTCATCGCGCTTACCGCAAACATGGTTCCCGGACTCCGTGACCAGTATCTGGAGCTCGGATTTACTGATTACGTCAGCAAGCCCATAGACAGCGAGCGCTTGTTTGACGTGTACTTCCGGTGCATCCCGCAGGAGCTCGTTCAAAAGGGCGACGGTTCTCAGGCTTGAGATTTCATCAGATAAGAGGAAAGTGAAAAATGACGGTTGAAGAAATCAAACAGAAATCCTCGCAGATGTTCAGCGACTATCTGAATTATGTCATCGAGGACATTTGCGGTGTGGCGGGCAATGTGGAGTTTTTCCCCATGGTCGTGATGACCAACAACAGCCGCTTTTCCGACACTTTGAAAGAACACGCGCAGGACATGGTGGATATTTTTGTCGTGAGCAAAAACAAAACCGGACGCGGATTTTCCCTTGACATGGAGTCGGTGAACACGAGGAGCAGCGGAAGAAAGAGCATCATAAAGCAGGTTTATTTTTCCACCGAGGCCGATTATCTGGATTTCATAAATGTGCGTCAGAGGGTGGAGACACTTAAGACTGCGCTGACTGGACTCGTCCAGGAAAATTTCGTGAGTTCGGAGCATCTTTGTGAGTGGGCGAAAAAGCATGTGCGCGATCTGACCGTGGAGCATCCTGAGGGACTTCAGTTCTGGCACAACATTGCCCTTTGCGTGCGGCGAATCTCAAATCCGAACGAGGCTTCATCGGCATCCTTGAATTTTCCCCCGGATTTCATTGACGCGAACAAGACTTTGATTCACTCGCTGTGTCCCGGGAAAAATCAGGAGACCGAAACTGAATCTGAGCCTGCCGAAGAGCCTTCCCGCGACTTGTATGCCGTGAGCGAGAGTCCCGCAAGGACATTTTTAATCCGCTTCCGGTCCCTCTCAAGGGAGTCTCCGCTGAAACTCGGACGTCTGACCCCGGAGGAGATTGCCCTGACCCTGGATGATTTTACGCATCTGAACCAGACGACCTTCCTGCGTGACATAGACATAGTGCTGATTGTAAAAAGCGAGTCCGTTTTCAAGACCTTCCCCTGCTCGGAGCATGTGTTCTGCATTTTCGGTCCTGATTACGCCGTGAACACCCTGAAACTCTGCGACTGGCTCAAGCGCTTCAAAATCGTTTACTTCGGAGACATTGACGAGCACAGCTTTGACGTTATCTCAACTTTCAGGAATACATTTCCGGATGCGAAGAGCCTTTGCCTTGACATGGAGACTTGGAAGAAATTCAGGACTCACGGAGAGAGCGGTGGACGGCTCAAAAATGATGCGGTTCCCAAGAACATGACGGACGAGGAAACACAGACCTTTGAGTCGCTTCGGGCGGCGAAGGTGAAGAATCATTTTTCGCAGGACAGAATCCCGCCCGAATACATGCTTGAGATGCTTGAAAAAATCAAGACCCAGAGCGATGACTAAAGGAACTTTTTTATTACGAGGCAGCCGTTGTGTCCTCCGAAACCGAGGGACGCTGATGCAGCCGCGTTTATCTCCACGCTCAGTCCCTTGTTCGCCGTGTAGTCCAGGTCGCATCCCCCCTCCACGTCAGGATTCTCAAGGTTGATTGTGGGCGGAACAAATCCGTCGTTTATTGCCTTCACGCAGAAAAGAGCCTCAATCGCACCTGCTGCACCGATCAAATGTCCCGTCATGCTCTTTGTGGATGAGATGTGGAGTTTTTTCGCATAATCCCCGAACACGAGCTTGAGCATGGATGTCTCTCCTGAGTCGTTAGCGTGGGTTGAGGTTCCGTGCGCGTTGTAGTACTGGATTTCCTCAGCTTTCATCCCCGCGTCCTCAAGGGCTGCCTTTACCGCCATTGCCGCTCCGCTTCCGTCCTTGAGAGGTGCCGTTATGTGATATGCGTCCGAAGAGGCTCCGTAACCCGCAATCTCAGCGTAGATTTTTGCCCCTCGTTTTTGTGCGTGCTCCAGTTCCTCAAGCATCAGGACTGCCGATCCCTCTCCCATGACGAATCCGTCCCTGTCCTTGTCGAACGGTCTGCTCGCTTTCTGGGGCTGGTCATTGTAATGCGATGAGAGCGCGTGGAGAAGTGCGAAGGATGCGACTCCGAATCCGTTGATGATGGCCTCGGTTCCTCCGCTCAGACACACGTCAAGTCTTCCCGACCGGATGAGGTCAAGGGCTGCTCCAATCGCGTCAGTTCCGGATGCACATGCGGTTCCAAGCGTGTAGCTAGGTCCCCTGAATCCGAACATCATGCTCACATTTGCGGCCGCCTCGTTTATGAGATATTCCGGCGCAATCAGGGGCGGCATCCTGAACGGTCCGCGGCTTTCGTCAAAATAATTCTTGTATCCTTCCTCAATGGCATCGAGTCCGCCTATGCAGTTTCCTACCATTATACCGGCCTTTCCGCTGGAAATCTGCTCCTTGGAGAGACCCGCGTCCTGGATTGCCTGTGCCGACGCTGCGACCAAAAATCTTGTGAAGCGCGCTGTCTTTCGTAAATCCCTTGATGAGAGACCGTATCTCTCCGGGTCAAAATCCTTTACCTCCGCAGCAATCTTTACTGGGAACTCCTCCGTGTCAAAAAGCGTGATGGGACCGACCCCGCTCCTGCCGTTTTTCACTGAATCCCATGCTTCTTCCACCGTATTTCCGACCGGGGAAACCACGCCCATGCCTGTTACCACGACCCGTCTCTGTGCCATGCCATACTCCTTCGCTCTGCTTGTTTGATGATAGAAAAATCATATCAGAACTTTTGAATCAATTCAATAATCAGTGACACCTTTTCATTTTTTGTTGTTTTATATATAATGGAGGGAAGACTCAGGGAATCAGTCTTAGGGATTTTGGGAGATTGCTATGAAAGCTATGAAAAAAGTTATTTTATTTATGCTGGCGCTTGCCGGAACGCTCTCTTTCGCGAAGGAGTACAAGATTGGCGACATGGGGCCGGGCGGCGGAATCGTTTTTTATGTGAGTAAATCGGGATTTGAAGTGGATGACGGAATGGGCAGCGTGGAGACATGCCACTATCTGGAGGTCTCAAAGGAGGATTTGGGACAGACCACATGGACTCCTTCTCCCGCCGTGTTTCTGGAGGATTTGGACGAGACCTACGCGATCGGAAGCGGCAAGGCGAACACATTTTTGATTGCATACGCGGGACTCTGCCCGGAAGAAGTGACCGTGGAAAACTGCGCGGCATACGCATGCTTTGAGTACAGGACAAAGACGACCAAGCCGGGAGACTGGTTTTTGCCATCGAGCGACGAGCTTAAGCTGGTTTTCACCAATCTTTCGCTGGAGCAGCTGAACGTGACGAGCAAGGAATTCTACTGGTCATCGTCAGAGGAGTCCGACGGATCCGCATGGGCAAGAAAAAATAAGACATCAACGGTGGACGCAAAGGGAAAGAGATTCAACGTCCGTGCCGTCCATGCTTTCTGAGACCGGGGTTTTTATCTGCTTCTAAAAATAGAAACATTTTTCTGAAAAAGTATTGCATAATTTTCATTTTCCCTCTATTATTATAATGTCTTTGTATATAGAAACATTTTGCAGGGACAATGTGTTGAGGTAATTTTATGAAGGAAATCGCTAATCTCCTTGGCTACAGGGAGTCTGTAAAAGTTCTTGATGCAACCATCCGCGACGGTGGTCTCGTAAATAATTTTTTCTTTGATGACAAACTGGTGCGCGCGCTTTATCAGACAAACATCAAGGCCGGCGTGGATTATATGGAGGTCGGTTACAAGGCTTCCAAGGAAATGTTCGACGTGAAGAAGTTCGGCAAGTGGAAGTTCTGCGACGACGATGACATTGCCGAGGTGATTGGCGAGAAGGATCCACGGGTTAAGCTTGCGGTAATGGCCGATGTGGGACGCTGCGACTACAAGAATGACATTCACGAGAGGACTAACAGTCCGCTTGACTGCATCCGTGTGGCCACCTACGTGAACACCATGCCCGCCGCCCTTGACATGATTGAGGACGCAAAGCGCAAGGGATATGAGGTAACGTGCAACATCATGGCAATCTCCACGGCACAGGAAGCCGACGTAAAGACCGCCCTTGAGATGCTCGGACACTCATCCGTGGACGTGATTTATGTTGTGGACAGCTTCGGCTCTCTTTATCCTGAGCAGATTGCCCGAATCTGTGACCTTTACGTGGAGTACGGAAACAAGTACGGCAAGCAGATCGGAATGCACGCGCACAACAATCAGCAGCTGGCCTTCGCAAACACGATTGAGGCGGTAGGTGACGGCGTGAACTGGCTCGACGCGACTTATGCGGGAATGGGACGCGGGGCAGGAAACTGCTCGATGGAAAATCTGATAAGCTTCCTGAGAAATCCGAAATTCAATCTTTATCCTGTGATTGACTTTATCCAGAAATACATGCAGCCCTTGAAGGAAAAGGGAGAGAAGTGGGGATATGACCTCCAGTATCTGATGACCGGAGTTTTGAACCAGCACCCGCGCACCGCAATTGAGTTTACCAAGAGCGGACGCACGGATTACACTGAGTTCTACCACGAGATTGTGGCACAGGACTAATCGGTTCTTCCTTAGAATTTTCCTCCGCCCAGACTCACTCCGAGTTTAAGTCCGATTACGGGTGCCTTGCCCATGTCCAGCCATGTGATGTAGGGTCCCGCGCTGAGATCCAGGCAGGAGAAGGGGCTGTATTTCAGCGTGGCGGAGAGAATTCCGGCATAGGGCATGAACGTGGTTCCTGATTGCAGAAGTTGTGCCGCGTCGCTGATTGTCGTTACGTTTTCCTTTCCAAGATAGAAAAGCGCGAAGAGATTCGCCGTCAAATCTTTTGTTCCGATTTTTCCGAAGTTCACCGTGGCCGCAACGCTGCTTCCCTTTGTCGTGTACTCATGGTCATCCTTGTTGCCGTCGAAAAAGTACTGCGCCATGAAGGTGATCTCCGGATCCTTCCAGATGTACATCGCGCCTATGGTTCCCTGGAAAATCAGATCCTTTCCGCTCCAGTCCTCGTCCTCGTTCCATTGTGCGTCGCTTCCGTAGCGAAGGACCGCCTCCGCGAACACTCCCACCTTGCTGTTGATGATGCTTCCCGATGCCGTCGCCATGATTCTGGGCGAGTTGTGCAGTTTATAGAATGCTCCCGCTCCGAGCTCCCATCCTCCGATCACGAACTCCGCCTTTGCCGCGAATGACGTGTGCGCCAGACTGTATGGGAAAGAGAGTCCGTTTAAGTATTCCTGCAGGGAATCATCCTCGCTGAGATTGCTTGTATCCGGGGTATCCATCTTTGACTCGGGGACGACGTAAAGCCAGAGACAGGTCTGGGTTCCGGGGAAGGTAATCTGTGTGCGGAGGTTAAGGCTTCCGTCCACCTGCGCCTCCCTGTTCTGCGGGTCTATGGAGGATGTGTTTATCATGTCGGAGACCGGGCTGAAGAATAAGCCTGTGCCCCAGGAGACCGTGTGAAGTCCGAATCGGAAGAAAAGTCTGTCCGCGATGGAAAAATCCGTGAAGAGCTCCTTGAGGTAGAGCCAGTTGGTGATTGAAGCGCCGAGGTTGCTGCCGCCCATTGATGATGAGTTTGCCGTGAGGTAAGCCATCCATTGTGGAGTCGTCCATGTGGAGGATTCCGGGGGAAGCTCCTGCATTGCTCCGGCTGCCCCTGTTATGGAAACGCTGTCCTTGTACGGATATTTTATGCCGAACTTGGTGTACATGCGCAGTGTCTGGGATGGCCGTGCGTCAATGAAAAGGCTTGCGTCCGCTTTCGGGGAAATCCCTGAGTGGCTTATCTGCTCGCCCAGGTTCCTGTCGCTGTCCTTGTCGTAGAGCGCGGTGTATGCCTCAAGTCCCATGTCGAAGGATCCTCCTATGCGGATGCTGCCGGTCTCAAAAAGGATTCCCTTTGAAAGACCTGTGGTGTCCTCCTTCGCGGGCTCCAGCTCGTCAATTCCGTCGTCCATGAAAAAATCATCGTCGCCGCCACCGAACATTCCGTCGTCAGATGTGGAGCCGAAAAGAGCCTCGTCAGAAAAATCGGATGAGTCCTCCGCGGAAAGTGGCAGAAGACCCATGGTTGAGAAAAGTGCGGCCAGCAGAATTTTTGCCGGTATGTTTTTTTTCATCAGTTCAATCCTTCAAGATATGCCTTCGTGAAAATATTGTCGGGCAGTTTGTCGAACGTGAGGTCGGTGATGACCTGCTGCGTGTTCTCTCCCTTGTTCAGCTCGTCGCGGAGCACCATCTGCGTGGGAACGTATCCTGCGGGAACCTTCGTGTACTTGGGGCAGAGAATCGTGCGCATGAGCCTTCCAGAGCCTGAGTAATCCTCCTCCTTGAGCATGAGCGGAACGTCCTTTCTGATGTAGTAGACTGACTTCGCGTAGGTCGGCTTGGTCGTCTTCGCTTTCATTGTGACAACATAGACCTGGTACTTTCCGAGGGTGCTTTCCTTGTAGTCCTCCACGGTGTAATTGTCCCTCCAGTGAGTGTCGCTCTGGTCCACGTCGTCAATGTTCAGGTCGGAGTCGCCCAACGCGTCCTTGAGCGATGAGTGTGTGTATTTGCGGCTGATAGGATCGTATGCCCAGATATTGTCTCCGTCGCGGAGATAGCCCGTTCCCTTGTCTGCCTCGGGATAGAGCTGCACGATGGTCATAAGATCCTTGTCGGTGCGCTGGAAAACCTTGTATTTGAGCGAGTTGTCCGGTTTGCCGGGCTTTTGAATCAGCAGGGAGATTGTCGCCGAATAGTCGCCGTGATATGCGAGCGTGTCGTCCGCGGATTCCATGAGCTTGAATGCCTTTTCAGATGTGGCTGAGTCCAATGCGAAGGATGCCGCCGCCAAAAATGCTGCCGCGATCACGGATGTGAAAAATTTGAAAGTTCTCTTCATATTAATTCCTCTCTTAATTCGATGCTGTGTCCGATGGACGGTCTCTTGCGGCCATCCATCTTTTTAAACACAGTTTTGTTCCGAAAGTAACAGTACGGATTTATGGTGTTCCATGAAAACTTGCGCTTTCGGGATACGCCTTATTTTACCGTCCTGAGTGCCTCTGCCGGACTCATGCGGGCAGCCTTTTTTGATGTGCCGTGAACCGCTATGGTCGTCAGCAGGATCATCAGTATGTACTGCGCGAGTGTGGACAGGGGAGAAAGGGTGAAACTCATGTGTCCCGCCTTGAGGAACATCTGCACGCTCTCGTTCTGAATGTGAATCGTTCCGAGGGCCATCATGAGGATGATGCTGAGTATCAGTCCCGCAATTCCTCCGATGACGCAGAGAATCACCGCCTCCGTGGTGAACATCTTTCCGGTGTCCTTTCCGGTCATGCCCAGTGCCCTCATGGTTCCGATCTCGCGGATTCTCTCGTAGAGCACCATGCGGTAAGTGTTGGACACTCCGACCATGACGATCAGGAGGATGACCAAAAGGATGATTGTCGTGACCATGTGGACGATGTTCATAGCGGATTTGAGCTGGGGCGCTCCGTCGTCAAGGCTTTCCACGCCGTACTTTACGCCCTCCCACTTGTTGTCGTCCCCAAGGAACTGCTTGTTGAGTCCTCGCTCTGGATTCGATGGATTGCTTTTTCTCGCGGCCCTCAGGTCACTTACGGGAACTCCGTCCTCACGGATCGCGTCCTCAATCTGCAGGGCGACCTTGTTCTGCTCCTTTTTGTTTTTCAGGTAGATTGAGAAGAAGTTGTATCCTCCCTCAGGGATCCCGATCAGTGCGTTGAGCGTGTCGATGTTCGCGTAGGTCAGCATTCCGGTGATGAAATTCGAGTCCTTGGAAATCAACGCTACGGTGAATTCCCCGACCTCGCTCTGTCCGTAAATTGTCGTGGTGAGCATGAGAACCGAGTCACCGACCTCAATCTTGAGAGACTTTGCCATGCCCTCGCTGATTATGAGCGCGTCGCTTTTCTGAAGATTCTCGATGGATCCCTCCGTAAACTGCAGGGACTCGATGAAAGACTTGTCGTTTGCGAAGTCGCGTCCGTAGGTCTGGGTGAGGACCTTTTTTCCGTTGAAGAGAATCTGCGACGTTGTCCTTGTGTAGTGGGACGTGTACCTGTAGTTCACGCCTATCCTGTCCGTGACTTCCTGCAGGTAGCTGTGGTCGCGGATGATGTTGATTACGTTATCCTTTCCGCTCTCGTCCTGTTCTCCGGGCACTCCCTTCTCGTAGCCGGTCATTGCGATTGTACCTCCGACCATCTGCGTGATCTGGTCCTCAAGGTTTGAGACAGCACCTCCCGCAAGTCCGTCTATGGTCGTGACGACAAAAAAACCGAAAGCGATGGCGATTCCTAAAATGACGTTGCGCCTCTTGCTCCTTGAAAGATTCCTCAGCGCGAGCTTTGTTATTTCAGATGTGCTCATTATTCTGCCCCCTTGGAAAGTGCCTTGAGCGGTGTGATTTTAAGAGCCGACGAGACCGGGTAGATATTGCTTGCGAGGCTTCCGAAAATGACTCCTCCGATCGTTGCGATTATGATTCCGGGCGTGGGACTGAACTGAATCTCTCCGCCTCCCAGGATGATTTTCGCGATCATGTTGGAGTCCACCGTAATGTTCAGGCTGTTGAAGATTGCGATGATTACAAGCGCAAGGATTGTGCCGATGATTGACGAGACCACCGTGATGGAGAGTGCCTCCGTGTAGAAGAGCTTCCGCACGAATTTCTTTTCCGCGCCGAGAGCCCTCATGGTTCCGATTTCGGACGTGCGCTCCATGATGGAGACCATCATCGTGTTCATGATTATGATGAAGACTACGACAGCGAGAATAATCACCAGTATATTGAAGAGAATGTTGATTCCGGCGACCGTCTTCGTGTAGCTCGCGCCTGCCTCGTTCCAGTTCATGGCCTTTGCGTCAATCTCCATCTCCTTGAACTTTGCGTTGAGCTCATTTACTATTGCCTGCGCTTTGTTCGGGTCGGAGACTTTCGCCTGTACGAAATGCCATGCGCCGTTGTCCGTCTTGTTCAGCGCGTCGCGTATGCTCGTGTCCCCGAGGATAGAGTTGAAGTCCTCAAGCTCTGTTGACTCAAAGCTGTCGGTCTCGTCGCTGATCATGTCGCTGAAAAAGTCGTCGCCGAAAAGATCGTCCTCGCTGACGTCGGAAAGTGAGTTCTCGGAGAGGACCTGGGTTTCCTCCATCAGGCTTCCGTATGTAAGGTCCGCGAACGCACGTGCGAATCCAGGCGTGCAGTAGATTGTCTGGAACATCGCGCTGTGAATGTTCGCCGGGGTGTAGAATCCGACGACCTTCGCCTCGCGTATGACTCCGTTTGAGTTCGCTCCCATGACAAGAACGCTGTCGCCCACGTCAAGGTCCTTCTTGAAGAATTTCTGGAAGCTGTCGCGGATCCTCGTGTCAATCAGAAGCTCGTTCTCACCGCTTGTGTAATCAAGGGCGCGTCCCTCCGTGATGTGCTGGCCGCCGAACACGTTGAAGTAAGTGCTCTCGTCCCCGGCGAACAACATGAATATGGGGATGTCCATGATGCTTACCGAGTCGTCCTCCATGAAAGAGGTCAGGTCAATCTCCTCCCCCTTGAAGAGAAGTCCCTGCGCGGTGATCATCCTTGTTGTCTGAGAGATTCCTTCGGTCTCACTCACAATCTTCTCCACCTTCTCCAAATCTGTGAGGGCGGGAACCTGCGGGATTTCCCCTGTGAAAGATGCCGTGTCCACTCCGAAGATGTCCACCCTCCAGTTGTCCGGGGGAATCGCGGAGATCGTTATGTCACCGGTGTAGTTGGCCCTGAAGTCTTTTTCCAGACCCCGGTTCACGGATTCAATGAATGAGTTGCCCAGAATCACGATCGCGGTTCCGAAAATTATGAACAGCGATATGATGATTGTCTTGGCCTTGTGCTCTTTCAGATTCCGGAGGGCAAGTTGAAAAATCACCCTCATTATTGCTTCACCTCCCCGTAGATGTCGCTTCCGGCCTTGTGCTCGTCGTCAATAATCTGTCCGTCAAGCAGGTGGATCACGTGGTCGCACATCTGGACGATTCTCGCGTCGTGTGTCGAGAAGATGAACGTGGTCTGAAGCTCAGGGTCCTTGTTGAGCTGCTTCATCAGGGAAAGAATCTGCTTTGAGTTCTCGCTGTCAAGATTGGCGGTCGGCTCGTCGGCAAGGATTACCGGTGCCTTTGTAACGAGCGCACGTGCGATGGCGACCCTCTGCCTCTGTCCTCCTGAAAGCTCCGTGGCCTTGTGTGTCTTCCATTCAGTCAGGCCGACTTTCTCAATCAGGTAGTCTATCCATTCCTTTTTCTGTGCCTTGGAAAATTTGTCCACCGGGCTCACGGCGTCCTTGTTCTTTGATTTTATGAGCAGCGGAAATTCGATGTTCTCATACACGTTTAGGACAGGGATCAGGTTGAAGGTCTGGAAGATGAAACCGAGCTGCGAGCGGCGGAGTCCCGTTATGTGCCTGTCGAGCCTTGATGGGATGGACGTGCGCCTCTTTTTCTTTTTTCCGTCTCCCGATGATGCCCAGCGGGTGTTCTCCACCTCCGTCTTGGCAAGGTTCACGTCCTTGTAAACGTCAATTCCGTTGATTACGATGGAGCCTGCTGACGGTATGTCAATGAGCCCGAGCATGTTCAAGATGGTTGATTTTCCGGATCCTGATGGTCCTGATATTGCGGCGAATTCCCCTTTCTCGATGGAAAAGGATGCGTCCTTTACTGCAACTACGTCCTGTTTTCCAAGCGGATAAGTTTTTCGCAGATGGCTGAGTGTGATGATTGGCATAAAAACCTCTCTCAATAGTTTTTTCTTGCAGGGATTACGGTTCCCCACGTGTCCCTAAAAAATAGGAGCTTTCCTTAAAATATAATGAATTTAGAGATTTAAGGCAACGGGTGGGGGAGAATTTTTGTAGTATAGGGCTATTGGTCTGTTGCCGATGGAGTGGTACAAGAGGTCACGCGCCAAATGTTCTATGAAAGCAGCGAGGCATACTTGTCCCTTTCCTCCGACGGAATCTTCAAGGCATCCATGACCTGGGGCAGCGACAGTTTTAGATTGTCCATCATGAGCCGCATGTCTTCCAAGCGACCTTTTTCAAGACCCTCTTCCAAACCAGACACCCGTCCTTTCGCCAATCCCAGCTCGAAGGACTCCTCCCGTTGCGAGGCAATGTCATCCTTGTAATCATATTCCATCAAAAACATGTTAAATACCTCCGTCGATTTTCGCTCAAGATAATCCGGCAGAATCTCCTTCCTGACCGCCTCCCGCACAGCCCAGCTAAGCGGATTTCTCTTCCCAGTCCAGTGGGCCTCCCTGAGCAACGCGATGAACTGTGAGTACTGTCTCAGCGCGCCGCATTTCTCAAGCAGGGCATCCCCCTTTCCCACATTTATGTTGTACACCCTCACCACGAGCTCCAGAGTCACATCATCAGGTTCTCTCCCCTCGGGACGGATATATGCGTCGGAAAGCCTCATCACTTCCTCGGAGGGAAAATCGTCCGTTCCGTTGTAGAGCACGTAGAACTCCGGCATCGGAATCTGGATTCGGCTCCGGTAGTATTTTTTCCTCGCGGGAATTATCCTCTCGTAAATCCGCGTCACATAGTCCAGCAGCCTCAGCGGCATGTTCTGGTTTATCGTGGACTGATGCTCTATCAGAACCACCACCTGTCCGTTCACCATCATTGCGACGTCGTTCGCGTAGCTCATGTACACCGCGCCGTCAATCATCTCGGGCTCAAGCTTAGTGTCCTCCAGCCTCAGGTCCGTTCCGTGCAGGGCATTGTACAACGAGAGGAAATTCTCCTTTGCACTCACATCCTTTCCGAAGAGGTCGACGAACATGCTGTCCTTTATCCTGCGGTTCCCGCCGCCGGGAATGTCTTTCTCCGCCATAAGCCTCAATCGCTCCTTTATATTATAATGCATTTTCGTTGAAATGTGAAGTTTTTTTCCGAGCATACATGGATTCAGAAATCCCTTCATATAATATAATAGCCGCGAATCTTCGCCACGGTAATCAAATTGGCAAAAAATTTTTAAAAAATCAAAAAAATTTGAGGAAATGTCTTAGACCGACAAATTTTTTATTGCTTTTTTTGGAAAGCCATTGTATAAATTGTTTGTGAGGGAGAACCATGGCACACAGTAAGATAAGAAAACTGCTTTTTACTTTATTAACGGTTTTCTTCATGAACTCAATTGTTGCGGAATCAACTGCTCCGCTTGAATCGGTCATAAATGAATCGGCAGAGAAACTGAGGGCTTTGGACGAAAAAGATAAAGTCGATTTTTTTCTGAAAAACCGCAAAACAAATGAACTGGTTGGTTTCTTTAGCAAGAATTCAAAAAAATTAGGAAAACATATTGTAATAGTCGAGAGTATTTCAGCATTCAGCAGTTCTGGGGGGTATTTTTTCGACATCTATGACTATGACAATAAAATTTTTTATAGTTTCTTCTTTGGGAAGAAAAAAAAGGTAAACATAGATTTCCCGCAAAAACTGAATAATACTGCTTATGTGAATTCTCTTGGTGTAAAGGATGGCGGATTGATTATTATGTCAGTTTTAGATGATGAAGATTGTTCATTCTGTGCATACTATGGAGGCCTTGAATATGACGGCCCGGATTCGGATATTGTCAAGGATTATGAAAGCATGCTAAAATTTCTCAAGGCGAAACCCATGCGTTGATTTGCAACTGTTGGAAAGAGAATAGGGGGACTTTATGAAAAAAACTCTAGCCAATTTTATGATCTTAGTTCTTTTCACTGGCTTTGCTTTTTGTGCGCCGAAATCAAAGTTGTACGAAAGAAATATAGAGGGAAAAAAGGATTATACCAAAACTCCGTCTACACGATCTACTCGCGGCGAAAATCTGACAAGAGAGCAATATGAAAGCTATGTGAAACTTGTTGAAGAGGGATGTACGGATGAAGAGGTTGTGTATCAATTAGGCCTGTATCATCTGATACTTCAAGACTCATGGTATAGTGATGAAGCTGAGTATTACTTGAAGATCGGTGCGGCTCAAAACAGTCCTAGATGTCTCTTTCTTCTTATAAATCGTTGTTCTTTGCGTGGCGAGGATTTGACTGATGTTGAAAGCTATGATGTTTTGCGAAGACTTGCGGAGAATGATTATGAGGACGCACTCGAATGGTTTAATAAAATAAATCCGAGGGAAATAGAGAGAATAGAATTAAAACGGCAGGGGATTATAATTGATGATTAGATTTCCAACTAAACAAATGGTTGTGAATGCAGGTTGAAATCATCAGGATTCTGATGTAAGATAGGAATGTAAAGGAGTCCTCCAAGATGAACACATCGCTCCGCCAGAAAAATCCGAATGCCTCCTCCCACAGGTGGATAAAATACACCAAACGTCAGCCCTGCGCTCCGATGTATGGCCGTTTGTACCACTACGCGGGCAACAACCCGGTACGCTATATAGACCCGGACGGAAGAACTGTCTATGTATATGGTACATCAAAAGAAGAAAAAATATTATTAAATGCTTTAAACAAGTATTCGTATTCACAATACAAAGTTAATGACGAAGGATATTTGGAAAAGACTGATGAGATAAACGAGCAGGGGGTCAATTATTTATTCAGATGCAATAGATAGATGCATAGCTGATGAAAACACAGAAATAGGTCTCTTGTTTTCAAAAAAAGGGCGTGAAGAACTTTGGGGACAGCCTGTGGATGTAAAAAAGAGGTATGGAGGCGCTTGCACATTGTTTAATCTCTATGAAGAGGATCCTTCGGAAATTTTTATTTATGTTATGAAAAAAGGTCGTTGGAATGCTCCAATAGAAAGATTGCTGATGCATGAAATTGTCGGTCATGCGGATCCCATTTCTGCAGGAGGATCAAGGAATGATGAAAATGCAGTGGAAAACGAAAATCGAGTTTTAGAAGACTTACAAATGACTGATCAAATGAGGGATGAAGAACCATGGCACACAGCAAGATAAGAAAACTGTTTTTTACTTTGTTATTTATACTTGAATTTCCTTTATTTTGCGAGGACGCTGTTAATGTATCCGCGAAAATGAAGAAAATTACGAGCAGTAATTTTGTTTTTGACATAGAGATTGTAAACAGCTCTGACCGAACCTTATATTTTTATCCAGAGGGGGTGTTTGGGCGTTTTGAAATTGAAGACGATACTCTTTTGATTGTCCTTAACAATGATGCGACTTATGGCACCCATTTTGTTTCAGCGCATGAGCCGTACTGGAATGAAAGCTTGTGTCTTGAGCTGGTTCCCGGTAAGAAAACAAAATACCGCTATAAGGGAATGGTCAGCCCCGAGCAAAAAAATGATAAAAAATCTGCAACCAAAAAGAAGAAAATGAAAACAGGCGTATCAAAGGCAGATATTTCGGGAACTAAAAAAGCCATGTATTCTCTCTGCATAATAGACAAGCCCATAAGTGAAATAAGGACTTTTGACGAATACATCCAGTGCATGAAGTCAAACCTCCTTGGTGATAAATGGTTTGTTCTGTATGACAAGGCCGATGATGAGAAGAAATAGATGATTTGTAAAACAGAAATGCAGGTTGAAATCATCAGTATTCTAATATAAGATAGTGATAGTAGGAACCCACAACGATGAACGCACCGTACCGTCAAAGAAATCCGAATGCCTCCTCCCGCAGCTGGATAAAATACACCAAGCGGCAGCCCTGCGCTCCGATGTATGGCCGTTTGTACCACTACGCCGGGAACAACCCAGTACGCTATACAGACCCGGATGGAAGAGAATTATATATTTGTGGAGATGAATCTTATACGAATGAAAGTATGCAATATCTTCAGCAACTTACTAATGATAAAATAATTATTGATGAAGATACTGGTGAGGTGTCTTTCAAACGTACATGGAAATCCTTTTTTTCAATTTTCAACTCAAAGCGCTCTGGTACAGCACTAGTTAGAGATATTATTTCAAATTCTAATTGTGTCATAATTGATCAAGATTTCACCGATCAAAATAACGGTAATTCAACCGAGTCTTTTTATATGGACTTTTCTGATGGGTATCAGGAGAATGTAAACAATTGCATGAATGGAACAGGAGTAAGATGTGCTGTCGTTAGTTTTGACCCTCAAAACTGTTCTACTTCACTAACAATAGGTGAAAATTTAACACTTGCAACTCCTCGTGCAGTTTCATTGGCTCATGAATTGATACATGCCGTTCATGATATAAATGGTACAGCAGCTTCAATACCAGGTCGATTGTCCGTACGTTTTCAAAGTGAGTTACAGGCAGTGGGTTTGCGGAATTATTCTAACGGGAAATACACAGAAAATTCAATTCGCAAAGAACAGAAGGTTTCTTCTAGACCGTTTTATTATAAAGAAATTGACGAAAGACATTAATTTAGGAGATTGAGAATGAATAAAAAAAAATTATATTGCGTCTTATTAGTGGTGGGAATTATTATGAAACTTCACGGACAGCAGTATTATCCCGACAACCAAATTCTGATAGAAAAAATAGAAATGGAAACTGGAGAAAAAGAACTAGAATGGGAATGGGAACTGTTTTTTGAGAAACGCGATGCAATGCATGATGACAAAGTTTTTCAAAGCATGCTCGAATCATTATCAAGCACTTATTATATATATGAATGTTTAGGAGGCGATGTGGGACTCAAATGGTCTGCATTTGTAATAGACATTAATAATAAAGCTCTTTATAAAATTAGTCGTAATAGAATAGAACGAATTGAAATAAAGTGTGATATGAGTGATTGCTTGAATTGCAATACTAAGTTTAACAACTCTTTTATAGAAGGGGAAATCACACGCGGATATTCCGTTTCCCTGATAACTCTTGTAAATAATTCTGTAACAAGCTGGTTGATGACAGGCGGCAGTTTCGGGCCAAAATTTAGAATTGACGACATTGCGAAAAGTGATGACTTAAGATTAAGGAGAACACTGGTTAGTATTTTTGACAAAATAATGCCTTAGATATCTATAATGGTATAGGTTGAAAACATCAGGATTCTGATATAAAATAGGAATGTAAAGGAGTCCTCCAAGATGAACACATCGCTCCGCCAGAAAAATCCGAATGTCTCCTCCCACAGGTGGATAAAATACACCAAGCGGCAGCCCAGCGCTCCGATGTATGGCCGTTTGTACCACTACGCCGGGAACAACCCAGTACGCTATATAGACCCGGACGGGAGGTTTGAGCGGGATTGGGCTAACGGACAGTTGATTGCTCAAGAAGGTGATGTTTGGAAGGATAACAAAACATTGCCAGTTGGTGAAAGGGTTGGATGTGTTCTATGGAGCATTAGTACCGATGGAACTGGTGCAGATATAAATGCATTTCCGGATGTGTGGGTAGACGATTGCTTTAACGCCTGTGATGAATTTGGAAATGTACTCCAAATAAATATGCATAATGCCGCAGAAGGAAAATCTGTTATTGCTCCAAAACTCCTGGCCGACGCGATAAAAAACCATCCAAATTATACACCAGGACAGCAGATATTATTGGTAAGCTGCTTTACAGGCAGAGACCATAGTGAAAAATATGGCATAAACTATGCACAAGCATTGGCAAATGCACTAGGTAAAGGCGCTGTCGTGTGGGCACCGGCACAGGCTGTAATTGTTGGTAGTGATGGAAACTATGAAATAGAGCAAAATGACAATCACGTGAATGATTGGCAAAAATTTATAGGAGAATGAAATATGAAGAAAATATTTTTTCTTTTTTTTTTTGTTTTGCCTGTCCATTTCTTATATAAACTCGCAGGCTAAATATGGAAATGCGAGGGCAATAAGCGGTCGTACTATACAAAAACGAATTCTGAGTAAGGATGATGTTAAAAAATACGAGGAATCGGTTTCAAAAGGAAATACTCGATATATTAAGAATCTTTATTTCCATTACAAATTGACAGATAATCCCAAAAGAGCGGAAGAACTACTCGCCTATGGACTTGAAAATGACGACCTATGGGCAATGTGTGAAACATATGTAAGTCATAAGGATGACATGAATGAATCAGAAGCAGAAAAATTGAAGAAGCGTATAGACAAAATGAAAGATCAAGACATAAATGTATATCATTATTATGCAAATGAAATTTTTGATTTGGATTGGGGATATTAAAGATTGCTGAAGCTAGCTCTTGCAATGTAGGAGTATTAGAATGAAAAAGTTTGTCACTCTGCTTTTACTGATAGCAAACATTGTTTTATGTTTTGGAAAAGACTCAGACACAAGTTATGGGATTGTACCCCCACATCTAGCGTCCCACGCACGCCGGAATCCGCACACCCTTAGTCTCATAAATCCCTATTTATGTGACTAAGGCACTTCCCTAACTCTCTTCCATCCAGGAAAAATTCATGCCGTTGACAAATCCACGTTATTTTGGTATAAAAATGTAAATCGGTTGCAAATTCAGGACTTGCTGCGGAGGACGGCATGGAACAAATAATCTGTGAGAATCTAACTCTTGGCTATGGCGGCTCCATTCTCGTGGAGGGACTTTCCTTCACCGTGAATCAGGGTGACTACCTGTGCATCGTCGGCGAGAACGGATCGGGAAAATCCACGCTCATAAAGACCATGCTTCATCTCCAGAATCCCCTTTCGGGAAAAATATCGCTCGGAAAGGGAATCTCTCAGAACGAGATTGGCTATCTTCCCCAGCAGACGGCGATACAGCGTGACTTTCCGGCTTCCGTGCGTGAGATTGTCATCTCGGGGTGCCAGGCAAGAAATCCTTTGCTTCCCTTTTACACGTGGGAGGACAAAAGGCTTGCGGCGGAAAAAATGGAGAGACTCGGAATCTCTCAGCTTGCCACTAGGTGCTACAGGGAGCTTTCCGGGGGACAGCAGCAGAGGGTTCTTCTGGCCAGGGCTTTGTGCGCCACTCAGAAAATCCTCCTGCTTGACGAGCCCGTTACGGGACTGGATCCCAACGCGACGCTGGATATGTACGGAATAATCAGCGACCTGAACCGCAACGAGAAGATTTCCATAATCATGATTTCCCATGACGTTGAGGAGGCCCTGAAATATGCAAGCCACATCCTTCATCTGGGACAGGACGTTTTCTTCGGCACAAAGGAAGACTACTGCCGGAAATTCGCCGTGGATTTCGCAGGGAGGAACGCATAATATATGGAAGAAATTTTTTCACAGCTCGCACTTTATTTTGAGTATCCCTTCGTCCGCTACGCCCTGATTGTCGGAGTCCTCATCTCCCTCTGCTCGTCGCTCCTCGGCGTTACGCTCGTCCTCAAAAGATTCTCGTACATCGGTGACGGACTTTCCCACGTAGCGTTCGGTGCTCTGGCCGTTGCGACCATCTTGAAATTCGACAACTCCATGTTCCTCGTCCTTCCCGTCACCATAATCTGCGCGGTTATTCTGCTTGTGGCGGGGCAGAACGCCAAGATAAACGGGGACGCCGCAATCGCGATGATTTCCGTGGGCGCGCTCGCAATCGGCTACCTGCTGATGAACCTGTTCCCGTCCTCGTCCAACATCTCCGGGGATGTCTGCACGACGCTTTTCGGCTCAACGTCAATCCTCACGCTCACGCAGGGGGAGGTCTGGCTTTGCATCGTGCTCTCGCTGGTGGTCTGCATCTTCTTCGTGCTTTTCTACAACAAGATTTTCGCCGTAACTTTCGATGAGAATTTCGCGCGGGCATCTGGAACCAGGGTCAGGCTCTACAATCTTATAATCGCTGTAATCATCGCGGTGATCATCGTGCTCGCAATGAACCTCGTGGGCTCCCTGCTGATTTCCGCACTCGTGATTTTCCCCGCCATCTCCGCCATGCGCGTGTTCAAGAGCTTCCGCTCCGTCACAATCTGCTCGGCCATACTCTCGGTATTCTGCGCGCTTCTGGGCATATTGATTTCAATCCTTGCGGGAACCCCGGTCGGCTCCACAATCGTGGCGGCTGACATAGTGGCTTTCATCGCGTTCTGTGCGGTCGGCGCGGTGCGGTGGAGACGTTCCTGACGCTTTTTTCGGAGGCAAAAATGAGAAGATTTTGTTTTGTGTTCCTTTCCTTTGTTTTTTCCCTTGTGCTCGTGTCCTGTTCGGAAGGCAGAAAAAAAATCGTGGACATGGACACCCTGATCGCAAGGTCTGAGGCCGAGTCAAGCCCAGCGTCTTCCGGTGCGGCTGAATCCGGATCCGGCAATGCGGAAAAACCTCAGGAGGCTGAGTCTGCCTCTGTGGCTTCCGTGTCCGTGGATGCCCCCGTTTATACCGACATCAACCTTGACCTCACGAAGCAGAGCGCGACGGTGGTTTACTCGCAGGTCTTCAACATGATGATTGAGCCCGAGACTTTCGTCGGCAAGAAAATCCGCCTGAACGGAATTGCGACCGCCATACACGACGAGGAGGAGAACAAGGATTATTTCGCCTGCATAGTCATGGACGCGACCGCCTGCTGTGCCCAGGGAATTGAGTTCGAGCTGCCCGAGAACATGCAGAGCCCCGAGTTTTATCCCAAGGACGGCGATGAGATTACGGTGACCGGGGTTTTCGAAATGTATGAGAGCCACGGATTCGACGCGTTCAGGCTCGGTGACGCCGTGTGGACGAGGGAAGCCGCTCTCTGAGACTATGCCGGACAAGAGACTTGGACTTGTGCTTTCGGGCGGAGGAGGAAAGGGAGCCTACCAGATTGGGGTATGGAGATTCCTCCGTGAGGCCGGGATTGAGAGATATGTGTCTGCCCTGAGCGGTACCTCCGTGGGTGCCCTGAACTCCGTGCTTTTTGCCTCGGGAAATCTGGAGAAAGCGGAGGAGCTGTGGCTTACCAAAGTTCAGGATGCCGTGCTCACCCAGGATGAGAAAGTGTGGGAGAGCAGAAAGAGCGAGGGGATGAAAAATCTCCGCATGCTGTTCGGTGGACATAAGCCTCTTGATGCGCTCGGAAATCTTTTTAATGAGGCCGTGGAACTCGCCCGGACCGGAATCTGCGACAGGAAGGGACTCTGCTCACTGATTGACGAGAGCCTTGACTTATCCTTCATCCGCTCGTGCCCGATAAGTCTCTATGCCGCGTGTACCCGCATTTCAGGGAACGCCCGCGCCGTCTTCCGCCTGAATGATTACGGCAAGGATGATGTCCTGAAAATCCTCATGGCGAGCTCCGCAATCCCCGGCGTATTTCCAGCCCAGCGAATCGGTCGTGAGAAGTATTATGACGGAGGCCTCAGCGACAACTGCCCTGTCTCGGCCCTGGAAAATGAGTCCTGCGACGAGATCCTTGTGGTGCATCTGAAGGAGCCCCGCGGTGAGTCCCCTGTCAGCAAATGCGGCGGCCGTGTTACCGAAATCTTTCCGTCGGAGTCCCTTGGCCGCTTATTCTCCGGCACTCTTGATTTTTCATCTTCCCACGTGAGATCCTGCATGGACTTGGGCTACACTGACTGCGCCTGGAACCGCAACGGAATGGGAGACAGAATCCTTGAGCTGAGGGAGCGTCTTTCGCTTGAAAAACCCGGGGCTCAAAATCTCTCGCATTCAAAAGTTCCGCTTGACCTCCCGCAAAATGAGATTTAATATGGAAGAATGAGAAAGACAAATTTTTTATCGGTTTTAATTCTGACTGTGGTTCTTGCGCTTGCAGGATGCGCGGGGCTTGATTTTTCCGGCCTTTATACGGGCTCAGGCGGAAGCTCAGGTTCATCGAGCGGGTCTGGGAGCTCAAGCGGCAAATCTTCCGGCTCATCGTCCTCAAGCTCAGGCGGCTCGTCCTCTGGCGGAACTGTGAAGAACGCGGACGTGGACTCCGAGGTTCGTGCGTGCTTCAATCTCGTGAATGAGTTCAGGACGGGAAATGAGGCGTATTACTGGAACAAGGACAACCGGACGAAGACGAATCTGGTCGGAAAGCTCGGCACCCTCACTCTTGACGAGGGACTTTGCAGGGCGGCTCAGATCAGGGCGGACGAGATCTCGACAAATTTCTCCCACACAAGGCCGAACGGAAGCTCTTGTTTCACCGTGTTTGAGGAATGTTCACTGCGCTACGGCACCAAGGGCGAGAACATCGCGGCAGGATGCAAGGCGGGACGGGACACTTTCATTCAGTGGAAGGAGGAGAACGAGATGTACGAAGGACAGGGGCACAGGCGAAACATGCTCGGTGACTTTACCAAAATAGGAATCGCGTACACTTACAATCCCTCCGAGAGATACAAGCATTACTGGGTCATGGTCCTTGCGAAATAGGGCCCGGGATTGCAGATTTCCTCCCTCATGCAAAAAAAAAGGTTCCCCGCGTTTGAGGAACCTGAAAAATGAGCGATGGGAGGATCGAACTCCCGACCCACAGATTAAGAGTCTGTTGCTCTACCAGCTGAGCTAATCGCCCGAAAGTATATACAATTATATATTTTTGCGGAAAACGTGTCAAGAGGATTGGCAGGATTTTCGCACATTAAAAAAATGATTTCACGAAAAAAATCGTGATTACGGCGGACGTGATGAGCCTGATGCCGCTGCCGGACAAAAATCCGAGGAAAGAGTATGCCGCGGACTTTACGGCCCTGTCCATGTCGGAATGGTCGTGAATCACCTCACCGATCAGGGCGCCCACGAAGGGACCGAGCAGGATGGTGACTATGTTCCCCATGAGCAGTCCCGCGAAGACTCCTATGGTGGAGCCTATGCTTCCTGCCTTTGACCCTCCCGCCTTTTTCGTGAAGAATGCCGGGACGAAATTGTTGAGTATCTCCACCGCTACGGTTATGACTCCGAAAATTATGAGCATGACAATGCCGACTGAGCTCCAGCTGGTGAAAGACGCGAGCAGAAGTGCCGTCCAGCACAGCGGAGTTCCCGGAACACCCGGTATGATGCATCCGATGAGTCCCACCAGAATCAAGAGCGACGCGATGACGATCAGTATAATGTCCTTCAAAATCATGTCCATATTATATAGAAGATTCCCTCTTTTATCAATTTCAAATATGTGCTACAATCAAAAAAAAGTTTTTTGTGGAAGGAGTTCAAAATGCCTGAAGAAACAAGTGTTGTCGATGCGACCGTGGAAACCGTTGTGGACGCTACGAAGGAAATAACGGCGGAAGTCGCGAATCAGACAAAGACCATGCTCCACCTTGACGAGCTCTCCAAGTATCTGACCTGGGGAAACCTCATGAAAGTGATCACGAGCGCAATTTCAATCCTTATTTTCTATTTGATTTACCGCATCATCCGCGGCATAGTCACGAAAACTGCGTCACGTCGCTTTGACGATAAGGCCGTGGGACTTGTGACCCGCGTTATGAAGTACATTTTCTTCGTCCTGATCGGAATGTACATACTCGGTCTTTTCGGAATCAACCTGAAGGCTATCTGGGGGGCAGCCGGTGTGGCTGGACTTGCGTTCGGTTTTGCGGCTCAGACTTCGGTCAGCAACCTGATAAGCGGTGTCTTCGTGATTGCGGAAAAGGCTCTGAAGCTCGGGGATTACATTGAGGTTTCAGGCGTGAGCGGAACTGTTGACACCATCGGCCTTCTGAGCATTACGGTGCACACTCTGGACAATCAGATGGTACGCATTCCGAACAGCACCATAATCAACAGCAATCTCGTGAACTACAGTTTCTATGACAAGAGGCGCTTCGTCTTTGACCTTCCCATCAGCTACGGATCTGACATGAGCGTCGCGATGGAGGCCGCAAGGGAGGTCGCGCAGAAGTGCGTTGACGACAAGATTGTTCTCCCGGATCCCGCCCCCGCGATTTTTTACGACGGATTCGGGGACGCGGTCAAGCTCAAGCTCGCCGTGTGGTTCGAGAGGGCAAGGCTCGTGGACACAAAGAATGCCGTGTATATGAACGCGGTTGAGATTTTCAAAAAATACGGTGTGGTCATTCCGTTTACGCGCTACGACATCAGCATCGTGTCTGACGAGAAAAAGCCGAAGCTGGAAAAAAGCCCTGTTAGAAAGTCAACAAGGAAGAGTGAGATATGAGCGTTCCCATGATCGTGCTGATTTGTGCCGGCGGAATCTTTCTGCTCGTCCTGATTGCTCTCTGCGTCACCGCCAATGTTTTTCTGGATGCCTTCATGGTTCCCTCAAGCCGCGCGTGGAAAAAGCACTCGCTGGATGAGCCGGAGGACAACGCTGACGAAAAGGCCGCTATGATAAAAAAGAACGGGGCGAAATGGCTGGGTGATACCGAGCACAGCGACTGGTGGATTCAGAGCTTCGACTCCATCAAGCTTCACGCCCTGTTTTATCCGCAGAAGCTCACGACTCACAAGTGGGCGATAATCCTGCACGGATGGAAGGGAAGCCTCAGGAACACGTGTCCATACGGATTCAAGTACTACGAGCGCGGATTCAATGTCCTGATGGTGGAGAACCGTGCGTCCGGGATGAGCGAGGGAAAGTCCGTCGGTATGGGATGGATCGAGAGACGTGACAACATGGCGTGGATTCAGAAGATCATCTCGTATGATGCGGGTGCGAAAATCGTGCTGCATGGTGAGAGCATGGGTGCCGCCTCCGTGATGATGACCGTGGGGGAGAACCTTCCCGAGCAGGTGCGTGCCGTCGTCGCTGACTGCGGTTTCACTTCGGTAAAGGACGAGTTCCTGCATGTCTGGCGGCATACATTGAAAAAGTCTCCCTTTCCGCTGCTTTATATAGGAAATGTTTTCTGCGCGCTCCGCTTCCATTTTACGTTCGGCGGGGCTTCTTGCGTAAAACAGCTCAGAAAATCGCGTACTCCGGTCCTTCTCCTTCATGGCGGTGATGATGATTTTGTCCCTGTCTCCATGATAAAGACAAACTACGTCGCCACCCGCTCAAGAAAGAACTGGTTCGTTATCCCCCGCGCGGGGCATTGTGAGTCTCAGTATGCGAATCCTGAAGTTTATTGGAGCAAAGTGTGGGACTTCGTGGGTCCCGAAATCAGCTAGGGAACTCTGTCCTTAGCGCTCGCGGAAAATGATGCGACCTCTGTTCAGATCGTAGGGGGACAGCTCAACTTTAACGGTGTCGCCCGGAACAATCCTGATGTAGTGCTTGCGCATTTTTCCGCTCAGGTGGGCAAGAATGATGTGTCCTCCGTTCTGCAGCTCTACCCTGAACATCGTGTTTGGCAGAGCCTCTTTAACAATCCCTTCAACCTCAATAGCTTCGTCCTTGTTGGCCACAGAATCCTCCAGTGTGGTTTTTTCACAAATTTATTTGCTTTTTTTCCAAAATATACTTATACTAGTATGTACAAAATAAGTTAAAAAGTCAATATTTGAGACAGTTTTAAATTTAAGGGGAATCGAATGAAAAAGGATTTTGTAGAAAAACAGAGAAAGAAGCTGCTTGAGCAGAGGGAAGAGATTCTTGCGTCCATTTCAGGAAGGAACGAGGAAGTCTCCCAGATAGCGAGTGAGAGTGAGCCGGGAGATGAGGTGGACCAGGCCGCCAGCAGGATTGACGGAAGCCTTTTGAATCAGCTCGGTGAGCTCAACGCCAACCGCCTGAACCAGATTGACGCCGCTCTGCTCAGAATCAAGCAGGGACAGTACGGAATCTGCCTTGAGTGCGGACAGCCCATACCGGAGGCGCGCCTTGACTATATTCCTTATGCGGCTTACTGCGTGAACTGCCAGTCCAAGCGCGAGAGAAACATCTAGGGTAGAGTTTAAATCTTCATGGAGCGGATTTTGCCGGAGACATAGCATTGCAGCTCGGTGAAGTTCGCTTTTTTCGCCCATTGGACAGCTTGCTCGAAGCCGAAATCAAGGTTTTCCGCCCTGTGAGCGTCGGAGCTGAGGGTGAGGGGCACGTTGTATTCCCTGAGCATGGAGAGGAATTCCTGCGACGGATACGGCGTGTCAAGTTTTCCTCGGGCCATTGCTCCGGTGTTGATCTCGACGCAGACTCCGGCGGATGCGATGGCCTTTGCCGTTTCCCTGAGCTCATCCCTGTACCAGCTTTCTCCCTCGTCAAAGAGCTTGTCGGGTGCCTTCGCTGAATTTTGTATCCGTATAAGGTCGGCGTGCGCGAGGATGGTGAAATCGCCTTTTTTTAGCATCTCCCTTTCGCATGAGAAGTAGCCCTGGACCGCTTTTTTCCTGTCACCGCCCAGAAGCTCAGTGATTTTCTGCCTTGTCTCAACAAAGTCTCCGTCCACTCCGAAAAATCCGTGTTCGCATGGAACGTAATGGACTGCTCCTATCAGGTAGTCAGGGGAAAATTCCCTGTATCTCTCGAAGCTGGGGCAGCATACGCCTTCTATGTAGTCGGCCTCAAATCCTGTGTAAATCTCAATCTGGGAGGAATATGCCTCTTTCAGCCGTGCGATTTCCCTCACGTAGTCGCCGTGCGCGTTGTAGTGCATGTGCCAGTCGCTCGCGAAGGGCTGCATGGAGTGGCTGCTGAATCCAAGCGCGGAGAATCCTCTTTTGACCGCCTCCTGGACCATTTCCTCCGGGGTGTTTTTTCCGTCGCAGAAGGTGGAGTGCGTGTGATAGTTGGTCTTTATAAAATCTTCCATAGAACAGTCTCCTGTCTTTTTCCTTGTTCCGTCAGAGGCTCGTGAGCCAGTTTTTCACCGTGTTCTTGAGCTCAAGGAAATCGATGGCGAAATCCGTGCGCGATGCCTCGACCCTGGTGAAGTCGGAATTCTTCGCCGCCTCGTTCATGACGCTCGCTGTCTGCATGAGTTTTTCCGAGCTGACTGAGGCCGAGCTTCCTTTCAGCGTGTGGGCGATTTTCTCCACGGTCACGAAATCCACGGGGTCCTTGTTAAGCTCCGCCTTGATTTGCTCAAGCAGGTCCTCGGTCGCGCAGATGTATTTTTGTATTATGGACTTCGCGAGGATTTTGTCCTCTCCCACGGTGTCCATGAAATCCGCCGAGTCCCAGAGCTGGTTGGTGGTCGCGCTTATGTTCGTCAGCGAGATAATTGACTTCGCGTTGTAGATTGAGAGGACTTCGCCCCATTTCTCAAGGGTCTGCTTGATTGTGACGCGCTTGAACGGCTTCACGAGGATGTCGTTGATTCCCTGCTTGCGGTATTCGGCGAAATCATCCTTGTCGTTGTTCGCGGTGCATGCTATGATGATTCCCTTGTATCCTGAGTGACGGAGCTCCACGGTCGCGTCAAGTCCGCTTTTTACCGGCATGAGCATGTCCATGAAAATCATGTCTATCTCGGGGTGCTCTTTTATCTGCTCCACGGCTTCCTGTCCGTTGTCCGCAAGATACACCGTCGCGCCGTAATGCTTGAGGAAGGTCTCTATTATCTTCTGGTTTACGGGATGGTCCTCAGCAACGAGTATGCTCTTTCCCTTGACCACGTTGGCGTCGTCAAAGACCTTCGTGTCGTCCTTTTCGCTCGCTCTTTCCGCCTCAAGGATTTTCGCGCGCAGTGACTCGTTCTCGGCATGGGGCAGGTCCATGGACTGGGTGAATGCCTCCACGAGGGTGTTCAGAAGGGAATTTCGCTTTATGGGCTTGTACAGATATCCGTTGAACCAGTTGAGCAGCTTCATCTTCGCGTCACCGCCGAGCTGTCCCTCCGGAATCATCAGATAGAGCTTCATGTCGTTGATCTCAGGGTCGTTGTTGATTTCAGCCGCAAGCCTCCATCCGCTCCAGACCGGCATTATCATGTCCAGGAAAGCGATCGTGAATGGGTTTCCGGCAAGTTTCGCCGCCTTGATTTTTTTCAAAGCCGAGGGGCCGCAGTCAGCAGTCTCTACCGAATGCACTCCCATTGCGAGGAGCTTGTCCGTAAGGCTGTTGAGCCCCAGTGAGTTGTCGTCCACAATCAGGACGCGCGTGGACTCAGGCACCTCAAGCTTGAAGGATTTCTCGCTGTCAAGGTTCGCGTTCATCAGTGGCAGAGTGAACCAGAAAATTGAGCCTCCCGTGGGATTCGCCCTCATCCCGATTTCCCCGCCCATGATTTTGACGAGGTTCTTGCAGATTGAGAGTCCCAGCCCGGTTCCCCCGAATTTACGCGTTGTGGATGCGTCCACCTGGTAGAAGCGGTTGAAGATGAGCTGCTGTTTTTCCGTGGGCACTCCGATTCCCGAGTCCATCACCTCGTAGTAGATGTCGTTGTTGATTCTTCTTACCGAAATCTGGATGAATCCCCGCTGAGTGAATTTGACCGCGTTCTTGCACAGGTTCAGCAGTATCTGCTGTACTCGCGTGGGGTCTCCCATGAGCATCTTGGGAATGGAGTAGTCTATGGACGTGATGATTTCGAGACCCTTGTTGAAGGCCTCTATGCAGATGAGGTCGGCGACCTTTTCGGTCATCTCAATCAGGTCGAAGGGAATGTTCTCCAGCTGGAAGTCGTCGGACGTTATCTTCGTGTAGTCGAGGACGTCATTCGCAAGCTGGAGGAGCACGTTGGCACCGAATTCAATCTGCCTCACGTACTCCCTCTGCTCTTTGTTCAGCGCCGTGTCCTCAAGAAGCTCCGTCGTGCTGATTATGGTCTGTATGGGCGTCCGGATTTCATGCAGCGTACTTGCAATGAACCGGCTGTCGTTCTCAATAGTACCGCTCTCCATCGATGCCTCCACCGGAGATGTCCTATGAATTCAGGATTTCCATTGTTTTGGCAACTATGACCTGCGGTTTCTGAGGCTTGGTCAGATATCCCTTTGCTCCGAGACTCAGCGTCTGGATGACTATCTCCCTGCTGTTGGTCTGTGAGTAAATGAGGATGGGTGTCGTGAACGACGGCTGTGCCTGCAGGCTCTTCAGGATTTCAAGTCCGTTCATGTCGGGTATGAAAACGTCAAGGATAATCGCGTCGTAGGTCTTGGTCTGAAGTCCGTCAAGGAAAACTTTGCCGCCCTCGTAAAGGTCCACGTCCACGTTCGCATGGGAGAAGGTTCCTTTCAGGAGATCCCTTGTTACAGGATCGTCATCGACTACGGCGACCCTCATTACGGTTTCCGAGTCGTCATGCGCCGCTCCGCTATTGTCCTGCCTGAACTGGGTCTCTATGGTTCCGTTGCCCGCCTCGTAATCCGGGGAGAGAATCTTTTCGGAGACAATGTCGCTGAGATCGTCTTCGTTGTCTTTTCCGACAAGGGAGTCGGTGACCTCATGGAGGGATGAGACGGCCTCAATTCCGTGGTAGATGGGGTGTCCCGCGATGAGGTCCTTCGTGAACTGGTTCATTGTGAGCACTTTTATGTTGTTGCGCCGGATTCTCTTCTCGTCAAGGATAGTGTCGAAGAGCAACTCAAGGTTCGCTCCGTCCATGAACGAAAGGTCCATGTCGCTCATCATAAGCACGATTTTCGGCTCATGCATGTTGTTCTTGTCGAGTATTTCGGCGAGCTTGTACTTGAATATGGTTATCTTGTCCCGGTTGAGTCCCTGCGCGAGGTCGACGAAAATAATGTTTCCGTTCACGTGGCACTGCAGGATGCTCGGCGTGGAGTCGAATGTGAGCACGGTCTGGAGAATCTTCGAGACTGCCTCAAAGAACACGTCGAATTTTACCGGCTTCGCGAAGTATTTCACGACCCCGTATTTCATCAGCGTCACGACCTGATTGTGAGGAATCTGCGGGCCGCTCAGAATCATAGGGATTTTAATGGCGTTCGGCTCCTGAAGTTTCCTGTCAAGAAAATCCTGTATGTCGGAGAGATCCTTTTCAATGTCTACGATAACCAGGTCTGGAAGCCCGATTACCATTTTCTGAAACGCATCCTTTTTTCCAACCGCGGTTTCCACCTTGAGGGTGTCGTCGCCAAGTTTGGTCCGTATGAATTCATTGAACAGAGGTGATGCGTCTACTAAAAGTACTTGCTTCATAATTGATATTTTATAATATAAATAGTATAATTTCAACAGAAAATCTTTAAAAACTGGATGGAAGTACAAAAATCTTCCATGCCGGGCAAGAGGAAGGAATTATGAGCAGTGCACTTGTTCTTGTGGCGGACGGATCCGAGGAGATTGAGACCCTGACACCCGTGGATTATCTGAGGCGGGCGGGCGTGGATACGAAGCTTGTGTCGGTAAAAGAGGGGAAGTCGGTCGTAATGTCGCACGGCGTAAAGCTGGAGGCTGACTGTGACGGAAGCCTGATTTGCGAGTGCCTTTCAAAATCGGAGCTGCCGGATGCCGTAGTCGTCCCAGGTGGAATGCCCGGCTCAACGAACATCGCTGAAAACGAGGATGTCCGCGAGTTTATAAAGGAAATGAACGCCGAGGGAAAGCTTGTATGCGCGATCTGTGCCGCTCCCGCCGTGGTTCTTCCTGCGACAGGTGCCCTTGACGGACGTGACTGGACCTGCTATCCGGGAATGGAGGACAATGCCGCGGCCTATATGCATTCATTTGTGGAGTCAGCGGTTGCCCACAGCGGAAACCTGATTACAGCCCGTGGACCCGGAGCCGCCGAGGAATTTGCCATGGAGATTGTGCGCACCCTTGAGGGCGATGACGTGGCGGATGATATAAAGCGTGCGAGCGTGCAGAGATAAGTTGAGAACGGTGAGTGGAAAACGGAAAGCTGTGGGAACCTGAGTAAAATCTTTCAACTTTCCACTTTCAACTTTCCGCTTAATGCTAAAGATGCCTGGCGGATTTCTTCCCTTGTCAAGTCCTCCGCGTTTTTCAGCATGGAGACCGGAACCCCGTAGGCTTTCTCAAGGGATCCGTCGCTCATCACCTCTTCCGGCGTGCCGTAGTCCATGTCCCGGTTGGGATAGAACAGAAGCACGTTCGGGGCGTATCGTCTGGTAAGCTCAAGCTCGTGCATGGAAATGAATACCGCAGTGCCTGTTTCCCTGCAAAAATCACGTATGTACTCAAGTGAGCTGTGTTTCTGCCTGTCCTCCATCGCGAAAAGAGGCTCGTCCATGAAGATTGCGGGGCTCCCGTACAGGATGCTGAATGCCAGAAGGACCCTCTGTATCTCGCCCTTGCTGATTTCCGTAAGCGGATGGTCAAGCACTTTCTCAAGCTCAAAGACAGACTCGCACTCGTCAAGAAGGCTTTTGCTCCCCCTTATTCCCTTCGCGTTTCCCTTTAGGGCTCCGTTCGCATAGACATAGCCCAGAAGCCCGGCGACCTTCTCATCGCTCTCAAACTCCATGTTCTGATAGATTACCGATGCCAGCAGGTTCTTCTTTTCCTCTGCAAGGGATGCCACGTCCTGACCGAAAAGTGTCACCTTTCCGTTCTGGGGCCTGAGTCTTCCGCTCGCGAGCATCATGAAGGTGGATTTTCCCGATCCGTTGGGCCCGATCAGGCTGGTGAACGCGCAGGGGATGGAGCCGGAGAAGTGGTCGAACACGGGTTTCGGAACAATCTGCTTTCCCTCGGCGTCAAGATCCCCCTCAATCATCGGGTATGTGAAAGAAACATCATCAAAAACAATGGATTCCATAAATCTTTCCTATTTCTCAGAGAAATTTGTCGCGGGACGGCACCACAGGCGGACAAGCTCGCTCTCGGACTTGTGCTTTGACTTTATGTAGAGATTTTTTGTCAGCTCGTCGTAAACATATCCTGAGACGTTGTAATCCTCGAAATCCTTTGCCGAGCGGTATCTCTGCTTGTAAATCTCAATCCGGGTGAAATTCGGGATTCCCTTGAATATGGCGAAGTGAGACTCATCCACCGGGAACTTCATGCTGATGCTCACAACTCCTCCGTCGCCTATCTGGTAGCTGAGCTGGGACGCGCAGGTCCATGTCCACACGCTCTCACTGTCGTAGTAGCCGAGAATCTCCGCATGAGGATAGAATTTGTTTTCGGGAACGAGCAGGGGGTAGAGCTCGGCACATTCCTGGAACGAGAGGCTGTTTGTCTCTATCGGCCTTGAGATAAGGAGTTTCCCGGTCTCAACGTAGTCGCTGTTCTGGCTGAGGCTTCCGTATGAGAGAAGGGCAAGACCCACGAGCACAGTCTGTCCCGGCTTAAGCTCCGCGCCGTTCTGGCTCACGTAGACTCCTCCGTTCTCAATCCGGCAGTTTTCTCCTATCACCGAAATGCAGCCCTGTACCGCTCCCTCAAGATTTGCGGAGAGGTCCTTGTCGCTCGCACGGAGCTTTGTGTATGTGGAAAGGATTCCTGCTGCCTGAATCACCGTGGGAACCGGCGTGTCGGATGCGGTCGGCATGGAGAGCAGTGTGGTTATGATTGGCTTTTTCTTTTCACGCAGGATGAAGTCAGCGACCCCGTCAATCGTGAAAATGTCCAGGTTCCTGCTTGCTATGGCCGTGTTGACCATTGAGGCCAGCTGCTCGTTTTTCATCACGAGGGTTCTGTCCATGTCGGCAAGGTGTCCGAAATATGGAGCCGAGAGATAGGTGCGTCTGTTTCCGTTCTTGAATGAGTCCGGAACCGCGTTGAGTCCCTCGGTAAATGTCTTTCTTACCGCCATCTCCGCCACATAGGCCGTGACCTCCTGCTCGGTGAGGGGATCAGATGCCAGTGAGGTGGATGCCTGCACGAATCTCGTAACCACTGAGTCGCGGAACTGTTTAATATTAGCAGAGAACACGGTGTTTGACTGTGCGATTCCAGCTACCGCCGCAAATTCGAAGGTTTTCTCCGGGTCATAGGATGCGAATGTGGCTGTGTTGTTTCCCGTGGTCAAAGTGATGCGTGTCTTGTCCAATGCGGGGGCCGTGAGCGCGAAGAACTCGTTGCCGTGGTCGAAAAGAATGCGCATGGATGTAAAGTCTTCCATCTTGTGATCGGAGGAGATTTTATATTCAAGGGTGAGACAGTCGTTTTCCGCAGACGGTTCCGCGCTTATGATCAGCTGGTCGGCGGTATGGAACCTGATCAGGCTTCCGTCGTTGAACGTGAGGGTGACTCCGTCCGGCTCCTCGTTGAATGAGCTCAGTGTGAGACTGTGTACGACCGATGCGTTTGCCGTGTTGAAGACCTGCACGGGACTTGCATCATTGCCCAAAAGCATGATACCCTTGTAGTTGATTTGAAACTGGTTCTTGAGTTTCATCTCATCTCCGGAGCCCTGTGTGTGCGCGAGAGAGACCTTCAGGTCCTTTTTTTCGCCATAGCTGCGGTTTACAACGGATTCGGTCTTAAACTGTAATACAAAAATGCCGACAAATAGAACGGCATAGAGGGCCAGAAGCCCCAAAAATCTTTTGATTGAATATATACGCATTTTGCTTATTTTATCTTTTAATGGTATAAAAAGCAAGTATGTTTGAGGAGAATTATGAAAGCTGTCTTCAGAAAAAACATTGCATGTGCCCTTGCTCTGTTTTCGTTCACTTTTTCAATGCCGTCACTTTACGCGACAACCCAGTCCAGGGCGAAAACTACGGCTAAACCCGTGGTTCAGGAAAGCGCCCAGCCGGAGAATGCCTTTACGAAAGACGGCTTTATAGAAGATTTGCAGAAGGCCATCTACGGCTCAGGTTTTAACGCTGCCCTTGACCTTTACTCCACTGTTCCCGCGGAATTCGAGAATGACAAGGACCTGCTCATAATCAAGGCGTCTCTTTACATCAGCGCGAACAAATATGCCGACGCACAGAAAATCTGCACAAAGCTCCTTGCGACGGACAGCAAGAACGAGGATGTCCTTTCACTTGCGGCCACCGTTGCTAAGGCCCAGAACCGGACGAGCGACTGGAACAAGTACATAAAGGCCCTTCTTGACCTGGACCAGTACAATTCGGACGCGAACATCGCCGTTGCGCAGGACTATTTTACCAGGAAACTCTACAAGCAGTCTCGGCAGTATTACACCAAGGCCCTTGTGAGGGACTCAAAGAACATGGACGCGCTTTTCGGACTCGGACAGACATCGTATTATCTGGAGGATGACGACAAGGCGAAGAGCACTTTCAAGAAGATGATTGAGATTGACCCGGATTGTGCCCCCGCGTATGCGTACCTTGGAAAAATCTGTGCCGCCAACGAGGAGTACAGGGCTGCGAGCCAGTATGTGCTTGAGGCTGTGGTGCGTGACGAGACCAATTATGACTACATCATGGACTACGGAATGTACGAGCGGTATCAGGGACACTTCGACGAGGCCGCCAAGGCATGGACCACCGCAATCGGACTTGAGCCTGATTATTTCCTCGCTTATGCTTACCGCGCCGGACTTTACGACGAGCAGGACATGTTCAGCGAGGCCCTCAACGATTATGCGATGGTGGTAAAGACAAATCCAGACTATTACTACGCATACGAAAGCATGGGAATCCTCTATCTGCATGAGAAGCAGTGGAAGAAGGCCAGGGAAGCTTTCATGAAGTGCTACGAGAAAAATCAGAACAATATCTCCTATCCTCTGATGGTGACATATTGCTATTATATGGAAAAGGACACTCCGAACGCGAAAAAATTCAGCGACAGCGTCCTGAGAAAGCTCAACAGGAACTCCCTTGACTATGCGATGCTCCGTGTATTCCACGACCTTGCCGGTGAGGGACCCCTGCCGCAGAAAATTTCGGCATTGACAAGCTCCAACGAAAAAGGCAAAATGTATTTCTATCTCGCTCTGCTTTACGATATGGTGGGCGGAATCGAGGCTTCCAACAAGTATTATATGGAAGTAGTAAAGCTCAACTGTCCTATGTTCTTCGAATACAGAATTGCTGAGTGGCGTGTTGGAGATATTAAGAATGTCAAAAACTGACGAATTGAATCCGTCTGAATCAAATGATGTGGAAAAGGAAGTCCCTGCCACACAAAAGCGTCTGATTCTGGGCGACAGGGAAATCCTCCTCGTGGGTACCGCCCATGTTTCCGAGGCGAGCATGAGGGAGGTTGAAGAGGCCATTGAAACCGAGCGGCCCGATAATGTTGCGATAGAGCTTGATGACAAGAGGCTTGAGGCACTGGAGAATCCCGATGCATGGCGAAAGACCGACATAGTGCAGGTCCTGAAGAAAAAGCAGGGATTTCTGATGCTCGCGAACATCGTGCTCTCAGGATATCAGAAAAGGATGGGAGCTGGTGCCGGGGTAAAGCCTGGTTCCGAGATGGTTGCCGCAATCAACAAGGCAAAGGAGCTGGGGATTCCTCAGACCATGGTTGACCGCCCGATTGCCGTTACATTGCGCCGTGCGTGGGCCGTAAACTCGCTGTGGGGCAAGTGCAAGCTTCTTTCCACCATGATTGTAAGCGCATTCTCAAAGGAAGAGACCGATCCCTCCGAAATAGAAAAACTCAAGCAGCGTTCCGAGATGGACAGCATGATGGACGAGCTTGCCGATTTCATGCCGAAAGTGAAGCAGGTCCTGATTGACGAGCGCGACCGATATCTTGCAAGCCACATCTGGGAGTCAAGCGGCAAAAAGGTTCTTGCGGTCCTTGGTGCGGGGCATCTTCCGGGCGTGGAGGCTCATCTGCAGAAACTTGCGTCGGGAGAGGAAAACTCCGACTGCTCCGACATCTCATCCGTGCCCCCGAAATCCGTTGGCGCAAAAATCTTCGCGTGGGTTCTTCCCGTCCTGATTGTCGCGGCCATCGCTTTGGGCTTTGTCTTTGGCGGAAAGGAAATCGGAATAGGCATGGTGCGCAGGTGGATTCTCTGCAACGCGATTTTTGCCGGGGTCTTCACCATCATTGCCGGAGGTCATCCCCTCACGATTCTTGTGGCGGCGGCGGTCTCTCCCATAAGTTCGCTTTATCCCCTCATAGGTGCCGGAATCATCGCGGGCATAGTGCAGGGGCTCGTGTGCAAGCCAAAGGTGGCGGACATGGAGAACATGCAGGAGGATGCGTCATCTCTCAAGGGATTCTATTCCAACCGTATTCTCCGGGTGCTGCTGGTATTCCTCCTCGCGAACCTGGGAAGCTCCATCGGTGCCATAACTGCCGGCGCGTCCTTCCTCGTGAAGATAAAGGCTCTCATCGGAAAAATTCTCTCGTTTTTTGGAAAATAAGCAATCTCTAAAAACTGAAATTTTTAGAAGTTCCCAATAGATTCTCAGGACATGCTCCTTGCTTGTCAAAGCGTGTCCATGAGTTTTTTTCACGCGTTCACTTCATTCTACAAACGGATTCAAAACCCTCGTGCTGCCTATGGACTCTCCGCTGTTCATATCCTCGGAATAGACGACAGTGCATCCGCTGTCATTTGCGCTGGAGAGAATAAGGGAGTCCCAGAACGAAAGACCATGCTTAATGCAAATGTCGATGGCCCCTTGAATTTGCGGAACAGACACCTGAGCTACGGGAAACTGCTCGGAAAACATTCCCACAAGAGTTTTTGCATCGCTTTTGGAGCAAAGGCATTTTTTAGTTATGACATTGAAAAATTCTTGCAGACTCTGGGTTGAAATAACTCCGTTTCCATTTTGGACGGCCCTTTTCACCAGGTCTTGCGCAATATTTTGCTTTCTTGTGTCATTTCCATCTACAAAATAAACGAGTATATTGGTGTCAAAAAAGACTTTTTCATCGCTCATAAAGTTCCTCCCTAGTCCACCCTCGTCCATTTGATGTTAAATGCAGTTTGTCAGAAAAACCAAGCAGCCTGTAATATGCGTCCATTTTTTCATCCGGCTGGATTTTTTCTTCCGTCTCTTTTTGTATCATGCCGGAAAGTTTTGCAAGCACCTTAAGCTGTTCGTTGTAAAGAAGCTTCGGAAGCATTTCCATAATGGATTTAAGATAATAGGACGGACCCGGGCATGTTTTTTCCTGAGCCATGACTGGACTTTGGACCTCCATTGGGGATGAGTCGCCCATCTGATAAAGCGCTTCCTGTTTTTCAAGCTTTTCCGGATTTAGCTTGTCGTCCAGAATCACTTCGTAAGGCACTCCGTAAAAGTTTGACAGGGCAACCACCGTTTTTGAAGGAGGAACTGCATCACCGCTCTCGTATTTGATGTACATCTGACGCGAAATGCCGAGAAAAGACGCCACCGCCGCCTGAGAATAGCTGTTACGCTCCCTGAGAGCACGCAAAGTTTCTTTCATGCTTTTAATATAGCACGCGGTGAAATGATTGTCAAGAATAATTTACATAAAATGTAAAATATTTTGTACTCTTTTTGATGAGGCTGGAATCGCATATATTTCTGGATAAACTTCAGCGGGGTCTGATAGGCTTTTCTTTTCACCGATTTATTTTTTAACACCCCTTGACCAAAATCCAAAAAAACAGTAAAATATTTAACATCAAATGGGGGTGTAGCTCACCTGGCTAGAGCGCTTGCATGGCATGCAAGAGGTAACCGGTTCAAGTCCGGTCATCTCCAGAAATTAGGCCTGATGGATTTTCATCGGGCTTTTTTTATGTCCAAAGCATTAGAGGAGAAGAATCATGTTCAAGGAAATAAGGCCGGAGCAGATCAGCGACAACGCAATCAAAATGATAAGCAAGGACTGGATGCTTGTCACCGCATGTACGAAATCCTACGATGAGGAGGGAAACATCGTTACGGGGCGCGTGAACACCATGACTGCAAGCTGGGGAGGACTCGGCGAGCTGTGGAACAAGGACGTGGCCACAATCTACCTGAGACCGCAGCGTTACACAAAGGAAATAATCGACGCGACGGACACTTTTTCACTCAGCATTCTCCCCGATAAATACCGCAACGCGCTGAATTATTGCGGAAGCCACTCCGGAAGAGACGAGGACAAGCTCAGAACCGCGAAACTGGACGTGCAGTACATGAACGGAACCCCGTGGATCAAGCAGGCCCGCCTCGTGTTGATTTGCAGGAAACTCTATGCCCAGCCCTTTGACCCCGACTGTTTTATAGAAGAAAAGATGCTCAAGCAGAATTACCGCAACGACGATTTCCACACCATGTACATAGGCGAAATCATCAAGGTGATGGAGGACAAGCGGTAGGCGAGCGGAAAGTTGAGAGTGGAAAGTGGAAAGTTATGGCGGCATTGAGGCTGTTATGTTTTAGCTGATTTTCCCTGATTTTTCCATGAAACACTTTTCTTTTCTTGGAATTTGTGGTAACATATAAGAATAAGATGTTGTTTTTCTAATCGACATTGGAGAAAATTTAATTTTCGGGACTTGATTTCCGGGCTGCCGGTTTCGGGTCTTCTCTTGGAGGAAATAAAATGAAAAAAATGATTGCGTTTTGTGCGGCGATGACTCTGGCTGCGTCAGTCTTTGCGTCAGGAGCCAAGGAAAAGGTTGAGGTTGACCCGGAACTTGAGGCAATGGTCGAGATGGTTAGCGTCAAGGGCGGTTCATTTTCCATGGGAGCTGCTGACGGTGAGGAAGACGAGTACCCCGTCCACGGTGCCGCTGTAGATTCATTCAAGATGTCCAAGACAGAGGTGACACAGGAGCTCTACAAGAAGGTGACGGGAAAGAACCCCTCATATTTCAAGGGAGAGAAGCTGCCGGTCGAGTGCGTGAGCTGGCTTGATGCCGTGATTTTCTGCAACGAGCTGAGCGAGAAGATGGGACTCAATCCCTGTTACTCAAAGAACGGAGACTTCGACATCACTCACTGGGTGAACTCCGAGGGAATCACCTGCAACTTCAACGCGAACGGATACCGACTTCCGACCGAGGCTGAATGGGAATATGCGGCCCGCGGCGGTGAGAACGGAGACAAGTTCCTTTACTCAGGAAGCGACAATATTGACGAGGTGGCCTGGTATCAGGGCAACTGCGAGGGAAAGACCCACGAGGTGGCCACAAAGGCTCCGAACTCACTCGGACTTTTCGACATGAGCGGAAACGCATGGGAATGGTGCTGGGACAACTACGATCCCAAGTTCTATCTTGACGGAAGCTCAAGGAACACAAAGGGACCCTCATCAGGAAGCGGTGTAAAGGTTCTTCGCGGAGGATCAAGGGCAAGCACTTACGGTGACGGAAGCGGTGTATGCCGTGTCTCCAACCGCCACTCATCCAAGGCAGACGAGCGCTACTACCTGAACGGATTCCGCCTGGTTTGCGGTGAGTAAACCGAGGTTTGCGCCGAGTAAATCGCGTTTGCACTTGTTAAACCGCGTATGCACTGAGTAAATCAGTCTGTTTGATGAAATCGCATTGAAATAAAATGCCCCTGAGCGTCTTATGACATTCAGGGGTTTTTTGTTTTATGAAGGATGTTTTGTGTGTTGTGTTACTGCTCAGAATCCTTGAATGCTTTCCTTAAATGCTCACTGCCTTAAGAACCTTGGTGAGTTTGGCTTTTTCCACCAGGTCAAGAGGTCGTCCCTCAATGTATTTGTGGGCTTCCTCGGTGAAGATTCCCGCCGTGATACAGAATCCTCTGTCGGCCTTTACGTCATGCATGTGTCCGTGGAAGTCGCGCACATAAAGCTCTCCCGTGGAGCCTGATGTCCTGAAAAAGCGGAAAATCTCGGTGTCGGTCCATTTCGGTGAGTCAACTTCCGCCGTGATGTCGGTATATGCCGGCTGCACGTTTATGTCCATGACCTTGACCTGGGATCCCCGGTAGACTGTCTCTATGAACTTGCGGCAAAGGGCCACGAAATCAGACGCACCCGCTGAAAGATAGACCTGAAGGTTCTTGTTCTGGCTCAGCTCCTGATAGCGGCTCGCAAGCGCGTTGACGTCCTTGTAGTTTGCGTTCACCGTGCGGATCTTGTTCAGGTACACAAGTCCCTGTCCGAAATCATTTTTGCTGAAGAAACACTGCGCGGTCCTGTACTCAAGGTCGAGCATGACATCCTGCGGGACGTCCTTGTGCTTCATACCGATCTCAAAATCCTGGATGGCGGCGTCAAAATCACCTGTCTTCATGTGGTACATACCGGCCTCAAGACATGAGCGGGGACCGTACACAGGATCCGGACGCAGGTGCATGAAGACCTTGATAGCCTGATCTCCGTGTCCCTCCATGTTGGTCGCGTCGGCCATGCAGAAAAGAGCCTCTTTGTTCGTGGGATCCTCACCCAGCGCGCGCTTGAAGCAGGGAAGGCTGTCCCTGTAATGGTGTCCCTGATAGTAGCTCTGTCCGAGGATGAAGTAGACTCCCTCCGCCTCAGGATTCAGAATCAGCGCCTTTTTAAGACAGGGGATGGCCTTGTCGTACTGTTTTTCCTTGTACATTGCGATTCCAAGGTTCAGGTTCACGTCATAATTACGCGGCTCCAGCTTGTACGCCGAGTTGAGCGATGCGAGGGCTTCCTGGGTTTTGTCCAGATTTACCGCGCAGATACCGTGGCGAAGGACGGCCTTGAATCCGTCTACCATCGGGTCCTTGGTGGCGAGCCTGAAGAGCTGGTCGTAGATTGGCAGAGCCTTGTCCCACAGCTTGTTGGAGAAATAGACGTCGGCAAGCTCCATGAGTCCCTCTGCGTCCTGCGGGTTCTTCTCAAGCTTTTTGTTCGCGTCACGGATAATCTGAGCCTGAGTTTTGCTCTTTCCGCCTCCGAAGGACAGCTTTTTTGACGAGTCACCCTTTTTTCCCATGAAGACAACGATTGCGGCAACCACTAATAAAATGACGATTCCAACTATTAAAATGCTCATTTACATCTACCTTATTTTTACACTAGGGTTTCATACCAAAAAAAGCCCCGGTTAAGGAGTTTTTAAAGGTTCTCTTATTATTTATCGGTAGATTTGCTGATTTTATTTAGACTACTTCAAAAAACTCGCCGTCAACGATTTTTTGAGTGTTCCGATCCCTTGATGAGAATCCATGTCGCGCCGCTTCCGCCGTTATATCTGTCCGGGTGCCCTGAGCGTCCCAGCCTTGCGTCCTGCTCGATGAACTGTCTTACCATAAGTCCGAGAACCGGATCCGAGTCGTGGCTGTGGTTTCCCTTTCCGTGAATCACCATGATTTTCCTGAGTCCGCGTCTTGTGCAGTCGGTTACGAAAGCGTCCATGCGTCCCCATGCCTCGTCGCGCGTGAGTCCGTGCAGGTCAAGGATTGCCTCGGGTCTCATGTTCTTGAGGTATTCCCTGTCCGCAAGCTCAGCCTCCCTTTCCGCCTGCTCGTTGATTTTGTCCTTGTCTATGGTTCCGTGACGGTTCAGCCATGCCTCAATGGGATTTACGCTCGTCTTGAACTGATTTTCGAAGCTCGTGTAGCCCTGCCGCCTGAGCTCCTTTTCCTCCGCGCTCGGTGCGTTCGCCTTTTTGTTCGGTTTTTGCACCTGCTTTTTTGCCGGGGTTTTCTGTTCCTTGTCCCACTGATTCAAAATGTCGCCGAAATCCATCTCAGTCTCCGTTCTCTCAGCGGATCTCAAGCAGGGAGTCTTTTCTGACCCAGCCGTAAGTGTCGTTGCACCTGATGTATACCCAGCGTCCTGATTCCCGCTCTATCCTGATTACGGTTCCCGGAATTACGAAAACACCTGATGAGTTCTCGTCCTCGGGTATGGAGTTGATTTCACCGCCCTTGAAGACGGCAGTCTTTGTGGATGCCCAGCGTGAGTAAATGACGGCACTGATCAGGATGATGATCGCGCTCACGAAACAGGTCGCAGCCGCCGGAATCTTGTGGAGCAGGAAGAAAATCACGGTTCCCGCAAGCACGACTATGAAAATCACCCAGATGATTATCAGAAGCGGAATGTTCGGCTCATTCTGCGATGGATTGAGTCCGGCTTTCTTTTCCGCCTCCTGACGCTCCTTTCTTGCCGTGCTTGTGAATGGGACGGAATATCTTTCCTTTTTGTGCAGCTGCAAAAGCTCCTCGGTGTTCACATGGATCGGTGCTACCTCCGCTTCCGGGGTTGTCTGCGCGGGATTCTCCGAGAATGCGTATGAGAAAATCTCGCTCTCCTTTTTCACCGCCGGTTTTGATGCCTTGGGACCGACTTTGACCTTGTATGACGGAACCGCGACGGACTGCCTGATTCCTCCGAAAGAGATTGCCGTGACAGTAAAATCCGGGAATTTATACGAGCCTTGTTTCAGGGGCTGCCAGTCGAAGGTGGCGATTGGAACCGAATCCGGGGAGAATTCCGTCGTGTTTACGCTCTGCCTTGTGATGTCGAATCTTTCCACTTCGGTAAAAAGCGAGTTCTCGGGAATGCTCCAGTAGAAATCGACAATCTGAGTGGCATAGCGGATGAAGAGCGTGAAGCGGATGTGGTCTCCTGCCGACGCGTCTATGGAGCGGCTTGGGGTTGCCGATGCGTACCTCTGGTCCTCGAAAGTGACGAAAATCCTCGGATGCACTATGCTCGGGTTCTCGTATACATATACTGACTCTATGGGAATCCTGCAGTAGTAGATGTCCGCCTTTACGTCCACCGCCTTTATCTGATACGCTCCCGGCTCGTTGAACCTGAACGTGAGTATGATTTTGGTTCCGTACTGGTCGCTGCTGGCATTTGACGACGGGATGTAAGTCTCTTTCCTCATGGAGATGAAGCTTGAGTTCTGCGGCACGTCATTTACAGCGACTGTGATTTTGTCGGGCGTGATGTTCTCAATGTTCACGGAGAATGAGCAGTCGGTCGCGGTAAAAAAATATTTCTCCGCCTTTTTGAAGCGAAGGGACTGGAGGTATTGCCATGTTGCGGCTCCCGATGCCTTTTGGATGCAAAGTACGCCGGAGAGCTGCGCGAGTAAAATCAATAATCCAATCCAGAACTTTCTGATTCTTGCTGACGATTTTTCCATTGCTGTTGTTCGTTCTCCCGTATAGTGGTATACATTGCGTTTTCCATTGTAGAGATTTCATCCGTGTTTTCTGAAATCGGCGTGAGTTGTGCTTCCTGTGCGTTTGCGTGTGCGGTCGCCTCTTTGAGTGAAAGCTCAAGGTTGATTTTTGCGTCCACGTCGCTGCTTTTTATCAGGAGCGCCTGCTTGAAAAATTCTGCCGCCGCCGAGTAGTTTCCGTTCCTGTGCTCGATGATTCCTGAGTTGTAGAGCACTGAGAATCTGATTTCATCTGGTGCGTCGGGATTTATCTGCTCGTAGCGTGCCTGTGCGGATGAATTTTCGTTCTGCATGAGATATGTGGTGGCAAGCCCGTAGAGCGCGTATTGCTGAATCTCGAGATCTCCACGGTCGCCCGCGTTCTGCTCAACGTCCATGAAATCCGCGACCGCCTCCTGATAGTCCTTGCGGTTCCAGTTCAGCCTTCCCTCAAGAATCTTTGAGCCGTCCTTTATTCTCTGTGCCGAGCATCCTGTCAGGAAAATTGAGAAAATGGCAAGGGCCGCCTCCGCCTCAAGTTTCTTTCTTTTGGGCAGGGTAATCTGGAGCTCGCCGAAGATGAATGAGATCGCTATGAACACGACCGCGAAAATCAGGAAGATGTTGTGACGGTCCACAGTCTGAAGCTCGTACACCGTGGATGTCTCCTCGTTCGCAAGGTCGCCCGAGCTTGTTATGGGATTTCCGCTCTTTTTCAGAAGACTTGAGAGCAGCTTGTTCGCGGATCCGACTTCGGATGCGTCAACGTAGAAAAGGTCCGGCATGAGTATGCTTCCGGATTGCGAGAAGGTGCGTTTTTTTACGGCCTCTATGGTCTCCTGTATGGATGCCGCCCGCAGAGCCGTCTTTACCTTTGTGCTTCCGTCTCCCGCGAGAACAGTGCTTTCCCTCTCGGAACCGAATCCTATTATCGCGACCGGGATTCCGTATTTCGCCGCCTGTGTGAGCGCCAGTTGCAGTGCCGAGTCCGTTTCCTCTCCGTCGGTAAAAAGCCATATATAGTCTGACTGCGCGCTTTGAGGGGGAAAGGATGTGATGGCCGTCTCAATTCCTTTTCCGAGACTGGATCCCTGCGATGTCATCATGGTTGGGGAGAGGACCGTCAAAATGGAGCGCACGGATTCCGTGTCTTCCGTGAGAGGAACCGCCACAACTCCGTCACCTTTTGCGAGCACCACCGAAACCGATGTGTTCGGAATGTTGTCAAGGAGCCTTCCAGCATAGGCAGCCGCCGCCTGAAGACGCGTGATTTCTCCAGGTCCGTCCTTAGCCTCCATGCTGTATGAGATGTCGAACACCATGCTTACGGCACGTCCGTTTTTCTGCACGGGGATGAAATTCGTTCCCCACGAGAGACCGGCGTAGGCAAGTACGATCATCACCCACGCGAGCATACGGAATACTGTGCGCAGGGAAAAATTCACCTTGTATTTTGAGAGCAGGTTTTCGTCCTTCACAAGGGCCTTTTGTCTTCCGAGGTTTTTCACAATCCGTGCGAAACGCGAGAACATATACCAGCCGTATGGAATCAAAAGCAAGAGGAGGTACAGGACCTTCGGTTTTTCAATGAAGAAATTCATAGAACCTCCTTCAGGGCGAACCTGCGGATGAAGACTGCGAAAACCAGGAACGCGGCTCCAAGTGCGATGAAAAGCCTGTAGAATTCCTCGTCCATGTTCTTTATGTGGTATGTCTGAACGAGACTTTCGCTTCTCTCCACCGAGTCAAGAGTTTGGGAAAGAGCTGAAAGTGACTCCGCCTCAAAGAATTTTCCGCCGCCCTCCGCCGCAATCTGGGCAAGAACCGTGCTGTCGTAATTTGAGTTTAAAAATCCCGAGTAGATTTTTCCTGTCATGGGGTCCATGTACTCAAGCGGTACGGTTCCCTTTGTGCCGATTCCAAGGACATACAGCGAGATGTTCTTGTCGTGCGCTAGATGTGCCGCCGTGTGGGGGTGAATCGTTCCCGCGTTGTTCTCTCCGTCGGTAATCAGCACTATGCTTTTTCTGGGTGAGCGCGATGACTCAAGGTGCATTATGGCACATGCGAGTCCGTTTCCTATGGCAGTTCCGTCTCCCATCTCTCCGAGCACTATGTCGTCAAGCTTGCTGAAGAATACGTTGCGGTCCATTGTCGGGGGAACAACCACGGCCGCTTCCTTTGCCATCTCCACGAGTCCCACGGAATCTCCAGTGCTTTCGGATTGCAGAGCCTTGATTGCCTGTTTCGCCGCGTCAATCCTCTTCATGTCGGACATGTCCTTTGCCGCCATTGAGGGGCTTGTGTCCAGTACGAAAAGTATGTCGGCACCCCTGGAAGAGTAAATCTTTTCCTGATGATGTATGACCGGGTTCGAATAGGCGATGATGAGGCTTACGAAACCTGACACCGCAAGAACCGTGGAAAGGGTCGACGCAATCTGCCTGAGACGGCTGTTCCAGTTGAAAAATTTTCCGTGCCAGTCGCCGAGTGTCAGCGGGAATGTTATGGGTGAAAAAATCCTCACGTAGCGCAGGAAGAAAAAAAGCGGGATGAGCAGCAGGAGGAAGAATGCGCCCGGATTCTCAAATTCCATCATAAGTCGCCTCCTTCGTCCGTGTTCTTCGCCTCAAGACCGTCTATGGCTTTTTCGGTAATCTCCACGATTTTGTTCCTCTCGCCCTCACTGAATGCCGCCTGATGGTCCTCAAGGGGAAGCTGCTTGGAGTCGATCGAGTTCTGTGCGAAAATGATATAGTCGGTGCGCATGAAAAGAGAAACAATGTCCATTACGGCATTCTCCTGTCTTTCACCGAGCATGTTTCCGGTCGCCGTGTTGATTACGGATGCAATCCTTTTCGTGGTGACCGAGGAGAATGGAACCTCGAAGCGGTAGTCCAGGTAGTTCCTGACGATTTTCTGCCACTGTGCCGCAAAGTCACCGTCGTCGCAATTTTTTTCGGAGAGTTTTTTGAGTCCTCTCTTGGCGGTATGGACGTTCTTAAGGAATCCCAGGTACTCAAGCAGATTGTAATACGCTTCCTTGATTGCCCTCATCTTTGCAAGAGCGAAACCGGCCGCAAAAAGCACCAGTATGCCCACGATGATCAGGGTCCACACTGTGTATGTCGTTCCAGGAAGAAGCCTCGGGGAGATTGCCGGTCTGATTCCCGTGGCTCCCATGCTTTCTACGAGGGAAAGAACCGTCACGCTCTGGAGCTTCATCTTGTACTGCACGAGATTTTCTATGGGAACCTCGCTTTCCGTAACGGTCGTTGTGAAATCCGTGGTCCTGCAATATTCGTTCAGGTCGAACTCCGGGAACTCAAGCTGTCCGGGACGCCAAGGAATAAAGGCGATTAAAAGCGTGTAGCTCATTCCGTTGCGGTGCAGGGACACGTCGTTTACTGTAAAGGATTCGTCGGGCGAGACAAAAGCCGGGCTCTTCGGGTTCAGTGTAAGCACGTCGCCTTCAATCCTTGAGGGATCCGAAAGCGCGAAAAAATCTATGGGACTGTTGAAGGTGTAGTGAAGCTGAACGTGGTCACCTACATAAATGTCCTTGGGAACCAGAATCTGCTGCACGAAATCTTCCGTGGAGCTGCTCTGTGAAAAAGCGGGTGAAAGGAAAATCAGAGAGAATAAAATGCTTGCGGCAAGGACGTAAATCTTTTTCATCTTACTGCTCCCTTGCCAGGAAAAAGCGTGTCAGCTCGCGGAGAGGATCCGTGCCTGTTGCTATGGTCATGGGATATCCACCGTGGCGGAGACATTCGTGCTTCCACTGCTCCATGCGCTGCTCGTTGTCCTGCCTCCACATGCGTCGGAACTTCGATGAGGATGTGGGGAGGATCATGCGTTTGCCGCTTTCGGGATCTGAGAACGGAATGGAGCCAACCGGAGGAATGAGGTCGTCAAGAGTGTCCGTAATCCTTGCCGCGACCACATCGTTTCTCTGGCAGAGATGTCCGAAGGGCTGTCCCCATGATGACGTGCGGAAATCCGAGAAAATCATTATGAGCGTGCGTTTTTTCAGGACTCTCTGTGCCGCGAGAAGTGCCGTGTCCATGATGGATCCGTTTGATGAGGTCTCCCCGATTTTCTCAAACTGAGAGAGCAGGAGCATGACCTGATCGTGGCCTGCCGCCGGAGGACAGTTGAACTGAACCTTTCCGTCGAATATTATCGCGCCGACGGGGGATGAGTTATGGTATGCCGCAAGTGTCATGAGGGACGCGCAATCCACAGCTATCTCAAGCCGGGACCGTCTGCCGGATCCTGACCTCATGGAGCGTGAGACGTCAATCAGAAGAAGGACGTTCAAATCCCTCTCCTCGTCGTACTGCTTCACGAAGGGACGACCCATGCGGGCTGTAACGTTCCAGTCAATCGCACGCACGTCATCACCGTCGAAATACTCACGCACTCCCTGAAAATCTATTCCGCGGCCTTTGTAAAGGGACCTGAATGAACCGTTGCGCATACCCTCCGCAAGGCTCAGCGATGTGAGGTGCAGGAGGTTCGCTTTTCTTGTTAAAGTCGCTGTATCCATAAATGCGACCCTCGTTACGGAAGCGGCATGAGCTCAATGATTTTGGAGATGAGGTCGTCTGTTGATACGTTGTCTGCCGATGCCTCGTAGTTGAGGACAAGCCTGTGCCTGAGAACCGGTTTTGCCACCGACTGCACATCCTCAGGAAGTACGAAGCTGCGTCCAGCAAAAAGAGCCGCTACCTTTGAGCACTGCAGGAGTGCGATTCCGGCACGCGGGGATGCTCCGAATGAGATGTAGTGCATGATGTCGTTCTTTTTCTGGGCCGAGGAGCTGCGTCTTTCGTTGCGTGTCTGGTCGGGACGTGTGACATTGACTATGGAGACTATATAATTGATGATTTTGTCGTCCGCTGTGATTGCCTTGACTGCGCTCTTGCATCTTTCAATGGCGGATGCAGGGAAAACCGAGAGAACCGGCTGGCTCATGGCTTCTCCGTTGGACTTTACAATCTGGATTTCCTCTTCGGGCGTGGGGTAGGGCACAACCAGCTTCATTAAGAAACGGTCCAGCTCGGCTTCGGGAAGATTGTAGGTTCCCTCCTGCTCGATCGGGTTCTGGGTCGCAAGCACGAAAAACGGCTCCGGCAGGGGATAGCTCGTCTCACCAATCGTTACCTGGTGCTCGGCCATTGCCTCAAGGAGCGCGGACTGTACTTTTGCGGGGGCACGGTTGATTTCATCGGCAAGGACCACGTTTGAGAATACCGGTCCACGGCGCACGGCGAATTTTCCAAGTGCCTGCTGGTAAATCAGTGTACCTGTGACATCTGCCGGAAGAAGGTCGGGTGTAAACTGTATGCGCTTGTACTCAAGTCCTGAGATTTCAGCGAAGGTTCTTACAGCGAGTGTTTTTGCGAGACCCGGCACTCCCTCAAGCAAAATGTGTCCGCCGGCAATCATCGCGGTCATAATCCCGTCGATTACTTCTTTCTGCCCGACCAGTCTCTTTGCGGCTTCCTGACGGCAGCTGTTGATGTAACCGGCACACTCATCCAATTCATACTTTGATATTTCCATAATACAATCCCACTTTCCGAAACGTTAAAAAATCTTTCTATATAGCATACACTGTACAGGCAAAAATTTCAACAGGTGGGACAGCCTTTTTCCCGGTTTTTCCATGAGAAAAAAAATGCCCCCGCCTGGAAACGGGAGCTTGTCTTGGTGCCGGGTCGGTTCGTCAGACCTTGAACTGGTCAATCTGCGAGCCGATTCCGTCGATGGATTTCGCCATCTCGTTGGAAAGATTTGAAAGCGATTTTCCGGTCGCGCTGATCTGCTTGGTTTCGGATGTAACCTCGTCCATTCCGTTTCTCATGTTGTTCGTGGCGTTCTGCAGTGTCTTGATTTCGCTGAGGATTGACTTGTTCTCCTCGAAAATCTGCTCTGATGCGGTTCGGACGTTCGACGTGCTGTTGTTCATGTTGCTGAGGGCCTGAGAAATCTGCTGTGAGCCGCTTGCCTGCTCTGACATTGCGTGCTTGATTTCCTGAACCAGTGAGCTCGTGTTGTTGATTTCCGAGGAAACGTTCGTAAATGCCTTTCCCGCGTCGAGGGATGCCTGGACGATGTGGGTGATTGTTGCCGAAATCTTTTTGAGCTGCTCACCGATTGTCCTTGACTGTGATGACGATGTCTCTGAGAGCTTTCGGATTTCGTCGGCGACTACGCTGAATCCCTTTCCTGCCTCACCGGCGTGGGCTGCCTCAATTGCGGCGTTCATGGCGAGAAGGTTTGTCTGCTCTGCGATGCTTGAGATTACTGAGTTTGCTTCCTGCAGGGTCTTTGACTCGGCTTCGATCGTCTTGATGAGTGTGTTTACGTCCTCCTGCTTTTTTACACCGAGAACGGCCTTCTGCTCAAGGTCAGAGAAAGCGACCGCCATTTTGTTTACGGACATGTCAACCGAGTTGATGTTTCCGATCATCTGCTCAACCGCGCTTGATGCCTGTGTTACGCTTGAGGCCTGCATTTCGACCATCTGGTTGAGGGATTCAATGTTTCCGGCAATCTGGTTGACGGCCTGTGCTGTCTGGGTAACTGACTGCGACTGGTTGCTTATGTCCTCGCCGAGACTGTCCATTGTCTTGATGATGCTGGAGATTGAGTCCGTGGTCTCCGTTGTGCTCTGGTTCAAGGCCTTTCCTGTGTTTACGAGGCCTTCCTTTGAGATTTTGAGCGTGCGGATGATTTCCTGAAGCTTTTCCGAGAAGCTGTTGAATCCGTCTACCACGCCTCCGATCTCGTTGTTCTCCATGTTCTTCAGCTCGATTCTCTTGGTGAGGTCAGCGTTACCAGACGCTATTCCGTCGATTGTGGTCTGAACGATGTGGAGCGGCTTGAGGGATTTGATGATCATGAATCCGATGATGAACAAAAGTGCCAATGCCACGGCGACACAGGCTCCGATGGTCCAGCTGACGACGGTGTTTGCCGCATGATAGACCTGGCTTTCGTCAATGTTGAAGAAGAACATCCATGCCGGGGTGTTTGAGACATGCGCGTAGGTGATGTAGTTCTTGGTTCCTCCGAAATTCGCCCATTCTCCGCTTGCGTTTCCAGAGTGCAGGGACTGCTGGACTCTATTGTTGAAATCTGACTGTGCGAGGATGGCCTTGAAATTTCCCACTACAAGCTCCTCGTCATCGGCGGATGTGGCGATCAAGTCTCCGTTTCCCGCGAAAAGGGATCCCTTTCCCGAGGTTCCAATCTTGATGTTGCGAACAATGTTCTGCAGGGTCTCAAGCGAGACGATTCCGGTGAAAAATCCGATGATGTTTCCGTTGTAGCGCGCGGCCTTGCAGATGTGGACGATTGTTTTTCCGGAGACTTTTGAAGCCACGGGATCATCCATCGTCTCGTCCTTTCCGGATTTGATGATGTCCAGATAGTATGATCTTTCGGTGACAGTCGTATGCGTGTTGATGTCCGAGTCAAAGTTTCCCTCTCTGTCAACGAATGCGACGTAATCAAACTGTGGGTCCCTGATGTCGGCGTTGCTCTGGAGCCATGCGACAATCTGTGCGGGGTCTCCGGTCTTTACGACGTCCGCGTTTGTATATGTCTGCAAAAGACTCATGTATTCTGTGATTTTTTCGGACAGCTGCTTTGTGTAGAGCTTCGTCAGCTCCGTGCATTCTTCCTCATAGGACTGTCCTACGATGTTCCGGGTGTGTGACGAGATGAGCAGAATCTGGGCGATGCTGAGTGCCCCGATGACCACCAAAGTGATGATAAGGATTTTCGTTACAAGCTTGCTATTTTTTTTGCCTTCCATAACAAACGGTCTCCTTAGGTATTCTCCATACCTTTTAAACTTATTTAAAATATTTTTTTTTGCCGGAATACATTTCCTTACGGAATGTCCCGAGCGATTCTACCTCATTATATCATTAAATTTCGGCATTGTGAAAGCAAAAGTCCATGTTTTTGATTAAATTCACCAATTTTTTATACTCTTTGCGTATTTTGTTGAATTTAAGGAACTTTTAATGCCGGGCGATGATTTTCAGATACTCCCCGTCATCCATCTTTGAGCTTTCCACCGCGTCCAGAATCCCCTCCGAGAGTGCCCTGCATGCGAGAAGTCCCGCCACGTTGCAGTTCGCTTTCACACCGCCTGTCGAAATGGCATAAACCGTGTCTCCGTCCGCGCTTGTTCCCACCGGGCTGATTGAGCGACCCAGGGCCGAGCGTGTCATCGCCGCAATCTTGCACATCTCCTGCTGCGAGAAATCTCCGTTGCAGATCACGGCACCAATCGTCGTGTTGGTTCCCTTGACGAAGGACGCCTGCATTCCGTACATGAAATCCTCCATGTCCGCGAAAGATTTTCTGTCCTCCGTGGTAAATCCCGCGACCTTTTTTCCGCTTTTGTAGTCAAAGACATCCCCGAGCGCATTCACGATTACCACCGCCGCCATCTTAAGCTCACCCGCCTGGAACGCAGCGTATCCTATCCCGGATTTTTGGGACCTTGCCATGCCGCAGATTTTTCCGACCGTGGCACCTGTTCCGCCTCCCACGCTTCCGCTCACAGGATGATTTTTCTCCGCGTCCACACAGGCCTCGTATCCCATTTTCGCGTCTGGCCTCACCTTGGACGAACCTATGCCGAGGTCAAAGATGCAGGACTGTGGTACAATGGGGACGACTATGTCTCCGAGGTGGAATCCCATGCCCCGCTCCTCAAGATATTGCATGGCTCCGGTCGATGCCGCAAGTCCGTAAGCCGAGCCTCCCGAAAGCAAGAGAGCCGTCACCGACTGCTGTGCCGAAAGGGGATGAAAAAGAGCCGACTCACGGGCAGCAGGTCCGCCTCCGCTTATGTCTATGCCGCAAACGTTCTTTTTGTCGAACACAATCGCCGTAACCCCGGTCATTGCCTCATAATTCTGCGAGTTCCCAATCCGAAATCCATCCATGTCACTTATACTAATCTTTTTAACATTCATTTTTTTACCCCTAATAATCTTCTCGTTTTCATCTTTCCACTTTCAACTCGTTAAGTATTTCCACGGCCACGTCTTCCTTGCTCATCAGGGGAAGCTCCCTCTCTCCGTCCCTTGTGATTATGGTGACAACGTTTGTGTCTCCTCCGAATCCGGCTCCCTGCACCCGAAGGCTGTTCGCCACAATCATGTCGAGATTCTTTTTCTCAAGCTTGGCACGGCTGTTTGCAATCAGGTTTTCGGTCTCCATGGAAAATCCGCAGAGGACGGTCTTTTTGCCCGAGCTCTGTTTCATCTCGCCGAGTGTCTTGAGTATGTCCTGGGTCCGCTCCAGCTCAAGCGAAAGATTGTCCCCGCTTTTTTTGATTTTCTCATCGCTTGTTGTTTTTGGCCTGTAATCCGCAACCGCCGCCGCCTTGATTATGGCATCGCATTCCGGGAAAGCCGCGATCACCTTTTCCGCCATCTCCGCAGCTGAAGTGATTTTCACAGTCTTGACAAATGGAAGCTCAGGAAGATTCACCGGACCTGAGACAAGCGTTACATCCGCGCCTCTTTCCGCCGCAACCTTCGCTATGGCATATCCCATCTTTCCGCTGGAGTGGTTCGTTATGTAGCGCACCGGATCAAGTGCCTCCCTCGTGGGACCCGCCGTAACCAGAATCTTTTTTCCCGCAAGATCCTTTTCAAATGCGACCTCGTTCTCAATCCATGAGAAAAGAACCTCGGGCTCTGGCATCTTTCCCTTTCCGCTGTCACCGCAAGCAAGATGTCCCTCCGCGCTCTCCACCACCTTGATTCCGTAATGCCGGCATTTCTCAAGATTGTCCTGGGTTACTGGATTCATGAGCATCTGCGTGTTCATTGCGGGCGAGATGATTTTAGGACACTTGCAGGCGAGAAAGGTCGTCGTGAGCATGTCGTCGGCAAGTCCGTTGGCGATTTTTGCGATTACGTTGGCTGTGGCCGGTGCAATCATAAAAAGGTCGGCTCTTTTTGCTATGGAGATGTGCTCGACCTTGTGCTCGAAATTTCTGTCGAAGGTGTCGGTGAGGCATTTGTGGCCCGTGAGTGTCTCGAAGGTAATGGGGCTGATAAGTTTTGTCGCGTTTTCGGTCATTATAACCTGCACGTCGCATCCCGCCTTCACCAAAAGACTTGCGAGGGACGCCGCCTTGTACGCCGCAATGCTTCCGCTCACTCCCAGAACGATAAATTTTCCTTTAAGCATGATAGCCTCCTTTTTAATCCTTTTTCACAAAATGGTATCTCGCTCCCAGCCTGAAACTCAGGGATATGGAATCCGCCGCAGGGACATCATTCAAACGATATGCCGAGCCGTCTGACCCAAGCGAATATGACTTGCCGTAGATTTTCGACATGTATGAGAAATCAGCCCCCAGACTGACCTCAAATCTTTCGCCCGCAGCGTACTTTCCCGAAAGACCGCACTTGAACGACGAGAAAAATCCGCTCATCAGGTCGTAGTAATTTTCATCCTTAAGCAGGTGCTCGTCAAGGGATGCCATGTACACGTATGGACTGAGCGCGAACGATCCCTCAATCGTCCATTTCGCCGCCGGTGCAATCTCCAGTGAAAAGCCAGTCCAGATTTTCAGCGTGTCCCTTTTCAGCCGTATGACCTTTGTGTTTTTGTCAGTGTCCTTTTTGTTGTTGGAAGATCCGTCGTTCCACCATCCCCAGTAATCGTATGAGGAGAACCGGAGAAAGTATGCGCCGTCCAGTCCGTATGCCGTAAACGATGACGCGTCGTACTCAATGCCGCAGGAGGGTTTGATTGCAAAGTAGGGTGAGGGCCGGAATGCGTAAAAAAAATCCGCGCAGATTGTAAAAGAATAGTCCGTTTTGCAGATGCTCTCAGTGTAGTGTGATTTTATGGAAGAAAGTGAGTCGTCGCAGTCGGGAAAGTCCTGGTTGTTCATCCAGTCTGAGTCTGTCATTTTGCCGCATGGCAGTGGAAGAGCCGAGCCTGCCGAAATCTCAAGTCCCAGATTTTTCCATCCACCCGCAAACGAAAGTCCGAAATCAAAAACAGGGGTCGCGTCCCAAATCAGCTCGCTCAGAAGCCTCTTGTTTCCGGAAGAGTCCGTGACGTAGACGTATTCCCCCTGATTGCCGTTGCTCTCACGCAAAAAAAACTCACCTGAAAAATAAAATCCCTCTGCGAAAATTAAATGCGGGAAACTCAGGATGAAAACTAATGCGAGAAAATAAAACGGCCGTCTCATGCTTTCGAAAGCGGATCCCCTCCGAAAATTTTTGCAAGCTGCTTTCTGACCGCGTCCATGTCCTTTTGATATGGAGCCTCAAAACACATTTTTTCTCCGCTCGCAGGATGTGTGATTTCTATTGAGTAAAGATGAAGGGCAAGCCGGGAAAGCAATGGTCTCTCCTCATCCGTGTCTCCGTTCCATCGCTTTTTGATGTCGCTGAGTCTCACGGGCTTTTGGTTCCCTGAGTAGAGTGGATCGCAGACTATGGTGACTCCGTTTTCCTGAAGATGTACGCGGACTTGGTGTGTGCGGCTCGTCTGTGGTATGGCCTCAATCCATGAGTAGGGACCGCAGCGGCAGATGAAATTGTAGTCGGTTACGGCAATTTTTCCGGTCTTTTTGTTCACCGTGGTTCTGTGCCTCTGGTCTCCGTCGGGAAGAAGCTTTAAGTCCACGTGAAGAGTTTCCCACGAGGGGCTTCCGTTTACTAGACAGTGAAAAATCCTCTTGACCTCACGGTTCTGAAACTGCTGTGCAAGCTCGGTCTGTGTCTTTTCATTTCTTGCGTAGATTACCACCCCGCTCGCGTCAGTGTCGATCCTGTGTACTGCGAAAAGTTTTCCGAATTCCGTTTCCGCCGCCTCATCGAGCCTGGGGGAGTCGTTGTCATATCGGTCTGCCGCAACCAGGTAGCCGCTCTTTTTGTTGAGGGCCACAATGTCGCGATCGCTGTAAATTACTGAATATTCGTTGGATTTCATTTTTTTCTTCTATTAAAATATGTCGGTGTTGAATCTCCGTGCGATGGAAATCTTATATGTCAGGGTGATTGAGTTGCATCCTTTGAAGAGACCTGTGCCGACCGATGTTACTGATGCAGGAATCTCCGGGTTCTGGAGCGATGAGCAGGACTCAAACGCGCCGTTTCCGATTGTCTTCAGGTTCTTGGGGAGCTTTATGGTCTTCAATGCTTCACAGTTGATGAATGCGTTCTGTCCGATTGTTGTCACCGAGTCCGGTAAGGTGATGCTCTCAAGGGACTTGCAGCTAGAGAATGTTCTGTACTTGATTTCCGATACGCGGACCAAAAAATTTATTTCCTTCAGTTTCGGACAGACCGTGAAAACTTCGCTGCCGATTGTTGTGACCGAGGACGGAATTGTGATTTTTTCGAGCTCAAGGCATCTGTAGAAAACTGAGTGGCCGAGTTCCGTCACTGAATCCGGGATGTTGATTTCCTTAAGATAGGTGCAATTATAAAAAGCGGCCTCGCCGATTTTCTTTACACTGTTCGGTATGGAGACTGATTTCATGTCCTTGTAGCTGAACGCGCTCCTTCCGATTTCTGTTACGGGGATGCCGTCAAAATTGTCGGGGATTATCACGTCCGCGTTGTAATTACATTCGATGATTCCGTTGATTGTGATTTCAGTGAAGTCATCGTTCATGGAGATTACGAAATTTCCTTGGTTGAAGGTTGATGTGTTCGCAAACAAAAATGCCTGGCAAAGCAGCGTCAAAAAAAATGCGGTAAAAAATCTAATCTTTTTCATTAATAAACCTTGTTGTTCTCCTCAATTCTGATGTCTATGGGATCCACTTCTTCCAAATCGTTTTCGGTGTTGGAGCTGTCCTGCAGATACGGCACTATGACCTTTGCCTTGAGCTCTGGCCAGCGGTAGGGGAGTATGTTCGGCATGTCAAGGTTCTGCTCGGTCGGAAGATTTCCAAGGAGCACGCGGTAGTGTGTCGGGAAGACATTCGCGTTCACGTTCTTGAGTGCAGAAAATCCGCCTGCAATTCCGAAAGCGACTGTGTCCAGGTGCATCTTTTCGGTTCTCTGGATAAGGGCCTGCTGGGTCTCCTCTGATGAGAGCCACTCCATGAAGATTTCCGCTCCCTTGATGTTGTTCGCATACTTGTAGATGCCCATGGTGATTATGGAGTCCTCCACCATCACGCTGCTGTTGTCCTTTACGAGCCATCTGAATGTGAGTCCCGCCGCCTGCTCGTTGGTAAGCGCGAAAAGCTCGTCGCTCGTCATGTATGCGAAAGCGCATTTTCCGTTCGAGAGCTGCCTGTACTTCGACATATAAAGGAATTTGAACTGGAAGTTTTGCTCAGCCGCTGTGCTCGTGTTGATTTCCGAAGTCCAGTTTCTGAAAAAGGAGACGGTCTTCGCTATGGCCTTTTCGTTCCATGAGAATCCGTTTCCCTTCTCCTGATATGACGCTCCGTTGAGTCTTGTCGCCATGTACATGAAATCGGTGTCCCATGACGGCGCATACCCTATGGATGTATATTCATCATTTCTGTTTCTTCTGTTGAATTTTTCCGCGGAGTCCCTGAGCAGCTCAAGTGTCACGATGTGCTCGTTCTCTATCAGTCCCTCGTTTGCCTTTGTGAAGACTATGGCCGGAAGATTGAAGCTCAGCGGGACCAGATACTGCTTTTCGTTCAGCACTCCGTAATTGAGCAGCTGCTCATAGTAATCCGATGCGATGAGTTTTTTTTCGTTGAAGAGATAGTCAACCGGCTTGAAGTATTTGCGGCTGGTGGAGCTTTTGAGCCAGGGTCCCACAATCAGGTCGGGAATGTACTCGCCTTTCATTGGCGGGAGGGAGCTGATAGGGCTGTCCTTGTAAATCACCATTGCCTTTGTGTCGCTGTGGGTCGTGTTGAAAAGCTCGGCGTAGGATGCCAGCTCCGGTCTGTCCGTCCAGATTATGACCGTGGGATTCTTTTCCTCACGGCAGGATGCGAGGCTGATTGCGAGAGAAGTGGAAAATCCGAGGACGGCCACAAACAGAAGGAGAGACCGTCCCACTCTTTTATGAGCGCGCGAGTTTTTCAGCAGTCTCATAGATTGCCTTGTAGACGACGGGGATTTTATCTTCCTCAAGACTTGAGAATGCCACACGGAGCGTCCTTGAGTCAATGGAGATAGTTCCTATTCCGCTTTCGTTGAGCAGGGTCTGCCTGAGAAGTTCCGCGTCCACTGTCTTTGTGCTGAACGACATGAAGTATCCTGAGTTGAAGGGCAGCGGTATAACCTCGTCGCTTTTGTGCGTGTTGACGAAATCCTTTACGAGCTTGTATCTCTTTTCCAAAACCTTGCGGTACTCGGCCTTCTGTGCTTCGGTCTCAGGATTCTGGAATGCCTTGAGGAGCAGAGTCTGCGGCGGAGTTGATGAGCATGAGACTGATGAGCGGATTGTGCCCATGAGTTTTTTGACCAGAGCGTCGTACTGTTCCTCGGTCATGCCCTTGCTTGCGAAAGTGATGAAACCGCAGCGGAATCCCCATGCGAAGTCTTCCTTTGTGGGACCGTCAATCTTTGCGGCGAGTACGTTGGGATGCAGGTCGGCAAGATATGCGAAAAGTGACTGCTTCTCAATGTCATCCTCGTAGGCAAGTCCGAAATACGCGTCGTCGCACCATACCATGACCTTGGTTCCGTTCTCGGCGAGCGATTTCACTTCCTCAACGAGCCTCTTTGCCTCCTGAACCGTGGGGCTGTATCCCGAGGGATTCTGCGGGAAGTTGAGAAGCACGCGCACTGATCCTGATTTTGCCTGCTCCTTCATTTTTTCCACGAGGCCGTCTATGTTGAACTTTCCGTCCTTGAACATGGCGAACTGTACGAAATCAGCGTTGCGTCTTGCGGATGCAATCAGCACGTAGTTGTCCCAAGAGGGATCGGCCGCTATGAGTCCCTTGCTCTCGTCGAGGAAAAGGTCCGCGAGATAGGAGATTCCTGCCGTGAGTCCCGGAACAAGAACCGGAAGAGAAAATGCTTTGTCCTTCAGCAATGGGTTCTTTTTGATGATAGCTTCCTTCCAGAGTGCCCTGAGGTCGGGATTTCCTGCCGTAGGAGCATAAGCAACGAGCTCGCGGGCTGTGAGACCGGGCACCAGATCCTGAATGGATTTCAGGGTGACGGGAGTTCCGCCTATGACGGTCATTCCGATTGTACCGTTCGCCGTCTTGCCGAGCTTTTTGGCTTCTCCGCTCTGTGCAATGATTCCTTTTGGAAAATAAAGGCGCTTTCCTACGTCCGAAAGGAGGTCTCCGGCTGTGGTTCCTCCGAGAATATCATTTAATTCTTTTGCTAAAGGTGTTATCATAATACTTTAATTATGCAGAAACAGGGGGGAATTGTCAATATTTATACATCTTTTTTTATACTGCAATTTTTCTTCTATTATATACCACATAAAAAAAGATAAATGCTTGACAATCGCGCGTTATGACCTTAGAATTCAAGGTAGGGATGTGAAAGTGCCGATAAAATCTTAAAGAGGGGATAAAAATGGGAATTAGAAAGATTTTTTTTGTTCTTTTTACGGTCATTTTGATTGTTTCCTGCAAGAGCACCGATCCGCTTGTTAGTGAGCACGGCAAGGCATCCGTGAGTTTTAAGCAGTATTACAAGAGCGAGGCGGATAACAGCGCGGAAAGGGCACGATATTATGCGGCGTCTCTGACAGAGGGTGTTTATGACGAGATTCCCGAGCTGATGGAAGAGGCGCATTTTCCGTCCGGCACGACCATTGCAAAGATGGCAAGGGACTCCGAGCTTTTGAAGGGATTCGAGCCTGGTGGACTTCTTGTTGAGGCGGACGATGACGGCGTGATGTGCCTGAAAGTCTACTACGAGCGAAAAACCATCACACTTACATTCAATCTTGAGGGCGGGGTAAACTCAAAGGGAATGGACTTCTCAAGACTTACCGGTCTTTACGGGGCACCTCTTGATGTGGAGAAGAGCCTTGACATAGGAACCTGCTATTTCGCGCGCATCATGCACTGGCCAGAGACCTATCCTGCCGAGGACGCGAGCTTTACAGTCCTGATTGACAGCCTCAAGGGCATGATTTCGGAGACTGATGTGAACGGCGGGTATTTTATCCGCGTTGTGGACGGAAAGGAGTACAAGGTCGAGGTGAGACCCCTGCAGGTCGGAGCCACGGAAGTGACCCAGGTTCTCTACTACGATGTGATGGGAGTGAATCCGAGCCATTTTCAGGGCAAGGTAAGGGTTCCCGCGGAGGGTGAGATTGCCGATCTGCGTCCCGTGGAAAACGTGAGCTGGTTCGAGGCCATCCTTTTCTGCAACAAGCTTTCCGTGAAGGAGGGACTGGAGCCTGTCTATCTGATCGCGTCATCATCCGATCCCTCATACTGGGGAGAGATTCCTGAGGACGAGGAGAGCGAGACGCTTTCTGTCTGGAACAAGGTGATTATGAAAAAAGACGCTTCCGGCTACAGGCTTCCTACCGAGGCAGAGTGGGAATTTGCCGCGAGGGGAGGAATGTCCAGCAGAAGCAAGGTTTCGGAATCATCTTCGGACTTTGAGTTTTCCGGCAGCGACAGCCTTGATGAGACCGCGTGGTTTTTGGACAACAGCGACTCGAAGACACATCAGGTCGGTTTGAAAAAGGCAAACGAGATGGGCCTTTACGACATGAGCGGAAACGTCTACGAGTGGTGCTGGGACTGGTACGAGGATTATATCTCCGAGGATGTGGCGAATCCCGTTGGCGGATACAGCGGCGACTACAGGGTGAAAAGGGGCGGCTGCTACTACACGGGCCTGCACAGCGATGACATGTCCTGCTCGGTGGATATGAGGAGCACCAACGCGCCGTACAAGAGGACCAGCGGCTACGGATTCAGGGTCGTGAGAAATCTGGAGGAATAGGAGGGGGCATTTTATATGTTCCCGCAAGTTCCCATAAATCAAAACGGAATTTTTTCCGATAATTGGAAGGATATAAGCGAGAGGAAAAATGGAAAAGGAATCTTCGATAAAAATATCATTGAGGCTGATTTTCCTGTACTTGTTCATAATAGTATTTGGAACCTGCCTGTGCGCGTTTATTTATTCACTGTATTCGCTTTGCACGAATCTTGTGGCGGGGGAAAAGCTGCCGTTTTTCAGCACCCACTATTTTATGAACGGAATTTTCAAGTTCCTGCCCTTCGTGGTGATTTTAAGCGGTCTGTTCATGTGCTTCTACCTGATCCGGCATCCCATGAAATCCGGACTGCCAGTTATGACTTACGGGGCTCTCTACATGGCCGCATGGATTTTCCTCATGCCTTTGAATTTCAGCTATCTGCAGAAGTTCGCGAAGGATGAGAAGGCGTCGGCCCAGCCTGTCGTTGAGAATCTTCTTTCCGAGGGATATTTCAGACAGGGAGAGAGCGGCAATATCTTCTATTTTACTGATGTGACACGGGACAACCTCGGGGACGGAGTGTGCATCAACATGGTCTCCCCCGACAAGAACGTATATACTTTCAGCGGTGTTGATTTACGCACGGCGAATTTCAGCGGCGACGAGTTTTCCGACGTGCTGATTCAGGAGACGGTCGAGATGCCAAAAACCATGTCGGTTCTCGCGCACTGGTTCTCCACTTTCATGAATATTGCAGGACAGGCTTTCTCCGGCGGATTCTTCGCATGGCTCTGTTTTGCCTCAATCAGTCTCGCGCTTGTCTCCGTTGTCGGAATGACCCGGCTTTCCAGGTGGAGACTGAAGAACGCTCTCTGGGTCGTGGTCGCGTCCCTTGGTATAATCGTGCTGAACGTGCTGATTTACACGCAGTCATTCTTTGAGCCGGTCTCCGCTTTCCTTGAGGGCGCCGTGTCGAAAATCCCGCAGGTGAAAAATCCGCTTGTGGTTCTGGTCAATTTCGTAATATTCATTGTTTTCTTTATAATAGGTCTGGTCTCTTATGGAAAATTCAGGAAAAAATCCAGGGATGAAGAGATGGATCCTTACGGACAGGAGTTTGCATGAAACGGACGATAACAATTATTTTGGTTTACGCATTGCTGATTTTTGCAATCTGCATGGGAGTGACTTTTATATACCGTGAGCTGCCTGCCCTGATTCCCGGAGACGACAAGGCATTCCGCTTCGCAAGGGGCATGGGATGGTTCTTCGAGGTTGTTCCCTCCATCTTTCTGAGCGGATTCATAGTGGCTTGCTCGGTCGAATGGAAGGGCGGGGACGATAACTGCAAGAAAAGATTTTCTCCCGCGATGGCAAACCGCTTCGGACAGGTGATGGTCATTTCCATTGTGTTCGTCGCGCTGATGATTTTCTGCCAGGAGATTTTCGCACCCGCATTCAACCAGCGTTATGAGAATCTTGTGAGCGCACCCGCTGAGCTTGCGGAGGCAAAAAGCAAGGCCCGGACTCTTTTGAACACCGACCAGCCTGAGCTCGCATACCAGCACGCTCTGAGGGCGGACAGAATATCGCACCATGATGAGGAGTCCCAGGAGCTTCTTCGCCTTGCCGAAAATGCTGTGGACATCGCGCACGACAGGGCACTCCACGATTATGACTCGGAGTCGGATGACGAGACCACCCTTACCGCGGATGAGCTCAAACCACTTTCCGCCCACGACCATAACTACAAGGTGCTTGAGCTTTTGAAAAAGAGTCAGGATGCTCTTTCGGACAGGGACTGGTTCATGGCTCATTACTGGGCGACCCTTGCGATCCAGGCATCGGACGGCTCTGACACAACATTGCAGCTTGCAAAGGAAATTGCGACGGACGCGTGGAATCAGATAAGGACACCGATCCGCACGGGAAACGACGAGCTGGTTGACTATTACACGAGAAAAATGGCGGCATACGAGGCTTTGCAGGCCGGAAACGTGAGCGACAGCCTTTCCGCATACTATCAGTTCAAGTCTCTTTCCGAAGAGGGACACGGAAATGAGCCGGACATAGTTTACTTTTTGGAGCGCGCCGAGGAAGCAATCAAAAACGAGTATTTCTTCATTGACGAGACAGACAATATGTCGAACCTTGAGAGCGGACACAACATCTACTTCTCTCTTGACGATCCTTTGACGGGAACCACCAATGTCTACTTCATCAAGGGCGTGATGGACCTGCGCAAGGACACCGACGTGATCCGCTATCTTGACGGACTGACCGTGGCGACTTTCTCCAAGAGCGGAAAATTCATCAGGTCAATGTATGCTCCTGTGGCAAAAGTCATATCTCAGCCGCTTTCCGCATTGCCGGAGGAAGAACTTGAGCGCGAGGGATTCAACTCCTCGTGGAGAAACATTCCGCTGATCATGCTGCTCGCCGTTGACAGAAGCTCTAAGGGCGTGGTGGTCAGCCCCGAATATTCTTATGTGAACACAAATCTTCCGCAGTCAATTCTGGACAGGGAAGGACTTAAGGGAGCCGCATTAGGTTCTCCGGATGTGGCTGTCTCCGAGGATTCCGCAAACGCCCTCCGTGAGAATGTCATCCACAGGCTGCCCGAAAAGAGGATCATAAGGCTTCCCATGCCTTACAGCGATTTCGTCACCTTCGATAAGGCATCGGACGGTCCTGCGAAGATGGATTTGCTCTCGCTCTTCTCATTCGTGAAAAAGGCAAGACGCTACGGTTTCTCGGTCGAGGTTTTCTCCAAGAGCCTTCTGGGACGAGGACTTTATCCCCTGCTGCTTCTCTCGCTGATGATTTTCGCAGCGTCAATCGGATGGAACTACAGGATTGAGGACAGGCTGAGCTTCAAGTTCAGATGGCTTTTCCTGATTCCGATTTACGGAGCCGTGACATATCTTTTGATGAGCGTCGTGAACTATCTTTACGACATGGTGAACTACGTGATCGTCGGTGCGTTCGGCGGAGCTGCTTTCATAGTGGCGGCCATTCTTTACGCGGTTCTGCTTTTCATAATGTCAATTTTCTTCCTCGCGCGCAGGGACTGAGATTTATATGAAAGAAAAAATCTGCGTAAAAAAATTCTCATGCGAGCGGGACTCCCTCAGGATTCAGGGCTGGATGTATTTTCCGAAGAAGGCTGGGGGAGAAAAATTGAAGCCCGTCATAATCAGTCACGGATTCATGGCCAACCACAAGATGTGCCGTTCCTACGCGGAGAATTTCGCAAGATGGGGATACGCTGCTTTTATCTTTGACTTTTGCGGAGGATGCGTGGTCGGAAAAAGTGCCGGGAAAACCACCGAAATGTCCGTGCTTACTGAGACCGAGGATTTGCATTCTGTCGTGCGTTATGTGCAGTCCCTTGATTTTGTGGATGCTTCCGAACTCGTGCTCATGGGATGCAGTCAGGGTGGATTTGTCTCCGCCTTGCTTGCCGCCAGATTGCAGGAGCAGGTAAAGAAACTGATTCTTTTCTATCCGGCTCTCTGTCTGAACGATGACGCCCGACGTGGCAAAATGGTTTTCGCTAAATTTGATCCTTCGGATATTCCTGACGTGATTCAGTGCGGTCCCATGAAGCTGGGCAAGTGCTATGTGGAGGCCGTAATCAACATGGACATCATGAAGGAGATTTCCTCCTACCGAGGCCCTGTGTGCATAATACACGGTGACGGTGACTCTCTTGTGAGACTTGAGTACTCTGAAAAAGCGATTGCCGCATACCGCGACGAGGAAAAGAAAAACGGTACCGGTGACAAGGGACTTTTGAAAAAACAGCTCTTTGTTCTTCAGGGGGCCGGCCACGGATTCAACAAGATTGCGGACTATCATGCGATGAACATCGTGGAGCAGTTCCTTGGAGGATTTTCTGAAATCATGCAGATCTGCGTGAGGATTACAAGCCGCTCGGTGGAAAAAGAAAACGGCCTCAAAGTTGAGAGGGCAAAGTTCACCGGAAATGCGGAAGGTCCTTTTTTCAGCGGAAAGATTCAGGAGGGCGCGGAGGATGTGCAGAAGTGGAAGGGCAGAAAACCAGTGAGTCTTTCCTCGGACTACGTGATCAAGGGGCCGGACTCAAGCGGCGAGCGTAAGAAAATCAGCGTCAGCAATTTCAGTGAGGACGGAAAAGTCTGGAGGCGGACTGTCACAACGGACTCTAAGACTCTCAGGGACTTCGGCATTGAGACTCAGTGCGAGATGGTCATGGAGTACAGAAAGGACGGGCCCTTCATCAGAGTCTTTGCAAAGATGCCCCTCTGAAATCTGGGGGAAAAATGAAAGCGAGTGACTACAAATATCATTTCACGACCGGAAGGGGATGGATGAATGACCCGAACGGACTCATCTATAAGGACGGAATCTATCACCTTTATTTTCAATATAATCCATCGCGGCTGGACTGGGGCGACATCGGCTGGGGACACGCGACATCGACCGACCTCATGCATTGGACGAATCACGGCATGGTTCTTTCCCCGGATGAGAACGGAATGATTTTCTCAGGGAGCGCCATTTCCTGTGGTGATGAGATTTTGTGCTACTACACCGAGGCTGGAAAATCATTCTCACAAAAACTTGCGAGGAGCACTGACGGAGGAAAGACCCTTGTAAAAGATAAAGATTTTTGCGTCCCCGTAATCTGCAAGGAAAACCGCGATCCCAAAGTTTTTTTTCACGAGCCGACATCCGCATACATAATGATTCTGTGGCTTGAGGAAAATGATTTTGCAATCCTCCGCTCGGAAAAGGCAGACGGAAGTTTTGAGATGACGCAGAGATTTTCGCTTCCCGGCGGATTCGAGTGTCCTAATCTTTTTGAGCTGGACGGCGTTTGGTTTGTCTGGACGGCGCACGGATATTATTACCCCGGCACTTTCGACGGATTTACTTTCACATGGAGCGGAGAAAAGCACGAGGCTTATGCTGATTCCATTCCCTATGCGGCTCAGGTTTATTCCGGTATTGAGGATGTAGTCATGATTCCCTGGCTCAGGATTGCTGATTCGGCTGCGGACAGAAAATGGAACGGCATAATGGGAATCCCGCGGAAACTTGGTCTTTTGAAAAAGGACGGACAGCATCTTATAAGCCAGACGGCGGCAATCAAGGACGGTGGTATAATCAATCCCGCTGACATTACGGACGCGAACATCCGTGAGTACATGAGCGACGAAGGGACTAGGCTTCACGTGGAGGTTCTGGGCTAAAATGGAACAGGCGGTAAACTATCAGAGGCAGCTGGACGCAATCCTTGAGGAAATCAAGGAGTCGGGAAAGAGACCGTCACTTTTGCTCCATGCGTGTTGCGGGCCATGCTCCACCTATGTGATTGAGTACCTGGTGCAGTATTTTGACATCACCGTGTATTTTTATAATCCGAACATTCACCCGAAGGAGGAGTACGAGAAGCGGCTCTCAACCATCAGGCGCTTTGTGTCGGAATTTCCTCCGGCAGTTCAGAACAAGATGAAATTCGTGGAGGAGAGCTACGACGTGCAGGATTATTTTTCGGCGACCGGGGTTCTGGATGAGCCTGAGCTGCAGACCGAGGGAGAGCGTGGGGAGCGGTGCAGGAGATGCTACGAGTTCCGCATGAAAAAATCCTGGGAATATGCCGAGAACAACGGATTCGATTATTTTACGACGACCATTTCAATCAGTCCGTGCAAGGACGCGAAAAAAATCAATGAAATTGGGCTTGCGTTACGCAGTGAAAAGGGTGTAAAATATTTAGTGGGGGACTTCAAGAAGCGCAACGGTTATTTGAGGAGCCTGCAGCTGTGCAAGGAATACGGACTTTACAGGCAGAATTATTGCGGATGCGTCTATTCGATGAAGAGTCAGGACTGCGGAATCACTGATTAATTCCGGGGGAGAGTATGGGTACATTTCAATCTTTGGACGAAGCCCGTGAGTTTTTTACCGGCGACAGATTTGCCACGAACAACGGCGCTTATATTGATGAGCTGGATGATGAGCACTGTGTATGCTCGCTTGAGATTAAGGATGATCACCGGAACGCTTATGGCGGAGTGATGGGAGGTGTCATCTTTACGCTCTCGGATTTTGCATTTGCGGTTCTGAGCAATCATCTGCACAAGCCCACGGTAGCACAGCAGACGAGCGTAAATTTCCTGAGTGCGCCGAAAGGGACCCGTCTGATAGCGAAAGCCACGTGCCGCAAGAACGGACGCTCACTGATGATCGTGAACGTGGACGTAAGCGATGACACCGGACGCGATGTGGTTCAGTTTGTCGCCACGGGATTCAAGCTTTAGGCGGTAAGAGACCGGCAGCATTTTATTCTCATTAGGACTTAACTTTTCTTTTCCAGATACCGATTATATAGAAGAGGAGGTTGCCTATGTATGCGAATGATATCAGTTTGAATGCATCTTCGTATCAGACTGTTTTTAGGTCTGGTTCAGGACGACTTTATGTTCCTGTAAAAGATTCCGTCACGGTTTACACGCAGTTCGAGCATGTTCGCGGCACACCTGCGGAAAAGGGAGAGAGGGGAGTTTCCGTTGACAGGATTAGGATCCTCAACACTCTGATTGACCATCTTGTTTCCTTGAAGAAGAGTGCAGATTTGGAGACTCAGGAGACACCGCTTACTGACCGCCAGATGGACTCAATGATTGCGGCTTATCAGAAGCAGATTAAGAGCGTAGTAGCCGCTGCGAGACTTCCGGGAACTTATGGCCTTGCAGGTCTCATGCCGGAACCGGGTGCGATTTTCAGCATTACGGCGTAATGAGCATTACAGCGTAATGAGCTAAAGAACGATTTTTATCGGGAGCTAAATGCCCTCCTGTGGACTTGATATGACTTGAGTCCGCCGGGGGGATTTTTTTGTTTAAAGTGATGTGGCGGCTTTTCCTCCCACTTGGTCGGCGCTCATTCCGCTTCAAGTCCTAGAAATCTCTTGTATTAATGTTTATGGGATTGTTTGATTAGAAAAACTGGGTTTGGGACATCTAGGACTTGGATATTTGTAAATCCACGTCGTGTGTCTTTACAAATACCCCAGCTACATTCGCTGACGCCGCCGTCCATGGCGGCTTTTCCTCCCCTTGGTCGGCGCTCATTCCGCTTCAAGTCCTAGAACTCTCTTGTATTAATGTTTATGGGATTGTTTGATTAGAAAGACTGTGTTTGGGACATCTAGGACTTGAACCTAGGACCAAGGGATTATGAGTCCCCTGCTCTAACCAACTGAGCTAATGTCCCATGTTCGAACAGTATAGCAAAAAAACGGGGCTCAGTCAAGAACCGTATATCAAAAAATGCGCTTTTTTCTTGGGGTACTTCTATAAATCCAGAATCTTCTATATACTTATGCGAAATCAAGATGAGGTTTGGATCAATATGCGGAGTAGATTTGTGGTGAAAGCGTTTTTCCTTTTGGTTTTATGCATCCTTTTTCCTTGCGTTTCGTGCAGGGAAGGTGAGCGGGAGGAGTTCGTGCGTATTGATGCGGCCCAGGAGCTTGACAGGCTGCAGAAAGAGAATGAGACTCTTATACGTGAAAACGAGCTGATGAAAAATCAGAACATAACGGAAAGCCGTCTCAGCGGAAAGATTGAGTATTTTTACACGCGGAAAGACTACGAGATGGCCAAGTCCTATCTGAACGTCTTCATGGATTTTTTTCCCGAGTCGCCAAAAGTTCCTGTGTACCGAAGCTATTACGAAAACATACGGAATGTTGAGGCCGCCGCGCAGGAGAGAAAATTCCTTGACATGCAGAACCTGCAGGTGGACAATACCGGAATCTGGACGGTGGAAAATTTTACTGACCAAAACGGAAATCCCACGAACAGAAAATTCATCACCACGAGGGAAATGCTTTCTGGAACCTATTCTGACGTGAGCTTTGACGCTGCGACTTTTGTGGCTGATTTTATCATTGTCTCAAAGTCAAATATTGCATTGAAGATTTTTGAGCGTGGAAATAAGGAGCCAGTTTCAGGAAACGCAAAAACCCCGATCCGCTATACCATAAAGGCGACAGGAGCGGACGGAAAATACTTCTCGTTCACGGCCAGAAACACGTCTGACAGAATCGCTTTCGGAAACACCGCGTCCGCCAAAATACACGACATGCTGATTCAGGGAGGAACGGTCTCCTTCACTCTCACCACGACGAGGGACGGCTGCAACGTGGTCTATACATTCTCCATTCCCAACGCCCAGTGCTACAACACGGCATTCCGGCTCTTGAACGCAAAATAAAAAAAGGACACCCCGAAGGATGCCCTTTTGCACGATCAGCTCGTTCTATGCTGCACTAAAGACTACTGCAACAGAGAAAGAACGTTCTGTGAAGACTGATTTGCCTGAGCGATCATAGCTGTACCAGCCTGCTGGAGGACCTGGTTCTTTGTGAACTCGACCATCTCCTTTGCCATGTTGGAATCGCGGATGCGGCTCTCAGATGCCTGGAGGTTCTCTGCACCAATGTCAAGTCCCTCAACAGTCTTCTCAAGGCGGTTCTGGTATGCACCGAGGTCAGCGCGCTGTTTGTTGATCTTCTTGATTGCTTCATCAAGAGTTCCGATTGCGCGGTTTGCATCATCAGGAGCAGCGAGAGAAAGAATCTCCTCTGTTCCAACCTGGCGGAGTCCGAGAGCTGCAGCAGACATTGTTCCGATGAAAACCTGAGTTCTCTGATCCATGTTTGCACCGATGTGGAGCCACATAGAAGCTGTAACATTGTTCTCTCCGGTGGGGCGAGCGAAACGTCCTGTCAGCATGTTCATACCGTTGAACTGAGCATGTGAAGCAACGCGGTCAATCTCTGCGATCAGTGAAGAAACCTCAACCTGGATCATGATGCGGTCTTCGTCAGTATAGATTCCGTTGCTTGACTGAATTGCAAGCTCGCGGATTCTCTGAACGATGTCCTCAGTCTCCTGGAGGTATCCCTCAGTTGTCTGAATGAAAGAGATTCCGTTCTTTGCGTTCTCAGAAGCCTTGTTCAAGCCACGAATCTGGCTGCGCATCTTCTCAGAAACTGCGAGACCAGAAGCATCGTCACCGGCGCGGTTGATTCTCATGCCGGATGAGAGCTTCTCCATGTTCTTCTGTGTGCTGACTTCGGTCAGTCCTTCAGAACGCTGTGCAAACATAGCACTCATGTTGTGATTGATAACCATAATGTATCTCCTCTATAACGAGTATTTTCGAGTTACAGGCAAACACATAAGTACATGTTTGCTGCCCCTGGGTTAACCACCCTATGCTCTAATTTTCGGACTCTGATTTTTGTGACTTTAGGGATTTTTTTCAAAACTTCCATATTAAGCACATGCGTCATGTAATCTTGAAAAAATCCGGAATATACTATAATATGGAAGAATGAAAGAATTAGAACTGAAATATGGATGCAACCCGAACCAGAAACCGGCCAGGGTTTATGTTGAAAATGGGGATTTGCCCATTACCGTGCTCAACGGAAAGCCTGGGTATATCAATCTGCTTGACGCTCTCAACGGATGGCAGCTCGTGAAGGAACTCAAGGAGGCCACTGGACTTCCAGCCGCCACGTCCTTCAAGCACGTCTCTCCCGCGGGTGCTGCGATCGGTCGTCCGCTTTCCGACACGCTCAAGAAAATCTACTACACCGATGACGTTGAGCTTACTCCTCTTGCCTGTGCCTATGCGAGGGCCAGGGGTGCAGACCGTATGTCTTCCTTTGGTGATTTTATCTCCCTGAGCGACAAGTGCGACAAGGCGACCGCTCTGCTGATTAAAAAAGAGGTGAGCGACGGAATCATCGCGCCTGATTATGAACCCGAGGCTCTGGAAATCCTCAAGGCAAAGAAAAAGGGCGGATACTGCGTGCTGAAGATTGACCCGGATTTCGTTCCCGAGGCGATTGAAAAGAAGCAGGTTTTCGGAGTGACCTTCGAGCAGGGACACAATTTCCTGAAGATTGACGACGAGTGCCTGAAGAACATCGTGACCGAGAACAAGACTCTCTCTAAGGAAGAAAGGGACAACCTCCTCATCTCACTGATTATCCTGAAGTACACTCAGTCAAACAGCGTCTGCTACGTTAAGGACGGTCAGGCCATCGGAATTGGGGCGGGACAGCAGAGCCGAATCCATTGCACGAGGCTTGCGGGCGACAAGGCGGACAAATGGTGGCTGCGTCAGTCTCCCGAGGTTCTTTCCCTGGATTTCAAGGATGACATCAAGAGAGCAGACCGCGACAACACGATCGACGTTTACACAAGCGAGGATGCCGAGGACGTAATCGGTGAGGGTGAGTGGCAGAAGTGGTTCAAGACAAAGCCCGCTCCTTTTACACGCGAGGCAAGAAAGGCATGGATTGCAAAGAACACCGACGTTGCGGTTGGAAGCGATGCGTTCTTCCCATTCGGTGACAACATCGAGAGAGCTCACAGAAGCGGTGCAAAGGTGATTGCTCAGCCGGGTGGATCAATCCGTGATGACAATGTGATTGAGACAAGTAACAAGTACGGCATGGTCATGGCATTCACAGGAATAAGACTTTTCCACCACTGATTTCAAACCCAGCTCTAAAAAGGATGTCTTTGGGGATTTCCTTATCCAACTTATAGCGAGTCCGTCATGGAAGTTTGTTCTTTCATGGCGGATTTTTTTATGCTCGGTCGGTAAAATCTATGTATGAAAATAACGTTGCAAAATTGGATTATAAAGATGTAGTAAGAATTCTAGATTTTAGAAAGATAAATTTGCGCTGCTACGGGAAAAATTCACTTGGAAAATAACGGTTGGATATTGGAATATTGCGTTATTTTTGCGAAAATTTATTAAAATTCCCTTTTAATCTCATTGCTTTTTATTTTTCCTGTTTCTATAATGAAAACATATCCGGTTTATGGAAGGAAGGAAAAAGTTATGCAGATCGAAGGAAACACATTGCCGAAAATGCTCCGCCGTGTGGCAGAGAAATATCCTGAGGTGAACGCACAGTACACTCGTAATAAGGCCGGGGACTTTGATCCCACGAATTACCATGACCTCTATCAGAATGTGCTGGATTTTGCGGGCGGTCTTCTTGAGCATGGTGTGACCCGCGGTGAGAGAATCGGACTTATCAGCGACGACAGAAAGGAATGGCAGCAGGCGGACATGGGACTTTTGGCTCTTGGCTGCGTTGACACACCCCGTGGCTGTGATGCGAGCGAGACCGATCTGGCCTATATCCTTTCCTTTGCCGAGTGCCGGATTGTAATTGCGGAAAATACTACCCAGGTCAAAAAAATCCTGAACATAAAGAAGAGCGTTCCTACCCTTGAGGCAATCTGTGCCTTTGATCCTGTGGACGAGAGCGAGAAAAAGCGTGTGACCGACATGGGGCTCCGTTTCTATCAGTTCTATGACGTGGTGAAGAGCGGACATGAGTGGAGAAAGACTCACCCCGATGCGGTTGAGACCGAGCTTGAGAAGGGACAGTGGGACGACCTTGCCACAATCATCTTTACGAGCGGAACCACCGGAACACCGAAGGGCGTAATGCTGACCCACGGAAATTTCATCTCCCAGCTTGACGACGTGGACGAGAGAATCTTCATGAATCCGGGAGAAAAGGCTCTCTGCGTTCTTCCCGTATGGCATGTTTTCCAGCGTGAGGTTGAGTACGTCATCATGAGTCAGGCTGCGGGACTCGTTTACAGCCGCCCCATCGGAAGCATATTGCTCGCGGATTTCCAGAAAGTGAACCCCTATCTGATGCCTGCTGTTCCCCGTGTCTGGGAGGCAATCTATGACGGAATATGGAAGAAAATGCGTAAAGCCGGCGGAATCAGTCTTGCGCTCTTTAAGTTCTTTGTGGCTGAGTCCGAGCTCTGGTGCTCAATCGACATGAAGCTCAGGAGAAAGACTGCGCGTTTTGGAAATGATCATCTTGCGCTCTGGTGGCCGCTTCTTGTCCTGCCGTGGCTCCTGCTTTATCCCCTGCGTCTTTTGGGAAAACTTTTGGTGTTCAGCAAGCTCAAGAAAGTCGTGGGAAAGAATTTCCGTGCGGGTATTGCAGGTGGTGGAGCTTATCCTGCGTATATTGATAAATTTTTCTGGGCGGTCGGAATCAAGGTGGTTGAGGGCTACGGTCTTACTGAGACTTCTCCCATCGTTTGCGTGCGTCCCATCGCTGATCCTGTCATGCGCACTGTGGGAACTCCTCTCCGCGGCATTCAGGTCCGTGTGGTGGATGATGACGGAAATGTGCTTCCCAACGGACAGAAGGGAACCCTGCAGGTCAAGGGCCCCACGGTCATGCGCGGATATTACAAGCGCGAGGATTTGACTGCCAAGGTAATCAACAGCGAAGGATGGTTTGACACCGGAGACCTTGCGGTTCTTACTGTGGACAATGAGATTCAGCTCCGCGGACGAAAGAAGGACACCATCGTTCTGATGGGCGGCGAGAACATAGAGCCACTTCCGATCGAGCAGAAGCTTTCTACCTCAAGATGGATAAGCACCGCGGTTGTCTTCGGAACCAACGAAAAGGGCGAGGACCAGCGTTATCTCTCCGTCTTGATTTTGCCGAGCCAGGAGGACATTGAATCCTACGCAAAGGAAAACGGTCTGAACGTGAGCGATTATGAGGAGCTTGTGAAAACCGAGGCGGTCAAGAGTCTGATCGGCAATGAGATCAACGAGCTTATCAGCGGCAAGAATGGTTTCAAGTCCTTCGAGAAAATCAACAAGTTCGAAATCATCACGAAGCCCTTTGAGGTCGGAGTGGAGCTCAGCGCGAAGCAGGAGATGATGAGATATAAGATTGCCGAGCTGTACAAGGACAAGATTGCCAAGATGTTCAGCACAAAATAACCGGACTTCGGGAGAGTTGCTGTATGAAGAAACTGATTGGCATATTCGCTGTTTGTTTGTCAATGGAGGAAATTACCCAAGAAGCATGAACAAGTTTTTATGCATCTGAAATATTTGGCATAGAGTGGGATGAGTAATGTTTAAAAAACATGGAAATAAAGAACTAGAAAAATCCTTTTCAAAATACTTGCTTTTTGCTGACTTGGATTATGGGAAATACATGTTAATGTCAGATCAAATGAGGGATGAAGAACTGGAAGCACTCCACAAGGAACTTGAGGAATACAGGAACAGATGAAAAAGCGAATGGAGGAGACAGGGCATGTTTGTTTCGTCGAGAAATAGTAAAATTTCTATTATATTGTTTTTATTCATTTTATTGTTACTTACATCATGCAAAACAAAAAAACAGGAGAAGCCGCTCCAGCTTCCTGAGAATGTGCAGGTTGATATTATAAATGCTACAGACTCCGTTGTTTATGTCAACAATTTTTTTCAATTAAATGCCGTAGGAAAATTCAAGGACTCTAATGGAGAAAAAACTAGAAATATTTACAGCATAAATAAAATGCCGTCATATTCAGACGATGAAGATTGTGAAATGGGTATTCCATATCTGATACTTATTCCTAACCAAATAATAACAGTGTCAGTTCCCAGAGATGAGATGCGTGAGCCCGAAGATATCCTGCTGTGGGTGTGCAGGGAAAATCCTGCAAAGGATAAAGACCGTCTGCCTGCCATGGACGAATACAGAGAATCGTTGCTAAAAAACGGAGGCGTACACTTATCATTTTGTCAGGACAAATATAATAAGGTATGTTTTTGGATAAGTGATAAATGGACCATGCCAGTTACAGAAAAGGCTATAAGAGATATTGAGGAATTTGTAAGCGTGGATTATTATGATAAGTGGCTTCTCCGAGATGGCATTGTCTATTGCAATGGTGCGTAAAGGAACGTACTTCGTGCAAAGATTTCGAACAAGATTGTACCCTCACAATCGAGATGAAGGATCACTCGGAGCTTACCTTGTATTGGAATCATTTTGACTTTTGGGGAATAATAAGGTTTAATGCGATTATCAGCATAGACGGATACTCATATTACATGGGTGTCTATGAAAAAGAATCAAAGACTATAGGTGTAACTGGTTTGCTTTGCAGCATTTATCCTGTTAAATATAAAAACCTTGAGAAATTTATAAAAAAGCGGAGCACATTAGATTTTTTAACGTCCTATGAAGAAATAAAAAAAATGCTAAAGGATATCCCGGTTTTACCACATGATGAAATGATTAAGCTTTCGAATTTTGAATCCTCTGGCTATCCAGCGGAAAATTGGCTGAATAATAATCTCAACCATCTGTATGTTGAGGAGCGGGGGAAATACTCAGACTTCTTTTTCAAAGTTCCAACTCCAGATTATTTAAGATAGTCGGATTATCCCCCCACATCTAGCGTCTCTCTTTCCTCAAATTTTTTTTGATTTTTTAAAAAAAAATTTGCAGATTTGATTACCGTGGCGAAGATTCGCGGCTATTATATTATATGAAGGGATTTTTCTGAATCGCTGTTGATTTATAAAATCCTTCACATTTCAAAAGAAATGAATTATAATGCTATTTGGCTATAAAATATCGATATCCAGCTTTCTTGTGTTAAAATATGGGCTGTGCGGGAGGCCGTTCGTAAGGGAATTCTGCCTGATTATCTTGAGAGAAAATCTACGGTATTCCCAACGAAGTTTCAAGGGGGTACTCAACATGTTTTTGATGGAATATGACTACAAGGATGACATTGCCTCTCAGAGAGAGGAGTCCTTTGAGCTGGGATTGGCGAAAGGCCGGGTGTCTGGACTGGAAGAGGGTCTTGAGAAAGGTCTTGAAAAAGGGCGGATGGCTGGACTGGAAGAGGGTCGCTTAGAAGATATGCGGCTCATGATGGACAATCTAAAACTGTCGCTTCCACAGGTTATGGATGCCTTGAAGATTCCGTCGGAGGAAAGGGACAAGTATGCCTCGCTGCTGTCGTAGAATATTCGACGACAAATAATTTTAAGGCAAGCATCATAAAAGGCTCGAATTAATGGCTCTTGCACGCGTATTTTCACAAGCCAGAATTATGGAGAACCAATGAGTAAAAAGATAATTATCGGTATTATGCTGGTTTTGGTCACAAATTTGGTTTTTGCTGGATGGATAAAAAAGGGAGCGTCCGTTAGTGGGCCAAAAAAGCCGGAAGGGGCACAGGGAGTTGTTACGCAAAAGCCATCCCTCCAGTCATGTAAGCCTAATCCGTTTAAGCTTTCTGAAAATGAAATAAGGAGACTGACAGAAAGTGCAGAAAATGGAGACGGTTATGCCTGCTGGAAGCTGGCTGTTTATTCCTATCTAAATGAAAAAATGGAAATAAAAAGGCTTACGGGTATTGGAACTTGCTTGATCTCGACGAAGAATAACAAGATCTGAAAATATGGGGCTCAGCAGTAAATAATTCCCGCGCCGGATTTCTCATCACTTTCAAGCGGTAGACGTGGCATGGGGACGCGGATGCTTTCTCCTGAGCGAAGATTGCTTTCCGTCACCACGAGAATGAGTCCGAGCTCCGAGCATGCGTAGAATCCTGTCCTGTGTCCTGGAAGCCTTATCGGGTCGCTTGCGATTCTGAGAGTCAGATTTTTCTCTACGTTTTCGTTTTCCGCCGAGGATTTTTTCTCTGCTGCGATGAATGAAAGCACCGCCCTGATTTTTGGAAGTCTCGCGCTCTCAGAAATCTTTTTCAAAGCCGTTGGAGCCTCATCCACGCTGAATGCGAAGTTGCACCATTTTCCGCCACGCTTTCCGTCCATCGGGCACTCGCCGAAATGGGGGCAGGGGGAGAGCGGAAGATAATCTTTTCTCATAAAAGAGTCGCGCATCAAAGAAAGGAGCCTTGCTGATTTTGGTACTCCGGGTTCAATCAGAAGAATCTTCGTGCCGTCATTTTTGCCCGCATAGGAAAGAAGTCCGTCGGTGTATTTTTTCGCAAGGTAGTCGGGCGGCATGTCGTTGTCCTCGCTGATTTCATTGAACACATTCGCGGATGTAACCAGGTCGGCCTTTTCCTTTATTTCCGTTCCGAAATTTCCTTTGACCTTCACAATCTGCCATGACTCTTTTTCAAGACGCGCGGCTGTGGTTAGAAGGAGATTCTCGCCTATGGAAAGTGCCTGCGCCGAAATGTCCATGCAGTACCACTTGAGTTTTTTGTCCCTCAGCTCAGGACGTGAGAGAAAAATCGCTATTGGCACTGTAAGAGGTCCGCTTCCTGAGTCAAGGCATATCGCGCCGTCGGGGAGGGAGAAAAAATCAGCTGGAAGGTTCGCAAAAAGTCGTGTGAGCCTGACGAGGTTCCACCACAGAAAATAATGCGTGTATGCCGCAAGGGTCGCCGGATGGTTCATGTATCCGAGCCGTCTTTGTCCCCGCTCGTCGGTAAGCGTGTGGCTTAGCTCAAGTATGTTCTGTGGAAGCTGTGCCCTCTGCTTCGAGTTGAGCGGATGGGTTGCCTCAATTATGTCCTTGAATTCCGAGAGGATTTTTTTCGCGTCATCGGGGATGGAGGCTCCGTCAAGAAGATAATCAATCTCAGTTATGGAAGAGATTTTTCTTGGCCTTGATTTTTTTACGCCAGTGTTTTTATCAGAAATCTTTTTTTGTGTTTTGACATCGCTTGACTTTTTAACATCGCCCGGTGTCTTAACATCACGCGATGCCTTTACATCGCTTGATTTGTCGGTGCCCTGCTTGTTGTCCTTCCTGTGCTTTCTTCTGGCGAGGATTTTTTTTCCTGCTCTTATCTCATACCATTTGAGACCTTCGTCATTTTTGTTCATCGGCAGGCTCTCCTGTTTTTCCCGTCCTGAGTGTGCGCGCGATCGCACAGTATTTCCTTAAGTGCAGGAATGCGTCGTTGAGTTCCGCCCTGCATTTTTTTATCGTGATGAGCATGTCAATCTTTGTGTCCGGCACGTCGCTCTCCTCAATCAGCTGTCGCCTCGCACCCTCAATCGTGTAACCCTTCGTATAGATGAGATATTTCAGCCGCCGGATGATTTCCAAATCCCTGAGCGTGTATGCCCTGTGTCCGCTTCCGTCCTTCTGCGGTGAGATGCTCGGAATGACTTCTTCCCAGTAGCGCAGGATGTGAGCCTTGATTCCCGTAAGCTGCTCCACTTCACCGATGGAATATTGGGCCAAACTCAGCGCTCCCTGTCCTGCCACTTCTGACGGCTGGCCTTCATCTCAATCTGCACGGGGATGTGGTCGAATCCCAGATCCTCGCGGACCCTGTTTTTAAGGTATGTCACGTAGCTTCCGGGCACATTCTCCGGTCGTGTCGCGAAAATCAGGAAGTTCACCGGGTTGACGCTTGTCTGCGTGATGTAGCGCACCTTGAAATGGATTGCCTTTGTCGCGGGCGGCGGATATTTTGCGAGCCAGTCATTTAGCGCGAGGTTAAGGGCGGCGGTCTCAACTTTTCTTGTAAGCTGCTCAAAAAGCATGAGGGCCGTGTTCATCAGGTTCTTGAGTCCGTCGCGGTTCTTTGCGCTGAGTGTGACGATCGGTGCCCACTGCATTTGCGCGAACATTGTCCTTATGTACTCGAACGCTTTCTTTTCCGCCCTTGTGCTCTGGTCCTCCATTGTGTCCCATTTGTTCAGGATGAAAATGATTCCGCGTCCCCTTTCGTATGCGAGCGATGTGATTTTTTTGTCCTGCTCGGTGAGTCCGTCCTTCGCGTCAATCATCAGGAAAACGATGTCACATTCGTCAAGTGTTTTTATGGCGCGGTTCACGGAATAGTATTCCACGTCCTCCGTCACCTTGCTCTTTCGTCTGATTCCGGCAGTGTCCAGAATCTGTATGTCCTTGCCGTTGTAGCGGAAACTTCCTTCCACCACGTCCCTTGTGGTTCCGGCATAATCGCTTACGATGCTTGCGTTCGTGTGTGTGAGCGCGTTGCTCAGTGTTGATTTTCCCGTGTTGGGTTTTCCGAGAATGGCGATTCTGATCGGACGCTCGGTTTCGGATCCCTCAGTCACCCGGCTGAAATCAAGGCCATCCACCATTGCCCTCTGGAGCTCCGGCAGATTGTCACCGTGGGATGCGGAAATCAGCGTGAGGCTCTTGAATCCGAACTGCAAGTAATTGTATGCGAGCGACTCGTTTTTTCCTCCCTCGGTTTTGTTTACGGCCGCAATCAGTTTGTTCCAATATGGCCTCAGGTGCTGGATCAGTTCCTCGTCCTCGGCAGTGATTTCGGTCGCGTCAAGGAGCAGGAGGATTCTGTCGGCGCGGGTCAGCATCTCCACGGTTTTTTCTACGACAAGATCATCCATCTCGCTCTCTCGGCTCGTAAGGTCGCGGGTGAGCTTGTATCCGCCCGTGTCCATGAGATGCACAGGTTTTCCGTCCAGGAAGCAGGTTCCCTCCACAGGATCCCTCGTGACTCCGGGAGTGGGGTCGGTGATGGCGCGGTTCGTGTGTGTGAGCGCGTTGAACAGGGTTGATTTTCCCACGTTCGGTCGCCCCGCAATCACAATAAGCGGAAGATTGAAGTAAGCCTGGTCGGGATAAAATTTCTGTCCGACCTTTTTTCTCTGGCTCCTGATCTCATCATCCTGAGTTTTTCCGTCTGCATTTTCCGTCCCAGCGGCGTTGGTTGCGTCGCTGTTTTCGCTGTCTGTGTCCGGTGATTTTTCAAATGCGGAGACAATCTCCACGTCCTGCTCAGGAGTTTTTACCGGCTTCGGTTTTGAGAAATCCGGCTTCTTTTTTTTCTTCGCCATTGTGATCCTTCCTATGCCTCAAGCTTCAGGTCGCCGTCCTTTATCCATCCGATTTTTCTAAAGAAGAGTCCGAAAAGCCATGTGAGGATTCCGGGGAGGATGAAGCAGATTAAGATTAGTCCGAGCCAGTCCCAGAGTCCGGGTGTGATTGCGGTCGCTCCCTGTGCAACGGCTCCTTCCACCGGTGAGTACCAGCCTGTGATTACTCCGATTTGTCCGACGAAACCGCAGGTTCCCATTCCCGACGAAACCGCAGCTCCGTTCATCTGCATCTTGAATACGCAGGTTGAGATGGGACCGGTTATTGCGGATGAGAGTATGACAGGAAGCCATATTTTCGGATTCTTTACGATGTTCGGCATCTGGAGCATGGAGGTTCCGAGTCCTTGTGAGACAAGTCCGCCCCATTTGTTCTCGCGGAATGACATTACGGCAAATCCAATCATGTTCGCCGAGCATCCTGCCACAGCTGCCCCGCCTGCAAGACCCACGAGACCGAGCGCATGACAGATTGCCGCGGATGAGATTGGGAGCGTGAGCACGATTCCCACAATCACCGAGACGATGATTCCCATGACGAAGGGATGGAGGTTCGTCGCCCACATAATCACCTTGCCGATGGAGGAAGCTGCGAGTCCTATCCATTTTGCGGTGAGGACAGCGAGTATTGCGCCCGAAAGAATTGTGACGATCGGGGTAACGAGTATGTCAACCTTTGTTTTTTTGGAGACAAGATTTCCAAGCTCCGCCGCGATGATTGCGATGATAAGGACAGCAAACGGGCCTCCCGCTCCTCCGAGTGTGTTTGCAGCGGATCCGACGGCAGCAAGTGAGAAAAGGACAAGCCCCGGTGACTTGAGCGAGTGACCGATTGCGATTGCCATTGCGGCTCCTACCACATGTGCGTCAGTCGCGAAATTTCCCGCGTCCACCAAAAACTGGAAGACAGGATTCACGTTGAGCTTGAGGAGCACCTGTCCCAGAGTCTTGATGATTGTTCCCACGAGAAGGGATGCGAAAAGTCCCTGAGCCATTCCGCCCAGCGCGTCAATTAAATAGCGTTTTACAAATTTGTTCATATTAATTCCTATAACTAGACTATGATTCCCTTTGTGGATGGAACCGCACCGTTGCGCCTCGGGTCAATCTCCACGGCCGCCCTGATCGCTCTGGACGCAGCCTTGAAAAGACCCTCCATTTTGTGATGGTCGGACCTTCCCCGGATTGTGTCCAGATGGAGGTTGCATCTCGCGCCGTTTACGAATCCCTGCCAGAAATCCTCGAAGCAGTCGGTCTGGAAGCTCGCCTGTTTTCCCTCGGGGCTGATTGAGACAAGTGGTATTCCCGTGAGCTTTGCGTCGCACACCAAAAATGAGCGTCCTCCGAAATCCACGCTTGCCTGAAGAAGACTTTCGTCCATCGGATAGATGAAAAATCCCGTGCGGTAAATTCCTGCGCAGTCTCCGAGTGCCTTTGCGAAACACATTCCCAGCACGATTCCGGTGTCCTCAATCAGATGATGCTGGTCAACCTGCAGGTCCCCGGCAAGAGAGCCTGAGAGGTCGAACATTCCGTGCTTGCAGAAAGCCTGGAGCATGTGGTCAAAAAATCCGATGGGGTTCTTGACCGAGCATTTTCCACTTCCGTCCAGATTCAGGGTCAGTACAATCTGCGTCTCAAACGTGTTCCTTTCGACTGATGCGATTCTTTCCATTTTATCCTCCGCGGGATCTCAGATCATCACTTTTCTGAGCTCGTACTCAACTATGTCGCTCGCACCCTCGGCCTGCAGTTTCGGGAGCAGGGTAGGCACGTCCGACTTTTTCACGGCGATTTTGATTGCGTATCCGTTGCCGCCGAAGAGCGGGCTTACCGTGGGACTCTTCATTGAGGGAAGAGCCTTTACCAGAGCGTCGAATTTATCCTCCGGGACGTTCATCTCAAGCATGACCCTTGAGCGGGCGTTGAGGACTGTCTGGAAGAGCATCTTGAGCTCCATGATTTTCTGTCTCTTCTCCGGATTCTGCATCGCTGTTTTGGATGCGTACATCCTCGTGGATGATTCCATGAGCGTGTCCACAATCTTGAGCTTGTTCGCCTTGAGGGAAGAGCCTGTGCTCGTGTTGTCAATCAGAATCTGGGCGATGGAGTCCTCGTTGTCCTGAACGAATCCCTCGCTGGTTCCCCATGTCCTGAAAAGAGTGCCGTCAATCTTCTTGTCCTGCACCCACTTCCGGCTCAAAGTCTGATATTCCGTCGCGATTGTCACCGGCTTGGAGATGATTTTCTGAAAGTCGTATGCCTCAGGAATGGCCGCCACAATGCGAACAGGGTCGAATCCCAAATCCATGATTTCCTCGACCTTGTCCTGCACCTCGTTCTCGTACACCCAGTCCTTGCCGGAAAAACCAACGTCCGCCTTGTCCGTAGCGAGCAGGCAGCTTACAATCTGGGGCTTTACGACCTGAAACGCAAGGTCATCCTGATTTGTGATGGGGAAGTAAGTGCGGTCGGGCAGATAGATTGAAATGCCCACGTCGCTCAAAAGCTCATAGACCGACTCGTAAATTCTTCCTTTTGCCAATAAAATCTTTAACTTTTCCATGCTTGGATTGTACAGGATTCGGGGAAAAAATTCAACAGGTCCGGGATGAGCGGAAGATTGTCTTAGAAATGTTTTCCAGCGGCGGATTTTCGTCCGTCACCGGAAAAATTGAGGATGGAAATTACAGGCCGATGGAGATGAAATATGCGTAGTGCGTGAACTCTATGTCGTTGTCGCAGTGTGATATGACTATCCATGCGCTCATGGAGCTGTTCATCATGTCTATTCCCTTTATTGCCATGACCATGTAGATTTCGTTGTTGCTGATTCCCTCTTTTTCAATCAGGTAATCTTCCACGGTGTCAAGCATGTCTTTTTCCTCAGGGGAGCATCTGTCCGGGGTGAGCTGGTAGAATTCGTTGATCGAAGCGTCGTTTCCGAGACTCTGCTCCATCATTGCAAGGAAGTATTCCTCGGTGATTTCCTCGAAGGTCGACTCAAATTCCTCAAGTGTATCGTCTCCAAGATATTCGGACATCATTATGTTTGACGCGTCGAATGCTGATGCTGCGGCCATGCCCATGATGAGTACTGCGGCAAGGGTCAAAAATCTTCTTAGTGCTTTCATATAGAAAACCTCCTTGATTGCGGTGGGGGGATCCAGACAGTCCCTATCATCAAAACATGCGGCCTTGATGAAAGTTACAGGACTGCCTTGATTTTGGACTGACCGGTCAAGGAAAGTTCCCCAACCGGATTTATTTTAGTCGATGTTTCTCATATCGGCCAAATCTGCCTCGTAGTCAACACCCTCGACATCGAATCCGTTGATGTTCAGGAAGTCGTGGCGGAGACCCTCCAGATCCGTAGTCTCTGCGACATTTTCGGCTGTGACGGTCGGCATGATTTTGTCAACCTCGGTCTGTACCTTTGGATCAAGCTCCCAGTCGTCGATTCGGATTCTGTTCTCCTCATCAACAGGAACCTTGCCCGCCGCGCTGTTTTCTCCGGTAAAGAGGCGCTCGGCAAAAAGACGCTCCATCTGCTCGATGCATCCCTCGTGGGTTCCCTGCTTTTTCATCACCTTGAAGAGGACTCCGAGGTAGAGTGAGATAATCGGGATGACGGCTGATGAGCGGGTCACGAGTCCCTTGTTCACGCTGACGTATGCGGCTCCACCGAGCTCCTTCAAAGAAGCGTCGATGTCCTTTGCCCTCTTCTCCAAATCCTTCTTTGCCTCTCCGATTGTTCCGTCGCGGTAAATTGCATGGCTCAAAGACGGTCCGATGTATGAGTAGGCGACCGTGCGGCATCCTTCTGCGAGAACACCCGCGTCCTTGAGCTGCTTCATCCATCTTTCCCAGTCCTCACCGCCCATTACCTTCACGGTGTTGGGAATGTCGTCACCTTCGGCGGGTTCAGTGCTTGCCTGTGTAATCTGACCTGTCATCATGTCGAGTGCAGCACCAGCGTAGACCTTTCCGATTGGCTTGATTACTGACTTGTACATGACCTTTGTGTCGGGATCAACACGGACGGGACTTGCGAGGCTGTACACCACGAGGTCGAATTTGCGTCCCCAGCTTTTTGCGGTCTCTATGATTTTTGCCCTTGTCTCATCGGCGAATGCGTCTGCGTTGAAAGTTTCGGATTTAAGTCCGGCTGCCTTTGCCTCCCTGTCGAATTCAAGGTTGTTATACCATCCGGGGGTGCCGTATTTCTTTTCGCTCGCTTCCTTTTCAAATGAGACGCCGATTGTGTCGGCTCCGTACTCAAATGCGGCGCTGATTCTGCTTGCGAGTCCATAGCCCGTGGAGCATCCGAGAACCAGGACTGTCTTCGGACCGTTTCCGCCCTCACTGACTGATTTTGTTCCGCGCTTTGCTTTCTGTGACTTGACATAGGCAATCTGACGGGCAGTTTCCTTTGCGCATCCGATGGGGTGTGCGTTGATGCAGATGTTGCTGCGAATCATTGGTTTTACGACCATTTTTTTCTCCTGTTATATTGAAAGTATAATCTTACTAGGTTTTGCTCCAAAATTATATCTCATTTTGACATAATCTGTCAATGTGTCAGACTCTTCCGATTCCTATATGCTGTAGAACACGCTGAAAAAGTGAAGGACGCTGCCGCCCATCGCAAGGACATGGAAAATGCAGTTGCCGAGAGGGAATCTCCGCAGCAGGAAGAAAAATCCGCCCGCGCTGTAGGTGATTCCACCGGCGAGCAACAGAATGCGGCTGGCCATGGGTATTGTGTCCGATGTCTGGCAGAGAGCGAATAATAGCCACCCCAGGATGAAGTATGCCAAAAAGCAGATGGAACCGATCCTGCGCTTTAATGTGGCGTAAAGCACGATCATTACGGCAATGACGCTCCAGAGCACAATCAGGATTGGAAGGCCGTTTTCGCCCATTTTCGTGAGGAGGAACGGAGTGAATGTGCCGCCGACCAGCAGGAAGATGGAGATGTGGACGAGGGTGGAAAAGACTTTCCTTGCTCCGTATGGAATCAGCGAGTGATAGAGCGTGGACATCATGTAGAGAATGAAAAGCGACGCTCCGAAGATTGAGAATCCCGAGACATGGAGAGCCCTTGTGTCCACCGGAGATTTGAGACAGGCCCTCACGACCAAGAGCACGATTGCCGCCGCACTGAGTCCCGCTCCGATTCCGTGGCTGATTGCGTTGAAAAGTTCCTCTCCCTGGCTGAACGGACGTGCCTGCCTTGAGCTGTAGTTGATCCTTGCGTTTTCCTTTTGTATGCGCAGATTTTTCCTCTGCTCTCTTTCCTCTTCCCTCGCACGGATTCTCTCCGGGTTTTCGTCGTACTGTATTTTCAGCTCCCGGATTTTTTCCTTGGCCTGCTGTTTTACGGTTCTGATCGCAGCCTTCTTTTTCGCCGCAAGTGATTTTCTTCTGATTTTAGCAGATATGTCCGCCATGATTTTCCTCCGTGCTTCCAGCGATTCTGAAAGCGGCTTCTTTCTATTATCTCACATTTTTGGACTTTGTAAAGTAGTTTTTTGGCTTCCCCAAAATCATTCCACGGCCCATTCCGTAATGTTCCGCTCCGTGCTTGAGAAATTCACGCCAATTTTGAAGAGTTTCCGTTTGTCTGCGGAATACGGCTTTGCATATCCCTGCTCATCAATCTGCGCGAGTGCCTCTTTTGCCGATCCGTCCCTTTTGAACTCAAAGACGTAGACATAATCGGGGCATTCAACTATGCAGTCGGCTCTTCCCTTTGACGAGTGAACCTCGGTGCGGCAGTATTTTCCGAGCACAATCAGCGTGATGTAAATTACGTTCTGGAAGTTCTGCTCCGTAACTGATTCCAAATCTCCGTTTGTTGGATATGGAAGAAGTGAGAACAATGCCGTGAACCAGTCGCGGATTCCGTCTGTGTCTCCTTCCTCAACCGCGTCGTCAAGCAGGTCGATGTTGAAAGGAGCGGATTTGTCCTGGACCTTGAGGTAGGTCGGAGCGAGCGCGTTCAAAAATCCGTATTTCACTTCATCATTCGGGAAGCCCAGCCGGTATGAAATCTGTCTCTCGTTCCAGCTCTTTATTGTAAGATAGCCTGTCTGGTAGAAAAGAGGAACCGGATCGGGATTGTTCGGACGATAATCGGTAATTTCCGACTCGGATATTTTTACGTTTTCTATGAACTTTCTCGGATCGAAATTTATATCGTCAAGTTTCTTGATTAAAAATGTCGGCGTTCCGCTTGCAAACCAGTATGAGCCGAGTTTCTCCTCATCAAAGGCATGGAGCAGGCTGAATGGATTGTAAATGTCGGGGCTGTTGATTGAAAAATGGTAGCCGTCGTACATCCGCTTAAGTTCGGAAAGACACTCTTCCTTTGTAAGTCCCTGGGATTCTGCCATCGTTTCAATTTCCGGGGCGAAGTTTGACTCAAGCTCCTCCTGTGTGATTCCGCAAATGGCCGGGTATTTTTTGTTGAGGGAGATGTCGTTGAGCTGGTTCAAATCGCTGAAAATGCTCACCTTGCTGAATTTGGTCACACCTGTCAAGAAAACGAAGCGGAGGTACTTGTCGTAGCTTTTGAGCGTGCTGAAAAATCCCTTGAACACCGCCTTGTTGTGCTCCTCAATCTCAGAGATGTCCATGGTCTCAAGAAGAGGCTTGTCGTACTCGTCAACAAGAACCACGCATCCAAGTCCTGTTTTCTCATAAGCCTTCACAAGAAGATGCTGGAATCTCTCCTCAAGGGCAAGACCTGCATATTCATTTCCGTAGATTGATTCCCAATCTTTCAAGTGAGCGTCAAGAACCTCCTCAAGTGCGGTGTCGCGGCGGAAATTTTTCTTGTTGAAATCAAAATAGAAGACGGGATATTTTTTCCATGCGTCGGGATTGTCCTTCTCAAGCTCGGTGATTTTCAGTCCCTCAAAAAGCTCCCTGCGTCCTTCCCAGTAGTAACGGAGCGTGGAAAGAAAAAGGCTCTTCCCAAATCTGCGTGGGCGGGAAAGAAAATATGCCTTTCCGTTCTGGGAGAGATGGTAAACGAATTTCGTCTTGTCAATGTAAGTAAATCCGTTTGTCCTGAGATACTCGAAATCCTGAATGCCGATGGGCAGCTTGCGGTTCAATTCCATGCGGACATTATATCAGATTTTTTTGAGATTGTCTTTAGGTGTTTTAGAACTTTCACAGCGGGGAATCTTTAAAATCAAGAGAGGACCGCCCAAAAAGTATGATTCGTTGAACTCTTTGGACAGCCCCCCAAGTTTGAAAATGATTTTTCCGCGATGCCCTTATTTCACTTCCACGCGTTCTATGTGTGCTCCGAGTGTTTTTAGGCGCTCAACTAGATTCTCATATCCGCGCTCAATCTGGTAGACGTTGCTGATTACGCTTTCTCCACGAGCCGCCATTGCAGCAATCACCATGGCCATTCCAGCCCGCACGTCCGGGGAAACAAGGTGCTCTCCGTGAAGTACGCTCGGTCCTGTCACAACTGCACGGTGGGGGTCGCAGAGTGTGATTCTCGCTCCCATGCTGATGAGCTTGTCCACAAAGAACATGCGGCTCTCAAACATCTTCTCGAAAATCAGGACGGTACCCTCAACCTGGGTCGCCACCACGGTCATTATGGAAGTCAAATCCGGCGGAAATCCCGGCCACGGACTGTCATCAATCTTCGGAATCATGCCGCCCAAATCCGTGTTCACGCGCATTTCCTGTCCTGCGGAAACCGTAAGCTCGTCGCCCTCAATGTCCCATCTTATCCCAAGCTTGCCGAAAGAGATTTTGAGCGGTCTCATGTCCTTTGCGTTTACCCCTGTGATTTTGATGGAGCCCTTTGTGGCAGCCGCAAGTCCGATGAACGAGCCGATTTCCATGAAGTCAGGTCCGATGGTAAAATCTGTGCCGGAAAGTTTTTTCACTCCCTCGATTTTCAATATGTTCGACCCGATTCCCCCGATTCTGGCACCCATTGAGTTGAGCATGTTGCACAAATCCTGCACGTGAGGTTCGCTCGCCGCATTTGTGATTTCGGTTTTTCCCTCGGCAAGGACAGCAGCCATAACCGCGTTCTCCGTCGCCGTAACCGATGTCTCGTCAAGGAAGATGTCCGCTCCCACAAGCTTGTTCGCAGTGAACTCAAACTTTCCGTCTGTCGTTACCCTCGCCCCCAGTTCCGTCAGTGCAAGGAAGTGTGAGTCAAGCCTTCGTCTTCCGATGACATCCCCGCCCGGAGGAAGCATCACGGCCTTGCCGCTTCTTGCGATCAGTGGTCCTGCGAAAAGTATGGACGCGCGGATTTTCTTGCTCATGTCCTGGGGAATCGTGTTTCCGTTGAGTCCGCTTGAGTTGAATTTCCACACATGGTCTTCAATCTTTTCAGCCTTTACTCCGAGGGCCTGCAGAATCTGGATCATAACGTGGGTGTCTTCAATCTCCGGCATGTTTCTGAGGATTACATCATCCCTTGTCAGAAGCACAGCCGCAATGCACGGGAGTGCCGCATTTTTGTTTCCGCTTGCCCTAATGGTTCCCTTGATCGGTATTCCGCCCTCAACATGATATTCGTACATAATTCAATTTCCTTCTATATAATATGGTAAATACTGTGTAAATCTTACCTCACAGCTTTCCACTTTCCGTTTTCCACTCTCAACTTCCAACTTTCCACTCTCAACTTCCGGTCGCCAGATTTATAAGAACCTCGACTGCGAGAATCATCTGGGAAAAACTTGCCCATTCACTTCTCGAGTGAAAGTTGTGTCCGCCCGTAAAAATGTTCGGTGTGGGTATGCCCATCTCGGTGAGTCTTGATCCGTCCGTTCCTCCCCTGATTGGTGGAAAGACAGGATTTATTCCCGCCGCCCGATATGCCGCGCTGAGTTTTTTCACTACGTCGGGATTCTTGTCCAGGACGCTCTTCATGTTGATGTACTGCTGCGTGTGCTTGACCTCGGATTTTCCTCCGAAGCTGTGTGCGACAGTTGACGCAATCTCCTCGACGAGTCTCTTTCTTTCGTCCATGCCGCTTTCAGTGAAGTCTCTGAGCAGGAGGCTTACCGTGGCGGATTCAATGGAGCCCTCAATTTGCATCGGTGCGAAGAATCCCATGTGTCCGTCGGTGGTCTCGGGCATCTGGTGGCGTGGAAGATTCGCGACAAAAGAGGAAGCCATGCAGACTGCGTTGACCATTGAGGGACGTGCGCTTCCTGTGTGCGTGGCCTTTCCCGTAAAAGTCACGTCGCTCCTGAATGCGTTGAAACACTCGGTCTCAAGCTCCCCGATGTGTCCTCCGTCAACCGTATACGCGAACTTTGATTTCAGCAGGTCCAGCGGCACGTGGTCCATTCCGTGTCCGGTCTCCTCGTCGGGGGAGAAAATCACTTCGATCGCTCCGTGCTTGATTTCGGGATGCACCACAAGATACTCAAGCATGGTCATAATCTCCGCCACACCGGCCTTGTCATCGGCACCGAGCAGGGTGTTTCCGTCGCTCGTGATGATTGTGTCTCCCTTGCATCCGGCAAGATACGGATCGCTTTCGGGGTCGAGTATGTTTCCGTAGGGAAGTTTGATTGGCTTGCCGTCATAATTCTCATGCACAAGTGGGTTCACGTTTTTTCCGCTGACCTCGTCCACCGTGTCGATGTGGGAAAGAAGACAGAAACTCGGAATCTCCTCCATTCCCTTTGAGGCCTCAAGCCGTCCGTAGGTGTAGCAGAAGGCCGTCGTCTGAACGTCGGAAAGTCCAAGTGCCTCAAGCTCGGATTTAAGAGCCGCCGCCATATCCCACTGACGGTCCGTGCTCGGCATTTTATTTGAGTCCGCCGCCTCTCCGTCGCTTTCCGACCAGATTTTGACATAGCGCAGAAAGCGTTCCATGAGTGCGGGCGCATAGATTTTTTCAAGAATATCTGACATGAAAAAAGTATACTATAAATACGCCCGATATTCAAGGCAAGGATGGGAAAAGAGTCCGCCTGCATGTGTTTATGGCCGTGGATATAAACGCACCCGCTCGTCTCCCTGTTTAATTACCGCTCCGTGAGCGTGAAGCTCATAGTACCCGCTTTCTCCGAAGATGTCAGAGTTAAGTTCCTTAAGATACGGATCATCCTTGTTCGGAATTGTTCCATGTTGATCATAATATTGCTGGATATAGTCCTGAGCCTTGAGATAATTGTCGTAGCTTTTTTCACCTTTGATTGTAACATCCAGTTTACGGAGATATCCGTCTTCATTATTCGGAAGCGTTCCGGTCAGCTTATGATATTGCTCGACATAGTTCTGGGCCTTCAAAAGATTTTCCCTTGTCCTCTCTGTTTCGGATAAATCAACGGAGAATCCCGCAATCCCGGAGATAAAAACAGGAATACAGAAGAAAATCAGCAGCTCAAAGGTCTGGTCCACGGCGGATTTTTCTGCAAAATGGATTGTGACCACCAGGCTGATTGTGAAAATTGGAATCAGAAGAAAAAATCCCAAGGGAAGCGTTTTCCCTCCCCAAAAAGATAGAAAAGAAATGATGACATCAAAAGCTAAAAAACAAATCTTTGTGGAGCTAAACTCTCCACTGTCCCGCAAAAACACAATTGGCCTTCTCATGTTTTGTCTCACATGTATTTCTGGATGATTTCGATGACGGTCTGCTTGGCTTTTTCCTTTTCGCCGTCGTTTTTGAGGAAGAGAACGGACGGATCGATTTTCATGGCATTGCAGAGCTTGAGGACTGTGGAAAGGCTCGGTGTGCGTTTCCCGGTTTCGATGTAGGTAATCATGTTCTGAGAGACGCCGGACTCGTAGGACAGGTCGAGCTGGGACCAATGCAGATTCTCCCTTTCCTGTCTGAGGCGCGCGTATACGTGTTTCTCTTGCTCTTCAATCGTCATAAGTGAATTTTTAAGCAATTCAGTGATATTAGCAACTGAATATAGTTTGTTTTTTACACAATATGTTGGGTTTTTATGCAATTTTGTGTGTGTTTTAATAAATCTTGTGTTGACTTCTACGAAATATTGTGTGTATAATGGGTACAGAAAGGAGCTTTTTATAAAGAAAAGCAAGTAATCATTAATTTTGGCTTATTCACGCATGTGAGTAAATATAACGCTTGGGGACAAGGGTAAACATCCGAGGAGTTTTGTTATTATGAAAAGAAAATTGTTGTTGGGTCTTACCGTATTGCTGGCTGTAATTTGTACAAGCTGTGTTTCCAGACTGGGTGCCTTCACGGTTATTTCGACAAAAAACATCGATTGGAGTCGTGCGTCCGAATACCAGCGCAGCAGCAAGCGTGTTGATGGATCAGATGTATGCCACATAATCGTATTTGTCCCGACACAATTTAATATAACAATAGAAGATGCCGTTGACGAGGCTTTGGAAAGTGTGCCCGGTGCGGTTGCTTTGGTAGACGCTGTGTTGAGAGAGAAATTCTTTTATATCCCGTATGTGTATGGGCAGCAAGCATATATTGTGGAAGGCAGTGTTTTGATTGATCCAAAACTGGCAGATGTAAGCGATGAGGGAGAGACAATTTATTATCGAGGTTTTTATGACAAAAACAAAGAACTCAAGGTCTCAAGAATTGAAAAAGTAGAATTCGATATGTTGCAGGAACAGGTAGCACATGATTCTGTGAATTAAATGAGTACCTGAAATATAATTGTACCTATTTTTGTGTCACACGGATTCGAAATCGCTAACGTGATTTCTTTAAAACTTGCTGATTCAAATCCGTGTGGCAATCCCTTTTGCCAGAGATTCCCGCGTCGGAGCGCGGGAATGACATCGTTTCGTAAAATCCGAAATTGGAGCTATTAAAATCTTGCCAACACCGCATTTTTATGATAAACTTATGTTTGTTTAGTGGAATATCATGTAAAATCACTAAAGGAAAGGCATTTTCAAACGGTACGTTGTGGTCTGTCAGGAAGAGCATCCCCGGCTGGTTGACGGAATTGAGATACTTCCGTGGAAATATTTTCTCGCGGGTCTTTGGGGAAAATAGATTCCAAATCCACGTGGAATTTTCATTGTTTGGATTCACTGAAATGTACAAGGCAAAAAAATGAAGTCCGCAGGGGAACTTATTGAAAAACAAAATCACCTGTGATATGATTTTTCTTCATGGAAGAACGATTTTTATCAATAAGAAAAAGCATAATGAAAAAGTTTTTTATTATCCCGGTTGCGCTTGCAATAATTCCCATGACGATGTTTCCTGAAAAATCAGCGAGCGGAACTTTTCCTTCTGATTTTGTTTTCGTTGAGGGCGGAACGTTTTGCATGGGAGATCCCGAAGAAAAGATAAACCAGCGTCATCAGGAGACTGTCGGAAGTTTTTACATCTGCAATTATGAAGTGACGCAAAAGGAATACATGGAAGTCACCGGAAAAAATCCGAGCAGATTCAAAGGAGACTCGAGACCGGTCGAATCAGTAAGTTTTTATGACTCAATCGAATACTGCAACAAGCTAAGCGAAAAAGAGGGGTTTACTCCATGCTACAAAAAGATAACTCAGGAAAACAAAAATACGTTCAAAACAAATGACATCTACGGGGAGTGGGCGCAGGACAAAAATGCGGACGGCTACAGGCTCCCGACCGAAGCTGAATGGGAATATGCTGCAAGGGGCGGAAAAAAAAGCAACGGATGTGCCTACAGCGGAAGCAATGAAATAGAAGAAACCGGATGGTACGGATCGAACAGCGGAGAAAAAAGCCATGACGTTATGACAAAATCTCCGAACGAACTCGGCCTTTACGACATGAGCGGAAACGTATTCGAATGGTGCGCCGGATTTTTCGGAAAATCGAATGACATGATAATCCGTGGAGGCAGTTTTTATGCCTCAAGAATTTACTGCTTCACATACTACAGAACCTGGTTCGACCCGGCGGACTCCCACGCAATGATTGGATTCAGGGTTGTCAGAGGAAAGTGAAGATTCCCCCCGGCTTCATAAGGATGCATACAAAAACGTTCAGGACAGGCTCACTTCACCATCGCTCAATCCGGCACTCGTTGGTCTTGTCTTTTCGTCGTAGTTCATTTGCCATTCTCCTACTTGCTTTGTCCGGCTGATTTTTCCTTCATGGTCGCATCGATTATGGGATAGAGGTCCGCGTATGGATCGGGCACGAGTCCCACGTTTTCTCCAAGCTCCAGTACCTTGCCGGGAGTTTCGGATGCGAGGGGCCATTGCGGAAGCGTTTCCTTCGTCCATGGGTTTTCTCCGTTGGGATTTCCTGTTCTTACGAAATTCATCCAGTAGGACGCCATGATTTTTTCAAGCTTGTGATCCGCCTCATCGTAATATTTTGACTCGGGGACGTTTCCGTAGCAGTAGATTATCTCGCCTGAGTGATTGGTTCCTATGCCTCCGTTTTCCTTGGTGAAATAGTATTCGTAGGCGGGCTTCCCCTGTGCGGAAATCAGCTTTGTCCATGAGTCGTGGCTGTTCGCGAACCATACCGCGCTGCATATTTCGTTCCAGTTTTCCTTTGCCTGTGCGTTCGTCTCTCCGGGTCTTGCGGCAATGACTTCATCGGTGTGCGTGCCGAAATAGGACTCAATTTTGCTTCTGTAATTCTTCTTTTTCGCCGAGCCTCCGAAGAAATTGAAGAAATATGCCTCGTTCGCGTTGAACCCGTTCAGAAGAGCCTCCTCATGATTCGTTCCGTTCAGGTAAGACTGATAGGGCGGTTCTGTTAGCGCATGGCCGTCCACCGTGAGCGAGCTGTTTGAGAATTTTGTCTTGATGAGTTTTTCCGCCGGGATTTTCCTTAGCTCATCCACCGAGCTGACCTTGAACTCCGCCATGATGTCCCTTCCCATTTTCTTTGCGTCATCAAGGCTCCTGTATGTGTGGGGAGGAGCTGGAACCGCGAGACCTGAGCTTTCCGCAATGGCACGTTTGAAAAGCCCCTTTGAAAGCGGACTTGTGCAGAGTGCCCCGACCGATGATGCCCCAGCTGACTCACCCGCGATGCTTATGTTGTCGCAGTCCCCGCCGAAAGATCCGATGTTCTCATGCACCCATTTCAGTGCCGCAATCTGGTCGAGGAGTCCGTAGTTGCCGGTGCTTCCCTCTGGACTTTCCGCCGCAAGCTCATCAAGCGCGAAATATCCGAATACCCCGAGGCGGTATGCTACTGTTACGACGACGATTCCGTTTTTTGCGAATGTGGTTCCGTCGAAGGAGTCAGAATAGCTTGAACCGCTCATGAGGCTTCCTCCGTGTATGTAAACGAGGACCGGCAGCTTTGAACTCTCGCTTGCTTCGGCTGGCTTCCACACGTTCAGATAAAGACAGTCCTCGCTCATCGGCGCGTTGTCCTCACGGTTGCTCTTGTGGTAGATGAAATTTTTGTAGATGAAGCTTTCAAGCCATGTGGATTTTTTTTGCATCGCACGCGGGGCAAATGTGTCCGCCTCAAGGATTCCGTCCCAGCTTTCTGCTTCCACTGGTGCTTTCCATCTCAGCTCTCCGACCGGCGGCTTTGCAAATGGAATTCCTGCATAAAGTTCCACGAGCGGGTCTCCTCTTTTCAGCGATGGCGCATACACTCCGCGGATTTTTCCTTTTTTTGTCTCAATGATTTCAGGTCTTTCGCTGACCGTGGGATTCGCGCTTACAAGCTTTTTACCTGATGTGCATGAAAAAAACGCTGCTGAAATGATTGCCGAAAAAATCAGGATGAAAACTGATTTAGTTGATTTCCTCATGGACTCCCTCCTATTAAAAAGAATCCCGATACAGCATGAAATTCAAATCAGCAAGTACCGGGATCCGTCGGTAAAAAATCAAATTAACTGAGAGCCTGTGTGGAATACATCTTTCCACTTTCCACTCTCAACTTTCCACTTCCTTATGGGCGAACAACGACGTCGGCCAGGTGGGGATTCTTTGCGATGTCCTTTTTCAGACCTTCCTCCCTCGCCTTGTTCACGTAGTCCTTGCTCTGGAAGCTGTATGTGAAGTTCGTGTGAACGTCGTAATTTCCCTTCATCAATGCGTAGGCATCCTCGGTCATAACGAGCTCCTCGTCAGTTGGGATGACGAAAACCTTCACCTTGCTGTCGTCGGCTGAGATGCATGTCTCCGCGTTTCCGGTAAAGCTCCACTCATTTTTCTGCATGTCAATCTTTACGCCCATGAAATCAAGTCCCTTGAGTGAGGCACCGCGGATAATCGGGGATCTTTCTCCGACACCTGCCGTAAAGATGATTGCATCCACCGGACCGATTTCCGCCATGAACGCTCCAATGTATTTTCTTAGCCTCTGTACTTCCATGTCGATTGAAAGACGTGCAAGCTTGTCACCCTCAGCGGCAGCTACTTCAATGTCGCGGCGGTCAGAATATTTCTCTGTGATTCCAAGAAGTCCGCATTTTTTGTTCAATGCAGTGTCCATTTCTGCGGCACTCATTCCGGTCTTACGCATGATGTAGAATGGGAGGGCCGGATCCAAATCTCCTGAGCGAGTACCCATGACCAAACCTTCAAGCGGAGTGATTCCCATGGACGTGTCGTAGCACTTTCCGTTCTTGACTGCACAGACAGAAGCTCCGTTACCGATGTGGCAGATAATCACATTTGTGTCCTCTGGCTTTTTGTGAAGAAGGACTGATGCGCGTTTTGCAGTATAAAGGAAGCTTGTTCCGTGGAATCCGTAGCGGCGGGCGGCATACTTTGTGTACCATTCGCGTGGGATCGCATACATAAAGGAAGACTCCGGCATGGTCTGGTGCCAGGCTGTGTCCATGATCGCGCACTGTGGCACGTTCGGCATGACTTTCTGGGCGGCCTCAATTCCCATGATGTTCGCGGGATTGTGGAGCGGTCCCAAATCCTGTACTGAGCGGAATGTCTCAAGAACCTCGGGGGTAATCACGACGCTCTTCGTGAACTTGTCTCCTCCGTGAAGCACGCGGTGTCCCACAGATTTGATTACGGACATATCCTCAATTACTCCAACTTCCTTGTCGGTGATTGTCTTCAGAATCAGCTCGATAGCTTCCTTGTGAGTGGGGCAGGGGCTCTTGATCTCAGTCTTGTTTCCCTTTGCCTTGTGTGTGATTCCTGATCCCTCGATTCCGATTCTCTCGACCACACCGTTCGCAAGGACTTCCTTTGCGTCCCAGTCATATACCTGATACTTAGCGGAAGAAGATCCGCAGTTCAATGTCAAAATTACCATAGCCATAAGTTTGCCTCTTGTTCAAATTTAAAAATATGATTTCATATTATACAACAAACGAGGAATTTTTGGAAGAGGTCTGCGGCATTTGCTGTAGCATTTGCGCCATATCTATTGAGCCCGGGCGGCCTGCTTTTTCTTCAGAATGACGAGCAGTCTCTCAAGACGCGGAATGTTGTAGCGCAGAATCATCAGGGGAAGCACGCTCAGTATTGCGTTGGTGATTGCGGCGGGCAGGACGAAGCGGACACCGATTGGACGCGGGAAAAAGAACACCAGCGGGAAAGCCAGAATCAGATTCCAGAAGTGGACTGCGACGCCGTAATTGCACTCAAGGATGAATCGCTCGACGTATGCCGGGTCGTTCGGGTCCTGGACTTTTTTCTTGCTGAAACTGGTGAACATGCCGAGCTCAAGGACATGATCCTTCCAGTATTTTATTCCGAGCATCTCATAAAACTTGCACTCAGCCTTGCTCACTTGGTTTATCCTCAGCTCCTTCGAGAACCATTTTGCGGGCAGGACATGACGGATAAACGCGGCGAAAATTCCGTCCCAAGCGACCATCAGAAAGGGCTGGATTACCGTAAGGATTGAGATTTTGAGCAGCGACATGTCAACTGGAAACCAGAAGTAATTTCCGCAGAAGATAAGAACCATCGCGATGCCGATTGTCAGAATGTAAAGAAGCATGTGACCTCCAAAATCAAAAAGCCGTCGTCAGTTGGCGTCGCAGGAATAGCTGAGCGGGATGCCGTATACGCTTTCGTACACTTCCTTCCATGCGGCGTAGTTCTTGTCCCTGAGCATGTTTGTGTTCTCCTTTACGCTCTTGTCCTTGTCCGGGTAGATTGCGGGAAGAAAATGAAGCGTGTATTCCTGGATGGGAAATCCGTCGTCGCCAATCTTGTCGGAATCATTCATCGTGATGAAAATGGGAAGTACTGGCACATTGCTTTCGGCAGCGAATTTAAATGCGCCTGATGTGAGTGGACGTGGCTTCCTGTAGTTCCACCACATTCCCTGCTCGGCATAGATGAGGATTTTTTCACCGCGTCCGAGAAGCACTTTCACTGCGTCAAGGAATTTTTTCATCGTGGCGAAATTCGCGCTCAGGGGCAGTGTGTTGCAGTGGCGGAAAAAGAATCCGTAGAGACCGGGGAAGTTCGTGTAGTTTCCCTCGCGGATGACCTTATAGAGCACCTTTCCGTTTCCGTTGTACATGTATGGAAAAAGCGCGTAGTGAATCGCAAAGCTGTCGAAGGGATTAAAATGGTTGCACGTGATTATGAGGCCTGAGTCCTGGAGCTTCAGATAATTCTCTATGCCCTTGATTTCCTTGATTATCATTTTGCCGTCGCGCACCAGATTGTTTATGAAACGCCTTGCACCACGGTTCACGAAAAAAGACGCGATCTTGTTGCTGAGCTTTTTGTTCAGATAATCAACCTTGTCCGGTGTGAGGGGAATTGTCGGGGGATCCTCTTCCACATCCTTCGTGAACCATCCCTTCTTCTCATATTCCTCTATGCGCGCAAGGACCTCTAGCCTTCCCTTGTCTTTTTCTATCATCGCTTTCTCCTGAAAATGCTTGCGTTTATGACTTTCCTGAATTTTATTATCTTAATCAGAGTGGAGAAAATGTGCCCGAAGAGCCCGCTCTTGCCGCCCGTCCTGAAATAATTCTGTGGATCGTCAGCGTCCTCCTGCGCCATCCTGCAAAGATTCTCCATGAGCAGGTCATCCTTCTTTTTGTCCTCCTCCGTGCGAGAGTCCCGCATCTGGATGAGCCTGTCGTAGAAGTCCGTCATCTTCGCGTATTTCCAGAAATGCTCCTCGTAAAGAATTCCCTTGTATTTCCACGGCCGCCAGTTTATCTTCCAGTGGATGATCTTCAGGTCCTTGTCGTCAAAATCATCGTTCTTGTATGATGTCTTGTTCCATCCGAGGGAAATGCGCTTCACGTTGTTCTTGCAGAGCACGTTGAGATAGTCCTCGTCCTGTACCACACGGAATTTGTAGCGGTTGAGCAGATCGACGAATCTCTCGGCAATCAGCTTGTTCCTCCATCTGCGGCAGTTGATGAGAAGTATTCCCGCGTTGAAGTATTCCTTGCGGTTGATTCCGTCCGCCTGCTCCACATAATTTCCGAACACTTCGTAAGTCTGCATTACCTCCTCGGTCGCCGCCGCAACATAATATCCGTGGATGGAAGTGTTGTAAAGCTCGCTGACATCCGCCAGAACCGTAATGTCGCAGTCAAGGTAAAGGACCTTCCTGTACTGGGGAAAGAGATTCGGAATGAAAATCCGGTAATACGTCTCCTTTGAGTAATAGTCCCTGAGGTGGAACATGTTCTGAACTTTGTCGAGCTCCTTTGAGAGCTGGATAAATTCAATGGAGGAATTTTCTGTCGCCATTTTCAGGATGCTGTCCATGTTCTCCTGGCTTAGGTGCGAGGTGAGAACATAGATCCTGTAGAAATTGTCCTTCGAGGCATTGTCCAATAATGACGCTATTGCTACGGCAAGGAATGGCACATAATTGTCATCGGTCGCAAAGCAAATGGGTATCTCGTTGTCTTTATTCATAAAATCCCTCGTTTTTGAAATCTTCTATTTCCTGTGCTCTTCCACCAGCTCGGCAATCTTGTCCAATGCGATTTTTATTTTGTCAATTGCTGTTGCGTAGCAGCATCGAATGTGTCCTGCTCCTGCGTCTCCGAATGCGGTTCCGGGAACCACGGCGACATTGTGTTTTTGGAAAAGCTCGGTGGCGAAATCTTCTGATGAGAGTCCCGTCACGCTGATGTCGGGGAACATATAGAAAGCACCGGTCGGCTCTGGCACGGAAAGTCCCATGTCCAAAAACGCCTTGTACATGAGGTTGCGTCTCTGCTGATAGGACACGCGCATCTTCTCGACTTCGCTCCATCCGTTCTTAAGTCCCTCAAGGGCCGCGTACTGGCTCATGATCGGGGCGCAGATGGTGTTGTACTGGTGGAGCTTGACAATCTGTGACATCAAATCCTCAGGGGCCGCAATCCAGCCGATTCTCCATCCTGTCATGGCGAAGCTTTTGCTGAATCCGTTCAGGATGATTGTGTAGTCCTTCATGCCGGGGAAGGATCCGATTGAGGTGTGCTTGTTGTCGTCATAGACCAGCTCGCAGTAGATTTCGTCCGCAATGCACCAGATCTGATTTTTTCTCGCAATCTCCGCAATCTTCGAAAGCTCGTCCTTAGGAACCATTGTGCCGGTCGGGTTACTCGGTGAGCAGAACATGATTGCCTTGGTCCTGGGCGTGATTAATTTCTGGAACTGCTCGGCCGTGGGATAGAATCCGTTTACGCTCGTGTCAAGACGCACGATTTTCGCGCCTGTCAGATGGGCAAGCGGCACATAGTTCACGTAGCAGGGCTCGCACACAATCAGCTCATCCCCCGGATTCAAAATGGCACGGAGAACCGCGTCAACACCCTCTGACGCTCCCACGGTGACAAGAATCTCCTTCGCGGGGTTGTAGTACATGCCCTGTCCTTCCATATACTTCGCGATTTCCTCACGCAGCTCAAGAAGTCCCCAGTTGCTTGTGTAACTTGTGTGTCCCTGCTCAAGGTGATAAAAAGCCTCCTCGCGCATAAGCCAAGGGGTCGGGAAGTCAGGCTCACCGACTGAAAGGCTGATTACGTCATCATGTCCGATGAGCATCTCAAAAAACTTGCGTATGCCGCTGGGCGGTGTCTCCAACATGGAGCGGCTGAATCTGTCTTCTCTCGTGTTCATTATGCTATGACTCCTTCGCGGCGGTCGGTGGATTTCTCAACGTAGATGATGTCGTTTTCCTTGTAGGTCTTCAGAAGGAAATGTGTCTTTGTGGAGCGGACTCCTTCGAGCGTGGAGAGCTTCCTTGCCACGAAAAGCGCCACGTCCTGCAGTGTGTCTCCCTCAATCACCACCTTGAGGTCATATCCTCCGCTCATCAGATAAAGCGACTTCACTTGGGGGAAACGGTAGATTCTGTCTGCGATTCCGTCAAATCCGTGCTCCCTCTCCGGCGCAACCTGAATCTCAATCTCCGCGCGGACCTTCGCCTTTGAGTTGATGTCCTTCTCCGGATTGATGATTGCGGCGTATTTCATGATTATGCCGTCGTTCTCAAGCTTCTGTATGATTGCCTTGACCTCAGCCTCAGATTTTTTCGTCATGGCCGAGATGTCCTCCACGGAAATGCGTGCGTTGTCCCTGAGCAGGTTCAGGATTTCCTCCGAACTGTCCATAAAATCCCCCATAAGTCTTCTATATATATGTCACAAATATGTCAGTAGTTTAGTATATATTTTTTATGGGATTTTGGCAATGGAGGAACGGCGTTCTGCTCATTTCGCCATGAGTTTTTACACTTTCCCGCTAATTGCCACTTGTTGAAAAAAATGCTACAATCGGAGCGTGCAGTTTGAGCTGTGATAAACTTATGAATAGGCGGTTTGCAAAGATGATTAGGATTCAAAAATCATGTGAAGTGGAAGACTCATTTTTTAACGGCAGGGATTTTGGCGAGAGCATTGAGACTGTAAAGACGGTTCTTGCGGAAGTCCGGGACAAAAAAGATGCCGCGCTCCACGATTACACTTCGCGTTATGATGTCGCCGATCCTTCGGTTTTTGAAATCCCCATGGAGACCCTCAAGGCCGCCGCTGAGAAAATGGAGAGGGAAAATCCCAATCTTTACAAGTCGCTTTGCTATTCCAGGGACCTCGCGCTGCGTTTTGCGAAAAAACAGAGGGAATCCTTCGATGACTTTGAGGTTGAGCTTGAGAGCGGTGTGTTTACGGGGCAGAAAAACATTGCGGTTGAAAGAGCCGGTGTGTATGTTCCCGCAGGACGTTTCCCCTTGGTAAGCACGGTCGTTATGACTGTGAGTCCGGCAGTGGCTGCTGGGGTCAAGGAGATTGTCCTTTGTACTCCACCACGCGTGCATCCTGATGACAGGGAAGCGGCCTCAAAAAATGGAAGCGGAATACCGGGCAAGTCATTCGTAGGCGGAAAACCCTATGCTGATGAGAACATAATGGCTGCGGCATATATCTGCGGCGTGAACAGGGCGTTCGCTTGTGGAGGAAGTCAGGCCATTGCGGCTCTCGCATTCGGTACTGAGAGCATCCCGCGCGCTGACGTGATTGTCGGACCCGGAAATAAATATGTGGCTGAGGCGAAGAGGCTTGTTTACGGAACCTGCGGAATCGACATGATTGCGGGACCCACGGAGGTTTTCATCATCTCCGACGGAAGCGGAAGTCCTGAGTGGGTAGCGGCGGATCTTTTGGCACAGGCCGAGCACGATGTTGTGGCGCAGCCCGTAATGGCAACTCCCGACGCTGATTTTGCCAGGAAGGTCGCCGAGGAGATTGAGAGACAGCTTGAGACTTTGCCCACGAAGCAGATTGCTGAACAGAGCGTCAAAAACTTCGGACGCATCATCATCACGGAGAGCCTGGATGAGGCCGTGGAGATTGCGAACAAAAAGGCCCCGGAGCACCTTGAGCTTGCGATGAAAGACGGTGCCGAGAGAGAAAGAGTCGCGTCCGTTGCACGCAATTACGGATCCCTTTTCATTGGACACGAGGCGGCTGAGGTCTTTGGTGATTATGCCGCGGGACTGAACCACACCTTGCCCACGTCAGGAAGCGCGAGGTTTACCGGAGGACTTTCGGTCCGCATGTTCCTTAAGACAGTGACAACGCTCAGGATAAAATCCGGGGAAAGCGGTGCCATAAAATCAGCAGAGTCCGCAGGTTATCTTGGTGATGCCGAGGGACTTGCCGCACACGCAAAAGCCGCAAGACTCAGACTTGAGTAAGTGGAAAGTTGAAAACGGAAAGTGGAAAGCTGGGGGGCATGCTGGATTCATTTCTGCATGATCCTCTAGTATTTAAAGATTAGGCCGAAAACCCAGTCGGTGAATTTGCCGATTGGTATGATGTCAATGTTCAGCGCGTTCTCTATGATTATGATTGCGAAGAGGACCAGCGTGCCGTAGCGGAAGATTTTTGCCTCCGTCTCCTTTTTAAGATGCAGTCCCGCAAGAAAAATGTGGCTTCCGTCCAGTGGTGGCAGGGGGAGCATGTTGAATGCGAAAAGTCCCAGATTGATTATTCCTGCGTAGAGAAGAAGATTTATGATTATGGCGCATGCCGTTTCGGGGAGCGTCCTGACGAATAATGGAAGAGCGAGCTTTAGTCCAATCAGCAGAAACAGTCCCAGAAGCAGATTTGAGAACGGACCTGCCGCGGCTATGAGTGCCTTGTAGAGCCTCGGTCTTTTGAGGTTCTCCTCCCTGAACGACACCGGTTTTGCCCATCCGAATCCCGCGAAAAGAATGAAGATGAAGCCGAACGGGTCGATGTGCTTCAATGGATTCAGCGTGAGTCGTCCCTCGCTTTTTGCGGTCTCATCCCCGAGCTTGTATGAGGCAAGGGCATGGCAGCACTCGTGCAGGGTAAGTCCGACCACGATTCCTGGAATTGAATATAGTTTCGTCACGATATCGAAATTTGACATGGGATCCTCCGTAATTCGTTTTCTATCATAAAGGGTATTTTACCACAGATGTTTGCCGGTTTTCAGCAAATTTTCTATATCCTCTTCATACTTTTTTTGCCTGATCAAAATCACTTGTCGTGTAAAATCCTCTGCCGAAATCTAGGGAACGTTGAGCTTTCAACAATTTGGGAGATTCTACGATAATGTTGCTGCCGTGGTAAAGAATCATGTTTAAGACCTCTTATCTTGAAATTTTGATTGTGACAATAATAATAGCAGATTCCTCTTGTTTTCTCAATCGTGTATTTGCACAAGAAAAGTGTATTGAAACTCGGATATGTTTTAATCCCTTTAATCAGGTCAAGAATTTTAATACTACCTCTGAGGGCATTTTACCATAAAGCTGGATTTTATACAGTGCTTTGTCAGAAGCAAAAAAAAAGAAGTAATGAAATAAAATTAGACTACCTGATTCTTACCCAAATTCCATCCCGTTTTTCAGCTGCTTCATCATTTCAACCCTGCACACGGCATAAAACTTAACATTCACTTCCTCGTCTTCAATTGGAACGGCTACACGGCTTGTTTTTTTTAAGGCAGGAAGATGGTCTGCCTGTTCGGTGTAATCCGTTGCGAATGCTGGAAGTGTTGAATGTGCAATTATATCCCTCAGGTCTGTAATGTCATCTTGCTCAATAAACTTTGCATCGGGAATTGAATGCTTAACCGCATTGGACCAGAATCCAAGTTCTGAAAGCATTATGAAGGTTTCGCCTGCAAGCTCTTTGAGTTTTACAGATTTACGCTTGGCCAGGCTGTGGCTTTTTGGAAGCAATACTTTGAGATGTTCTTCAAAAAACTCTGTTTCAAAAAAGCGTTCGTCCGAGCGGTTAATTGTTGTGATTATAATTTGAGCCTTGTCTTTTTCCAGCAGTGAAAAAAGCTCATCATTTTCGTTTTTCATCTGGCCGGTTATTTT